>QHTT01000063.1 GCA_003220935.1 Gemmatimonadota bacterium
ATGCGCCAGCGGCGCAGCCGCGAGGTCGCTCGATAACGCGGCGCGCGGAGCGAAGCCATCTCCCGGAGCAGCACACGCGGCCAGCCCGAGCGCCGCTGCCACTATTGCGGGGCGGTGCAGAGAGCGTTGCATGGTTCCTCCCTGGGGTTGACGGGGGCGGGTTGCGCCACCCCCGTGGATGTGTGCCCTAATCGATCACGTGGAACGCGGTCCGGTTTCCAGCAACGCCCGGAGCAGGCGCCGCCGGGTTCCAAAAGTCTGTGCGGCCCTTCGACGCCGTGACCCCTTCGAGAACGTCGGCCGTCGCCGTACCCGCGAAGTTACAGCTCACGACGAGGCTGCCCTCGCTGCCGTCCGAGTAGGCGACGCGCACTACGAGCAGGCCCGCACGGCCGTCTGCGGGGTTCCCGATGTTGTCATGCGGCAATGGAAACGTGCCGGGAGCGAGCACGTAGCTCACCAAGCCGGTGACCTCGTAGGTGCCGCTTCCGGTCACCGAGCCGCCGGAGGCATAGGTGGTCCAGCTCCCCCCGCCGGTCACGTCCTGCGGGTTTCCCGGGTTCGAGCGAAACGTCCCGGTGCCGGTGAGCGTGATTTTCGAGTTGTCGTAAGTTGGGGGAGAGCCCGGCGGGCCTTGCCGCCAGCATTGTCGAGGCTGGGGTTCCCCTCTCACATCCAAGGGCGAGGCTGATCAGCGCAACGCCCGCGAGTCCTGCGCTCAAGGTCCGCGCATTCATTGTGTGTTCCTCCTTCCGCGTGTTCCTCCTATTGCGTCCGGTCAGTCAGTGTCAATAAGGCCGTTCGCGTGCAGAGGCGGCGCACGGGCCATGCACCGGTGGAAACACCTTCGCGATCGAATCGGAGCTCGGAGAACGGCGGAAACCGACTCGGACACCGACGCCGGTGTGGAGCCAGCGGAAAGGATCGCTGCACGACGCACTGCTGACACGCCTCGAGACCTCGCAACGGCGACTGCGCCGCACCCTGCCGGGTGTCGCAAGGCTGCATCGGCGCCGTTCTGGCGCGCGCACCTGCGGCGTTACTCTGGTAGCCTCGGCCTCCCGCGTGCAAGATAGGGACCAGGGCTTTCGGCGGGTCGGGAGGCGGAGCGTCGGGCGCGCGGATCTCTCAATCCGGGAGGGGCTTGAGGGCGAGGGGGCAACTCGTTTGCGGAAACGGCATCGCCACTCGCGGCTAGCCTTCCTCGCAGTAGAGCGCTGTCAAAGCTGCCGCACTCTTGAGACAGCGGCTGGGTCGCGCAGGCGAGATCAGGCAGTGGCTTCCTTCCCTTGACTCTATACCAAGGTATGGGTGTATGAGGCCTAGCGCTCCAAGGTCGCCCGCTCCCATTTCCCCAACTCCGCCGCCGCTTCGTAGGTGCTTTGAGCAAATGCGAGGAGGCTCGCGTCCGGATCGGAGGCACCGCGCACCGCCTCGTACGGCAGGATCCACTCGTGCATGCGCATATCGTAGCCCGCAGCCGCGGGAGCGATCACGGCATCCGGGCAGCCCGGCGGCTCGGGATACGCGTAGGCATAGAATGCAGGCTCCGGAATCGGCGTGCTTCCTCCGCCCAGCCACCAGCCGACACTGATGCACTCGCGCGAGTACGCCTCGCGCGTCACGGCATCCGAGAGGTTCGGGATACCGCCGGGGTGCCGTGGGGCGGTGCGACCGGAAAACCGCGTGTAGGCGAGATCGAAGCTCCCCCACCAGAAGTGGACCGGGCTGCACTTGCCGAGAAACCGGCTCCGGAACTGCTCGAGCACCCGCTTGATCTGAACGAGGACCTGCCACAGCGCCGCGGCAGCGGCAGGGTCGTAGGAGCGATGGATGCTGTCCGCCTCGAAGCGAATCGGATCCGGCACTTCGACGGGCATCGTCCAGATCCGCGCGTGGATGTCCATGCGCGCCAGCGCATCCATGACGAGGCGGTAGAACTCGGCCACGGGGCGCGGCTCGAGGGGGATGGTGGTGCTGCATCCGTCGGAGCTCTCGACCACAAAGTGATGCGCCGCGAGATCGAAGCTGATCACCACGAGGCGATTGCCGACCGTGAGGGGAAGCGTGGCGAGCCCGCGCGGCGTCACTTGCAGCGCGGTGTTCCAGTAATGGTTCGTGAGGTCCGAGAGAGCGAGGGTGAGCTTGCCCACGACCTGCGTCCACAGGTGCAGCGTCGTGTACGTATTCCGCCAGCTGTCGAGCGGGAGTGGCGGCCACGCCGCGGCAGGAACGACCTCTTCAGTACTCCGCGAAGGCATCGTCAGGATAGCAGTACAGCCAGCGCTCACCCGGCTCGGCGGAAGCGATGACCGGGTGACCGCTCGCCCGCGCGTGTTTGGTGGCGTGGCGGTTGGGCGAGTTGTCGCAACACAGCGTCGCGCCGCATTCCTGGCACGTGCGCAGATGGACCCACGATGCGCCGATCTTGACGCATTCGTCGCACTCAGCGCGCCGCGGATGCTTGATCGCGGTGATAGCCGTTACGTGCGCGCAGGTTTCAGTGGCCTTCATGGTGGTCCTCAAACATAGCCGCGTGATCTTCGAAAGGTAGCTGCGCGCAGCCCTTGCCGCCCCTTGCCGAGTCGGCGCATAATATGCCCTCCTCGGCTGCGCGAGCCGACTTCCAGCAACGCGAACGGGCGACGGACTGCATGGCGAACACCGCTTACACATCCACGCAATCCCAGCCCCACGGGGCCCACACCTTCTTCAGAAAGCTCAATGGCCCGTGGCACAGGCGGACGCTTCGGGCGTTCATGATCATCGTCATCGCCCACTGGGCCGAGCATCTGGTGCAGGCGTATCAGGTGTACGTGCTCGGGTGGCCGCTCCACCAGGCGCGCGGCGTCCTGGGCCAGGCGTTCCCCTGGCTCGTGCACTCCGAGGTGCTGCACTATGGGTATGCCCTGATCATGCTGGTCGGGATTTGGATGCTGTTGCCCGGCTTCGTGGGCCGGTCGCGCACGTGGTGGCTCGCGGCGCTGGTGATCCAGTTCTGGCATCACATCGAGCACGCGCTGCTCCAGGGTCAGGTCATCGCGGGCCAGACGCTGTTCGGGGCCTCCGCTCCCACGAGCATCGTGCAGCTGTGGATCCCCCGGCTCGAGCTGCACCTGGTGTACAACGGTTTGGTTTTCGTACCGATGATCGTGGCCATGTACTATCACCTGTTTCCGAGCGCGCCCGACGCCGCGCGGATGCGGTGCCGCTGCGCGCTCCGTCCGCACCCGGCCACGACCTGACCCGGCGGCACGCTTCCCACGACACACCTGTGGCAACGCCGCGACATTCCCCGGCGTGATGAGACAGAAACTCAGCCCTGACGCGTGATGACACCGCTCGAGCACCTCCTCTGCAAGCGGTACGCACGATGCATACAAAGGAGGTCTCGATGTTACCCATCTCGCGCCGCACGTTCTTGACGACCGCCGCCACCGCGGCCGGCAGCGTCGCGCTCGGATGCAGCGATCGCCCGATCATCGCGCCGCCGCGCGCGCAGCTCATAGGTGGCCTGTTGCCCGACCCCGCGGCATCCGGCATCGAGCACGTCATCGTGTTCATGATGGAGAACCGCTCGTTCGACCACTTCCTCGGCTGGCTCCCGGGCGCCGACGGCATGCAGGCGGGGCTGAGCTACGCCGATAGCGCCGGCGTAGGCCACGCGACGTTTCCCCTCGCTCCCGACTTCCAGGGCTGCGCCTATGCCGATCCCGACCATTCCTACGCGGGGGGACGGGTGGAGTACAACGACGGCGCGTGCGACGGGTGGCTGCGCGTGAACGACGTCTTCTCCATCGGTTACTATCGCCAGCAAGACCTCGCCTTCCTCGGCCACGCGGTTCCCGACTGGACGTCCTTCGACCAATACTTCTGCGCCATTCTCGGCCCGACGTTTCCCAATCGCATCTACCAGCACGCCGGCCAGACCGACCGGATTGAAAACAGCTTCGAGCTCTCGCATCTGCCGACGATCTGGGACCGGCTGGCCGCCCGGGGGGTGTCGGGAAGGTATTACTACAGCGATGTGCCGTTCCTGGGGTTGTGGGGCGCCAAATACGCGCCGATCAGTCGCACGATCGATGCGTTCTATGCTGACTGCGCCCTGGGGACGCTGCCGGCCGTCGCCTTCGTCGACGGGAGTTTCCTGCAGGAGCTGACTGGTACTGGAGCGGACGACCATCCCCACGGTGACGTCCGCGCCGGCGAAGCGATGATGAACCGCATCTATGGCGCGGTGACGGGCAGCCCCGCGTGGAGGAGCACGGTCCTCATCATCAACTTCGACGAATGGGGGGGATTCTTCGACCACGTCCCGCCGCCCCTGGCGCCGATTCCCCCGGCCGACCAGACGGCGGGAAACGCCGATGGGCGGCGTGGCTTCCGCACGCCCACCGTGCTCGTTTCACCCTTCGCGCGCCGGACGCACACGTCCCACGTCTTGTACGACCACACC
>QHTT01000121.1 GCA_003220935.1 Gemmatimonadota bacterium
GTGTCGAAGACCGCCCGCAGAGTGTCGAGGTCGGTCTGTGACAGGCTTGGCTGGGGCGCCGCACTGTCCTGGTAGAGGGCGATGTGCTGTCCCAGCTTCATGAGCGTGGCTCGCACCGTGCGCAGGGAATTGGAATCGCACGTCAGATTGCCGCACACCTTGAACGTTCGGTTCGTCCCTGAGTCACTGGGCAGGATGGGCCCTTGCAGCGCCGCCTGGATCGCCGCCCGGGGTTGCCGCGGCGGCACCGGATAGGCGCGACTCCGCTCGGCCTGCCGCAGGAACAGATGGAACTGGTCGGCGGGCGACAGCTCGGCGGGCGACGCCGCCGGGGCCGCGAACCGCGGCGCGATTGCGGACGGCGCGAGGGCGCTCCCTTGCAGCTTGAAGCTCTGCGTGTCATTGGGGATGCCGCTCGCCGCCTGGGAGACCAGCAGATACTCGGTGGGCGACGCGGACGCCGGGAACACCGTGCAGCCTGAGTTCAGCGTGGGGTCTATTGCCTGATACGCCCCGACCGCGAGGCTGAGCGCTGTTCCGCCGGTGCAGGGAGGGAGAATCGTGCCGGTGCCGTCACCCCGCTGACACGCCGCCAGGAGCGACGACACTCCGACCAGCCACAGCCGCTTCGCCACCATGAGTTCCCCCCAGGACTTCCCCGGCCCGAACCAGCGCCTGGCGGAAGCAGATAGGTCCCGCCACCTCGTGAACCCCAATCATTGCCACGACCAGGGCCTCGAGCGAGACCCCCCACTCAGGAAACGCCCGCCGCGCGAGCTGGGCGAGCCCCAAGGCCACGCCCCCCTGCGATATAAGGCCCAGCCAGCCGTTCCGGGCAAGGGCCGGCGTCACATCGGGGTGGCGGCCGGCCCATAGCAGACCGTACCGCAAGCTCACCAGCCGCAATCCGATGAGCAGCAGCGCCCAGGGCCACAGCTCCGCCAGCACGCCCAGCTGCAGCCCCGCTCCCCCCAGGGCGAAGAAGATCACGTACACCGCCGGCGCACCCCGGTTCAACTCGCGCCGCAGCTGCTCGCTCTCGGCGCGCGCGAAGTTCTCCAGGTAGAACCCCGTCGCCAGCGCGATGAGCACCGTCTCGAGCTGCAGCAGCCGTGCGGTCTCAGCCGCCAGCAGCGCCGCCGCGCCCAGGAAGACCGCCGCAGAGCGCCGGGCCAGCCGCAGGTAACGGGAGAGCACAAGAGCGAGCGCGAACCCTACGGCCAGCGAGCCCACGAGATGAAGCGCGGCACGGCCGGCGACGGTCAGGTTGAGCGCCCCCGCGCTCGCCAGCGCCTTGGAGACCACGAGCACGAGCGGGAACAGGATCGCGACGCCCAGGTCTTGTGCAATTGTCACGCCAAGCAGGGAGCGGGGGAACGGCCCGCGCGCCTCCAGCTCGCCCATCATCGCGACAGTGATGGCGGGTGAGCCGGCGGCGGCGAATGTACCGAGCACGAGCGCGACGGTGAGCCGGTCGGGCCACGGCTGATGCGCCGCGATCGGTAGCCACGGGCTCACCGACCATGCGACGAGCGTCACTGCCACGAAGGGGAAGGTGATCGCACCGGTCGCGAGCCGCCCGAGCGCCGTGCGGCCCGTGCGCAGCATCTCGAGCGTCAGCTCCGACCCAGCGGCGAGCGCGAGCAGGCCGACGGCGACATCCCCGATGAACTGGAGTGCCGCCACCTCGTCCACGCGAACGAGGCCGAGCCAAGCGGGCCCCGCCGCGAACCCGATCAACAGATAGCCGGTCACGCGCGGCAGGCGCACGCGCCTCGCGAGGTCTCCACCCACGAGGGCTACGAGCAGCAGGAACCCGAGCGCCAGCGTCGCCCGCGCTTCCAGCGGCCCGCCCGCGGTGATGCGATGAAACAGCGCCATCATCAGAACCAGCGCGAACAGGCTCGCGACCCAGCGCATGGGCCGCAAAGATATTCGCGCCGCCGGGATTTTGACAATGCGTGTGAGCGCCGGTATTTTCAGCGGGTGCCCTCCCCCCCCAAAAATTGGATTGAGGCTGTGCGCTTCGGGGACGATGGACTGGTACCCGTCGTGGCTCAGAGCGCGCTTGCCGGCGAGGTGCTGATGGTGGCCTACGCCGACCGTGAGGCCCTCGAGAAGACGCGCGACACCGGTCAGGCCCACTACCGCAGCCGCTCGCGCGGCGAGCTGTGGCAGAAGGGCGCGACGTCGGGACACACGCAGACGGTGCAGGAGGTGCGCGTGGACTGCGATGGGGACGCGGTGCTCTACCTCGTGCGCCAGCAGGGTCCGGCGTGCCACACCGGGGCGCCTACCTGCTTCGGCGAGGCGACCGGCGGCACGCTCACCCGGCTGGCCCGCACCGTCGCCGAGCGCGCCCGGGACAAGCCCACCGGCTCGTACACGACGCGGTTGCTCGACGAGGGAGTCGCGAAGATCGCCCAGAAGGTCGGCGAGGAAGCGGTCGAGACGGTGGTCGCAGCCACGAGCGAAGACCGGGCGCGGCTCGCCAGCGAAGCAGCGGACCTCATCTATCATCTATTAGTGCTGCTCGAAGCCAGGCAACTCCCCCTCGACCGCGTGCTCGAGGAGCTGGACGCCCGAGCCCGCTAGGGGGGGTCATGCCGTTCGTCCACCTCCACACCCACAGCGAGTACTCCCTTCTCGACGGCGCCAACCGGATCCCCGACCTGCTCGACCGGGTCCGGGCCCTGGGTATGGATTCGCTTGCCGTCACCGACCACGGCAACCTGCACGGGGCGTGGCAGTTCTACACCGAGGCGAAATCGCGCAGCCTCCGGCCGATCCTCGGTTTCGAAGCGTACCTCGCCTTCGGCAGCCGCCATAAGCGCGAGAAGCCCGTCGACGCCCCGGCTGGCTACTCCCACCTCGTGTTGCTCGCAAAGAACCGCAGTGGCTACTCGAACCTGATCAAGCTCTCCTCAATCGGGTTCCTCGAGGGCTTCTACCGGCGGCCCCGGATCGACCGGGAAGCGTTGGAGCAGCACAGGGACGGCCTGATCGGGCTCGCCGCCTGTCTCTCCGGTGAGATCGCGCTCTACCTGCGGCAGGGAAACTACGAGGCGGCCAAGGCCAGCGCGCGTTATTTCGCGCAGCTGTTTGGCAACGATGGCTTCTGGCTCGAGGTCCAGGATCACGGCCTGGCGGACGAGAAGGTGGTGGCGGCGGGGATGTACCGGCTGGCGCAGGAGCTGGGCCTGCCGGTCGTGGCGACGAACGACGCGCACTACCTGAGGAAAGACGACGCCGAGGCGCACGACGTGCTGCTGGCCATCGGCACCGGCAAGGACCTGGACGATCCCAACCGGTTCCGCTTCTTCGGCCAGGAGAGCTACGTCAAATCGGAAGCGGAGATGCGGCCGCTGTTCGCGGAGCATCCAGACGTCCTGGTCGAGACCGCGCGCGTCGCCGAGCTGTGCGAGTTCGACTTCGAGAAGCGCTACTTCCTGCCCCAGTTTCCCAGAGCGCCCGAGTTCGCCTCCGACAACGACCTGCTCGTCCACCTCGCGCGCGCGGGGGCGCGGGGGCGCTACGGCGATCCCCTGCCGCCGCCGGTGGCGGAGCGGCTCGCCTACGAGCTGGGGGTCATCTCGCACACGGGCTACGCCGGCTATTTCCTGATCGTCTCCGACATCACGACGGCAGCGAAGGCCCGCGGCATCCCGGTGGGCCCCGGGCGCGGCTCGGCCGCGGGGTCGCTCGTCGCCTACGCGCTGGGCATCACCGATATCGACCCGCTCAAGTTCGACCTGCTGTTCGAGCGGTTCCTGAACCCCGAGCGCGTGACGATGCCGGACATCGACCTGGACTTCTGTTTCGAGCGCCGCGGCGAAGTGATCGAGTACATGCGCTCGCGCTACGGGCGGGAGTCGGTGGGCCAGATCATCAGCTTCGGGACGATGAAGGCGCGGGCGGCGTTCCGCGACGTGGCGCGCACGCTGCGCCTCGAGATGGGAGACGTGGACCGGTTGAGCAAAATGATCCCCTCCGGCCCCGGCTATGCCCTCACGCTCGCCGAAGCCGCCGAGAAGGTGCCGGACCTGCGCGCGGCCGCGGGCCAGGACGAGCGGGTGCGCAAGATCCTCGAGCTCGGCACCCGGATCGAGGGCCTGGCGCGCCACGCGTCGGTGCATGCGGCAGGCGTCGTGATCGCTCCGGGCCCGCTCACCGACTACGTCCCCGTCTGCCTCGCGCCGCAGGAAGCGGACGCGATCATCACACAGTTCGACATGGTCGGGCTGGAGCAGGTGGGGATGCTGAAGATCGACATCCTGGGGCTCAAGACCCTCACCGTGATTCACGACGTCGTCGAGATGGTGCGCAAGCGGCACGACGTAACGCTCGACATGCAGGGACTCGACCTCGAGGAACCCGACGTGTACCGGCTGCTGCGCTCCGGCCGCACCGCGGGGGTGTTCCAGTTCGAGTCCCCGCTCGCCACCGACTGTCTACGCAACATGCAGTGCGACCGGTTCGACGACCTGGTGGCGGCGAACGCGCTGCTCCGGCCCGGCCCGCTCGACACCGGGATGCACCTCGTGTTCATCAACCGCAAGCTGGGCCGCGAGCCGGTACGCTACCCGCACCCTGCGCTCGCAGAGATCCTCAAGCCGACCTACGGGGTCATCACCTACCAGGAGCAGGTGATGCGGATCGCCAACGTGCTCGCCGGGTTCTCGCTGGCGGAAGCGGACGTGCTGCGCAAAGCGGTGGGCAAGAAGGATAAGGAGCTGATCCAGCAGGAGCTGGGCCGCTTCGTCACGCGCGCGGTCGAGCGCGGGCACCAGCTGCGGGTGATCGAGGACATCGCCGCCCAGATCGAGACGTTCGGCCGGTACGGCTTCAACAAGTCCCACGCCGTCGCCTACTCGGTGCTGTCGTACCAGACCGCGTGGCTCAAGACGCACTACGCGCCCGAGTTCATGTCGGCGCTGCTGTCGTCGGAGATAGGCAACACCGACAAGGTCGTGCAGTACATCGCCGAAGCGCGGGAGCTCGGCCTCGAAGTGCTGCCGCCCGACGTGAACGAGTCGGGGTTCAAGTTCACCGTGGTCGGCGACGCCCGAGTCCGGTTCGGGCTGGGCGCGATCAAGAATGTCGGGGGAAGCGCGATCGAGTCGATCATCGCAGGGCGGACCGCGGCAGGGCCGTACCGCTCGCTCGTCGACCTGTGCGACCGCATCGACCTGCGGCTCTGCAACAAGCGGGTGATCGAGGCATTGATCGACGCGGGCGCCTGCGACTCGCTCGGCGGCCACCGCGCCCAGCTCATCGCCGCGCTCGACGTCGCGTTTGCCGAGGCGCAGGCGCGCCAGCAGGAGCGGGAGTCTGGTCAGCATGCGCTGTTCGGAGGCGGGGGGGACACCCCGGCCCCCGGACCCAGAGCCCCGCTCCCCGATGTCTTCCCCTGGACCGAGCATGACCGCCTCGCGCGCGAGAAGGCCGTGCTCGGCTTCTTCATCTCCGGACACCCCCTCGCCAAGTACCGCGCCGAGGTGGAGCTTTTCGGTACCCGGACCACCGCCACGCTCGGCCGGTGGAGCGACCAGAAGGTGCGGGTCGCCGCGGTGGTCACGGTCGTGAAGCGTCAGATCTCGAAGAAGTCCGGCGCAGAGTACGCACGCCTCGTGTTCGAGGACTTCCACGGCACGGCCGAAGCCCTGGTGTTCCCGGAGGCGTGGGCCAAGCTCAACGACGTGATCCGGCCCGACCAGGCGCTGCTCCTCAGCGGAGGCCACAGCGCGCGGGACCGGGACGAGGAGCAGGCGCCCTTCATCGTGGATGGGGCGCAGCCCCTGGACGAGCTCCGGGCGAAGGGCGCGATCGGCGTGGCGCTGGTATGGACGCGAACCGCTCCCCCGCCGCCCGACGCCGCCCGGGCCGTGGCCGCCCTGTGCGCCGCGCACCCGGGACCATGCCCGGTGCTGGTGGAATGGGCGGAAGCGGACGAGAACGGCGCTAGCCCCGGGCGTGAGCCCGGGGCTGACCCCGGGCGTCAGCCCGGAGGAGGGCCGCAGCCGTCGGTCGCCCGGCTGCGCAGCCGCTCGCTGCGCGTCGAAGCCGCCGACGACCTGCTGGCAGCGCTGCGCGGGCTGCTGGGCCCCGACCACGTGCACCTCGTGAGGACGACCTGACCGATGGCGACCCATACGCTGGACTTCGAGCGTCCGCTGCTGGAGCTCGAGCGCCAGATCGAGGAGATGAAGCGCGTCACCGGCGACTCGGCGGTGGACGTGTCGAAGGAGCTCGCGGCGCTGGAGCGGAAGCTGGCGGAGCTGCGCGGCGACATCTACAAGAACCTGACGCCGATGCAGCGCGTCCAGGTCGCGCGCCACCCGAAGCGTCCCTACACCCTCGACTACGTCAATACCGTCTTCACGGACTTCGTCGAGCTGCACGGCGACCGGTTGTTCCGCGACGACCCGGCGATCGTGGGCGGGTGGGCGCGGCTCGACGGCATGAGCGTGATGGTGATCGGGCACCAGAAGGGCCGCGACACGAAGGAGAACCTGCACCGCAACTTCGGCATGGCCCACCCCGAAGGCTACCGCAAGGCGCTGCGGCTGATGGCACTCGCGGAGAAGTTCGGGGCCCCGGTGATCACGCTGGTGGACACGCCGGGTGCCTACCCCGGACTCGGCGCGGAAGAGCGCGGGCAGGCCGAGGCGATCGCCCGCAACCTGGTGGAGATGGCGACGCTGCGCACGCCCATCGTCACCGCCGTCATTGGCGAAGGGGGCTCCGGCGGCGCGCTCGCGGTGGGGCTCGCCGACCGGGTGCTGATGTTCGAGAACTCGGTGTACTCGGTGATCTCGCCCGAGGGCTGCGCGGCGATTCTGTGGAAGGACGCGACCCAGCGGGAGCGGGCGGCCGAGGCCCTGAAGATCACCGCCGACGACCTGCTGGAGCTCGGCGTGATCGACGAGATCATCCCGGAGCCGGCCGGGGGCGCCCACGCCGACCCCGAGTCGGCTGCAGAAGCCCTCGGCGACGCGCTGCGCCGCCACGCGCGCCTGCTCCGGAAGACCAAGATCGAGAAGCTGCTCAAACGTCGAGAGGAGAAGTACCTTTCGATGGGTGCCCTGAGCGAGAAGTGAGTTGACTCCAGTCGTGGAAGTCCGGTTCAAGGGGAACCGGAAGGAATACTTCATCTGGCCGTCCGAGGAGCCGCTCGCGCTGCACGATCCCGTGATCGTGGAAGTCGAGCGGGGCCATGATCTCGGACGCGTGTCTGCCCTCGGCCCCGTCGCTCTCCGCAAGTGCGGCGGGGGGTGCACGGGATGCAGCCTCGCCGAGGCCGCTGCGGCCCCACCCACGCCCGAGCGGCGCATCGTGCGCCGCGCCAGCCCCGACGACGCGGCACTCGCCGACCGGCTGCACCAGGACGAAGCGGAGGTGCGTCGCAAGGTGATGGAGCGGGTGAAGCAGCACACCCTCCCGATGAAGGTGTCCGACGCCGAGTGGCAGTGGGACAAGAAGAAGCTGACGGTGTACTTCACGGCCGAGCAGCGCGTGGACTTCCGCGCGCTGGTGCGCGACCTCGCCAGCCTGTTTCACACGCGGATCGAGCTGCGCCAGATCGGCGCGCGCGACGAAGCGAAGCGGCTGGACGGCGTGGGCCGGTGCGGGCGGCAGTTCTGCTGCTCGAGCTGGCTCCCCGAGCTCCGGCCGGTGAGCCTGTCGCTCGCGAAAGACCAGCATTTATCCCTCAACCCGTCGCAGATCTCGGGCGGCTGCGGGAGGCTGCTGTGCTGCCTCCGCTACGAGCACGACTTCTACGTGCAGACCCGCAAGCGCTTCCCCAAAGAGGGGAAAGTGTTGCGCACGGCCGTGGGGTCCGAGCGGGTGCTCGCGGTGGACATCTTTCGCGAGACCGTGACGCTGCGCGCCGAGGATGCGGGCGACACGCGCGTGGTGTCGCTCGAGAAGCTGAAGGAGGAAGTCGCGCGCGATGGCTAAGTTCTACCTCACGACGGCGATCGACTACTCGAACGGCGAGCCGCACCTGGGCCACGCGCTGGAGAAGATCGGCGCGGACTGCATCGCGCGGTATCGGCGGCTCGCGGGCGACGACGTCCACTTCCTGATGGGGATGGACGAGCACAGCCAGTCGGTCATCCAGGCAGCGGCGCGCGGCGGCGTGACGCCCCGGGAATGGGTCGACCGGATGGCGGAGACGTTCGCCGACTACTGGGCGCGGCTGCACTGCAGCCACGACGACTGGATCAGGACGACGGAGCCGCGGCACGTGCGCGGCGTGACCGCCCTGCTGGAGCGAATCCGGCAATGCCGCCCAGACGACCTGTTCGAAGCGGACTATGAGGGCCTCTACTGCACCGGCTGCGAGGAGTTCAAGCAGGGCGCGCAGATCGTGAACGGCCGCTGCATCGAGCATCCCACCCTCGAGCTGGTGCCCACGAAGGAGCGCAACCACTTCTTTCGGCTGAGCGCGTACGGTCCGCGCCTGCTCGAGCTGATCGGATCCGGCGCTTTGCGCGTCGAGCCAGCGATCCGGCGCAACGAGGTGGTGCGGCTCGTCGAGGCCGGGCTCCAGGACGTGTCGATCTCCCGCCAGCGCTTGCCGTGGGGGATTCCCTTCCCCGGCGACTCCGACCAGACGGTGTACGTCTGGTTCGACGCGCTGATCAATTATCTCTCTGCGACGGGTTTCCCGGATGCCGGGTACGAGCGCCTCTGGCCTGCCGACCTGCACGTGATCGGCAAGGGGATCACGCGGTTCCATTGCGTCGTCTGGCCGGCCATGCTGCTCGCGGCCGGCCTCGAGCTACCGCGGCTCGTCTGGGCGCACGGGTACGTCCAGTGGGAGGGCGCCAAGATGAGCAAGACCGCGGGCACGGCCGTGAGCCTCGACGCCGCGATCGAGCGGTACGGCGCCGACGCGCTGCGCTACTTCCTGCTGCGCGAGGTCGGGTTCACGAACGACGGCGACTTCACCTGGGAGCGGTTCGATGCGCGCTACGAGTCGGATCTCGCCAACACGCTCGGCAACCTGGTGAAGCGCTCGCTCGACATGATCCACAGCTACCGTGGCGGCATTGTGCCCCGCGGGGCATGGGCGGCGCCGCTCGAGGACGCCGCTCACACGGCTGTCGCGGCGTACCGGCGCGCGATGGATGCGTATCGGCTCGAAGAGGGGGCGGCGCAGTGGATGGATCTCGCCGCGCGCGCCAATCGCTACATCCAGGAGACGCTGCCCTGGGAACTCAAGAAGGCGGGCCGGGACGCTGAGCTCGACAACGTGCTCGCGAGCCTCGCCCGCACCGTCGTCCGGCTGGCGGTGCTGGCCGAGCCGTTCGTGCCCGCGACGGCAGAAACGGTGTTGCGGCTGTTCGGGCCTGCCACGCCGCCGGGCCCGATACGCCTCGCGGCCGTGACGGACCCCGATGTCGCCGGCCGCCCGATCGCCAAGCCACCCATCCTTTTTCCCAAGCTCCGCCTGGCACCGGCGTGATGCCCAAAAGCCCCAAAAGGCCGTGATTTGGCTCACTTCTTGCAAATAATTCCTGGTTGACGCTTCTCGAGGCGACCCGTAGTTTTGTAGTCCCACCGGGAACCCGGCCCAACGCCCTGTCCGGATTCTCCCTTCGGTCGTACATGCAGTACCGGCGCCCCCGGCGCCGGGCCACACGCGTTGACGCGAGGTCGCTGAGGGAGATGAGCAAGAAGGCGGAGCGACGCTGGACTGTCATGGTCGTGCCTCACGGCTCGGGAGCTTCCCGCGCCGTCGAGGTGTCACAGACCGTCGTAAAGGCCCTGGTCGGGATCGGCAGCGTGGTCTCGCTGGCGTTCCTGGTGCTGGGCGCGGCCGCCATCTCGCGCGGCGTGAACATCACCCGCAGCCGGGCGCTCGAGAATGAAAACCGCGTGCTCGCGGACGAGGTCCAGCGGATGCGCGAGCGGCTCGTCGGTCTCACCGACACCCTCAACAAGTTCAGCGAGCGGGAGCAGGAGCTACGGCTGCTCGCCGGCCTGACGCCGACGGATACCGGCGTGCAGCGGGCGGGAATCGGCGGCCCGGCCGGGGCTTGGTCGGAGCGTGACAGCCTCGCGGCGATCGGCCCGAAGGGCCAGGAAGCGATCGCGGCGCGGGTCGACGTGGACGCGCTCAGCCGGCGCGCCGACATCCTGGTGCGCTCGCTGAACGAAGCGTACGGCTCGCTCGCCAAGCAGCGCGAGCGCCTGGCGGCGACGCCGTCCATCATGCCGACGGCGGGGTGGATTTCGAGCGCGTTCGCGCGCGAGCGTATCCACCCGATCCTCCACCTGGCGCGCCCGCACGAGGGTATCGACGTCACCGCCAAGATGGGCGCCGCGATCGAGGCGCCGGCTGCCGGCGTCGTCACCGACGTCAAGTGGGAAGAGGGCTACGGCAACATGCTGACCATCGACCACGGCGGTGGTCTCGTGACGCGCTACGCCCACTGCTCGCAGATCCTGGTCTCGCGCGGGAAGCGCGTGAAGCGCGGAGACGTGATTGCGAAGGTCGGCTCGACCGGCCTCTCCACCGGGCCGCACCTGCATTATGAAGTCTGGGTGAACGGCCACGCCGTGGACCCGGTCAAGTACGTGCTGCCGGATGCGATCGTGGACTGAGCGGCGTGGAGGCTATGGAGCTACGAGCGGGGCGCAGCCAGCAGCGCCCCGCTTCGTTTTGCTGTTCGTCGCGGGGCTCGTCGGCGCCGCTTGTCACAAAGACACTCCTACAGGGCCCGGCGCCGGGCCCGGCCAGTTCGCCTTTGTAAGCGACGCTCGCCTCGGTCAGTACGACATCTGCCTGATCAATACCGATGGGAGCGGCTTCGTTCAGCTTACCACCAGCCTCGCAGATGACTCCTGGCCGGCGTGGAACCCCGACGGCACCAAGATCGCCTTTCAATCCAACCGCAATCTCACGCCCGGAGGCAACGCGTCGCAGCTCGACATTTATGTCATCAACGCCGACGGCACTGGCGAGACGCGGCTCACCACGGATACGACAAACGAGGCGCAGCCGGCGTGGTCACCGGACGGGACGAAGATCGCGTTCGTTTCCGACCGCGATGGCAACAACGAGGTCTACCTGATGAACGCGGACGGGACGGGCGTCACGCGGCTCACGACGAACCTCACCGCCGACGAGCAGCCGGCCTGGTCGCCGGACGGCACCAGGATCGCGTTCGTATCCGACCGCACCGGCAATGCGGAGATCTTTGTCATGAACGCGGACGGCACCAATCCCGCGAATGTCACGAATAACGCCGCGACGGACGTCGGCCCGGCGTGGTCGCCGGACGGCACGAAGATCGCGTTCCATTCGGACCGCGCGGGGGATTTCGCCATCTTCGTAATGAACGCGGACGGTAGCGGCGTGCGACAGCTCACCGATCCCAGCGTGCCGGACGAGCTCCCGGCCTGGTCGCCCGAGGGGAACCGGCTGGCGTTCGACAGCGACGGCGACCTGTGGGTGATACAGGCCGACGGCTCGGGCCTCACCCGGGTGACCCATTCCCAGTTCACGCTCGACTTCATGCCGCGCTGGCGTCCCTGAACGCCGTGCGGCCGCCGCGCGCCGCACCCTACCCCACTCAGGGCGTTGTGTCGGGCGGACGACGGTCGACCAAATACAGAGCCGTCGGCGTCGTGAATGTGGGCGGCGCCGGGCTGCCGGCCACTGATGGCGGCACCATCAAGGCCGTCAGAACGCTTCCTGGAATCGCGGCCCCTCCAATCGGATTCACCAGCGGAGTGCCCGGAACGCCGAGCGGTGCCGTCGCAGTGAAAAGTGCCGGCGTCTTGGTCCCCGCCGCCGTGACGACGACGCGGAGCGTGTCGTAATAGACGACGTTGCCGCTCAGCTGAACTTGGAACGAGTCCGCCTTCATCGTTAGGTAGGTGCCGACCGTGCCGTAGGCGACGTTCGCGATGAGGGGTGCGTCCGGCAGGGTATCCGACCCATGACGAATCAGGTTCACGTCTACGGGACCCAGCCCCGCCCCCCCGTGGATGAAGCGGAAACCGACTTGACCGGCCCCTGGAGCCGGGGTGTTGTCCTGCACGATCCACACGGCACGGCGTGGCGTTTGGCCGGACCGCGCGAACCCGGCGTGAATGAAGGTGTAGTCTTGGCCTTCGGTGAAGCTGTAGGAGGTGTCGAAGAGCACCGTGGACGTGACGGCCGGGTCGGTGCTGCTCAAGAAGATCCGGACGTGCCGGGTTCCGGCCTCGATGTCCTTATAGAACATATCGTAGGTCCGGAAGTTGGCGTCGAACAGCCCCGAGTTCGACACGATGTCCATAATACGCACGTCCTGCTGCATCGTGTCCGGGACGGCATTGACGTAGTGAATGCCGGCTTTGTGAATCGCGGGGGGATTCGTCACCGCATCTCCGTGACAGCCCAACGCCGCCAATGTGAGCACACTTACCAGGCAAGACCGAAGAGGATTCATCGTGCACTCGACTTGAGTATGGTTGTTCATTGGTTATTGGGGGGGCCGCCACCGCCCGGCTCGAGCTGCGGGCCGCCGAGGCCGAACAGGTCACGCCTCGCGATGAAGACACCGAGCGCGACCGCGACACTGGAGACCAGCAAGATCGTTCGCTTCCTGGAGAACCGTCGTTCGTAGGGGACGGCGACATAGTCCTTACGCAGGCCGACGGTCTCGCCCGACCACTTTGTGATACTTGTCGGCCACGGCGGCCTGGCCATGATCGTTGAGAACCAGCGAGACCGGTGTCCCGGCGGCCGGCAGGGAGGCGGTCAGGGGCCGGTAGCTGTAACACCCCGCGGCTACGACTGCCGCGAGCCCGCTCGCGAGGGCGCGAGCCGAAGTCCGTGTACGATCACTGCCACCCATAGACGCCGCCGTCGAACAGGCCGTAGTTGCCCCGTGCCGCGCTGCCTGGCTGACCCAAGCCGCCGCGCCCGTAGATGGCTTCCTGCCGCAGGAACAGCTCTTGCCACGGCACCGGCCAGTTGAACGCCGTGCCTTCGGGGATGTCGCCCCAGCCGCGGCCGGCGAAGTACCACATTCCGTAGCCTGTGTACATCGTCTCGATCCGGTACTCCCACTTCAGGGCGTCCCAGATGTTGCCGCACTTGCTCTTTCTGAAGTTCTGCGCCGCATCGGGCACGCGCGGCACGCACGCAGTACCGCCAGGGACCGCCGTGAGTGTGTCCGCTAATCCAGCGAGCGGGGGGAGATTCCCGCGCAAGGAGTCGGCGCGGGTCACGTTGATGCGCTGCATCGCCGCGGCAAAGTTGCCCAGCCGCAGGTAGCCTTCAGCGGCCAGCAGCCGAATCTCCGCCGCCGTCATGACCGGATACGGCCCGATGCGCGCCGCCGAGAAGAAGCTGCGGCTACGATAGAAGTCGTACATCGAGATGCCGAACGGGTCGCCGGGCTGATCCAGTCCGGCCGGCCGGTTCCGCACGAACGGCCGGCCGGGGTTGGCGCTCGTTCCCACATAGAAGCTCCGGAACCCCGGCCGGAGGGTGTCTCCGACCTGCGCCGCGCGCGTCGCTCCCTGGGGGAGCCGGCGGTCGGGGGAAACGACGAGGAAGGGTGCGCGGTTGAACCGCGTGGTGCTCAACCAGGTGTCATAACCGCCCGACGTATCGGCCATCCCGAGAATGAACTGGGACATCTGGTGCCAATTCGCCGAGCCGGTCGCGTAATGCTGGGCCACCCACACCATGTCCCACCCCGCCGACGGATCCATGGCAATGATCAGATCCGCCGTTAGACCGCTGTCGGCGTCGAGGATCACCTTGTTCCAGTCCACGATCCCGCCCGCGCCGACGTCCGCCCGGTCGGCGGGCGTGCGCGCCACCCCGGCCCGGAACCGCGCCTTGTACGACCGGATCAAGCGGATGAATTGGTCCGAGGTGAGCGCGTTTCCCTTGACCCATAAATCAGGCAGGTTCGGGAACGCTGACGTGTCCCGCACAATGGCGATGGCGGAGTCGAGGTGAGCCAGGGCCGCTTTATTCACGTCCTTGTAGCCTGACAGCGGGATCGTCGCGTTGAAGTCGTCGTTCTCGGTGACGATCGACGCAGAGTCGTACGCCAGGGAGAGATTGCCCAGCGCCACGCCCAGGGTGAAGTGCGCGAACGCCGCCGCGCGGGCGTTCTTGGGATCCGCGGGGCTGCTCCCGATCACGACCGTCTTCAGCTTGGCGAGGCCCAGCGTCGCCATGCGAGCGGCCCGATGCTCGAAGTTGAAGTCGCGCAGGTTCCCGGCGTCCCCCGCGGCGTTCGGCGTGTTGTCGATCGGGGTGCGCGGGATGGCGCCACGCGGGCCCATCCCGAAGTTGGCGAGAGCGGAGACGTTTTCGAAGGCCATGACCATGAGCTGGGTCTGCAGCCCGTCGTTCCCCCCGAACGTTCCCTGGTGCGCCACCGCGTAGGTCGAGCCGATGAAGGTCTCGAGGTCGGCGGCCGTCGCGAGCGTACGGTCCTTGTCCGCCTGATTCTGGTTATCGACAACCAGCGGCTCTCGGCACGCCGCGAGACCGGCCACCACGACACCGCATCCTAGAAGACGAAGCTTGCGCATCGTATCCCTCCCCCAGAGCGACCGCTTGGCGCCGCGCGGACTCACCGCATGGTGCCGTGCGGGTCTCCCAGTTATTTGAAGCTCGTGGATACCGCGACCGAGAACGTTCGCAGGTTCGGGAACGTGAACGCGTCAACCGCGTTGAGCGCCGCCGACCCCAAGCCCCCGCCGGTGTATGCGATCCCCACCTCGGGGTCAAACCCCCGGTAACCGGTGATCGTGAACAGGTTGCGCCCGATCAGGCTGACCTGCCAGTCTCCGATGCCGCCCACGGGTCCGACCCGGTAGGAGACGGTCAGCTCGCGCAGCTTCGCGTAGCTCGCGTCCTCGACCGTGTAGTTGTTCGGCTGCAGCTGATCGTAAAACCCGCCGAGCCCGGTGAAGCCGTCGGCGGGCGAGGTGCGCCAGTAGTAGCCGATCGGTTTCGCCGTCTCCACCGACTTACCGACCTGGTCGACGTCCTTGGAGAGGAAGTCGAGATGGGCCCAGTGGAAGCCCTGGTTCCACACGTCCTGCCCGATCGACGCATCCACCAGGGCGTACACGCTCAGCCGTCGCCAGCTGAAGTCCTGCGATACCGCGAAGTGGAAGTCCGGGAGGGCGTTCCCCAGCGCGGCGAGCGCCGGGCTCTTGCCGTCCGATCCCGAGCCGCGCAGCAGGATGGGCATGCCCCAGTTGAGCGTCACGCCCCACGGGCCGCTCGGGAGCTGGGTCTCCCACAGGTTCTTCGTGATGCCATCGCGCCAGCTGTTGCGGGTCCCGACCCACACCAACCAGCCCTCGTCGTTCCGTTGGAACGAAGCGCCCGCCCCGCCGCAATCCGTGTTGAACGGTGCGGGGAGCTCGCTGCAACTGGTGAGGAACTTGTGGCCGTAGAACGTCCCCAGCCGCTCGCCAGCCGCGATCTTGAACATCGTTCCCGTTCCCTGGAGGTTCGTGCCGTCGAAGTACTCCGGGATGTCGAGCCGGGTGATCATGGAGCGCGTGCGGTCGTAGATGAATCGCACCGACCACGACAGGTCGCGCCGCTGGATCAGCGGCAGGTTGAGCGCCGCCTCCCAGGTGGTGTTGCGCAGCGCGCCCGCGTTGCGCCACTGGTCGGTGAATCCCGTCGAGGCGGAGACCGGCGCCCGCAAGATCTGCCGGTCGATATTGGCGCGCGCGTAGCTGACGTTCACCCCATACCGGTTCAGAATCTCGACGTCGGCCCCGAGCTCGAGCTCCTTGCTCAGTTCGGGCTGCAACTCCTTGTTCCCCAGCGTCCCGGGCTGCAGGATGTTGCCGGCACCGAAGGTGAAGGTCTCGTATTGTGCCGAGAAGTTCGGCGTCCGCCCCGCCGTGCCGTAGGTGGCCCGCAGCTTGAGTTCGTCGATCTGCGGGACGAACCACCACGGCTCCCGCGCGACCCGCCACGCCCCCGACACGCGGCCGAAGGTGGCCCAGCGCTTGCCCGCCCCGAACAGCGAGCTGCCATCTTTCCGAACGAGAGCTTCCGCGCTATAGCGGTCCTTGTAGTCGAGCGCAACGCCCCCGGACACGCCGATCGTCCTGATGTTTTCGAGCGCCGAGACGGTCGTGCGGCCCGCGGACTGGGTATTGTTCAGCGAGGTCACCCCCTTGACCGTCAAGAAGTTGCCGGAGGCGCTCGCGGTGTCCGCCTTGCGCTGCTCATATGCCCCGGTGACTCGCACCCGCGTGACCAGGTCGCGACTGAATTCGTGCCGGACGACCGCATTCAGGCCCGCGTTCATGGACTCGCGTCCGAAGGCGTCACGACGGATCGTCCCGTTGTTCACGCCATCGTTCTGGGTCGTGGTCCGGTACCCCTTGTCTTGAAACTGCCCTACCGACTGGCGCCGGACGTCGTAGCTGAAGTTCCCATCCACGCTCAACCACGGGGCGGCGGGAGGGGTGAACTGGACCGTCAGGCCGCCCAGGAAGCGGTTGGTCAAGTCGCTGCGCTGGACGTTCTCCAGCTGGTAGAGCGGGTTCGCGTTTTGAGAGCCGCCCCCCTGCAGATTGGGCCGAATGAACAGCCGGCCCAGCGTGTCGCGCTGGAGTACGTTTACGATGGCGGGCACGCGAGTCAGGGTGAAGAACGCGTTACCACCGCCTTCCTGGTTGAGTCCGTCCTGCGTGCTGCGCGAGTACTGTGAGCGGAATGCGATGTTCCACGCCTGTCCGATGAGCTGATCCACGTTGAGCCGGAAGGTGTTACGTTGCAGCCCCTGCAGGAAGCGGATCGCCCCTTGCTGGGTCAGGTTCGACCCGCTGGCGTAGAACTGCGTGCCCCCCAGCCGGCCTTGCATGTCGAGGCTGTTGTCGTCATACAGCTGGGGAGTCACCAGCTGGCGCACGGCGTTGTACATCGGGCCAGGCCACGGCGTGATCTGGAACCGCTGCCGCAGCACGTTTCCCGAGATGGTCGCGCCCGGATCGATCGGGAAGGCGGGCGGATCTTGCGCAAAGGGGCCAGGCGCGTTGTTGATGCGGGACTGCTCGAAGAAGTAGTCGAACGTGCGCGCGCACAGCGGCTGCCCGCTCACGGCGGCGCAGAACTGTCGATTGGTCTCGTCCATCACCAAGGCGTGGTACTTGGCCAGCCCGAAGTCGCGCTCGACGTCGCTGGCCCCGGCCTCGTTGCGGAAGTGGAACGTCACGCCCTCGAGCGAATGCCGAGCCGACTTCGTCGTGATATTGATCACGCCGTTGCCGGCTCGCGAGCCGTACAGCGAGGCGGCCGCGGCGCCTTTCACCACCTCGACATTATCGACGTCCTCGGGATTGATGTCCGGCAATCCCCCGTTGATGATCACGCCGTCCACGATATAGAGCGGGTCCTGACCCCTTCCCTGGCCGTTGATGGACGTGGGGCCGCGCAACAAGACCGCCGGCTGCGCGCCCGGCCGGCCGCTGTTCGACACGATCTCGGCCCCGGGCACTTTCCCCTGGAGTTGGGTCAGGGGGTTGGCCGCGGGCACCGGCATCTGCGAGAGGTCGATCCGGCTCACCGCGAACGGAACCCTCGCCGCCTCGGTGGCCTGCTGCACGCCGGTCACCACCACGGCCTCGAGCAGGTTCACATCGGTGGCGAGTGTAAAGTCCTGGGTCTGCTCGCCGGCGTGCAGGACGATCGGACGTGCCGACGGCTTGTGACCGATCGTCCGCACGCGCAGCGTCACTGTTTGTCCGGTGACGCGCGCCGCCGGGATCTGGAGCACGTACATGCCCTCACTGTTCGTGAAGACGCCGACGTTCAGCTCCAGCAGCTGCGCGGTCGCAACCGGCAGGGCCTCGCCGCGGTCGTTGATCACTCGGCCGCGAATCACCGCGTCTTGCGCCCGCACCGGGCTCGCCACGGCGAGCAACCCGGACGCGAGCAGCGCCACACCAAGCCAATGCCGACGACATGGTAGGGTCATACGCGCAATCCTCATGTGAGCGGTGATACTGTGGGATGACACACGAACGCGGCCGCGCCCAAACGGGCCCGGTCGCGAGGTAGGATGAGCGGTCTTCCGGCTTCCGGAGACGGCAAACGCGAGCGTGACGGTCATGAGCGCTCGGACGGTTGAGTGCAGACCACCCTCTGCACGTAATACGCCACCTCGATGCGCTGGTCAAGAGCTTTCCGGAGGGGCGGTTGCGGGCTGTCCTCCCGGGTGGACGGGGGGGGTGCCGGCAACCTGTGACACATCCGTCCCTGCCCTGCGACATCTCGGCGCCCCCGCCGAGCTTTCTAAGCCCGCTGCCAGCCCGTAGTATCCAAGTGACCGTTCCAGCGGATCGGCTCGCCTCATGGCAGGTCGCATCGGCGCCGTAGGCGCTGTTCAGATTCTTGCCCTCAGCATGGCGCTGGGTGCGTGGTATGGCCCGCCGGCACAGGCAGCGGTGCAGCGCCGCACCGGGGCGATCACCGGCCGGCTCGTCGACCGCCAATCCCACAGTCCTGTCAGCGGTGCCCGGCTCGCGCTGCTCGGCACGCCCGTCGGTTTCGTTTCCGATAGCGAGGGCCGGTTCGCTAAGGACAGTTTGCGCCCCGGCGATTACCTGCTGCAGGTGCGGGCGCTCGGGTATGCAGTGGCGGCATGGCCCCTGCAGCTCGGGGCCGGCGAAGTCCTGCACCAGGACTTCGAGCTCGAGCCGCTGCCGGTGCAGCTCGATCCAGTGCTGGTCGAGCGCCAGCCGCGCTTCGCAGAGCAACGGCGGCGGGAGTTCGAGCGGCGCCGGTCCGGAGGGCGGGGCTACTTCATTACCGAGGAGCAAATCCGGCAGGCGAGCGCCCACATCCTCAGCGACCTGTTACGCAACGTGCCCGGGGTGCATATCCAGTGCCGCGGTGCGGCGGCCGGCTGCGTCGTGCGCATGGCGCGCGCACCGCGAGACTGCCGGCCCGACTACTTCGTGGACGCCTTCCCGGCGACTTATTCCACGAGCCTCGACATGCCGACCACGGGGATAATCGGCGTCGAGATCTATCGCACGCTGTCCGAAACACCGCTCGAGTTCGTCCGCGGCAATGGCCAGTGCGGCACGATCGTCATCTGGACCAGGTCTGGACCGGGCTAAGGGAGCTCGTACCAGCGCGCTCCCCGTCTGACTAGCTCGAGGGGTCGCCTCGGGACATATTCACCAGTGCTCACGTCAACCAACTTTTCTCACGGAGGAACCTCATGGCCTTGCCGGGTCGAATCAACCTCCTCGCGGCGGCGCTGACGGCGGCCAACGTGGTTTCCGCAGCGGCACAGGATCACGCAGTCAGCTTGTTCGCTTACGGTGGAGGGTACAGTGCGCTGAAGAACGTCAACAGGGCCGCCACTGCGGAGTTCAAGACGGGGTTCACGCTGGGCGGCGGCATCGGTTACGAGATCGACAAGAATCTGGAGCTGCGAGCCACGCTGACCGGCGCGCAGAGCCAGCTGCTCGAGCAGGGGGCGCCGACCAGCATGTACTTGAACCGGTATTACGTTGCGGCCGACTTGAAAGCCTATTACCCGGCCGCCCAGGGGATCACGCCGTACGGATTCCTCGGTGCCGGAGCGGTGCTGCTGCACGAAAGGGGCTCCACCGGTGCCGACAAGACTCAGGGGTTCGCCCACCTAGGCCTGGGCATTGCCTATGCCGTCGGCAAGTCGGGGTTGTCCATTTTCGCGCAGGGCGACGGCCTATTCTATTCTCTGACTGAAATGACCAGTCCCACCTTCGCGAGCTTCAGCAAGGCCCAGATCGATGTCGCCTGGAACGCAGGCGCGTCCTACCGGTTGCCGCTCTAGGGGTAGAGAGCCGCCTAGAGCGCGACGACCTCTCCGAGTCGTGTACCGCGCCCTCTCACTCGTTGGGCCGGTCGCGTACGCCTGCGCTGGGGCCCGCCCGGGCAACGTGGCTGCAGCTCCGCCTCGCCCCGCCTCGCTCATCACGCAGGAAGCGATCGCCGCCTCCGGCGCGAAGACGGCGTGGGACGCGCTCAAGCGCACGGTCCCGTACGTCCATCTGCGCGAGAACCGGGGCAGACCGGCGCGCATAACGCGCCGCGGCCCCGCCAGCATCTACTTGGACGACCAGGTCCGCCTAATGGTGGACAACGTCCGGGTGTACGACGTCCAGCTGCTCGACCAGATCCCGGCGAGTGACATCGTGACGATCGAGCTGCTGAGCGGACTCGAAGCTACCACCCGCTATGGCGCTACCTCCACCGCCGGCCTGATCATCATTCGCACTAAGACCGGCTCCCAGTAAAGAGAACGGGGGCGCCGGTCCGCTGGCGCCCCCGTGTGCTCAGCAGCCTCTCAGGGTCACGGGTTCTGGTCGGTGCATTGCACGAAGTTGGGGTTGTTCTGCTCGTCCCGCGGGATCGGGAGGCTGACCGCGCTGCCGTACAGGCCGCCTTTTACATACAGCCCCGTGGGGTACACGCTCTCGACCGGCCGCCCGTATTGCCGCACGAGGCGCCGCAGGTCGCCGAGGCGGTGGCCGGTGCTGAACAGCCAGAACGCCCGCTCGCTGAACAACAGGCTCACGCGCGCGGTATCGAGCACCGGATCGGCGAGCGGCGCGAGCGTCGTGCCGGCGACAGGCCGGTAGCTCGTGTCGATTGGCGTCGGCAGGAGCTTGGGGTCGGCCCGCAGTTGGTTGAGCTTCGCCAGCCAGGTCGCCGCGTCGCCTGCCTTGAGCGTCGCCTCGGCTTCGATCAACCGAGCCTCGACCCCAGTCGCGATCGCGACGGGGCTGTAGCGGTCCCAGATCCCCTCCGTGATCGCGGTGAGCGGCGTTGCGCTATCGAACACGCGGCCGCCGATCTTCCGCGGGATGCGGGGGTCCGTGGCCGTAGCGAAGGGGAGACCGTTCCCACCCTCCTTGTCGCCCATCGAGTAGCGCTTGATGCTGGTGTTCAAGTTCCAGATCTCGTTCTGCCCCGCGTTCACCGAGTAGGTGGCGTTGTAGCGGAACCGGGTCGTCACGTCGTCCGCCACCGCCGCGGCCGCCGCGGCGAACTGACCGCGGTTGAGCAGGGCCCGCGCTTTCACGATCGACGCGAGTTGCCGCACCCGCACGCTGTCGGCGCCCGCTCGATTCGCCAATGCCGAATCGGCCGTGGCGGCGGCGAGGGCAAACATCGAGTCGTCGGAGACCGGGTCCCCAAACGAGAACGTGCCGTCCGGGTTGGGGAAGCTCAAAGGGATGCCGTTGCAGTAGTACTCCCCAGAGAGGTTATCGACGAACGCCGTGAGCGCGAACATCAACCCGACGTTCGAAACCGGGGTCGGCGCATACGCGCGCAGCTTGTCAATCGCCGTCCGGCCTTCCACGCGCACGCGGTTGAGCGAGCGCAGCGGTCCCGCTAGGAACGTGTTGGTGGGGTCGAACAGCCGCTGGTCCATGTCGTTGCGCTGCACGAAGGTGTCTCCGGAGCGCCACTCGTCGGCCAGCAGCCCGCCGTAAATG
>QHTT01000122.1 GCA_003220935.1 Gemmatimonadota bacterium
GGCGCCACGCCCTCGACGCCGTGCGTGCCCGCCTTGCCACCCGTCAGCACCGAAGAGGTCGCCGGCTCGAACGCCACGATTCGCGGCCTGGGCTCCTTCCGCCGCAGCACCCGCGACGTCCCCACCAGCATCCCCGACGTGCCGACTGCGGCGCAGAACGTATGAATGGACCCGTCCACCTGCCTGAGCAGCTCCTCGCCGAGCGATTCGTAGCCGGCCACCATGTCCGGGTTGTGCATCTGGTCGGTCGCGTAGCTGGGCTCTTGCGACGCGATCTCCCGCGCCCGCTCCATCATCCGCGGCACCAGATCCGCCGTCAGTTTCCCGCCCGCGCTCTTCAACACCTCGAGCTCGGCCCCGAAGATCTCCATGCTGCGCCGCTTCTCCGGCGCCACCGCGTCGTTGGTCACGATGCGACAGCGGTAGCCCTTCACCGCGCACACGAACGCCAGCGAAATACCGGTGCTGCCGCCCGTGTACTCGACCACGGTCATCCCCGGTTTAAGGGTGCCCCGCTGCTCGGCCCGCTCGATCATCGACAGGGCCATCCGGTCCTTGTACGATCCGGTCGGATTGTAGTACTCGAGCTTGACCAGCACGTCAGCCGCGCCGTCCGGGACGATCCTCCGGAGCCTGACCAACGGTGTGTTGCCGATGGCTTCGAGCATCACAGACGCAGAGTCTCGATGAGCGCCGCGAGTGCCGCGGGCAGCTGCCGTTGACGAGGATAATAGAGGAAGAAGCCGGGGAACGGCGGGCACCAATCCTCGAGCACGCGCACGAGCTCCCCCTTTGCGAGATGCGGCGCCGCGCGCTCCTCCGACATGAACGCCAGTCCCACGCCATCGAGCGCCGCGCGAACCATGAGCTCCACGTCATCGACGATCAACGGGCCGTTCACCGCGACGGTGAGGGACTGCTTGCCCTTATCGAACTCCCAGCGGTACACGCCGGCGGATCCGTGTCGAAAGTTGATGCAGCGGTGGCTTGTGAGGTCACGCGGGTGTACCGGCTTCTCGTGCGACTCGAAGTAGCGGGGCGAACCCACGATGGCCGGCCGGTGGTCCTTGGAGACGCGGAAGGTGATCATGTCCCGCTCGATGAATTCCCCGAAATGCATGCCGGCGTCGAAGCCCGCGGCGACGAGGTCGACGCGACTCTCATCGGTCGTCACGTCGAGCACGACATCGGGGTATTCGCGCGCGAATTGTCCCAGCTTCGGTGCGAGCACGGTCGTCGCGGCAATGGGCGACACCACCAGGCGCACACGTCCCGCCGGCCGGTCCCGCAGCCCCGTAAGCAAGTCCAGCGCTCCGCGAATGTCGCCGAGCGCTGGTCGCAGACGTGCGATGAGCTGTTCACCGGCGTCTGTTGGGGCAACGCTGCGCGTCGTGCGGGCGAGTAGGGGTACGCCAAACCGCTCTTCCAGCCCCTTGATCGCGTGGCTGAGCGCCGAGGGAGTCACACCAAGACGGTTGGCCGCCCGGGTGAAGCTCCGTTCCTCGGCTATGGCAAGGAACGCGGATAGGACGCTCAGCTCGTCGCGCACCATTTGTGAGTTATGTTCAATAACCCTTCTCGATTGTTCCCGCTACTCAGGCCCGGACGGTTCCCCTCCATGAAGGCCGCACTGATCGAGCGTTACGGGAGCAATGACTTGGTGAAGGTGGCGGACATTGCCGTCCCCGTGATGGGCCCGATGGATTTGTTGGTTCAAGTAAAGGCCGCCAGCGTGAATCCGGTGGATGTCAAGACGCGCGCTGGACAGCTGAAAGCGCTGTTGAAATACCGGTTCCCACTGGTGCTGGGCAATGACCTCTCGGGCGTGGTTGCGGACGTCGGCGCACAGGTGAGGCGCTTCAAGAAAGGCGATGCGATTTACGCGCGTCTGGACAAAGACCGCATTGGAACGTTTGCGGAATTTGCCGTGGTCCGCGAAGGCGCCGCCGCCCTCAAACCCGGCAACGTGACGTTTGAAGAGGCCGCCTCACTTCCGTTGGTTGCGCTGACGGCGTGGCAGGCCTTAGTGGAGACTGGAACGCTGGCCGCCCACCAACGGGTGTTGATTCATGCGGGCAGCGGTGGCGTCGGAAGCGTGGCGATCCAGTTGGCCCGTCATTTGGGCGCAACTGTTTTCACTACGGTTGGGCAACATAATGTAGAGCTGGTGAAGCGCCTGGGCGCGGACGTCGCCATTGATTATCGCAGCGCGCGTTTTGAAGACGTGGCCAAGGATTGTGACGTAGTGCTGGACAGCGCGGGGGGTGACACGCTGGTGAGGTGTTTCGAGTGCGTGAAACCTGGTGGGGTGGTGGTGAGCATCGGCAGCACGCCGTCGGCAACGTTTGCGCGGAGCTGGGGACTCAACCCGATCATTGTCCTGGCGATCAGCGTGATGTCCCGAAAGGCGACGGCCGCAGCGCGCCGCCATAATGCCCGCTACGAGTACCTTTTCGTGCGTGCCGACGGGGAGCAGCTGAGAGAAATCACGCAGCTGGTTGAAAGCGGCGCCATCCAACCGCTGGTCGACAAGATGTTTCCGCTAGAGCACGTGCGTGACGCGCTCGCATATTCCGAGTCCGGCCGGGCCACGGGAAAAGTGGTGATCCAGGTGGCGTGAGTCCCGCACCATTTGTGAATAATATTCAATAGCCCTTCTCCATTTTTCCCGCTACTCCGGCGCGCACGGTCCCGCTACGATTGGCCGCATGGACATCAAGCGCAGTGGCTCACAACCCTCGGGCAAAGGACCCGTGGAGTGGTTCACGGGCACCGTACGTATCGACCCTCTGTTCGAGGCCCCCGATCCGGCCCGCGTGTCCGGCGCACGTGTGACGTTCGAGCCTGGCGCCCGGACGGCATGGCACACGCACCCGCTGGGCCAGACCCTGATCGTGACCGCCGGCTGCGGCCGCGCGCAGCGCTGGGGAGGGCCGATCGAGCAGATCCGGCCCGGTGACGTGATCTGGATCCCGCCCGGTGAGAAGCATTGGCACGGCGCCGCGCCAACCACCGCCATGACGCACATCGCCATTCAGGAACGGCTCAACGGCAGGGCCGTGGACTGGATGGAAAAGGTCAGCGACGAGGAGGTACCATGACTGAAAAGACCGAGAAGAAGGTTTGGTTTGTTACCGGAGCCAGTCGTGGCATGGGCGTCGATTTCGCCAAGGCCGCCCTGGCCGCCGGCCATGCGGTGGTGGGCACCGGCCGGGACCCCGACGCCGTGGCCAAGGCTGTGGGTAGGTCGGACGACCTGCTGGTCGTCAAGCTGGACGTCACCAGCCGCACCGATGCCGCGGCGGCCGTGCGGGCTGCTGTCAGCCGGTTCGGCCGCATCGACGTGCTGGTCAACAATGCCGGTAACTTCTTCGCCGGCTACTTCGAGGAGCTGACGCCAGAGCAGATCGAACGGCAGTTGGGCACGCTCCTCATCGGCCCGATGAATGTCACCCGCGCCGTCCTCCCGGTCATGCGGAAGCAGCGCTCTGGGCACATTATCTCGATCTCGTCGACCGCCGGTCTCGTCGGGTTTGCCTTCTGTTCGGCATACGCCGCGGCGAAGTTCGGCCTCGAGGGCTGGATGGAGTCGTTGCAGCAAGAGGTCGCGCCGTTTGGCATCACCACCACCATCGTCAACCCGGGGTTCTTCCGCACCGAGCTCCTGGAGCCGGCGTCCGTGACCTACGGTGAGCCGTCCATCGAGGACTACGCCGACCGCACGGCGGAGCAGCTGAAGTGGTGGCAGGCACAGAGCGGCCGGCAAGGCGGCGACCCGGCGAAGCTCGCGCGGGCGCTCGTAGCGATCGCCGGGGAGGATCCGCCGCCGCGCCGCTTCATCGCCGGCGCCGATGCCATCGCCCTCGCCGAGCAGCACGTCGCCGATCTCCAGGCGCAGATCGCCGCCTACCGCGAGCTGTCCACGTCGCTCGCTCTCGACGACCCCGCGCTCGCCGGAAGCACGAGATAGATCGCGATGCGCGCGACCGTTCTGCACGGCGCAGGAGACGTCCGCGTCGAGAACGTCCCGGACGCCCGCCTGATCGAACCGACCGACGCGCTTGTCACCGTTAGCCGCGCGTGCATCTGCGGCAGTGATCTCTGGCCGTACAAGCTGATGAAGCCGGGCGAGCCCCCCCGCTGCATGGGCCACGAGGCGATCGGCAACGTCGAGGCGGTCGGCTCGGGCGTCAGCACCCTGAAGGTCGGCGACGTCGTCGTGATGCCGTTCGCCTACTCCGACGGTACTTGCGCGTTCTGCCACGAGGGGCTGCACACGTCGTGCGTCCACGGGGGGTTCTTCGGCACGGTCGAGCTTCCCGGAGCACAGGCCGAAGCGGTGCGTATCCCGCAGGCAGACGGAACGCTCGTCGTCCTACCGGTCCGTGCAGACGATGCGCTGATGGCGTCGCTGCTCACGCTCTCAGATGTGATGGGAACGGGTCATCATGCGGCCCGCGCCGCCAAGGTCGGCCGTGGCAAGACCGTGGCCGTCCTCGGTGACGGTGCCGTCGGCCTCTGCGCCGTCATCGCCGCGCGCCGCCTCGGCGCCGAGCAGATTATCATGATGGGCCGCCATCCCGACCGGATTGCCCTGGCGAAGCAGTTCGGCGCAACGGATGTCGTGAGCGAGCGTGGCGAGGAGGCCGTCGCGCGCGTGCGCGCGCTGACCGGCGGCTTCGGCGTCCACTCCGTCATCGAGTGCGTCGGCACCGACCAGGCCATGCGCACCGCGATCGGCATCGCCCGTCCGGGTGGCACCGTGGGGCGCGTGGGTGTCCCCCACTACGAGGCGATCCCCGGCTCGGAACCGGCGTTCTACAACAACGTCACCATCAGCGGCGGACCTGCCCCGGTCCGCGCGTACATCGAGGAGCTGCTCCCGGACGTCCTCGAGGGCAAGATCGAACCCGGCCGCGTCTTCGACCGGGTGATCAGTCTCGATCAGGTTCCCGACGGCTACCGGGCGATGAACGCGCGCGAGGCGATCAAGGTCATGGTCAAGCCCTGAGGACTGTCAGGAGGAAACAATGCAGCTGCGCAAACTCGGCAGCAACCTGGAGGTATCGGCGCTCGGGCTCGGCTGCATGGGGATGAGCCAGAGCTACGGTCTCCCACCGGACAAGCAGGCGATGATCTCGCTAATCCGCACAGCCGTCGAACGCGGCATCACATTCTTCGATACCGCCGAAATTTACGGTCCGTACACGAACGAAGAGCTCGTTGGCGAGGCGTTGGCGCCAGTGCGCGCTCAGGTGGTGATCGCCACCAAGTTCGGGATCAGAGTTGATGCTGGCGGGCAGCAGGTGCAAGACAGCCGGCCCGAGCGCATCAAGCAGAGCATCGAGGGCTCGCTGAAACGGCTCAGGACCGATGTGATCGATCTCTACTATCAGCACCGGGTTGACCCAAACGTGCCGATCGAGGATGTGGCCGGAACGGTCCAGGAACTGATTCGGCAAGGCAAGGTGAAGCACTTCGGCATGTCTGAAGCAGGAGTGCAAACCATCCGTCGCGCGCACGCCGTCCAGCCAGTGACGGCCGTGCAGAGCGAATTCTCGCTGTGGTGGAGACGCCCGGAAGAGGAGTTGCTGCCGACGCTCGAGGAACTCGGGATCGGGTTCGTTCCATTCAGTCCACTCGGAAAGGGCTTCCTGACGGGCACGATTGACGAGAAGACGACGTTCGTCAGCTCCGACTTCCGCAACATCGTTCCTCGCTTTACCGCGGAGGCTCGGAAAGCGAACCAGGCGCTGGTGGATCTCCTGCGCACGATCGCGGCAAGAAAGAAGGCGACGCCGGCGCAGATCGCGCTCGCCTGGCTGCTCGCCCAGCATGCGTGGATCGTGCCAATTCCGGGCACCACGAAGCTGGAGCGCCTGGACGAGAACATCGGGGCGGTTGCACTGCGACTAACCGCCGACGATCGCCGCGAGATCGAGAGCGCGGCTTCACACATCACGATCCAGGGGGCGCGATACCCCGAGCAGCTCGAGAAACGGACCGGTCTCTGACATGCGCATCGGGATTCTGGGTTCAGGGTTGATGGGCGCCAAGCTCGGGACGATTTGGGCGCGCGCCGGGCATGAAGTCGTATTCAGCTACGCGCGCAGCGAGCAGAAGCTGAAGAAGCTCGCCCGCGACGCGCGGGGGAACGCGCGGGCCGGCACGCCGGGTGAAGCCGCGCGCGAAGCAGCTGCGCTCTTGCTTGCCGTGCACTGGTCCCGAATCGACGACGTGTTGAAACAAGCAGGCGACGTGTCGGGCAAGGTCATCGTCAGTTGCTCGCTCCCGATGAATGCCGACGACACCGACCTCGTGATCGCCCACACATCCTCGGGCGCGGAGGCGCTGGCGAAGCGGTTTCCGAAGGCTCGGGTCGTCTCCGCTTTCAACACGGTGCCGAGCGAGGTGCTGTTTGGTGTCTTCGAGGCTCGGCGCAAAGCCAGTAGACCCAGCCTCATGTACTGCGGGGACGACGCGAGGAGCAAGAAGATTGCCGCTGAGCTGATCCGCGACGTCGGGTTCGATCCCGTGGACGCGGGGCCTTTACGGATCGCTCGTTACACCGAGCCGTTCGCGCTGCTCGTCGCCCAACTCGCGTACGAGGGTGACGAAGGTCCGGAGCTCGCGTACCGCTTCGAGCGGTTCGGGAAGTAAGGGTGCTGGCCCTAGCTCATCGTGACGAGGGTCCTCGAGGCGCAGTGGAACGGTAGACGCGGACATAGTCGACCTCGAACCGCGCGGGGACCGCGTCCCGGAGGGACCCACGTAGCGGCTACTTGAGCGTCGCCTCCACGAGGCCGGCGAGGGCCGCCAGGGTGGTTTGCGCCGCGTTGAGGCCGAGCCGGAAGTCCTTGTCGCTGTACGTGGAGTACACGTCGGTCGGCTGGTGCCAGTTCGGATCCCACCCCGCCCCGATCTGGGTCCCGCGCTCGTTCTCGCGTAGACTGATCGCCGCCACGAGGTCCTGGAACGGCGCCGAGTCCGTGTTGGTCATGTGTGAGCCGACGGACGCCGGATAATCGGTCGCGTACTGCTCGTTGGCCGCCTGAAATGTCCACGCCAGCTGCTGGGCCTGCGCCGCGAATTTGGCACTCGCCTGGAACTCGATATTCACATCCGCTTCCGGGCGCTGCTCCGGGCTCAATGTGCCGTCGCTGCGCGGCATGCCGTGGTCGAACAGCATCATGTCGTGTTGGATCATGCCGAGCCAGGTGGGCTCGGGGTACCGGCCCGATCCCGGCGGATCCTCCTTACCTTGCAGCGCCTGGCGCTGCTCGACGTATGCGCGGGAGCCGTTGAGACCGGTCTCTTCATTGTTCCAGAGTATGAACCGGATGGACCGATCGGTCCGGACGTCGGGTCCAGAGAAGATGCGGGCGAGCTGCATGACGAGCGCGGTGCCTGAGCCATCGTCGTTCGCCGCCTCACCCCACCCGATCCCGTCCATGTGAGCGCCCACGATGTACATCTCGCCGGGATGGACGCTGCCGACCTTGGTGCAGTACACCTCTTCGCGCGCGCCCGGCGTGCTGGCTTGCGCGTCGAGCGCGCGCAGCCGGGCGTCGGGCTGCCGGAGGGAATCGTTGTTGACGCCGGTGCGGGCGCGCACGCCGCGGTAGCGGCCCCCGCCCGAGGCGCGGCTCGTGTCGCGGGCCGGTCCGGCCCCTTCTGTCCGGGGACGCGGTGGAGGCGGCTGATAGTCGTACGTCAGGCGCGCGACGTCGGCGCAGCCGTAGCTCCGGAGTTGGGCCTCGATCCAGTTCACCGCGGCGCGGTTGCGGTCGGTGCCCTGGCGCCGGTCGCCGAATTGGGTGAGGCCCTTGATCGTCGCCTTGTACTGCTCGAGGTCGAGGCGCGCGACCAGCCGAGCGATGGGATCCTGTGCCGCGGCTGGGGCGGAGTCCGCCTGGGCCGGCGCGACGGTCGGGATCCCGAGGGCGGCGAGCAGCATGACGAGCGGTCTGGATGGAGTCATGGGGGAGAAGCATACGGCCCGGCCCTAGACTCTCGCTAGGCAGGCTCGATCAACTCATGCAGGCTGAGCAGCTGTCGATTGTTCCACCGCCGGTGGGTTGGCGCCTTTGATCACGAGCCACAACATGATCGCCAGCTCCCCGAACAGGGCAGGCTGAGAAAAGATAAACACCTTGTCCTGATAATCCGGAAAGAATAACCCCGTGAAGCTCAGCACCACGTAGGCGACGCCGTTAATGATACGCCACCCGCCAATGAACCGCGGCAGGAACCGCGACTTGTAAGCCAGGGCCCCCATCGGGAAGAGCCATAGCCCCCACAGGATCTCGGCAGCAACGATCTGATGGTGATGCAACCGGAGGAACAGCATGACCAGTGCATCACGCTGCGGCCTGTCGAAGACGGACAAGAAGTCGGCGCCCCCGGCGCCGCCGGCGCCCCCGCCCCCGCCCCGCGCGACCATGAGGGCGCCGGCATCGCTCACCACATTCACGAAGTTGATGAGGGCAGGCATCACGCCGCCCACGATCACAAGCAGCACTGCGAGTTGCTGGTCCACCCCTTTGAACAACCGGTAAAACGCGAGTACGAGGAAGATCAGGACCACGGCACCGAGCAGATCGCTCAGCATGCCGAATCGGAAGAGCCACTCGTGCACAGCGATGTTGCTGGCCGTCGCCGCGGCGTCGCCCTGCACGAAGAGTTTGTTGGGGATGTAGATGAGGCGCAGCGGGCCGAGCAGCACAAGGAGCAGATACCAGTATCCAACCACTCTTCCTGGATTGCGGGCCGAGCTCATGTGCCCTCCGTCGCCGAACGCGCGCGGTCACAGGTCAGCGGGAGATACGCGACGAGCGGATGGGAAGTTTCGAAGAAAAAGCCCTGAACCCCGTTGCGGTTGCACAGCGCGGTTCGGGTGTGTAAGGTCAAGCAAAATCGCACGTTTGAGGATTCAACTGATGCATTCACGGAGACGGTTTCGGTTCCTCGGCATTGTGATCATCGCAATGCCCGCGACCATGTGTGCTCCGCAGCCTCCGGCGCAGGCTCCCCCGCGCCCGGCCCAAGCGACGCAGGCTGGCCGCGACGGCAATCGTGCTCCGGACTATCCGGTGCGTCCTCCTGCTCCTCCCGAACAGGTGGCGCATGGCGAGCAGGTCTTCAAGAGCAATTGCAGCTTCTGCCATGGCTCGGACGCCAGGGGCGGAGAAACGGGACCGAACCTGGTTCGTGCGCAACTGGTTCTCGCCGATCAACACGGCGAACTCATTACTCCGATCGTCCAGAACGGCATTCCGGGCCAGGGTATGCCAAAGCTCACGTTGAGTGCGGCGGACATCGCCGCCATCGCTGCCTGGTTGCACAGCCAGCCGCTTTCCGATCGTGGCGCGCCCAGCACACTCGATATCCTGGTGGGCAACGCCAAGGAAGGGGAAGCCTATTTCAACGGAGCGGGACACTGCACGCAATGCCACTCGGTTACCGGAGACCTCGCCGGGATCGGTGCCAGGTATGAACCGAAGACGATTCAGAACCTGATCGTGTCCGGCGGACGCGGCAGGAGCTTTGGTCGCCGGCCGGCCGGCTCTGCAGCGCCGAAGGTGCCGCCTACGACTGTAACGGTCACGCTCCCCTCGGGGCAGACCAGCACGGGAGATCTCGATCACATCTCCGCCTTCGTCGTTGCTCTCAGAGAGCCGGACGGTACGTACCGCAGCTTCGCCAGACACGATTCGATCCCGAAGGTCGTCGTCACCAATCCATTGCAACGGCATATCGACATGCTCCCGCAGTGGCGGGATTCCGATATCCATAGCCTCACGGCGTACCTCGTCACCTTGAAATGACGAGAACAGCCAAGCTGCTTCTCTTGATTCCGTTTTGTTTGCCACGCGGGTCGCTGGCAGGCCAGGCTTTGGATCCCGCGTTGCTGACTAAGCCCGCGACCGACGCGTGGCCGACCTACGCGGGCGACTACTCCCAGCGTCGCTACAGCACCCTCACGCAGATCGACACGACCAACGTCAGGCATCTCTCCCTGGCGTGGGTGAGCCGTCTGACGGCGGGAGCGGGCGGTGGCGAAGGGGGATTCTTCGGGCCACCCGCGACTGCGGCGATTACCGGGGGCGTAGCGGAGAATCCGGTGAACATTCCCGGATCGACCAGCGGATCGCCGCGTCTGTCAGGATCGATTCTGCAGGTGGACGGCATTCTGTACATCTCATCGCCCGACAATGCCTGGGCGATGGATGCGCTGGACGGGCACATTCTGTGGCACTTCTGGTGGAAGTCGCGCGGGGGCACGCACATCGGCAATCGGGGCATGGCGATGTACGGCGACTGGCTGTATCTGGAGACGCCGGACGACTTTCTGGTGTCGCTCGACGCGAAGACGGGCCAGGAGCGCTGGCACAGAGAGATCGCTGACTTCAGCCAGCAATATTTCTCGACGACGGCGCCAGTGGTGGTCGGCGATCATGTGCTGGTGGGCACGGGCGACGATCTGGACGCGCCGGGGTTTCTGCAGTCATTCGATCCGACCACCGGGGATCTGCAATGGAAGTTCTACACGGTACCGATGAAGCAGGGGGATCCGGGGCTGGAAACATGGGCGAGCCTGGACGCGGCTCGGCATGGAGGCGCGCAGGTCTGGATGCCGGGGTCGTACGATCCCGAGACGCACCTGTACATCTTCGGGACGGGTAATCCGACGCCGGCCTACACGGCACTGCTGCGCGGACCGCGCGACGTACACACGAACCTGTACACCTGCTCGGTCGTCGCGGTGAACGTAGAGACCGGAAAGATGGCGTGGTACTTCCAGACGTCGCCTAACGACACGCACGATTGGGATTCGACCCAGCCGTCCGTGCTGGTCGACGGCATGTTCGGGGGGAAGCCGCGGAAGATGGCGATGCAGACCTCGCGCAACGGCTACTTCTACGTGCTGGACCGGACCAGTGGCGAGCACCTGCTGACGATGAAGTACTCCGACGCAGCCAACTGGGCCCAAGGCATCAACGCCAAGGGACAGCTTGTGCGGAACCCGGAGAAGGACAATACGGTCGCCGGCTCGCTGGTATCGCCGGACAACGGCGGCGCGACGAACTGGTACCCGTCCAGCTACGACCCCCAGACGGGTCTCTTCTATGTCGTGCTGCGCGAGGTCTACGCGATGTATTACCTGACGAACAAGGATCCGCGCATGCTCGTCGGGCTCGGAGGCAGCGAGCAGGATGTCGTGGGATCGCTTGGGACCTCGATCGCCGCGATCGACTATCAGACGGGAAAGCTCGCATGGAAGTATCGCTTCGAGGGAGCAGGTGGAGGTGGTAGCGGCTTGCTCACGACGGCGGGCGGTCTGCTGTTCGCCAACGGCGGGTCTGGGGATTTCGTCGCCTTTGGCCTGCGGGGGACGCAGCCCCCGGTGCCTCTCTGGCACGCCCATATCGGCTCGGTCGAGAACGCCGCGGAGACCTACACGGTGGGCGGCCGCCAATATGTGCTCGTGACCGCTGAGGGGGCGCTGTACGCATTTTACCTGCAATAGTCAGGCAGTATCGGGCGTTTGATGCTGAGCGCTTGCCGCGGCCTTCTCGATCGCGTCCAACATCCGATGGCGCGTGACCGCGTCGTCGAACGTGGGGCAGAGATGTGTTCCCTCGCGGTAGTCGCGGGCGAACCGCGCGTACGCCTGGGCGACGTTGGTGGCAGGGCCGTGCAGCGACGAGAACCGGTACTGCTGCGGCACGGGCAGGGCCTCGAGCGAAGACTGCGCGCCGTTGCCGCCACGTACGGTCAGCTCGAAGATCTGGGCCTGGCCGCCGTCAGCCGTAACCTGCAGGTCGCCCTCGGTGCCGTTGATCTCCCAGAGCAGGTTCGTGCCGCGCGAACGCCCGCCGCGATAGTGAATCGAGAGCGCGGCGCCGCCCTCAAGCAGTCCGGTGACGCACACCTGATCGTCCGCGTGCATCGGCTTGCTCTCACCCGTCCCGGCAATCGTGAATGATTTTCGGCGCATGGTCATCGTGGCGGAGAGCTCTCGGAGCTCGCCGAGGCAGTAGCACAGCGCGTCCGCCGCGTGGCCGAGCGCGATCGAGAGCATCGTCGCGCCGTTCTTCCGGTCGTTGAGGTACGCGTTGTACGGCTCCACCGTCGGTCCCCAGCCCATTCCCGAGCCGATCAGCGTGGTGGAGAGCACCTCACCCACGTACCCTTGCCGGACCAGGTCGCGCACGTAGAGCACCGACGGTGCAGCGCGTGCCTGCAACCCTGCTACCGCGAGGACGCCTTGCTGCTTCGCCAGAGCGGCCAGCTGCTCCGCCTCCTGAAGGCCGTTGCCGAGTGGCCATTCGCAATACACGGCCTTCCCGGCCCTGAGCGCCGCAGTCGCCAGCTCGAAGTGATGTGGCACCTTCACGGTGATGGCGACGACGTCCACGTCAGCGCGGTTCACGAGGTCTTGGGTGTTGTCGAACGCGAGCGGCACTCCGAAGCGCGTCCTGGCGGCCTCGGCAGATTCGCGTCGGCTGGTGGACAGCGCCGTGATCTCGAAGTCATCCGGGAGCGACTTCAAGGCGGGGATGTGCGCCTGCGCCGCCCAGCCGCGATCCGGATTAGCACCGATGATGCCGATGCGAATTCTCTTGGTCATGATGCCTTGTTGAACATGTAGCGAGCGATCTTCCAGCCGCCCGGTCGCCGCGCGAAAATGAAAAGCTCCCGGTTCGCCTCGGGCCCGCTCGCTCCGGTGGCCACAACGGTGGCCGTGCCCGCCGAGTGGGTCCGCGCGTACGCGACATCGCCCTTCACCGTCAGCTCGTCGACCGTGAAGTGGATCGCGATACGGATGTGCGAAAACACCGCGTCGTACGCGCCTCGGACCGCCGCCCTGCCAGACACCGTCGGGAAGCCCGCGGGCATGAAGACGCCGTCCTCGGCGTAGAGCTGTTCGATTCGGGCCCCGTCCCCAGCGTTCAGAGACGTTTCATAGGTGGCCAACAACGTGCGTAGCTCTTGCTCAGCGGGAGACATGACAACCTCCAGAGAG
>QHTT01000123.1:0-30529 GCA_003220935.1 Gemmatimonadota bacterium
GCCCGATCCCCGGAATCGTCTGGAGCCGCTCGGCCTCCGGGGTCGCCCGCGCGAGCGCCCGCACCGTCCGGTCCTGCCCGGCAATCTGGACGTCGAGCTGCTCCACCAACGCGAGCAGCCGATCGACCTGCGAGCGCACCTCGGGCGGCAAGGCCACCGTCGCGAGCCACGCCCGGCCGCCGCGGCTGAACAGATCGCTCACCGGCACCCGCTCGTTCTCGGCCGCGAGGTACGCCTGGATGCGGGCCTTGACCCGCGTCCGCGTCCGCACCACCCAGGCGCGCCCCCGCAACAGCGTCCGCCGCGCCCGCGTCTCGGCATCTGGGATCCAAATCGCCGGGAGGAGATCCGTGCGCAGCAAGTCGGCCAACTTGCGGGCATCCACGGGGTCCGTCTTGCAACGCGCATGACAGATCAGCTTCACCTGCTGCGGGTGAGCCACCGCCACCTGGTACCCGGCCGCCGTCAGCCGATCGTGCAACCACGCCCAATAGAGCGTCGCCTCCAGCGCGACGGCGGCCGGCTGCCCCACCGGTGCCAGCCAGCTGAGCACCGTCGCAAGCACCGGGGGGAGCCGGCGCTCGGTGGCGACCACAGCTCCCTGGCTGTCCAACGCGCACCCCGTGATATACTTTTTGTGCAGATCCAGCCCAACGTAGTACATAGGGCCTCCGAGGTTGAGGTAGCACGCGTCTTTGAATGTGCTCCTCGCAAGAGGACGCACGCATTTCAAATGTGCGCCTCCCTCGGAGGCTCTGCGCTTTCATAAGGTCGTGTTAGGCAGCACTCACGGCACGCGCTGAAGGAGTGCAACGAGCGCCACACGCGCCGAGCGCTCCGGCGTGTGGTTGGCCTGCATGCGGTACACTGGCCATCCCCGAGCGGCCGCGCGATCCGCAAAGCGCTGAAAGGGGTCCGGCGTCACGGTTGGCTCGAACGTAAGAATGTATGTCGCGAGGATATGGCGCGCCGCAGCATTCACGAGCCGCAGCGTGTCGGTGAACGTGCGGAGCGGCTGCGGCACATCTCGCGGGATGGCATGGTCATCTGTCACCCAGCTAGGGATGATGAAGCCCTCCCTGATGTTCGACCGCACGAAGGTCGCCCCGATGGAGTCTGCAAGAGCGAGGGTTGTCTCGCCCGAATCCGGCAGGAACGCGTCCAGGTAGACGAGGCGACGGATGCGATCCGGAATGCGGTCAACGACTCCGGTGATGACTATGCCGCCGTAACTGTGGCCCACGAGGACGACGTCATGTAGGTCTTCCCAGAGAATAGTATTCACGACGTCGTCGATGTGCGTCGACAATCCGATGGTCGGCGAGGCCAGGTGCACTCGCTCGCCCAACCCCGTCAACGTAACCCGCACGACCCGATTGCCGCGCAGAGTCAGCATGGAGTCGACAGCGCGCCAATCCCACCCACCGCCCCATGCACCGTGGACGATGACGTAGGTAGAGTGAGTGCCATGCCGCTGCTGGGCGCACACCGGCGCGCTCCGTATACCGGCGGTCAGCAGCAGTAGGGCGAGCAGTCGAGGCATGACGGGTCCTTTGTGAGTGCGGCCTAACGGATCGCGCTTAAGCTGCGGGCGACCCGCCCGCCAGCGCAAGGACGCTGGACGAAGTCCTGTGGTTGTCAGGGCACGACACAACGGCTTCCTTTAGAACGAGAGCGCCCGTCAGCTTCAAGCGCTTGTTAGGCAGCGGCCTCAGTGTCGCGGAGTCTCGGGGTAATGACCGGCCCCGCATACATGGAGACACGGGAAGAGCGGGACCCACCCTATACTCCTCGAGCCAATGAGCGCGCCAAGAGCTCCGCCCCCGAATCCACCTGCAAGCAGACCGACATCGGTGTGGTGTGTGGCACCCATCTCGGCCAAAGCACCAAGATAGAACCCGAGTAGAGCAAACGATCCTGTCTGTTTACCACGAACGGCCAGCCTCTTGATCGCCCCAACACGGACAATCCGTAAGTTCTCGGCGTTCGCACAAGGGTGGCGATTCCTTGGGCAGATGACAATGTCGGAACTGGAATCAGTGAAGCGTTCGCGCACCTCACCCGTGACTGTCATGCCGTCGAGCTTCGCCCGCACGATCGCCCCGCTGTCTAGCACAAACCTTTGCGCAGGGGCGAGCGAGGGCGTGCAAACCGCGAGGAGTAGCAGACGCAATGCTCTCATAGCCGCTGCCTAACGGATCGCGCTTAAGCTGCGGGCGACCCGCCCGCCGGCGCAAGGGTGGTGGACGACAGACCGTGTCCGCCAGGGCACAATACTCCGCTTCGTTTAAAGCGATCAACGCCCGTCAGCTTCAAGAGCTTGTTAGGCAGCGGCCTCACACGCCTACGGGATCTTTCGATCACGTTGCGGACCCAGCACGATTAAGACCAACCCGACAACCATGAGGGCAATCGCTGCGCCGAGCAGAACATACCCCACACCTTGAAGTCCGCTGTCCGCCATGACCGCTCCGGCAATCAGAAGGACGAACCCCAGAGCGCCAGCTCTCAGCCCGGAGCGTTGCCACGCCCACGAGGGCGGTGGCTTGGTACCGGAGCGGGGTGGTTCGAGCGCGTGCACGATGGCCATCGCACGCTCGTAATCTGCGTCGCGCGCCACCGCGAGGCGCACGCGCCCGGCGAATCCAAGGTATCCGGGAGACTGTTGGTCGAGGAGGACAGACTTGATACCCTGCGCTTCGAGCGCGATCTGGAGGCCTTGGACGTAGCTGAGCGAGTGACTTCGCAACAGCTCCTTCACGGTTGCCCCCCGCCGCTGCCTAACTAGTGAGTATGTTGCGTCGATGCCGATGTCCACGCCAGAGCCCGCAGCCTAACGCCGCGCGCCGTTTGCTGCAATCCATGCTTCCTTTCCCCACAACTTTGCCTTCCGGCGCGCTGTTAGGTTGCACGCCTCGCAGCCTAACACGCCTTCCCAGGCCGCGCAGATGCCGCAAACCGAGCACTGCACGCCCAACTGCCCTACTGCTTCGGCTTCATCAGCTCCTGGAACGGCGGGTAGTCCCGCAGCGACTCGAACGCGAGGTCGATGTGCAGCGCGTGGACGTGCGGGTACCCCCCGGCGATCGCTTCCCGGAGCAGGCCCACGGCGACCTCCCGCTCGCCGAGCAGCGCCCGGATGCGCGCCCGCCACACCGTGTGCCGGCCGAATAGATACGGCCGCTTTAAGCCCGCGAGCGTCCGGTCAACACGCAGCGCCGGTTCGCGATTTCCCTGGCGCGCCGCGGTGGCGCCCAGGTACCCGAGATAGTCCAGCTGGTCCCACCCGTCGCCCGTGACGGCGGCGACCGCGAGGGAGTCGCTCCGGCCGAGGCGCGCGGGCGCCGCCAGGCGCTCGAATTCGCGCTGCGCGTCCGCCAGCCGTCCTGAGAGGTAGGAGACGAGCGCGACGCGAAACCGGTGCGCCTCGGCTGCCGCCTCCGCGGGCGGACGGGCCGCGAGCCAGTCGCGCGCCTGAGCTAGGGCCGTGTCTGCCGCGGCGGCGTGGCCGTGGGCCCGCAACTCGACCGCGGCGAGCAGCATCCCATCGGCCGGTGTCCAGCCCTGTACAGAAGGAAGGTTCACGCTCGCCGCGAGCCGGCGCGTCACCTCGTCCGCTCGCCCCAGCGCCGCGAGGGCCCGGACCTGCGTGATCAGCACCTGCGGATTGTCGGGAAACCGGCGCGCCCCTTCGAGCGCCTGCTTGAGCTCGGCACGATGGTCGCCCAGCAGGTGCAATGCCGTGGTCAGGTCGTACCAGTACACCCACCACCCGCGGGTGAATCCGCGGTCGGGACCGAGCGCGACCAGGGCGTCCACCGCCTCGCGCGGACGATTGAGCGCCATCGCGTCCTCCGCGACCAGATAGAGCGCCTCGGACGCGGGCGCGAGACTCGCCATCGCCCGCGACGCCCGGAGCGCCTCGCCTCCATCGCCCCGGCACGTCGCCAGCACCCACGCCAGGTAGGAACGGTCGAGCGGAGCGAGTTGCCCGGCGTGCCGCTCCAGCGCGTGGCCGATGGCATCCGCCGCCGCGAACTCCCCGACGTTCATGTGCGCATTCGCGGCAAAGATGAGGGGCAGGCGGAACGCCGTGTCTACCGCCGACGCCCGCTCGAAGTGCGCGATCGCCCCACGCATGTCGAACTGGACGAACCGGTCCAGACCCGCGATGAACTCCTGGTAGGCCTGGAAGTTGGGAGGTTGGCTCGCGGTCGTCGCCCAGCGGTTGAGCCGGGAGTCGAACAGCGTCGCGAGCGCGGCCATGACACGCTGGCGCAGGGCTTCGACCGCATCGAGCGGCTGAGCCAGCGGCCCGGCGACGGGATCGAGCGCCCGCAGGACCGTGCCGTCCTTCGCCGCCGAGATCTGGACCTGAAACCGGACGCTGTCCCCCTGCCGGTAGTAAGCGCCCCACACCACCGTGCCGGCGCCGGTCTCCCGACCCAGTGCCCGAAGCCCCGCGGCGTCGAGGTGGCCTGGACCATGTTCGCCCGACGCCAGCGACGCGCTCATCACAGACATCGAGGGGACAACCTCGACGAGACCGGTCTGCGCCAGCCCTTGAGTCACCCAGTCGGCCGCCATGTGACCGAGATTGTCGAACGCGGGGTCGCCCGTGTGGTTTTCGATCACGGCCACGACCACGCGCCGGTCTTTGAGACCGGACACCGGGCGCCGCAGCGCCAGGAACGCCCCGGCGGCGGCGCCCGCCACGACGAGGGCGGCCCCCACCAGCGCGATGCGTCGTCCCCGCCGGCCCGCGAAGATCCCCCGCGTCGGCACACTGGTGCGATGGGCGGATCCCCCGAGCGCTGCGGCGAATCCCGCCGCCGTGGCAAACCGATCGTCCGGCAGCGGCGCAAGCGCTTTGGAGATCGCGTGTTTGACCGCTCGCGCGACCCCACCCTCCTCCCCACGCAGCGCATCGCACGATTCCAGGGCGCCCCAGTTATGGATGAGCCGCTCGGCGAGGCTGGGTACCGGCGGTTCACCCGCCAGCGCCTCGAACAGCACGCACCCGAGGCTGTAGATGTCGGTGCGGGCATCCAGATCACCGCTGCCCAACGCCTGTTCCGGGCTCATGTAGCCGGGCGACCCGATCGACTGTCCGGTCTGCGTGATGGTCAGCGCGCCGGCCGCACTGATCGCGCGCGCGATCCCGAAGTCGGCGACGATCGCGTGGTCGCCCGACAGCAGAATGTTCTCGGGCTTGATGTCGCGGTGGATGATTCCCTGCGCGTGCGCGAAGGCGAGCGCGTCGGCGACGTCGCGGGTGATGTGGAGCGCGGCCTCGAGCGGGAGCTTGCGCTCGCGCAGCAGGCGGTGCCGCAACGACTCGCCTTCCACGTACGGCATGACGTAGTAGAACAGCCCGTCCACTTCCCCGGCCGAGAAGATCGGCACGATGTGGGGGTGGCTGAGCTTCGAGGACAGGTCCACTTCGCGGATGAACCGCTCGCGCAGCAGGCGGTTGCTCAGCTCGGGGTCGATGACCTTGATCGCGACCCGGCGATGCGGGTGCTGCTGGACCGCCAGATAGACACGGGCCATGCCGCCAGCGCCGATCTGGCGTTCGACGTCGTAGTGGGGTGCGAGTCGTTCCCGCAGCGACTCGAGGGTGTCGAGCATAAGCGGCAAGTTAGCGCGGCGCCGGTGGGGCGGCGAGCGAGTGGCGGTCTACTCCCCGAAATACACCAGCCGCACGTCCAACACGTCGGGCGCACGCCCAAGGTGCTCCAGCACGCCGTTCGTGAGCGGCTGGTCCACGGTGATCGCAGCCAGAGCGTCCGTCCCCGGCGCTGCGCGTCTGGCCTGATGGTAGCTCCCGATGTTGATCCCCGCCTGGCCGAGCAGCGTGCCCACGCGTCCGATGACACCGGGCACGTCGCGGTTGCGGATGACCAGCATCCACCCCTCGGGCGCGACATCCACGTGGTAGTCGTCGATGCGGATCACCCGGCCGTGGCTGTCGCCGACGAGGGCACCGGTGACGCGCACCCGGCCCCGCTCCGTCGCGAGCTTCACGCCCACCGTGGTCTCGAACCCCGGCTCGGGCGTGCCGCTCTTGCGAGCATGCTGGATGCCTCGCTCTTCCGCGATGAGCAACGCGTTCACGAGACTCACCGGCTCTATGCGCATCGCGCTGAGCAACCCCTCGACCGCCGCGACCTGGACGGGCCGCGGTGCCGCTTCGTCTTTGCCGCCATAAGCGACCTCGACCGACTGTACTGGTCCGTCCACCAGAGCCAGCGCCAGCCGCCCGAGCCGTCGCGCCAGATCGAGCAGGGGGCCGAGCCGGCGCAGCAGGTCGCCGGAGATGCCGGGGACGTTGATCGCGAACGACAGGTCCCCGGCGACCAGCGCTTCACGCACGGCGCCGCAGACCTCGAGGCTCACCCGCTCCTGGGCCTCCGCCGTCGAAGCCGCGAGGTGGGGCGTGAGGATCACGCCGGGCAGCTGCCGCAGCACCGAGTCAGCCGGCAGCGGCTCTACCGCGAACACGTCGATCGCCGCGCCGGCGATGCGCTTCGTCTTGATGGCCTCCGCCACCGCCTGCTCATCCACCAGCTCGCCGCGGGCGGTGTTGATGAGCACGGCGGTCGGCTTCATCAGCTGGAGCCGCTCGGTGTTGATCAGGTGGTGGGTCTGCTCCGTGTACGCAACGTGCAACGTCACGACGTCGGCCTGCCGCAGCAGCTGGTCGAGCGGCAGCAGCTTCACCTGCAGCTCGGCGGCGCGCCCGGGCGCGAGATAGGGATCGTGCCCCACCAACTGCATCCCGAACGCCCGGGCCACCTGCGCGACGTGACCACCGATGCGCCCCAGCCCGACGATCCCGATCGTCTTGCCGCGCAGCTCCGTCCCTTCGAACCGCTTGCGGTCCCACTCCCCGCGCCGCATCGCCTCCGCGGCCCACGGAATGTGCCGCACCAGCGCGAGCAGCAGCCCCATCGCATGCTCGGCCGCACTGACGGTATTCGCACCCGGTGCGTTCATCACGGCGATCCCGCGGCGCGTCGCCGCGGGAACATCGATGTTGTCGACCCCCGTGCCCGCCCGGGCGATCACCCGGAGATGCGGCGCTCGCGTGAGCAGGTCCGCGGTGACCCGCGTCTCGCTCCGTACGATCAGCGCATGCGCCCCGGCGAGGGCTCGCTCCAGCTCTTCCCGCGGCTTCCCGGCGAAGCTCGCCACCTCGACGTCCGGGGTCGCGGCGAGCAGCTGGAGCCCCCCCTCCGCCACGCGGTCGGCCACCACGACCCGGTGGGTCACGACACCAACCCCGCGAGCAGCGCCAGCAGCTCCTCGAGCGCGCCCACTGTATGGTCGCCCATGTGACCGATCCGGATCGTCGTCTCCTTGAGGGACCCGTACCCCGCGCCGATCGTCCAGCCCGCGTCTTTCAGCGCGCCGACGATGGCCTTCGCGCCCCTGGCCTCCGGCACCTTGAGGCACGAGACGGTCCAGCTGCGTCGCTCCGCCCGCGGCAGGAACGGCACGCCGCGCTCCTCGCTCCACGCCTCCACGCGCGAGCGCATCGCGTCGTGCCGTCGCCAGCGCGCCTCGACACCCCCCTCGCGCTCGATGCGCCCGAGCTGCGTCTCGAGTGCGTAGAGCAACGAGATCGCGGGCGTGTTGGTGGGCTGGTGCTTGACGGTCGCCTCGGTGAAGCTCACGAGGTCGAAGTACAGCCCGCGGTTGGGCAACGCCCGGGCGCGCTCCAGCATGCGCTCGGAGGCGACGCCCAGCGCGAGCCCCGGTGGCAAGGCGAGCGCCTTCTGAGACCCGGTGAAGACGAAGTCGAGTCCCCAGCGATCGGTTTCGACGGGCGAGCCGGCGAGCGAGGTCACCGCGTCCACCAGCACGAGCACGTCGACGGCGTCCACGGGGGTGCGGCGCAGCGCGTCGCGCAGCATGTCGGGCTCGACGGCGCAGCCGAGCGGCACGTCGAGCCGGATGCACTCCTTGCCGCAGGCGCGGACCAGCTTGGCGAAGCGCTCGCTGAACGCGCCGTTGACGAGCGACAGGGCGCGCTGGCGCACGCCGTTGCGCACCGCCAGCTCCATGAACCCCGTCGCCGAGGTCGTGCCGACGAGCACGATGCGCGACGTGCGGAACAACTGGGCGAGCGACGGCGCCAGCCGCTCGAGCAGCCGCTCCATCGCGCTCGAGCGGTGACCGATCATGGGTCGCTGCATCGCGGCCAGGACTTCGGGGTGGACGTCGGTGGGGCCCGGCAGAAAAAACCGCCCGAACACGGGCGGCGCGGTTGGTGCCGTCATGCGGTGGCGCGAGCGAGCGCCTCGACCAGCCCCTCCTCCACGACCTCTTTCGTCCTCACCAGGCGCACGCCCTCGTCGCCCCACTCCCGCAGCAGGTGCTCGGACGCATCCCGGTCGATGCCACGGATCGCGTCGGTGACCACGAAGAGCCGGGTGTGTGGCCGGCGCTGCAGCAAGCCTTCCACCGCCGCCTTGTCGCACACGTCGGTCGCGACCCCGTACAGCACGATGTCCTCAGGGTCGAGTACCTCCAGCGCGGTCATCACGTTCTCGTTGCTGAACACGTCGAAGCGATGCTTGTGGAAGAGGATGTCGCCCCTATGGACGCGCAGGCGTTCGGCGAGCGCTTTCGCATCGCCCGGCGCGGGCTCGATCACGAGCGGGTCGCGCAGCGCGGTCTCGGGGATCTTCCTCTGCCCGGGTGTCCCGCGCATGCAGTGCGGCGGGAAGGTGTCCTTCCAGTCCGGCCGCTCCGAGATCTCGGGATCGCTCATCACGTGATCGTCGGCGCTCGCCACGACCCGGATGCCGTGGCCATGGGCATAGTCGGTGAGCTGCTTGAGATTCGGAACGATGTGCTCGGCGTCGGGCACGTACAGCTTGCCGTCGGCCTTCATGAAGTCGTACTGAGTGTCCACATCCCAGAAGATGACGCGGGGCATGCCTTGCTCCTTGGTGACCGCGCCATGGGAATCTCGGCGGCCACGCGCGGGGATGTCAACGGCCGGCCGCCACTGCCCCGCCCGCTCACGTCGTTTTGTACCGCCACGCGACGGCCAGTCGCCGCAGCAGGTTGTAGCCGAACGCCGCCGTGCCGCGGCGGACGATGCCCTCGAGCTCCGCCGGCAGGTTGGCGCCGGCGAGCTGTGCGAGTGCCTCCTTGCGGCCGTCCGCAGGGCCGCCGCGGGTTTCGGGGTCGCTGTACGCCCAGCCGAACGCGACCGCGAGGATGAGCTCGCGGCGGACGGCGAGCGGCAGCGCGTCGTGCCGGGCCCAGCCGACGAGCGCCGCGGTGTTGTCCGCGAGGGCGCCCGCGGCCCTGATCTGGCTCAACCCGTGCCGCAGGGCCGCGAGGTTCGAATCCACCCGGGCCAGATAGGCGTCTGCCCGATCGCGCTGCGCGAACCGGCCGGCGTTGTGGTACACGGCCGCGAGCATCTGCACTGCTTCACGCTCGATACGCGCGCCGAGCACGACGTGCGGCAGCGCGAGATCGTCCTGCAGATGGCGGCCGACGGTGATGGCCGCGCGGACGACGCTGTCGGCGTCCGCCGGCCGGCCGTGCTCCACATCCCAGCGGCCGCGGGCGAGGAGCGCGCGGCCGGCGCTCAATACCGGGATGGGATCGAGGACGGGCAGGAACGGATCGGCGCTCGAGTCCAAGGCGGCCAGCACATCGCTGACCTGGCCCCAGGGCCGGGTCGCCGCCTCGAGCAGAGAGTCCACCTGCGCCCACTGCGCGGTGGCCATCCACTGGCGCCGCTCCGCCGAGCCGAGGGGAGCGGTATCGCCGTAGGGAACCCGCTCGAGTGCGATCTCCGGATCGCGCCACACGTGCACCGCGGCGACCGCGCCGTCCCGCCCGCTGCGCGGGAGGGGACGGGGGCTGGGGCCGGGACTGGGGCGGGGGCGGGGGCGGGGGCGGAGCACATAGCGGTCGTCGTGCCGCATGCCGTCGAGCGCGGGCAGGGTTTCGGTCCGCAGGGAATCGAGGGCGGCGGCGGCGTGGCCCGCCGAGTAGCGGGACGGCTTGGCGAGGCTCTCCGAGTCGAAGTGAGGCACCGAGAGCAGGGCGGCCACGACGAGCACCGCGAGCGCGGCCGCGCAGCCGAAGCCGGCGAGGACGATTCTCTTGTGTGTGGAGGACTTCACGACCTGAAAGCTACAGCGTCAGCACCACCGCAATCTCGTCGCAGCAGTTCTGCCGGGGGCAGCGCGCGCAGTCCGCCCACACCTTCAGCGGAAAGTGCTGCTTTTCCGCGAGGACGAAGCCGAGCTTGTGGAAGAACGCCGGCTTACGGGTCAGCGCCAGCACCTCGGCGATCCCGTTGGCCCGCGCTTCCGCGACCAGCGCCAGCGTCAGGGCCCGGCCCACGCCGCCGCCTTGAAGATCCGCGCGCACCGCGAGTCCCGCGACCTCCGCCAGATCGCGCGAGTAGATCTTGAGCGACCCGCACCCTACGATGGCGCCGTCGGGCCCCTCGGCAACCATGTACTCCTTGACGTGCCGGCACAGATCGTAGTTGCTGCGCGGCAACAGGTCGCCGGTCGCGACGTAGGGGGCCATCAACGCTTCGAGGGCGGGAACGTCGGCCAGCGCTGCCGGCCGGAGCTCGAGGGAAGCCCCGGGCCACCGGCCCGGGGTCAGCCGCGCCGGAACCGCCTTCGAGTCGGCTGACCCCGGGGCGGCGCCCCGGGGTTGCGCCCCACCAGACAGTAACGGCAGCGCGCTCACGCGAGCACCTCTTCCAGAATGGCCACGCCGCGCTCGAGGTCGTGCGGCGTGATGACGAGGGGCGGCACGAGTCGGAGCACGTTCGCTCCCGCCGTCAAGACGAGCAGCCCCCGCGCGCGCGCGGCGGTGACGAAGGGCGCCGCCGGCTCTGCCAGCTCGAGACCCCACATCAACCCGCGCCCCCGAATCTCGCGCACGCGCGGGGAGCGCGCGGCGAGGCTCGCCAGCCGCGCCGCCAGCCACTCGCCCTTCTGCCGCACGCCGGTGAGAAAGTCGGGCTCGGCGATGGTGCGCACGACGGCGAGTGCGACGCTCGCCACCAGCGGGCCGCCGCCGAAGGTCGTCGCGTGGTCGCCCGGCTTGAGCGCAGCCGCGATCGCGTCCCGCAGGAGCACCGCGCCCATCGGCAGTCCTCCGGCGAGCGGCTTGGCGAGCGTGAGGACGTCGGGAACGACGCCGGTCTGCTCGTACGCGAACAGGGTGCCAGTCCGTCCCAGCCCGCACTGCACTTCGTCGAAGATGATGGCGACGCCCCGAGAATCGCACAGCTCCCGCAGGAACCCGAGCCACTCCGGGTCGACGGGGCGCACGCCGCCCTCGCCCTGCACCGGCTCCACGATCACCGCCGCAGTGCGGGACGCCGACACCGCGTGATCCACGGCCGCCCAGTCCTCACGCGGGACGATCCGTACACCGGGCACGAGCGGCTCGAACGGCTTGCGGTACTCGGGTCGATCCGTCGCCGCCAGCGTGGCGAACAGCCGCCCGTGGAAGCTGCCGCTGAAGGCGACGATCTCGGTCTTCCCCGACCATTTGCGGGCGAACTTGAACGCCGCCTCGTTCGCCTCGGCGCCCGAGTTGCAGAAGAACACCCGATCGGCGAACGAGCGCCTCACCAGCTCCTCGGCGAGCCGCTCGCCGGGCTCGGTGCGGTACAGGTTCGAGACGTGGACCAGCCCCGTGCCGAGGGCCCGCTCCACGGCCTCGCGTACCACGGGATGGTTGTAGCCGAGCGCGTTCACACCGATGCCGGCGACGAAGTCGAGGTACCGGGTGCCGTCCTCAGCCACGAGCTCCGCGCCGTTCCCCGCGACGAACAGGGGGCCGACCCGGGCGTACACGCCGAGCAACGCAGCCGGTGAGGCGGAGGCGGCTGTGGAGGTAGCGGTCACGCCGCTTTGACGGCAGGCGGGAGGATGCGCGTGCCGGCGGAGGGGTGCCCGAGCAGTTGCAAGTCGCCGATCCGCACGGCGTGAGCGCCGGCGCGGATGGCGCCCGCAGCGGCGCGGAGCTTGGCGGCCATGCCGTCGGTGGCCGCGCCCAGCTCGATCAGCGTTTCGATCTCTCCCGCCGCCAGCGCCGGCCGCACAGCGCCGTCCACGCGCACGCCGGGCACGTCCGAGACGAAGAGCAGCTCCGCCGCGTGCAGCGCGCCCGCGACGGCCGCGGCGGCCTCGTCCGCGTTGACGTTGAAGGGGAGGCCGCCCTCCGCGGCGGGCGCCATCGGCGCGATGACGGGCGTCAGACCGGCGAGCAGCAGGTTGTGGAGCAACGACACGCGAATGGCGATGATCTCGCCGACGTGCCCAAGGCCGCCGGGCGCGGGCCGCGCCGTCAGCAGGCCGCCGTCCACGCCCGAGAGGCCGATAGCGTCGAGCCCGGCCTGGCGCAGCGCCGCTACCAGCATGCGGTTCACCGGCCCCGCGAGCACCATTTCCACCACCTCCGCGACCGCGGCGCTGGTGACGCGACGGCCGTCGCGCTTCTCGATCGGCAGCGCTAGGCGCTGCGACAGCGCGCTCACCGCCTCGCCGCCGCCGTGCACGAGCACGACTGGCCCGAGCGCCTTGAGCGCGTCGGCGCATGCGGCGAGCCACTCGGGACGATCGAGCTCGTGGCCACCGAGCTTGACGACTCGAACGCTCAGCATGCGAGCCCCGCGGTCTCCGGCAGGCCGAGCATCACGTTCATGTTCTGGATCGCCTGCCCCGCCGCGCCCTTGACGAGGTTGTCGATCGCGGCGATCACGGTGAGCCGCGGCCGGCGCACGTTGGCGACAGGCACGACACCAATCGCCACGCGATTGCGGTACACGACGTCCTTGAGGGACGGCAGCGTGCCACGGGTGAGCACGACGCAGGGCTCGCCGTGATACGCGGCCTGGTACAGCCCCTCCGCCGTCGCCTGGTCGAGCACCCGCGTAAGCGGAACATGGATCGTTTCGAGGATCCCTCGCTTCACGGGCAGGAGATGGGGCGTGAAGACGAGATCGCCGCTGAAGCCGCCCTCGCGCGCCAGCGTGGCCCGGAGCTCGGCAAGGTGGCGGTGCTCATTTCCCACCGCATAGGCCCGGAAGTCCTCGGTCACCTCCCCGAACAGCAGCTCGCGCCTGGGCGCCCGGCCGGCGCCGGTCACGCCCGATGCCGCGTCGATCACCACTTCGCGCGACGCGTCGATCAGCCCCTGTTGGGCGAGGGGGATCAGCGCGAGCAGGGCGGCCGTTGGGTAGCAGCCTGGATTCGCCACCAGTTCGGCAGCCGCCACGCGCGGCCGCGTCACCTCCGTCAGCCCGTAGACCGCTTCCGGCGACAGCCGGAAGTCCGCCGACAGATCCACGGCGCGCTTGCCGGCCGCCCGGGCGTCGTGCACGTAGCGCCCCGACACGCCGTGCGGCAGCGCCGACAGCACGATCTCCGCAGCGTGGAGCGGCGCGTCGTCCGCCCGCCCTAACCGGTGCCCCTCGATCACCTCGCCCGCCGCTGACTCCGCGGTGGCGAAGACGATCGCAGCCCCAGGGTGATGGGCGAGGAGTCGCAGCAGCTCCTGGCCCACATACCCCGAGGCCCCGAGAACCCCGACGGGGACGGGTGCATGAATATTCATTTTGACGGAAAAATATACAGTGCGGACGGGAACGCAAGGGCGCCGCCGGGGCGGGGCGGGCTGCGAACTCTGTGCGCGCGGCTGCTGTTAAGATGTGTACCCATGAGCGCTGCCCCAGGCTCTCCGACTCCTGCCAGCGAACCTGGCGAGATACGTCGCGTCTCGGTCGCCGAGGCGCGCGCGCTCGCGGCGAGCGGACGCGCTGTCCTGGTCGATACGCGCGATCGCCGCCTGTTCGACAATGCGCATCTCCCAGGCGCGCTCTCGCTGCCCGTCGCCGAAATCGACGCGACGGACGGCAACGCGCCTGCCACGGCATGGCCGCCCGATGCCGTGGCGATCTTGTATTGCGCGTGAGTGGATGAAGCCACAAGCGCCCGGGCGGCGCGAAAACTGATCGCCGGGGGAACCGACAGAGACCGCGTCGCCGTGCTCCTGGGCGGGATCCGCGCCTGGCACGAGGCTGGCTACCCGATCGAACGCTGGACCGAGCGGGCGTGAGGGCGACGTCGCCACGCGAGAATGGCGGCGGTAGCTTGGGGCGCATGAGCGACGTGCTCGACGCCCTGCGCGAGGGCCTGGCGCCGCATTACACCGTAGAACGCGAGATCGGTGCCGGTGGGATGGCCCGTGTGTACCTGGCGCATGAGCGCCATCCCGCGCGCAAAGTGGCGGTCAAGGTGATGGACCCCAAGCTCTCCAGCGCCGACTTCCGCGAACGCTTCATCCGTGAAGTCGAACTCACCTCGAAGCTGAACCACCCGCACATCGTGCCGATCCTCGCAGCCGATGAATGCCTCTTCGTCCCGGACGGACCGGAGGGTCTCTGCTACTACGTCATGCCCTATGTCGAGGGCGAGTCGTTGCGGCTCCACCTGTTGCGGGAACAAACGCTGCCGCTACAGGAAGCGCTGCGCATCACCTTCGAGGTCGCGGATGCGCTGAGCTACGCACACGTTCACGGCATCATCCACCGCGACGTCAAGCCGGAGAACATCCTGTTGTCCGAGAGCCACGCCCTCGTCGCGGACTTCGGGATCGCGCGGGCGATCAGCGCGGCGGGCGGCCGGACGCTCACGGGGGGTCAACCGGTCGGGTCGTTGGCTTACATGAGCCCGGAGCAACTGGCAGGCAGCCGGGCGATCGATGCGCGCACCGATGTCTACAGCCTGGGGTGTGTGCTGTATGAAATGCTGATGGGCGCACCGCCGCTGCTGGACGTCGCCGAAGGATCGGCGCCCACGCGGGCTTCGCTCGAGACCGTGCTGCAGGCCGGGGGGGCAAGCCGGCGCACCGCCCGATCCGTCAAGGACGCGATCGCCCGGGCGCTCGCCGCCGCGCCCGCCGATCGGTTCGCCAGCGTGGACGACTTCGTCGCCTCGCTGCGGCAATCGACCGAGGGTCAGGGGAGGAGGGGCTGGCGGCCCCACATCGGCCGAAACACCGTGCTGGCGGCCGGTGCCGCGGTCGCGCTCGTCGCCGGAGTCGGATTCGGGCTGCGGGCGGGACGCCGAGGGGTGCTCGATCCCCGGCGAGTGGTCGTCGCCCGCTTCGAGGACCTCTCCGGCGATCCCCGGCTCGCTCCGCTCGGTCACCTCGCAGCCGACTGGGTGACGCAGGGGCTCGCCCAGCGCGGGACGGTGGAAGTCGTCCCGGCGGGGGGGAGTGGCCATCTTGACGCCCGAGGCATACAAGCGCTCGCCGCCGAGGCGGGCGCCGGGACGGTGATCGCGGGATCCTACTTCAAAACAGGAGACTCGGTTCGCTTCCAGCTGCAGATCATCGACGCCGAGCGCGCCACCGTGCGAAGGGTCCTCGAACCAGTGGGCGCGCCGACCAGCGCCCCGTTCCAGGCCGCCGATGTCGTGCGACTGCGCGTGACAGCCCTGCTCGATTCTCTGTTCGTCGCCCGCTCCCCGAGCCGCCCGGAAGGGATGCACTGAGGGCGACGCCGCTCAGTCACTCCACCCGTTCCAGCCGCGGGTTCGGCCGGTAGCTCCGGCCGACTTTGGCGCACGGCTTCCCCTCCACCCGCACGACGTCCGCGGTGAAATCGAAGCGGCCCTGGAACAGGCTGGAGCCGACGCCGTACATGTCCACCGGAACGTCCTGCTCCTCGAACTGGCGGATCTTCTCGACGGTGAAGCCGCCCGAGACGACGATCTTCACGTGCTGGAAGCCTTCCCGGTCGAGGGCGCGCCGCACGTTCCAAACGAGCTGCGGGTTGACTCCAGTCGGCTTGAACGTGCCCATCCCCGGGATGACCGACTTGTCCACCAGCGTCTCCGCGGTGTCGATCCGCACGCCGTACAGCCGCTCCCCCAACGCTCGTGCCACTTTGAGCGACGTGCCCACGCAGTCGTTGTCGAAGTCCACGAGGGTGATGAGCCGCACGCTCGGGTCCATCAGATCGGCGAACTTCTGCGACGCGAGCACCGTATCGCCGTGGTAGGCGGCGATAAGGCCGTGGGGCACGGTGCCGATCCCTTCCGAGCCCCACCACGATGCTTGCGCATCCGTCGACACCCCGATCGCCCCCGCGATGTGGGCGGCGTAGCCGTCACCGGTCTGGACCAGCCAGTGGTCGTGCCGCGCCGGGAAAAACATCACCTGCTTCGGCTTCGCGGCTTCGACGACCTGCCGCGTGTTCGTGCCGACTTTGGTGCGGCGGGCCAGCACCCCGAGATAGAGGGTCTCCAGGTGGGCAAAGGCATCGTACGGTCCCTCAATGAGGAGCACCGTCTCCCACGGCGCGATCTCGTCGCCGTCGAACAGGGCATACACCTGGACCTCGTCCCAGTCCATACTGCACAGCCTGAGAATGGCGATTGCCTCGTCGATCCCGCCCAGGAACGCGTGCGTTTTACCGAACACCTGCATCGTGACGCACGGCCGGTGGTGGTCCTTGAGAAGCAGGTCCCGGGCGCGCACGAAGTACTTGTCGGAGTAGTAGCCCTCCCGCATCCGCTCGACGGGGAGATGAAAGATGGCGGGATCGAGACGCTGCTTCCGGGCCATTGCTGGAAGATATGGGGCTCAGCGAGCGCCCGGCCAGGCGAAGGTGGCGACGACGGTGTCGCCGCCCGGCAGGGCGAGCCGGCGGGCCACGTTGTCGAGCCGCCCGCAGCGGACGTGGGCCGGGTCCGCTGAGCCGGGGACGACGAGCCGCAGGCACACGACGTCCGCGTCGGTGGCGAGCGCGCTGTCGCGACCGGTGCGGGGCGGCTCGGGCCGCAGGAGGGTGACGTCGAACTCGGCACGCTCGGCGCCCAAGGTGAAGCTGACCCGGCGACCGGGAGCCTCCGGGACGAGGTCGAGGGCGCGCGGGCTGCTCGCGGTGTCGCCGCGCACGAGGCTCAGCCGCACCGTCACACGCCGCGGCGGCACGACGGCTCGGGCATTGAAGGCGACCGCAGGATCCTCGAGCGTCACCTCCTCGTTCGGCCGGGTCTCGCCGGCAGCGAACTCGCGGTCGACGGAGATTTCCACCCACAGCGCGTGGCGCTGGTCCGCCCACTCGGCGCCAAAGGGATAGAGCCGCGCGGTCCCGCCCCACGCGACCCGCGCCCAGCGCCGGTAGCTGTCTTCCTCGAACAGCGGTAGCCCGCGGCGCGACCGGCCCGCCGGCCGCCGGCTGAAGAACAGTCCGGCCAGATTCACCGTGTCGGGCTCAGGGAGCGTGCCGAACAGCCCCTGCAGCTCCCCCGTCGCGACGCCGAGCGACAACCGCAGCGTCGTCTCCGGCGGCCCGCTCACGACGGCCGTCGCGAGCAGCTGCGTGTCGGCGCCCGCGCGCTCGACGACGCGCAAGCGGTATGTCAGGCGGTAGGTCGGCGCCTGCGGCCAGCCGGGCGAGGTGGGGAGTGCGGCGAGCAGCGCCGCCACGACGTTACTGCGCCACGAACAGCGCACGCGTCGCCTCGATCGTCGCCGGGCCCGGCCCGCCCCACCGCAGGTGCCCAAACCAGCCCGCGGAGAGGCCGGCGACGAGGCTGATCAGCATCCACAGCGCGAGCGTCCGCGCCCGGATCGCCGGCCGCGGAACGGTGTGGGCATGGGGCTGCCCGGCGGAACGCGCAAACGCCACTCGCATCTCGAGATGGCTCACGCGAGCCTCCGCACAGTGCCGGCAGCCGGCGAGGTGGCGCGCCAGCGCGGCGCGCTCGGGTAGGCTCAGCTCGCCGTCGAGCTCCTGTTCGATGTGGCGCACCCAGTCGTCGTGCATTACGGCAGCTCCTCCCGGACGCGGTAGCGCAGGGCGCGTCGCTGCATCCAGCGCACGGCCAGCGCATCGACGAAAGATCGGAACACCCGGTTCCACATCCCGTACTTCGTGCGGCCGAACCGCCGGGGCCGGTGCCGCACCGGGACCTCCACCACCGTGCCGCCGTCCATCTTGATGAGCGTGGGCAGAAAGCGGTGCATCCCGTTGAACAGCGGCAGCGCGCGCACCGCGTCGGCGCGAAACGCCTTGAGCGAGCAACCGGTGTCGCGGATCGTCTCGCGATTCAGCCGGTTGCGCACGCCGTTCGCGATGCGGCTCTGCAGCCGCTTCCACACGCTGTCGTGGCGGTTCACGCGGTAGCCCACGACCGCCGCCGCGCCGCTCCGCTCCAGCTGGGCCAGGAGGGCGGGGACGTCGGCCGGGTCGTTCTGCAGGTCGGCGTCGAGCGTCACGATGGCCCGACCCCGCGCGGCCCGGAACCCGGCCGCGAGCGCGGCGGTCTGCCCGGCATGCTGGGCGAAAGCGACGATGCGCAGCTCCGGGTAGTCCCGCGCCAGCCCCTTGAGCATGTCGAGCGACCCGTCGGTTGAGGCGTCGTCCACCGCAACAATCTCATAGCTCGGCCCCCCCCCCTCGCGGAGCGCGCGGGCGATCTCTGCGAGCAAGAGCGGAAGGTTCTCGCGCTCGTTATACACGGGGATGACGAGCGCGACGTCAAGCGTCGGTCGGCCGGACATACTTCAGCTCGGGCGCACCGGGATACCGCGCGACGAGGCGCGCGATCAAGGCGTCGGGGTCTTGAGGGTTCACGGTCGGAACGGTATCGTCGCACCGCGGGCGGAGCAAGTTGACAGCCGCCGCCCCAGCGCGTAAAACCAAGCACGCACCCATGCCGGAGCGTCGCGTGTCCGACGTCGTGTCCCGTCGCGAGTTCGTCGCTTCCACCGCCGTCGGCATCGCCGCTGCGGCGGCGTCGGACATCCCCTACCCCATGCGGCCACCACGGCCGCTCCCGCCCTCGAGCCGCTGGGCCGCGAAACCCGTGGCCCTCTCCAGCGCCAACGGCCTGCGCGCCGCGCAGAAGGCGTTCGACATGGTCATGCAGGGCGCCGACACGCTCGACGCCGTGATCGAAGGGGTGAAGATCCAGGAGCTCGATCCGAACGACGATTCCGTCGGCTACGGCGGGCTCCCGAACGCGGCGGGCGTCGTGCAGCTCGATGCGTCGTGCATGCATGGACCGACCAAACGCGCCGGCGCGGTGGGCGCGCTGGAAGGCATCAAGACGCCGTCGGAAGTGGCGAAGCTCGTGCTCAAATACACGAACCACATCTTCCTCGTGGGCGAGGGCGCCAAGCGCTTCGCGCTGCAATACGGCTTCAAGGACGAAGACCTGCTCACTGAGCACGCGCGCGAGGTGTGGCTGCACTGGCGGGCCAACCTGAATCCCGACGACGACTTTCTCGACGTGCCCGAGGCCGAACACATGGTGGTGCGGCCGACCGGCACGATCAATTGCGACGCCGTCACCCCCCAGGGCGACATCTCCTCGGTGACGACGACGAGCGGGCTCGCCTTCAAGATCCCCGGGCGCGTCGGGGACAGCCCGATCATCGGTGCGGGTCAGTACACCGACAACGACGTGGGCGCGGCGGGCTCCACGGGTCGGGGGGAGTCCAACATCAAGGTGTGCGGCGGCTTCCTGACCGTGGAGTTCATGCGCCGCGGCCTGAAGCCCACGGACGCCTGCCTCGAGACCCTGAAGCGGGTCGTCCAGCTGACCGAGAAGCGGCTGCTCGGCGCGGACGGCAAGCCGAAGTTCAGCCTCGATTTCTACGCCGTGAACAAACGCGGCGAGTTCGGTGCCGCTTCGCTCTACCCAGGGCGCTACGCGGCGCACGACGGCACGGAGGCGAAGCTGCGCGATACGGCATACCTGTACGAGCGGCCCGCTGCGAGCCGCTAGCGCCGCGCTCACACTGCTCGTCGGCGCCGCGCCGGCGCTGGCCGCGCAGCGCTACTGGCGGGGCCAGCTGTATCCCTACGTCTATTACAACACGATCGACGGCGTGTGGGGCGCATTCCACTTCGGCCGCTACAGTCCGGTCGGGGCCGTCGAGCGCCCGGAGGACAACCTGGCGTCCCTGAGCTTCGACGCCGGGGCGAGCACCCAGGGAAGCTACCTCGTCCTGGCGGACGCACGGGCGCCGGCGTGGTGGGAAGGGTGGCGGGCCGGGCTGCGGCTCACGGCCGCGCGCGCTAACCGGCTCGGGTACTACGGACTCGGGAACGATACCCGATACTCGAGCGACAGCCTCACCACGGCGGGCCCCTACTTCTATCGCGTGAGCCGGACCTATGTGGCCGCGCGCGCCACGATCCAGCGTCGGGTGGTCGGGCCGCTGCGCGCGCTCGCCGGCGCCGCCGTCGAGCGGAGCGACTTTCGCGCGCTGCCCGGGCCCAGCGTATTCCGCACCGATCTCGCGTCCGGGACCGTGGACCCAGCGACCGTGCCGTTCACCGACAAGATCATTCGCGCCGGCTTCGTGCTCGACACGCGAGACAACGAGCTCGATCCGCACAGCGGCGTGATCGTGGAAGCGCTGTTCGCGAGCGGCACCGGCTACACGCGTGCCACCGCCGACGCGCGCGTGCAGGTACATCCGGTCGCGAAGCTGGTCGTGGCCGGGCGGCTCGGCGCAGAACGGATGGGCGGGACGCCGCCGGTCGCGGCGCAAGAGGAGATGGAATCGAGCGAACGGCCGTTCGTCGCCGTGGGCGGGTATCGCTCGCTGCGCGGCTACCACGATGGTCGATTCACCGGACCCGGCAAGCTGCTGGGTGGCCTGGAAGCGCGCTACGCCGTCCTCTGGAAGCCGTTGACCACCGCCGACCTGCATACCAGCGCGGGCGGCGAGATCGCCCTGCGTTTTCTCCGCAACTCGCTGATCGTCGTCGGCTACGGGCGCGGCAGCGAGGGCGGGCAGCTGGTGTTCGGGACGACGTGGAGCTACTGAAATGCGGAGTGCGGAATGCGGAATTACAGTGAAGGTCGATCGCGCCTCGACGCCTACCCTGACATTCCGCATTCCGCACTCCGCATTCCCCACTGACTACATCTCACGAATGTCGATCCCACGTTTCGCTAGCTCGGCGACGTAGTCCCCGAACGGCACCGCCTCATCCGGGGTGTGCACGCCCTTAGTGCTGATCCGCCCGTCCACCTGCATCACGCCGGTGATCGAGAGCGAGTAGCCGGTCGTCCGCATCATCGCGCTGACGCCGCGCGCTTCGTCGTAGTAGTCGAGCAGCTGCCACGCAGCCCGTTTGCCGTTCCGCCCGCGCACGTCCACCCGTAGCGCGACGAGGTCGCGTCCTTCGGGCTTCGTGAGCTTGGGGGACACCGCAGCGATGAAGAGATCGCGCGGCGCGACCTCCGCTCCGCGCACCTTGACGGGCGTGAGGTCGAGGAGACCGAGTTCGCGGATCGGCCGCATGACCGCAAGGTGCCCCGGGTAACGCAGGGTCTTGTACTCCATCGTGCGGACGTTTCCCTCGTACGTCCACGGCAGAATGGAGATGCCGCCTCCCGTATGGAACGCCTCGAGCACGCCGACCGGCGGCGGGAAGGTCACCTCCTCGAGCTCGGAGAGGGCGTCCACCCGCGTCGGCTTGCCGTCGCGCAGCACCCAGGAGGGCGTGGTGTAGTAGTCGAGCGCCCCCTCCAGCGAGTAGACGATCTGATAGTTCAAGGGCGGCTCGGGGTGCTGCGGCAGGCCGCCCACATAGATCTTCACGACGTCAGCCTCGCCGACCCGCCGGATGCCTTCCGCGGCGAGGATGTTCACCATCCCCGGCGCCAGCCCGCAGTCCGGGACGACGGAGACATTCCGCTGCGTCGCCGCCGCGTCGAGCTTGCGCTGCTGGAAGACGATTTCGGTGTTGCCGCCCAGGTCGGCGCAATGCACGCCGACCTCCACCGCCGCCTTGGAGACCTCGAGATTGAAATGGTACGGCGCCGCGTTCAGCACGGCGTCGTGCGCGCGCATCGCTTCGCGCAGGGCCGCGGCATCCCGCACGTCCAGCTTGACGAGGCCGAGCCGCTTGCCGACCAGCGACCCGAGAAAGGCGGGGATGCGATCGGGCTTCAGGTCGGCGACCGTGACGCCCGCCACGCCGGGGTGCTGCAGCAGATCGTAGGCGCAGGCGGAACCCTGGAGTCCCGCGCCTAAAACGAGCATGCGCATGGCGCAATTGCCTCCGGACTGCGGTGAGGAAAACGAGCGGCGGAAAGCTAGTGGGACCAAGCAGGCCGCGGAACCCCGGTTCGGCTGTGGGGGGTCCCACTGCGCGACCAAACGACGCAGTCGCTCGTGGGACCCCCCACAGCCGAACACGGAGCTCGAGCGCGCGACCGGCGCGGACGTCACGGTCGAGTTAGATTCGCGCGCGATGACCCAGGCCGATCTCACCCACCAGCGGCTGGTGCGCGCCGCGCTGGAGCTGTTCACCACCACGGGCTACCACCTTACGACGACGCCGCTCATCGCCAAGAAAGCCGGGGTCGCGGAAGGCACCATCTACCGGCACTTCGCCTCGAAGCAGCATCTCCTGAACGAGCTGTATCGCGCGGCGGGGCGCTGGGCGGTGCGGCTGGTGAAGGAGGCAGACGCGCTCAACGTAGGCCCGCGCGAGAAGCTCGCCGAGCTGGGCCGGGGGCTCGTCGCTGGAGCGGGCCGGGAGCCGGCCGTCGCACAGCTGTTCTTCCTGCAGCGGCAGGGCGACTTGCTCGACGACGAGAGCGGGAAGGTGGGCCGGGATTTCCGGCTCGGGCTCGAGAGCCTGATCGCGCAAGGGAAGGCGGACGGCTCGGTCAAGCCCGGGGCGGCCGAGGTGTGGGCGGCGGTGTGGCTCGGCGTGGTGACGCTGGTGATCGACCGGGTGACGGCCAAAGAGTGGCCGGAGAACCACGCTGGCGTCGCGCTCACGCTCGACGCCGCCTGGGATGCAATCGCCGCTGCCCGGGCGTGAGGTCGTGGGGGGCCCGCTCCGCGACAAAAATACGCAGTCGCTTCGCGAGCCCCCACGACCTCACGCCACGCCCCGACCGCCCGACCGCCTGACCGCCACAGTTCAAGCAGCGAGACCCCGACGCCCTCACCCGCGCCGCAGCGTGAACAGCTCGATCTCCGGCGGCGTGAACACCCGGATCGGCACGCCGACCACGCCGATGCCGCGACTCACGTACAGTTGACTGTTGCCTCTCTGGAAGTGCCCCATCACGTACTTCGTGATCAACCGGCCCGCCGACCAGCCAATCCCGGGCAGGTAGAACTGTCCACCGTGGATGTGCCCGGCCAGCGTGAGGGGGATGCAGCGCGGCGCCGCCGTGTCCCACGCGCCCGGTCGGTGCGCGAGCAGCACCTGGAACGCGTGCGACGGCGCCGCCGCAAGTGCGGCCGCGACGTCTTCTGGCTGGGGGTCGTCCGCCGTCCAGTTGTGCGGGTCGTCGATGCCGAGCAGCGCGAGCGTTGCGCCGCCCCGCTCGACCAGATGACAGTCGTTCTGCAGGAACACCTGCCCCGCGTCGCGGCAGCCGCGGATCACCTCCTGCTCGCCGGTATAGCGGTCGTGGTTTCCGAGCACGGTCACGACGCCGAGCGGCGCGTGCAGCTCGCGGAAGGCGCGCACGTACGCCGGGATGTAAGCGCGTGAAATGTCGATCATGTCGCCCGTCTGCACGATCAGCTCGGGCGCGAGCGCATTCATCTGCCGGACGATCTCTTGCATCTGGTCCGCGCCGAGGTGGATGCCGGCGTGCAGATCGGAGAGGTGGAGCAGCGTGAGGCCCTCGAGCCCCGCCGGCAAATCAGGGAACGTCAAGGTGCGGCGGGTGAGCTGGGGCAGCCGGTACGCGCTCCAGATGCCGTACGCCGACAGCGCAGCACCGGCACCGGCATAGGCGTACGTGGCGCGGGCGAGGAAGCGCCGGCGCGAAATGCGGCGGTCAAAGGGAGCGGCGGAGGGGCGGTCAGTGGGTCGTTGCATTAGGCGTCCGCCCGTCCGCCAGACCGTCCGACCGACGATGTAGACGCTCAGGAGCGAGCAGAAGATCCACCCGAGGAGCTGCCATGCGATCCAGGGCCCGAGATAGGGGATCCGTCCCACCCCCCACACGCTGCCGAACAGGACCCGGCCAACGACGAAGGCCCAGGGCAAGTTGAAGCTCGTGAACACCGCCGCGAGGGCGGTGCGCACGAGGCGCGCCCGCTCGGGCCGCGTTGGGTCGGGCAGGCGCTCGCGCAGGTACAAGTAGAGCAACACCTGCGGCGACACGAACAGAAGCAGATAGATTAGGCGCGTGATCATGCGCTCAGTCGCGGTCCTCGGTCTGGGCCTCGCCGTCCCGCTCGCGCTGGTCAGCGCCCAGCAGCTCACGGCCACGGAGCGCGCCGAGGCGGTCGCCACCATCTGGGCCGAAGCCCGCTACAACTTTGCCTCCTGGGACAGGGTTCGGGCCGATTGGGACTCGGCCCTCACCGCGAACCTGAAGCTCGCGGCACAGGTCCAGTCGGACGTCCTGTTCTACCGCCGCCTGCGCCGCCTCGTCGCCCTGCTGGGGGACGGCCAAGCCGGCGTCATTCCGCCCGCGCACCTGCGGTCGCGCATCGCGCGCCCGCCGCTGCTGCTCGAAAGCGTCGAGCAGCGCCCGCTCATCCTTGAGTACGCCGAGAACGACGAGATGCGCGTAGCCCGGCCCGAGCGGCTGGCCGAGATCGTGGCCGTGCAAGGCGTCCCGGCCGAGAGCTGGATCCACGACTCGGTGCTCCCGGAGATCTCAGCTGCCACCCCGCCCGACCGCTGGCAGCGCGCGGTGCAATGGATGCTCCAGGGTGAAAAGGGCACCACGTTGCACCTGCTGCTGCGTTTGCCCGGCGGGGAGCAGCGCGGCATCAGCGTCACACGCAGCGTCTCGCTCAACGACCGCTGGCCGCTCGAGCGCCCCGAGCTCGAGATCGATTCTCTGCCGGGCGGCGTCGTCCGAGTGCGCGTGAACGCGCTCGCCGAGGAGGACGTCGTGCGGCGCTTCGACCGCGCCTTTCCAGACTTCGCCGGTGTAACCGGACTGATCCTCGATCTGCGGTACGCGGCGAGCGGTGAGAGCCGCTACGGCTACGCGATTCTGGCGCGTCTCACCGCGCGCCCATTCCCGGCGGCGCGCTGGAGAACGCCGCAGTACCGGCCGGTGTTCCGGGCGTGGCGAGTGCCCGACTCGGCCTTCTCATGGTACGGCCCGCCCCCCGACACCGTTTCGCCCAGCACCGAGCGGGCGGGCTACACCGGACCGGTCGCGGTGCTGGCCTCGAGCGCGACGGCCGGCGCGGCGGAGGACCTGCTCGTGGCATTCCGGAACGCAGCGCGCGGCGTGATCATCGGGGAGACGTCAGCCGGCAGTCCCGGCGAGGCGCTCACGATCGCGCTTCCCAAAAACTGGGCGATGCAGCTGTCGGTGACACGCCATGCGTTTCCCAACGGGGAAGAGTTTGCGGGGAGGGGCATCCGGCCGGAGCTCCCCGTCGCGAGCACGGTCGCTGACGTGCAGGCAGGGACGGACGCAGTCCTGGCGCGGGCGCGCGAGTACGTGGGGGGTAAGAGGCGGTAACGGCGGGGTTCCACGGAGCGACCTGCCGTTACCGCCTCCGATCACCGCTCCAGACTCTCCTTGAAGAAGCGAACCACGTTTCCCCAGGCGCTGTCGGCCACTTCCGGCCGCTCGCGCGAGCGCAGGAAGCCGTGCCCCACGCCGGGATACACGGTGTAGCGGTAGTCCTTCGCGTATTGCTTCACCGCGGCCGCCACGTCCGCGAGGCCTGCGTCGATGCGCGCGTCGTTTTCGGCGTAGACGCCCAGCCCCCTGGCACGGATGCGTGCGATCGCTGCGGCGTCAGGACCGGGCCCGTAGCACACCACGAACGCCCGCAGCGCCGGGTTGTTGGTCGCATAGCGGAAGCTCTGACCGCCGCCCCAGCAGAAGCCGATCACCCCGATCCGGTCGCGCCGCACCGCCTTCAGGGTCTTCAGGTATGCGACCGTCGCATCGAGATCCAGGGTCAGCGTATCGGGGTTGAGACCGGCGATCAGCTTGCGCGCGTCGTCGGTCGAAGCCGGCGTGCCGCCGCGGCGCGACAGGAGGTCGGGCGCGAGCGCGACGAAGCCGTCCTTGGCGACCTGCTCGGTCGTTTGCCGGACAAAATCGGACATCCCGAAGATCTCGTGGATCACCACGACACCGGGCGCGGGGTCTTTGCGCTCCGGATAGGCGAGGTACCCGGTGATGGTGTCCTTGCCGCTCGGATACTTCACGTACTCGGCGTGAACGTCCGGGCGGTGGAAGGCGGTCGAGGGCGGGGGAGGGCGGTGAAGGTCAACCGCGACGACCGCGCCGCTCGCCAGCATGATACCGCCCACGCCCACCGCCCTCCACCGCCTTCCACCGCCGTTGACCGCCCTATTTTCCATAGCTCACCCTCCAGATCCGATTGCCCGTGTCGTCGGCGATCAACAGGGCGCCGTCCGCCGCGACGACGAGGCCGTGATACGTCATGAAGGCGTCGCCCTGGTACTCGGCCGGGAACTTCGTCCCCGTGTAGAACGTCAGTCCGAGCGGCGCCGAGTGCGCCTGCACGGTCAGCGCCGGCGGCTCGACATTCGAGCAGTTGGCGCCTGAGTACTCCGGATTTGGCTGGTTCGGCAGGTAGCATTGCGGCCAGCCGTACCACTTACCGTCCTGCAAGATGTTCAGGTGCTCCGGCGGTAGGTCGTCGCCCAGGTAATCGCGATCGTTGTTGTTGGCCCACAGCTGACCGCTGCCGGGGTTGAACGCCAGGCCCACCGAGTTGCGCAGTCCCGTGGCGAACGTGTGGGCACCCGACCCGTCCAGGTTGTAGCGCGTGACCGCCGCCCGAGGTGGCGGGTCGTCACAGACATTGCACGACGAGCCCACGGCGACGTACATGAGGTTGTCGGGCCCGAACGCGATAGTACGGGTGCTGTGCCCGCCGGGGGGCAGCCCCGAGACGACGGTCACGGGGGTCGCGGCGCCGGGGTCGAGCCGCTTCACCGCAGTCTCCTGCGCGAAGTACAGTGTATCCCCGCGGAATGCGATACCCGAGGGGTCGCTCAGGCCGGTCAGCACCGGCGCGACCGATTCGGCCACGCCGTCGCCGTTCGCGTCCACGAGCCGGACGATCTGCCCCGATCCGGATTGCGTCGCGTACACCGCGCCGCCCGGACCGAGCGCGAGGAAGCGCACGCCGCCGACATTCTGAGCGAAGATGTTGACCGCCCCCTCCCCCGCCCGTGGGCGCCCGCGGGCTGCAGCCGGTCACCACCCACATGACCAGCATGAGTCGCTCCATCTCTCCCTCCTACCGACCGTTCCTGGCGTATACCCCGAAGCGCGCGCTCTCCCCCCCGGGCAGCTGCTCCCGGCTCGCGACCGCCTGCTCCGCCGCCTGCTCGACCGCTGTCGTCACATCCGCTTCCACCGTCTCCAGCTCCCGCGCCGTCCGGCCCTCCTCCTTCAGGTATTCCTCGTACAACCCGATCAGGTCCCGTTTGCCCCAGGTGCGGAACAGCTCAGCGGGGAACGTCTCCCGCGCTTCGCGCTCATCGTGGGTCGCGTGGCCGCCCATCCGGAACGTCTCAGCGATCAGCATCGCGGGCCCGTGGCCCGCGCGGCAGCGCTCGGCGGCGAGCCGCGTCGCGGCCCACGCGTCGAGCACGTTGTTCCCGTCGAACTCGGCGCTCCAGATGCCGTAGCTCGCGGGCCAATCCTTGAAGTCGCCGGCGAGGTGGTGCTGATCGAGTCGGGTGCCGAGGGCGACCTGGTTGTTCTGGATCACAAAGATGGCGGGGACCTGCTGGACGGCTGCAAAGTTCGTCCCCTCGTGCGCCGCGGCGGTCTTGGTCGCGCCGTCGCCCACCCACGTGAGCGCCACGCGCCGCTCGCCTTTCATCTTGAATGTCAGCGCGATCCCGCAGATCACCGGCACCATGTCGCCGACGTGGGAGATCGGCTGCAGCACACCGTGGGAGAAGGAGCCTACGTGCAGGTCGCGGCCGCGGGACGGCGAATCCCCGCTGCCGAGATACGCCCGCAGCATGTCGGCGAGGGGCATGCCCAGCTCGCAGCACGCAGCGGCATTCCGGATCATCGGCGCGACGATGTCCTTCCCGCGCTCGAGCGCGTGCACGGGGCCGACGGTCGTCGCCTCTTCGCCCGTGCCGAGCCAGGCCTTGGAGATCACCCCCGTGCGCACCCAGCGCTGGAGCTGGATATCGTGCAGCCGGGCGCGCAGCAGGCCGGCGTACAGCCCCAGTTTGTCGTCGCTCGAGAGTCGGGAAACGAGCGCGGCGCGCTCGGGGCTGTGCTCGATCGTTTCCCGGAAGCCGCGCACCAACGCGGGGTCGGCCTTCCAGTCGACGTACTCGGGTGGATCGAACGCCGGGAAGCGTTTCAACTACTTCAGCTTCTCCTTGATCCTGGAGAACAGCCCGCCTTCGTGGGTCGCGGTGAGGGCGTCGGCGAACTCGAGCGCCGTGCGGTAGCGCGCGTCAGGACTCGACTCGAGGGCCCGGGCGAGCGCCTTCTCGAGGTTGGCGGGGAGATCAGGCCGGAGGTGGCGCAGCTGCCTCGGCCGATCGCGCAGGCGGGCGATCATCATCTCCTGGGCGTTCCGGCCCTGGAACGGGAGCTTGCCGGTGAACATCTCGAACGCCACGATGCCGAGGGCGTAGATGTCGGAGCGCCCGTCCAGCGGTCTCCCGCGGATCTGCTCCGGGCTCATGAACTCCGGCGTGCCGAGGATGATGCCGGTCGCCGTGAGCTTCGCGATCGCCGGATCGGCGCGGCGCTCCTTGGCGAGGCCGAAGTCCATGACGACGGCGCGGTCGCGGCCGCCGTCCTCCGGGACGAGCATGATGTTCTCGGGCTTCAGGTCTCGATGCACGATCTGGAGCTCGTGGGCGTGGTGCAGCCCGACGCACACCTGGCGCAGCACGTCGATGCCGGTCCCGAGCGCCATCGGCCCGCCGCGCACCTCCCGGTCCGACAAGAGCTCGCCGTCCAGGAACGGCATCACCAGGTAGATCAGCCCGTCCTCGGACTCGCCGAGCCGCAGGATGCGGCACACGTTGGCGTGGTCGAGCCGCATCGCCAGGCCCGCCTCGCGGCGCAGCCGCTCCACCGAGCTCCGGTCGGTCGCGAGCTTGGGCGAGAGGACCTTGATGGCGACCTCGGCGCCGGTCGCGACCTCCCGCGCGAGATACACGTACGACATCCCGCCCTCGCCGAGCTTCTTCATCACCTGGTAGCGCAGGTCGAGGATCTGCCCCGACAAGGTGGAGGCACGGTCGAGGCGCAGCCCGCTGCGCGGCGTGCGGGGCGTGCGGACGGCCGTGTCGCCCCCGGCGGGCGCGGCCGCCGGGGAACCCTGCGCCTGCGCCTCGACGAGCATGGTGCCGTCGCGCGGGCAGAAGCGCGCGGTTTCGGGGTACACCGACGCGCACTTGGGACAGCGGCGCTCGCTCATTGCCGCACCAAGTTGCGCCCTTCGTTCTTGGCCCGATAGAGGGCCTGGTCCGCCAGCGCCACGAAGCTGTCCGCGCTGGTGACCCGGTCATCGGGAAACGAGGCGAGCCCGATCGAGACCGTGAGGTTGAGGGGATTCTCGCCGGGATCGGCGAAGTCGTAGTGCATGATGCGGCGCCGCAGCCGCTCCGCGAAGATCGCCGAGCCGTGCAGCGCCGTCTCCGGCATGACCACCACGAACTCCTCGCCGCCGTAGCGCGCGACCAGATCCACCGAGCGCGCCTCGCGGCGCAGGATCTCGCCGATCTGCCGCAGCACCGAGTCTCCCGCGATGTGCCCGCGGGTGTCGTTCACCAGCTTGAAGCGATCGATGTCGGCGAGCAGGATCGTGAGCGCGAGGTTGTACCGCCCCGCGCGGTCCAGCTCCTGCTCCAGCTCCGCGGAGAGCGCGCGGCGGTTCAAACAGCCGGTGAGCGCGTCCGTGGCGGCGAGCTTCTCCAGGCGCTTCTTGTCGGAGACCGCGGTCTCGAAATCGTACGCCTTCTCGATCGCCGCGACCGCCGTGCGGATCACGGTCTCGGCGAACTGGGCGTCGGCGCGCGTGAGCGGCGGGTCTTCCCCCGTGGTGCGGAGAAAGAACACCCCGACCTGCTGGTCCTTCATGGAGAAAGGCAGCGCGACCGCGGAGCGCGTGGGGACGGTGATGCCCTCGCGCTGCCAGCGGACGCGCTCGTCCGCGTAGACCGGGTCCGCGGCGACGTCCTCCACCAGCACCGCGCGGCCGCTCGCGAGCGCGCGCTGGATCTCGGGGTAGCGGGCCAGCTCGATCTGCAGGTTGCGCAGCATCGGGTTTTCGTACGCGGCCACCACCACCCCGAGCTGCTCGCCCGACTTGGCGAGGACCATGGAGCACTTGGAGATCTGGAGCACGCGCGCGACGCGCCGCACCAGGATGTGGTAGATCTCGTCCGGCTTGAGGGAGTCCGTGACCTCGTGCAGGATGTCGACGATGGCCGCGCGACTCTGCGCTTCATCGCGCGCGCGCGTCAGCTCCTGGGCGGTGCGGATGTGCGCCTTGACGCGGGCCA
>QHTT01000123.1:30545-33420 GCA_003220935.1 Gemmatimonadota bacterium
CGGAACCGCTCGTCGGCCTTCATCTTGGCCAGGAGCTGGAGGCCGTCCACCTTGGGCATCATGATGTCGAGCAGCAGCAGATGGGGTCGCTCCGCCTCGAGCTTCCCCATGAGCCCCTCGCCCGAGGGCGCGACGATCACCTCGTAGCCGTTTTCCTTGAGGATCCACGTGAGGGTGCGGACCAGCGACTGGTCGTCGTCGGCGACGAGAATCTTGGCCGCAAGGTCGGGCATCGGCTCAGTCCTCGAGCAGCGCGGGATCGACGTTGCCGCCGCTCACGACGAGCACCGTGGGCGGCACGGGCCGGACGGCGCCGGACCGCAACGCCGCCGTCGTGGCTGCCCCGGACGGCTCGACCGCGACCCGGCACTCGCGCCAGAGAAAATGCACCGCGTCGCGCAGCGCGTCATCCTCGACGAGGACGACGCCCGCGAGGCGGTCGCGATGGTGCGCGAGCTGCGCGAACGGGATGTCCCCGACGCTGAGCGTGATCAGCCCGTCGGCGAGACTCGCCGTGCGCTCGAGCCGCACCGGGCGGCCCGCCGCGAGCGAGCGGGCGAGCTTGGGCGCGCCAGCCGGCTCGACGCCCCATACCCGCGCCACGCTCCCCGCCGCCGCCAGCCCGACCACGACACCGGAGATGAGGCCGCCCCCACCCACCGGCACCACCACCGTCGCGACGTCGGGGAGATCGGCGGCGATCTCGAGGCCCACGGTCGCCTGCCCCGCGACGATGTCGGGGTGGTCGAACGGCGGCACGACGGCCAGCCCGTCGCGCGCGGCCAGCTCTTCCGCCTTCACCTGGCGATCCTGTGACGTGCGCCCGGCGAACACCACTTCACCACCCCACCGTTTCACGCCCGCGACCTTGACCGCGGGAGCGGTTTCGGGCATGACGACGACCGCCCGAAGGCCCAGCAGCTGAGCCGCGTACGCCACCGCCTGGCCGTGGTTCCCGCTCGAGTAGGTCATCACACCCTGGCGCCTTACGGCTTGCGGCATGCGGCTGATGGCGTTGTACGCGCCCCGGATTTTGAACGCCCCCATCGGCTGGAGGTTCTCGAGCTTCAGGTAGGCGGCGAGCGGCTCCACGTAGCGGAGCGGCGTCCGGACCGCGACGCCGCGCAGCCGCTCGGCCGCGTCGCGGACGTCCTGGGCGGTGACCAACCTACCGCTTCTTCTTTCCGGACTTCTTGGACGGGACGGGCTTCTTCGGGGCCGGAGTGTCCTCGTCGTCATCCCCGTCGTCCCCGGTCTCGCCCTCGTCCTCCTTCACGACGCGGGCGACGTCGACCACGAGATCGCCGGGCGTCAGGTTCATGACCTTCACGCCCTGCGTGTTGCGGCCCGAGATGCGGATCCCTTCGACCGGGACGCGGATCATGATCCCCTTCTTGGTGATCATCATGAGCTCGTCCTCGGGCAGCACTTCCTTCAGCGCCACGATGTCGCCGGTCTTGTCGGCCCGCTTGAGCGTGATGATCCCGCGGCCGCCGCGGTGCTGCACGCGGTACTCGTCCAGCTCGGAGCGCTTCCCCATCCCCTTCTCCGTCACCGTGAGCAGGGTCGCCTTGCGGCGGACCACCACCATGTCGATCACGTGATCCTTCTTATCGAGCTCGATCCCCTTCACGCCGGTCGTCGTGCGCCCCATATCGCGCACGTCCTTCTCGTGAAACCGGATGCTCATGCCGTGCCGGGTGGCGAGCACGATGTCGTTGCGCCCGTCCGTCACCTGCACGTCGATCAGCTCGTCGCCCTTCTCGATGTTGATGGCGCGGATGCCCACCGAGCGCGGGTTGCCGAACTCCGAGAGACGCGTCTTTTTCACCACGCCGTTCTTGGTCGCGAACAGGAGATACTGGTCCTCGGAGAACTCGCGCACCGGCACCAGAGCGGCGAGCCGCTCGTCCGGCTTCATCGCGACGCAGGAGATGATCGGCTTGCCGCGCGCGGCGCGGGCCGCCTGCCCGATCTCGTGCACTTTGAGCCAGTAGCACTGCCCCTGCTGGGTGAAGAACATCACGTAGTCGTGCGTCGAAGCGATGAACAGGTGCTCGACCCAGTCGTCTTCCTTGGTGTGGGCCGAGATCACGCCCTTGCCGCCGCGCCGCTGGCGCCGATACGCCGACACGGGGAGGCGCTTGATGTAGCCGGCGTGGGACACCGTGATCACCATGTCCTCTTCGGCGATCAGGTCCTCGATCGAGAACTCGCCCTGGTCGGCGACGATCTCGGTGCGACGCTGGTCGCCGAAGCCCGCGGCCACCTCCGTCAGCTCTTCCTTCAGGATCTTCATGCGGCGCGGCTTGGAGGCGAGGATCTCCTTGCACTCCTTGATGAATTTCCGGACCTCCTTCAGCTCGTCCTCGAGCTTGGTGATCTCGAGGGCGGTGAGCCGGGCCAGCCGCATGTTGAGGATCTCGGCCGACTGCTTCTCGGACAGCTTGAAGCGCTTGCGCAGGCTGGCGTCCGCCGTGGGCGTGTCCTTCGACTTGCGGATGATCTTCACGACCTCGTCGATGTTGTCGACGGCGATCTTCAGACCTTCGAGGATGTGCTCGCGGTCCTGCGCGCGCTTCAGCTCGAACTCGGTGCGGCGGACGATGACCGTGTGGCGGTGCTCGATGAAGTGCTCGAGCAGCTCCTTCAGGTTCATCTCCTTCGGCGCGCCGTCCACCAGGGCGAGCATGATCGCGCCGAAGGTGGTCTGCATCTGGGTGTGCTTGTAGAGTTGGTTCAGCACCACCGCCGGGACCGCGTCGCGCTTCAGCTCGATGACGATCCGCATCCCCTCGCGGTCGGACTCGTCGCGCAGGTCCGAGATCCCCTCGAGCTTCTTGGCGTTGACGAGCTCGGCGATCTGGGCGATCAG
>QHTT01000124.1 GCA_003220935.1 Gemmatimonadota bacterium
CTCCTGGCGCTGATCTGTCCGCAGGTGATCGGGGGCGGCTACGGCTGGATGCAGGAGGCGATTGACGGGCGACTGGCGGCCGGCACGCTGTTCGCGCTCGTCCTCGCCAAACCGCTCGCGATGAGCCTGACCATCTCCTCCGGCGGGTCCGGCGGCGTGTTCGCGCCCTCGCTGTTTATCGGAGCCATGCTCGGCGGGCTCCTCGCCAGCCTGGCGCACCAGCCGGCAGCGCCGTTCGTGATCGTCGGCACGGCCGCCGTGTTCGCGGGAGCCGCACACGTCCCCGTGGCTGCGCTCATGATGGTCACGGAGATGACCGGAGGGTACACCCTGCTGGTCCCGGCGGCGCTGGCCGTGATGGTCAGCTATCTGGTGCAGCGGCGGCTCGCGGCACGGTTTCGGTATCAAAGCCTGTACGAAGCCCAGGTGGCGACCCGGGCCGATTCGCCCGCGCACCATTCGGAGCACCTCAAGATCGCGCTGCGAATCCTGAAGGAGCGTCGTGTGCTCGACCCTGCCGACCTAGGTCAGCTGGATTTCTTGTCCCTGTTACGGACCGGGATCCCGGTCGAGCTCCCCGGCGACCGGCGTGTCGTCATCGGCGTGCTGCGGTCGGACAGCCCTTATCGGCAGCAGCCGCTGGGCGCGAGCAATGGGCACCTCGACGATCACACGCAGATCTTCGCGATCATGCGGGGCGAGCACATGATGGTGCCGCGTCCAGATACCGTGCTGCAGGCCGGCGACCGGCTGATCCTCGTGACCACGAAGGCGGGCTTCGAGGGACTGAAGGCGCACGTGGACAAGTGGTAGCTCCTTGCGGGCGCGCGTACCAGAGGCATATTCGACGCTAACTCAGATGCCATGATCCCCGAGGCGCGATGTTCGTGCGGATCGCCCATGCCTCGAGGGGAGCGAATCGCGAAACCGGCTGAGCGAGCTACTCGCTTGGCCGGTTTCTTTTTGTTGGCGCCCGTCGAAAGGAGCGCGCCCATGCCCTCACCCGTGAATCGCCGCTCGGTGGATCTCAGCGCCTTCCCCGATCTAGTAGTGATCTATCTTGGCATGCGCGTCCGCACTCTGGCGGGCATCAAGACGTTGCTCGGCCTGGGCCCTCAGATCGACAAGGCGGGCGCCGGGCGTCCCGAGGGGCTGCTGCACTTCGAGAACAACATCATCTATAGCCTCTTCCCGCTGCATATCGGAATGCGGTGGTACTGGAAGGACTTTGCGTCGATGGAGCGGTGGACCCGGTCGGAACCCCACCGGATCTGGTGGCAGAACTTCCTTCGCAGCTCCGGCGGCACCGGCTTCTGGCACGAGGTCTACTGCATGCGCGGGGAGATGGAAGGGACCTACGTGGACGTCAACTTGCCACCGGTTGGGTTCCAGGCGTTCGCGCCGGGCGTGCCTCTACGCGGGCCCATGTTCTCGGCTCGCAAGCGCCTCCACCTCTCCGGCGAGGGGCCTGCTCAGCCGGCTGGTGTCGCCGAGGCGGAGTTGTATTAAAGAGAGTGCACCGGTCGCTGGCCAGTTTCCCTTTTCCCGGCCCTTATAGGGGCTTCAGATAGGAGCTGCGCATGCAACGTCACCTGCTCGCCCTCGCTGCCGTGCTCGGTGTCGTCCTGCCGCCCGTTTCCGGAAACGCCCAGCGTGCCGATTTGCGTCGTCTCGTCATCGGCACCTGGGAGCTCGATGTGGCGAAGTCGACCTTTCGCCCCGGCCCTCCACCGAAGAGCTGGACGCGCGTATACGAGGCAAGCGGGGAGAACGTGAAGTACACCGACAGCACGGTTGCTGCCGATGGAAAGGTCGACGTCTCGGGGTGGACCGGTGGTTACGACGGCAAGGACTACCCAGCTCCGGGCTCGCCGGACTTCGACGCGCAAGCCGTCAAGGCTTCCAATCCGTTCCGTGCGACCTTCACACTCAAGAAGGCCGGCAAGGTCGTCGGCTCCGGTACGCGCGTGATCTCCCGAGATGGCAAGGTCATGACCATCAGGCTCAAGTTGACCAATGCGAAAGGGCAGACGTTCAACAACGTCAGGGTCTTCGAAAAGCGTTAGGGAAGCTCTGCATAAGTTCGCGCGAAGTCGGGAGTGGGGCGTCGCACGCGTCACACGCGCGGGCGCTCGGGCGGCACATCTGCGCCGGAGCATGGGCGATACCGAAACTTCTGTGCCCGCCGTGCGCCCTCGCGTGTCAGCGTGCTAGCCCCACCCCCGACTTCGCGTCACCTATGCAGAACTTCCTTTAGAGTCTCGCTTGCTGGTGCTGCTCCACGCCGATCTCATTGGGGGGTCCCCATGGTCTCGCCGCGCGCCTTGTTGCTCACGCTTGGGCTCATGCCTCTCGTTCTCACGGGTCCGGCGCCCAGTGCGAAAGGGTCCCTCGCAGGAGCGTGGAAGATTGCCCACGCCGCGTACTCGGGCCCGGACACGAGCTGGGTGCTCACCGATCCGCAGGCGAGCCTCGTCATCTTTACGGAACATCATTACAGCATGATGTACGTCCCGGGCCAGACGCCGCGGGCGCTCTTCCGGGAGTCGACGCCGACGGATGCCGAGAAGATCGCGGCCTACGATTCCTTTATTGCCAATTCCGGTACCTATGTCGTCACGGATTCAACCCTCACCACGCGGCCCATCGTGGCGAAGAACCCGAGTTTCACCGGTCTGAGCTTTGTCTTCCGACTGTGGGGCGATTCGCTGTGGCTGACGTTCCGGTCGCCGAGTAGCGTCGCCGGCCAGGGTCTGCGGACGACGCTCGTTCGACTGAAGTAATGAGGCTCATATGTTACCGAAGAGAACACCAATGAAGCGCACGCTCGCAGTCGCGTTGCTGGGTTTGCTCGCCGGCAGTCGAGCCTGGGCTCAGGCGACACTAGAACAGGACATCATCAAACTCGAGCAGACCGTCACGGATGCTCAGTTCAAGAAGGACCGCGCGGCGCTCGAGCGACTGCTGGCTGACGACTACCTCTACACGCACTCTAACGGATCGGTGCTGAACAAGGCGCAGGAGATCGCCGAGTCGATGTCGAGCGATGTGCACTGGACCGATGCGAAATTCGCCGATCTCAAGGTCCGAATCTTCGGCGACGTCGCGATCCTGACGGGACAGCAGACCATTCAGGGCACGGCCAAAGGGTATGTGCCCGGGCCACGTCGCATCACTGATATCTTCGTGAGGCGGAGCGGCCGCTGGCAGTGGCTGGGGGGCCAAGCGACGCTCGAGCCGACGAAGTAAGGCCCCGATGGTCGACATTTCGAGGGAGGTACGCATGCGCCCCTGCTCTCTCCGCTTGCCGTGGAGCACAGCAGTCTTCCTCGCAGCACTCTTGTCGGCAGCCGGGTGTCGAGCGCCGACGAGCGACGCATCCGCACTCTCGGCACAGGATGTGGCGGCAATCAAGGCCACCCTCGAGACCTGGAAACAGGCTAGCCTCGCTGGCGATTGGCCTGCGTTTTTCGGTCATTTCACCGAAGATGCTGTTTGGATAGGCCCGAACGGGCCGCCGGTCGAGGGTCTCGCTACGATCCAGCAAGGCACATGGTTCCGGGCACTCGAGGAGGAACTCGTCCCGGTTCAGATCGATGGTCGGGGTGATCTCGCGTTCGCTCGCGGGACGTTGTCGCTGCTACTCGACCAGAAGGGTGCTGGGAAGCGCGAGGGGACGTTTCTCACGATCCTCCGAAAGCAACCGGGTGGCTCCTGGCGGATGGCTGTCTACAGCTTCGCGTTCTGACCGTGGGTTTCGCTCGTGTACCGTGGCTCTCTGTCGAAATACTGCCCGTTGAGTTCCGGCGGCAGTCGCTGTGTGGTCCGACGATGAATTGCCTCGAACACCGGTAACGCGGCGCGAGAGCAGCGCCGGTCAACGCAACACCCCCGAACCCGAGGCTGCCCCCGGATCAAAGTTCTCGATCATCCAAGCGTCAGCAGTCCCCTCGTCCACAACACACAGCAACGTGAGTCCGCCACCACGCTCGATGGGGATGCAATATGCGTTCTCAAACGGCTGGGTGCCGACAAGAGTGGCCTTGCCACCAGTGGCGGGGACCAGCAAGATGTCATTCGACCCCTCGCCCTGCACATATACCGACCGGCCGTCTGCGGACCAACCCAGAGGATGGGATAGTCCCCTGTGCACCAGAAAGTGCGAGGAGTCATTCGAGGAATCCTTCAGTGAAATGACCCAGACGCCGGTAGCCTCTGACTGAGACCGGGGGGCCATCCGGTTCCACCAGATGGCCACGCGCTCTCCGTCAGGCGAGTAGAGTGGCTGAAACATCCAGCCCAGGGAGTCGTTGCCGACCAGTGGCGCCTCTGTTTCCCCGACAGGATCTAAGACGTGGAAGCTCCGATTACCCGGGCGCTGGTATATAATGCGCGGGCCTGGTGCCCAAGCCAGTTCGCAACTGCTACTCGCCTCTGTGCGCCCATACGTACGCTCGTCCTTGCCCTCCACGGCGACCGTCTGGACCTTGATCACGCCACCCACGTTGGTGCAGAATGCAAGGGCATGTCCGTCTGGGGACCAAGCGGGGTCCGAAGCGACGGCGCCAGTGAAAGTGATCTGTCGCGGCTCCCCGCCGCTGATCGGCAGCGTGAAGATGTTCCTCCCGTTCTCCTCCTTGACAAAGGCGAGCGACTGCCGATCGGGTGAAAGATGCGGGAGTGACTTCGAAGCAGTACCCCGGGTCAACCGGGTAGTGGCGAAGCGAGCGCCCTTTCCCGGGTGGTCTGTGGTGGCGAGCCAAAGATTGCTTGACCCGATGCTCCGTATGTAAGCCAGCTTGCCGCCGTCCGCTGTGATGCTCACCCCGCCGCTACCAGACCACTGAAGGCCGGTCTGGACGGCCCCGGGTACACCGTCTGGTCGTCCATTCGACGTCACACGGATCCTGCGGAGCTCGTTCCCGCGCAAGTAATAGACACCATCTCCCGAAGGCGACCAGCGAGGTGGGGAAAGCGGCACCGAGTCCTCCACCACCCGCTGCCATCCTGAACCGTCAACTGCGACCGTCCACAGCCCCCAACGAGCTCTCGATTCCGAGGTTGCGAGGAGCGCCAACCAGCTCCCGGTCGGGGACCAATCACCCGAAGCGATAAACCCGACACTATCCAACACTGCCACCGCGCTGGTGTCACCCGTCGCCAGCGTCGTCAAGAAGATGCGGTGGCGAGGCTGTCCAGCACCTCCAAGCCACTGGGCCAGGCGAGCTCCATTTGGAGACCATGCGGCGAAGGCCCCCCAGCGCGGAAGCGGGCGAGGCGTGCCGCCCAAGCGCGGAAATGTCTCCGTCACATACTGGCCGACACTGTCAAGGCCTGCGTACAGCAGCACGGAGCCATCTGGGGACCATCGCAACGACCCGTGAACAGCTCCCAGTTGCGCCAGCTTAACAGTCGTTCCCCCCTTCAAGTCCCGGACGAGCAATTGCTGCGTGTCGTGCAGCTGGGAGATGTAGGCCAACAGCTCTCCGCTCGGTGACAGCTCGGCCTCGATGACTGTCCCCTCAAAGGTCAGTTGCGAATGACGCGCGGCGGCGACGGGTGCCCCCTGAGGTCCGCCTCTCCCGAGGAGGGCAAGAAGAACCGCGACCACGAGGGCGGCGGCAGCGATTACTGCTCCGGCCCTGAGCTTCGCACGAATGCGCAGTGCGTGTCGTGGCACACTGAACCCGCGGACGCCGGGCGCGAGTGCCGCAACGAATTGGTCAGCGGTGGCATACCGGTCGGCGGGGGCCTTAGCCAACGCTTTCGTCACGGCCCGCTCGACTGCTTCCGGAACGTCGCGCACGGTGCGCAGATGCGGAATCGGCTCACTCAGCCGCTTGGCGATGATCGCTTGGGCAGTCGGCCCAGTGTATGGCGGCTCCCCCGCCAGCATCTCGTACAGCACACAGGCCAGGCTGTACTGGTCGGTTCGGCCATCGAGCCTGGGCTCGGCGCTCGCCTGCTCGAGACTCATGTAAGCCGGCGTGACGAGCGAGAGGCCCGGTTCTGTGAGCCGCTCCCGCCCCGCGCTGCTCACCGCCAGCGCGATCCCGAAGTCCGCCACCATCGGCTCGCCTTGGTGGAGCATGATGTTCTCGGGCTTGATATCGCGATGGATGACGCCGCGGGCGTGCGCGAAGTCGAGGGCCGAGGCGATCGCGCGGGTGATGCGCAGCGCCTCATCGAGTGGCAGCTGGCCTTCCCGCTCCAGGCGTTGGCGCAGGCTCTCGCCCTCGACGTACGGCATCACATAATAAAGGAAGCCATCCGCCGCGCCCGAATCGATGAGTGTCAGAATGTGCGGGTGCTGAAGTTGGGCTGTGAGGCGGATCTCGCGTAGGAACCGCTCGGCGCCGAGGACGGCCGCAAGCTCGGGGCGCAGCACCTTGAGCGCGACCGGGCGGTCGTGTTTCAGGTCGCGGGTGAGGTACACCGTGGCCATCCCACCGCGGCCGAGCTCACGCTCGATCGTGTAACGTCCCGCGAGGGACGCCCGCACGCGCTCTGAGAGGTCGGCCATCTGGCCCGAGACCCGGCGTACAACAATACGACACACCGAGCGAGCTAGCGAGGCAGCTACACCCCCGGTCGGCAGGTGTCGATCATCTCCCGCTTCATTTTCCGAGGGTTGCTGATTACGTCGAAAAACTCGTCTAGGTACTGCCGGGTCTGCTTGACGTACTTCGGGTCCAGCTCCGGCACGCTATCGTACACGGCGTAGAGCTCCGTCTTCTTCGCCTCGAACTTCGCCAGGATGGGTGCCCACTCTTCAGGCGTGCGACAGATTCCTCGATACAGGCGTTGCCGCACCGAGGTGATGGGGAGCCGAGGGTCGGGGAACGAGTACCGGGTCCAGACGATCCCGCTCCAATCGAAGTCATACGCCATGGGCCAGATCACGCCGGTCCCTTTCTGCTCGAACAGCACGATGTTGTGCAAGCCGACCAGTGACCAGTCACTGCCGCCGATCATGTATTCGAAGGCCGAGACCAATGCGCCGAGTTGGGGGTCCACGACGTCCCAGGTCGCACCCTTGATGTCGAGCACTTGGGCGTTGTACCGAGCGGCCGCCCGCTTCTCGTTTTCGATGAGGAAGGCGTTGTGGGTCAACGAGTCCTGCTTCCCGACCGTGTCGACATACGTGGCGCGCACCAGACGAGTACGCAGGTTCACCGGGGTCAGCAGGTCGGCGAGCTGGTACACCAGATATTCCCGGAGCACGTACTGCTCGAACTCGGGGTTCTTGCTCCGGCAATGGGTCACCAGCTTGAGAGCGCCCTGGCCTGCGAAAATGGTTCCGGCCCGAGCCCCTTTGGGAAAGTCCACCTCGATCGGTGCGAAGTCGCAATTCCTCCGCTGCCGTCGCCAGTGCCCCCGCAACTTGAGCTCTGTCTCGATCGAGACCCGCTGGCCGTCATTAGCCACGTAGGTCAAGGTGCCGGGATGTGGCTTCAGCTTCAGGGAATCCCGTTCTTGCATCAGGGCCTTGAGGTCGGTCGCGATCCGCAGCTCCAGCACGCCCTTCGAATCGAAGAGTTTCTCGCTCCCCTGGGCAGCGGCCCGGTGGGAAACGGCCAGGCACAAAAGTGCCGCGGATAAACACAGCTCCGGTCGCATGGAGTACCAAGAATACGACCCGGGCGGGGAACTAGCGAGCCGCTCGCGCGCGCCTGTCGCACTTTCGTGACGCTGCGCCCGGTCGCCAGCAGTGTTGTCGACGCACAACGCCGAGCGGCCGCAACGGTGTGTCCGCGGCTCCGGCATTGCAACCGTCCCTCGTAACATCCGCGTAACGTCGATGTGACGTGCGCGTGACCGACGGGGACGTGATACTCCGCACGCCGTTCATATGGTATGGGACTTGCCCCGTCTCGACTGGTCGGATGCGCCGGGCCTATCGTGACGAAACTCTCGACGAAAAATGCGGTGCCATGGATGCCGGGGTTCTGACAGCGACCGGCGACGGAGGGCGAGTGCGGATCGGATTCTTGATGGGCCGGTCATTCACCGACAAGAGCAACATCTCGGCGACCGTGGCACTGCTCGCGCAGTGGGGCGTGACGGCCGAGCCGCTGCATCTCGGGGACGACCTGATCGACGTCTCGCGGGTGCGCCTCGACTATGACCTGTATGTGCTCAAGAACCGGCGCGACCTGGCGATGAGCGTGGCGGCGGACCTGCACGGCGCCGGGGCCGCGCTGCTCAATCCCTACCCCGTGTCGGCGCTGCTGCGGGACCGGATCGTCACGTTTCGCGTGCTCAAGGCGGCGGGGGTGCCCGTGCCCGAGACGTTCGTGGCGTCCCACGTGAGCCAGCTGCTGCCCGCGCTGGACCGCGGCCCGCTGATCCTCAAGTCGTCCCGCCGCTCCCGGCGGCCGGGCGTCGCGGTCGTCACGAACGCCGCCGAGCTCGCGGCGCTGGCCCCGATCGAGGAGCCGATGTTCGCCCAGCGCTACCAGGCGCCGGATGGGCCGGATCGCAAGATCTACTCGATCGGCAGCGAGCTGTTCGGCGTGCTCCGACCCCCGTTCGCCCGCACCTCCGACGAGCAGGAGGGCCGCCCGTTTGCACCCTCGCCCGAGCTGGCGGCCTTGGCGCGACGCTGCGGGGCGGCGTTCGGCATCGACCTCTTCAGCGTGGACGTCGTGAAGAGCGATGGCCGCGCGTACGTGGTCGACATGTCGAGCTTCCCCGGCTTCAAGGGCGTGCCGGATGCTCCGCTGCGCCTCGCGAAGTACATCTACGCGGCCGCCCAGCGTGCGGCCCGGGGCGAGCCGGTCGTGCCCGCCGAGCTGCTGGCCGCCCCAGCCGCCGCGCGCCGCGCCTTCAAAGGCTCGACGCTCGAGCTCGTGCTCCGCGCCCTGTCGCTCACGCCCGCGACGCCGCACGAGCTGGACCGGATCGAGAACCTGGTCGACGAGATCCGGATCCGCTCGCGGCCACCGAAGTCGTCGCCGCGGCTGTTACCGGCACGGGCCCGCGCCGTCCCGCCCCCGACCCGCGAAACACCGGCACCCCGGGTCGCCATGTACTCGCAAGGGATGCTGGGGTTCGGTCACATTCGCCGCAACGCGTCGATCGCCCAGGCGCTGCGCGGCTCCGCGCTGCAGCCGGCCATCGTGCTCATCGCCGAGGCGTGGCAGGCCGGTGCGCTGCTGCTGCCTGCGGGAGTGGACTGTGTCACCTTGCCGGCGCTCCGCCGGGAAGCCGACGGTGGCTTCAACCCCCGTTTCTTGCTGGACGTCTCCGACCGGGACCTCATCGCGCTGCGGACCAGGGTGATTCGCAGCGCGATGGAGGTGTTGGAGCCGGACGTGCTGATCGTGGATTACTTGCCGCTGGGTGTGGCCGGTGAGCTCGCCACGACGCTCCAGCGGCTGCGCACGCGCGGGAACACCCGCTGTGTGCTCGGTCTGCGCGACGTTCTCTACGATCAGGAGACTGTCCGACGCACCTGGGCGGCCCGCGCCAACATGGACGCGATCCGGGATTATTACGACGCGGTCTGGATATACGGCGATCCAGCCGTATTCGATCCCGTGCGCGAATACGATCTCGCCGAGCACGTGGCGGCGAAGGCGCGCTACACGGGATATCTGGACCAGCGCCCGCGCCTCGACCTCGCCGGGCCTCAGGCCGCTCCCCTGTTGGAGAACTTGCCGCCCGGCCGGCTCGCGCTCTGTCTCGTCGGCGGTGGGCACGACGGTGGTGCCCTGGCCGATGCGTTCCTCCAGGCCGACTTCCCCCCCGATACCACGGGCGTGCTCGTGACCGGGCCGTTGATGCCGTGGGAAAGGCGGCAGCGCGTGCGCGACGACGCGCAGCGACGCTCCGACATCCACGTGCTCGACTTCGTGCCCAACCCGACCCCGCTGATCGAGCGCGCCGACCGGGTCATCGCGATGGGTGGCTACAACACGATTTGCGAAGTCCTCTCGTTTGAGAAGCACGCGCTCATCGTGCCGCGCGTCGAGCCGGAGCCCGAGCAGTGGATTCGCGCTCAGCGCCTGCGGGATCTGGGCCTGGTCGACGTGCTGCACCCCGACGGCTTGAGCCCGCAGGCGCTGACCGACTGGCTGGCCCGCGATCCGGGTCCGCTCCCTGCCACCAGCGGTCGGGTCGATCTGGGCGGCCTCACCCGCATACCGGGCCTGCTGGCGCAGCTGCTGGGCCTCCCCGCCGGCGCGCTGCAGCCGGCCGCCCCCTCCGCCCCGGCGGCGGCGAAGGTGGGCTGACGTGACGCGATCCGGGGCGCCACACACACCGACCATCCTGCTGTACGCGCAGGATCACCAGGGGCTGGGCCACATCACCCGGACGCTGACGATCGCGCGGCGCGTGCTCGCGGCCTATCCCACCTTCGTCGCATACATCGCCACCAAGTCGCCCGTCGCCGCCAACTTCACTCTCCCTGAGCGGTGCGACTACATCAAGCTGCCCACGCTCCTCACGGCGGAGGGTGTGGAGCGGTCCCCGGCAGAGGAGGAGGCGGCCAAGCAACGCTTCCGGACCATCCGCGGTCAGATCCTGTGTGCCGCCGCCCTGGGATTGGCCCCGGACCTGGTCCTGGTCGATCACGAGCCGCTCGGCGCCAAGGGTGAGTTTCGCGACGGCCTGTATGCCCTCAAGGCGCAGTGCCCCGGCACGAAGTTCGTGTTCGGCCTGCGCGACATTATGGACGACGTCGGCCGGATTCAGGGGCAGTGGCGTGAGCTGGGAGTGTACGACGCGTTGGAGCACCTGTACGACGGCATCGCCGTGTACGGCTCTCCGGCGCTGTACGACGTGGCGGACGCCTACGACATCCCGGCTGCGGTGCAGCCCAAGCTGCACTACTGCGGATACGTCGTCCGCGATCCACCGGCACCCGACCCGGCCAGGCTGCGCCAGGAGCTCGGCTTGCCGCCCCAGGGCCCGTTGCTCGTGGCGACCGTGGGCAGCGGCAGTGACGGCTATCCCGTGCTCGAGGCCGCGCAGGCGGCGGTGGAGCGGCTGCGCGCCCAGGTCCCCGAGCTGCAGGCGGTCATGGTGACGGGACCGTTCATGCCGGCCGAGCAGCAGGCGGTGCTGCAGGCGCGGGCGACGGCGACGTGTCGCGTGAGGTCGCAGGCGGACAACTTCCAGCTCATGGCTGCCGCCGACGCCGTGGTAAGCATGGGCGGCTACAACAGCGTGTGCGAAGCCCTGGCCGTGGCGCGACCTCTGGTGATCGTGCCGCGAGCTACGCACAAGGTCGAGCAACAGATCCGCGCCGAGACGCTGGCCGCCCGCGGGTTGGCCCGCTGGGTCCACCCCAAGGACCTGGCCGGTCCGCAGTTGGTCGAGGCCCTGCGGTGGGCGGTAGGCTGCGATCGACGCGCCCACGCAGAGCGGGTGCGCGAGGTGATCCCCTCGTTGGACGGCGCCGCGCAGCTGGTTGCGTACCTGGCCCGCTGGCTCGGGGGCGACTGATGCGCTTTCACTTCGACCCCACTCCCGAGCAACGCGCCGCGCTCGAGGCCCAGCTGGCCCGGCTGCAGCAGCCGGCGGCGGCGCTGGAGCTGCTCGAGCCGATCCTGCCGGCCGGGTTCGCGCCGGCCGGCTCGATCTGCACGCTGCAGAGCGCTCACTCAGATCGGTTCGTGCTGCAGGTGCGCGTGTGCTCAAATGGCGGCGCCGAGCGCGTGTACGCGCTCAAAGCGTACTCGGACGACTTCGGCGAACGGGTGTGGGCGCACGCGCAGCAGCTGGCGGAGCACCTCCCGCAACGGCCGCACCGGCCGTGTTTGCCGATTCACTATGAGCGCCAGGAGCGCGTGCTCGTGTTCGACTGGGTCGAGGGCCAGAGCCTGGGCAAGATCGTCGACGGGCGCAAGCCGGAGCTGCTGCGACACGCCGCCGCAGTGGCGGCGGATCTGCATCGTGTGCCGATCGTGCCCGAGCAGCTCACGACCCCGCAGATGCTCGTCGACGAAACGCGAGCGCGGTGCGACAACCTCCGCCCCGCCTGGCCGGGGACGGCGGACATGGTCGAGCCGCTGCTCGCCGAGCTGCAAGCGGTGGTGCCGCAGCTCGATTCGACCGACCCGGCGCTGATCCATGGCGACATGGCGGCCGGGCAGTTTCTCTGGACCGGCGATCGGCTGCTGCTGCTCGACTGGGACATGTTCGGCTATGCCGACCCGGCGTACGATGCCGGCCACTTCGTGGCGCAGCTGGAGCGACGCTGCGCGCTCGATCGCACACTCCCGCCCGAGGCCGGCTGCTGGCCGGGCTGTTTTCGGGATGCCTATCTCGCCGCCATGCCACAGGTCTCGCCGCGCAACGTGTCGTTCTATCGCGCCCTGACGCTGCTGCAGAAGACCTACACCGTCTGCCGGCGCCAGCCAGCCGAGGGTCCGCAACAGGCGGTGCGGCTGGCCGCCTGCGCGCGAGCCGCACTCGAGGACGTGCGCCGCCAATGAATGCGGCGCTGGTCTCGCCGACCGGAGCCGACGAGCGGGACGTGCTGAGCGCCGCGCTGCGCTTGATGCGCGGCCCCGATGCGTCGCTCGAAGACTGGTCGGCCCAGCCGCTCACGAAGCACGGCAAACAGCGCGTCGTTCGCTACGACCTGCGCGCCCGGGCGGCGAGCGGCGCCGTCGCCTACCAGTGGGTGGGCAAGTTGTACGAGGACGACGGTGCCGCGCGGCGAGTCGCGACGGTGCTGCGACAGCTGGCCGCCAGCGACTGCGGCGCCCGAGGGGAGATGGCGCTGCCGAGCGTCGTCGCCTACGACGCCTCGCGCCGGCTGCTGCTCCTGACGTACGAGGCGGGGGAGTCGGTCG
>QHTT01000125.1 GCA_003220935.1 Gemmatimonadota bacterium
GGGCATCCCGCAACCCCATCACCCGGGCGCGGTGGAAGCGCCGCTTCCAGCGGCTGATGCTGCTGGGGGCAAAGCCGAGCGCCCCGGTGATCGTGTCGTACGGCGTGCCCGCGGCGAGCGCGAGAATCAGGCGGGCGCGGCGCGCCAGCCCCGCCGGAATCCGCGTCGCGCGGGTCATGGCGTCCAGTTCGGCGCGCTCGGCCGCCGTGAGTTGGAGCGCGAAGGTGGGGGTGAACATGCGCTAAGATAGGTCATGGCCGGTACTATCGCAACTTCAGAGACAGTCCACTGGTGGTGGTCTCCGGAGGGCCTCACGCAACAGGGCTGCGAGCCGCTCGCGCGCGACGTCTCGATTCCGGATGCGGACCACGCGGTAGCCGGCAGCCTTCAGGAATGCCGCACGAGCGGCATCGTAGGCCTGTCGGTCGCTCCCGTCGTGCGCGTCGCCCTCGAGCTCTACGATGAGCCGCTCGCCGGCGCAGTAGAAGTCCACGATGAAACCGTGCAGGACGTGCTGCCGGCGGAACTTCAGGCCAAGGACGCCCCGATTCCGTAGTAGGGACCACGCGTGGCGCTCGGCCGGAGTGGTCGCTCGGCGCAACTGACGCGCGATAGCGAACCTCTGTGCGCTCGTGGGGTGCCGCAGCGGATCCATCGCTCGAAATTCTTGCGTCGGGCCCCTCCGCTCCAAACCGGAACCGCGCCTCAGGGAGCGAAACGTTGCGTGGCACGAAGGCATCGATGGAGTTCCCCCTCTCCCGATAGGGAGAGGGGGTCAGGGGGTGAGGACCTCCCGGAAATACAAGGGGGTGAGGACGTCCGAGAAATGAGGAAGGGGAAGACCTGCGAAGGGGGAGGGGTGAGCTCAGTCCGCCTTCGGCCTCAGCCGCTCGAGGATGTAGGCGGTGTTGATCAACGAGGCGTGGGAGAGGCCCTGCGGGAAGTTGCCAACCTGCTCGCCCGTAGCGGGGTCGATCTCCTCCGCGAACAGCCCCAGATGGTTGCCCCGGCGGAGCAGGTTGCGGAACAGCCGCTCCCCCTCGTCGAAGTCACCCACCATCGCGAGGTTCTGCGCCATCCAGAAGCAGCACGCCACGAACGCCCCCTCGTCTCCGGAGAGGCCGTCGGGCGCCCGGTAGCGATAGATCAGCTCCTCGCAGCTCGTGGCGAGCTCCCGGCGCACCGCCTCGAGCGTGGTCCGTACGCGCGGGTCCGAGCGGTGCAGGAATCGGGCCTTGGGAATGACGAGCAGGGCGGCGTCGAGCTGGGGCTCGCCGTAGACCTGCACGAAGGTGCGGCGCTCCGGGTCCCACCCGCGCTCGAGCACCTCGCGGCGCAGTCGCTCGGCCTCCTGGCGCCAGCGGGCGACATCGCCTGCGAGCCCGAGCTCGGTCGCAATCCGGGTCCCACGATCGAGGGCGACCCAGGCCATCACCTTGCTGAACACGTGGTGCTTCGGCTCGTGGCGCGGCTCCCAGATGCTCCAATCCGGCTCCTGCCAGTGCGCCGCGGCCCAATCCACGAGGTCTCGGACCGCCTTCCACACTCCTTCCGTCATCGTGTGGCGGGCACGCCAGATGTTGGCGGCGTCGAGCACTTCGCCGTACACATCGAGCTGGAACTGATCTGCGGCCCCGTTGCCGATGCGCACCGGTCGCGAGCCGCGGTAGCCCTCGAGGTGGTCGAGGATGCGCTCGCCGAGCTCGCGACGGCCGTCCGCGGCATACATGATCTGCAAGTGTCGCTGGTCCGTACGGCGACACACGCGTTTGAGGAACTGCATGAACGCGTTCGCCTCGGCGTCGTAGCCCAGGCGGTCGAGCGCGTGCAGCACGAAGGCGGAGTCCCGCAGCCACGCGTAGCGGTAGTCCCAGTTTCGCTCGCCGCCGAAGGATTCGGGCACCGAGGTCGTGGGCGCGGCGATGAGCGCGCCGGACGGCTCGTAGGTGCAGAGCTTGAGCACCAGCGCGCTGCGCTCGACCTCTTGGCGGTACGGCCCCTGATACGTCAGCCGGGACGACCAGGCGTCCCACCACTGTGCCGTCGCCTCGAGCTTCTCCTGCGACCGGTAGCCCGCCGCGGGATGGACTTCGTCGTCGTCGAAGCGGTGCACGAACCACGCCGCCTGCTCGGCGCTGAGCGAAAAGCGCGCGACGGCACGGCCTTCGTCGATGTGCCAGGAAATCGCGGGATCGGTGGCTACCGTGGCCACATCGTTGTCGCGATCGGTTGCGAGGATGCCGTGGGCCCGCCGCACCATGGTCGGGAGATGCAGGCCGTAGTCGAAGCGCGGCTCGAATTCGACTTCGACGTCGGCACTGCCACGGGTGCACTGCACGCGGCGATGAATCTCCGAGCGGCCGTCCCGCGACGAGCCGACCGGCATGAAGTCCGTCACCACGAACACGCCACCCGATTCGACCCGGAAAGTCGTGACCAGGATGTTAGTCCCGGGGAGGTAGCGCTGCTCGCTCGTTGCCGGGCCGGCGGGCGCGATCCGCCAGCGACCGCCGCGCGCGTGGTCGAGCAGGGCGCCGAAGACGCTCGGCGAGTCGAAGCGCGGCGCGCAGAACCAGTCGATCGAGCCGTTCCGACCGACCAGCGCCGCCGTGTGGAGGTCGCCGATGACACCATAGTCGCCGATGGGGAGGTGCGCCATCGCGCGGAATCCTAAATTGCTGCACGCCGTGGGCGCCAGCAGTGCATGGGGTGAAAAAAGCGCCTAGATTAGGAGCGCCCCGCCGTCCTATTCATGATACCCAAGGTGAGGACTCCCGCGTGCGTGCGCGTTCCATCCTGTACCTGACCGGCGTGCTCGCGGGCGCCCCGCTCGCCGCGCAGTCCGCCGCGCGGCCGGGCATCGCCGTGCTCAATCTGCGCTTCGACGGTGAGCACGCCAACGTGCTCGAGGCGGGGGATACGGCAGTGGTCCGCGCCGCAACGAGCCGGCTGCTGGCCGCGCTGCGCGCCTCCGACCATGTTAGGCTCGTCGATTCCGGTAGCGTGGCCGTCGCCGTCGCCGCAGCGGAGGCCGACGGCAACCCCTGCGACAACGCCTGTGCCCGGGCCATCGCACGGCAGCTGGGCGCGCGGTGGGTGGCGAAGGGCACGGTGTCGAAGACCAGCAATCTGGTCTGGATCCTGAGCGCGCAGCTGCTCGACGCGGCAACTGGAAGGGTGGTTCTCGCGGACGGCTATGAGCTCAAGGGTGATGCGGCTCGCATGGCGCCGGCGGGGGCGCACGTGTTCGCGCAGCGCGTCGAGCGGGCCATCAGGGAGCATGGCGCTGGCCCAGTGGACCCCTAGGGAAGCTCTGCATAGGTGACGCGAAGTCGGGGGTGGGGGCTACACTGACACGCGAGGGCGCACGGCAGGCACAGAAGCCTCGGTATCGCCCATGCTTCGACGCAGATGTGCCGCCCGAGCGCCCTGTTATGGAATGACCTGTCAAGTACCGTAGCCCTAGGGGGGCGGTCGGGGCAGCTGCGACGGTGGATCACTCTGTTATTCGCGGATCGCCCCTGCGGGCGCCGACATAATCATGATCCGTCGGGAGCTGCCTCGAGACTAGCGGCGCGAGTTCGGCCGAAGCCTGATCGCCGAGGGCGCTCGAGGATTCTCCTTTACCGTGCCTCGCGACCGCCACACCCAAGTTCAGGCAGCTGCGGCGGCCGTGCTCGCGCGCTCGGTGGCGACGCCAATGGCCCAGATGAAGCCCACCAGCTCGCGGGCGACGGCGGTGACCACTTGAGCCGTCGGTTTCCCGCGCCCAAGCAGACGCCGATACCGCGTATTGAGTCGGTGCTGCGCCTTCCAGGCGATGGCCGTGATCGTGTCGGGTTGCCCGCGCTGGCGCGTGCGCAGCGCCTTGCCGCACCTAGGCGGGAAGCGGTAGGCCCAGGCGGCTTCGACCAGCACCCGGCGCAGGTGGGCGTTGCCCGTCTTGGTGATCGCCCCGCGGTGGACGCTCGCGCCGCTCGAGTGCTCGGAGGGCACGGTGCCGCTGTACCCCATGAGCTGGCGCGGATGGGTGAAGCGCGAGAGCGTGCCGACCTCGCTCACGATCGTCGCGGCCGTGACCTGGCGAACGCCCCGGAGTGTTTGCAAGGCCGTGATCACCGCGCGCAGCGGCGCGGGGGCCGCGGCGATCGCGTTATCGAGGGCGCCCTCCAAGCGCTCCACGCGCGCGGCGGCGTGATCGACTTCGTGCAGGTAGTCGTCGAGGGTCGCCTGCAGCGCCGGAGGATCCAGCTGCAGGGTGTCGAGCCAGCGGCGGTGGCGCTGGGTCCAGGGCTTGGCCGCCGGCGGCGGCCGGATGCCACGCCGCAAGAGCAGTTTGCCGAGGCGGTGGCGGGCGCGGAGCTGGTCCTGCTTAGCGGCCTCGCGCGCGCGGACGAGATCCCGGAGGGCCTCATGGGCGGCGTCGGGAACCCACACCGGCGTAAGATCACCCGCCCGGTAGCAGCGGGCGAGCCGGGCGGCGTCCCGCCGATCGGTCTTGATGCGATCGCCCGGTTTGGTGGGCACGAGGGTGGGGGCGACGACGTCGCAGTGGACACCAAGCTGGGTCAGCTGCCAGTAGAGCACGTAGCCGCAGGGCCCAGCCTCGTAGCAGGCGTGAAGCCCATGGCGGGGCTCGAGCTTCCGGATCAGCTTCGTGATGGCCTCGGGGCGATTGGGGAGGATGCCGAGGGCCCGAACCTCGCCGTCCGGCTCCGCGATGGCGGCGGCGATCGTCTCGGCGTGGACATCCAGGCCCAAGTAGCGCAGGTTGGTAGGCATAGACCGGCTCCTTTCGCGTGTAGCTCTGCGTGGTCCGTTAGCTCCGACCGCGTAACCTACGTCCCGCGATCGTGAGCCGGTCATTCCATACTGACTCGCGTGTGACGCGTGCGACGCCCCCACCCCCGACTTCGCGACTTGTGCAGAGCTTCCCTAGCCGCCATTCCTTTGTCGTCTCTTCGGAGGTGGTCATGACCAGGAGCGTTCTGCCCGCGGCCGCCCTCAGCGCGCTCGCCGCGGCCGTCGTCCCGCTCACTGCACAGGCGCCTGTCGCACCTGCGGCCGCTGCGGTCCCATCAGTGACGGTCGTCATCAAGGCCGGTCGTCTCGTCGACCCCCGCGCTGGCACGACCCTCACCAACCAGGCGATCCTGGTCGAGGGCGAGCGTATCAAGGAGGTCGGCCCGGCGAGTGCGGTGGCGGGTCACGCGCCAGCGGGCGCCAGAGTCATCGACCTGAGCGGCGCGACCGTGCTGCCGGGACTGATCGATTGCCACACGCACGTCACCTCCGACCCGGGCGATTACTACCAGCAGCTGTTCCGCCAGAGCCCGATCGACCAGGCGGTCGTCGCCCATGTGTTCGCGAAGCGCACGCTGGAAGCGGGGTTCACCACGATTCGGAACGTCGGGGCGGACGAGTTCGTCGACGTAGCGCTGCGCAACGCGATCAACTCAGGCGTCGTCGCAGGGCCGCGGATGCAGGTGTCGACCATGCCGTTGTCCGCGACGGGAGGGCACGGCGACGTGAACGGCTTCTCCCCCTACCTCCGGTTCGAGCAGGCCTCCGGAATCGCGAACGGCGTGGATGAGATCCGCAGCAAGATCCGCTGGGAGATCAAGTACGGCGCGGACTTGATCAAGGTGCTCGCGAGCGCCGGCGTCCTGTCGGAGGAGGAGTCGGTGGGCGCGCCGCAGTACTCGCAGGAAGAGCTGAACGCCGTGGTGCAGGAGGCAGCGATGTGGGGGAAGAAGGTAGCGGCGCACGCGCACGGGGCCGAGGCGATCAAGCGTGCGGTGCGCGCCGGCGTGGCGTCGGTCGAGCACGGCAGCCTGCTCGACGACGAGGGGATCCGCCTGATGAAGGAGCGCGGCACGTATCTCGTCGCCGATATCTACAATGACGACTACATCCTCGCCGAGTACACCCGGCTGGGCTACCCGCAGAAAATCATCGACAAGGAGCGCCAGGTCGGGCGGCTCCAGCGCGAGAACTTCAAGAAAGCGGTGCAAGCGGGCGTGAAGATCGCGTTCGGCACGGACGCGGGTGTGTATCCGCATGGCTGGAACGCGAAGCAGTTCGCCCACATGGTGCGGTGGGGGCTGACGCCGATGCAGGCGATCCAGGCGGCCACCGTGAACGCGGCGGATCTGCTGGGGTGGGCGGACCGCGTGGGCGCGGTCGAGCCCGGGAAGTTCGCGGACGTCATCGCCGTGGCGGGCGACCCGCTCCAGGACGTGACCGTGCTCGAGCACGTCGGCTTCGTGATGAAGGGGGGGGCCGTCGTGAAGGACAGCCTCACCGCGGGCGGGACGCACGCGCGGTAGTGCCGGCGTCTTGCCGGCCGGGGCAGCGGGCGTTCTCTTAAGGGTTGACCGCCCAATCTGGAGGTTCTTCCATGCGTCCCGCGATCCTCATGGCGTGCCTGCTCGTCCCCCTCCCCCTCCCCCTGACGGCGCAGGAAACGGCGTCCGACACCCTGCTCACAGTCCAGCACTACCTCGATTGGGAGCAAGTGAGCGACCCGCAGATTGCCCCGGATGGCGCGCAGATCGTCTACACCCGCCGCTGGGTCAACAAGCTCGAGGACAAATGGGAGTCAGCGCTGTGGATCATGAACGCCGACGGCTCGCATCAACGCTTCCTCGTCAAGGGGTCGAATGCCCGCTGGTCGCCCGACGGGATGCGGATCGCCTTCCTCGCTGACGGCGAGCCCAAGGGCACGCAACTCTTTGTGCGCTGGATGGACGCCGAGGGCGCGGTCACGCAGATCACCCGGGTGGAGGAGACGCCGGCCGATCCCCGCTGGTCCCCGGACGGCAAGGCCATCTCGTTCGCCATGCTGGTCCCGGACTCGACCGTGTGGAAGATCTCGTTGCCGCAGCCGCCGCAGGGAGCGAAGTGGACCCCCGCGCCCCGAGTGGTCGACGAGCTCCACTACCGGCAGGATCGCGTCGGATTCATGAAGCAAGGCTTCACGCATCTCTTCCTCGTGCCAGCCGAGGGCGGCACGCCGCGCCAGCTGACGTCGGGGCACTGGAATGTGGGAGCGCGCTTCGACGGCCTTTCGGCCCGGGTGGGCTACGATTGGACGGCGGACGGCAAGACGCTCGTCTTCGACGGGCTGCGCGACACGACGTGGGACGGCCAGTACCGGGTCTCCCGCATCTACGCGCTCGACGTGGCGAGCGGGGCGATCCGCACGCTCGTGTCGCGTCCCGGCTACTGGGCCGACCCGACCGTGTCACCCGACGGCCGGATGGTGGCGTTCACGGGATACGATTCCAGCGAGCATACCCATCGGACCTCAGATTTGTACGCGATCGCCATCGACGGCTCCGGGATGCGCGATCTGTCGAAGAGCCTCGACCGGGATCCCGGCGATCTCACGTGGGCGCCGGACGGCAAGGCGATCTACTTCACCGCCCCCGACCGCGGCTCGATCAACGTTCATGTGACGGACCTCGGGGGTGGGGTACGCGACGTGACCCAGGGCGTGCAGGTGGTCTCGCTCTCGTCCGTGGCGCGCACTCTCATGGCGGTCGGGGTTGGGAGCGACCCGGCCCATCCCGCGGACGTGGTACGGCTCGACCTGCGCAAGCCCGGTTCCCAGGGGCTCAGCCGGCTCACGAACGTGAACGAGGACGTGCTGGCGAACAAGCGATTGGCGCGGACGGAGGAGATCTGGTACACCTCGACCGGCGGGACGAAGGTGCAGGGATGGGTCGTCAAGCCGCCGTCGCTCGGTCCAGGGAAGCGGTATCCGTTGATCCTCGAGATCCACGGCGGCCCGTTCGCGATGTACAACGTGGGGTTCAGCTACATGTTCCAGAACTTCGCGGCGAATGGCTACGTCGTGCTGTTCGTCAACCCGCGCGGCAGCACCGGCTATGGGGACGGATTCTCCAACGGCATCGACCACAACTATCCCGGCCCCGATTTCGACGACCTCATGGCGGGCGTGGATGCCGTGATCGCGCGCGGTCTCGTCGACTCGACGCGGATGTACGTGTCAGGCTGCTCGGGTGGCGGGGTGCTCTCGAGCTGGGTGATCGGCCACACGACGCGCTTCGCCGCTGCCGCGGTGCGCTGTCCCGTGATCGACTGGATCGCGATGGCCGGCGAGACCGACATTCCGCTGTTCACCTACAGCTTCTTCCACCAGCCGTTCTGGGAAAAAGCCGACGAGTGGCTGGCGCATTCGTCGCTCATGTTCGTGGGCCGCGTGACGACGCCGACGCTGCTTATGACGGGGGAGCTGGACCGCCGCACCCCGATTCCGCAGACCGAGGAGTACTACGCGGCGCTCAAGATGCGGCATGTCCCGGCAGTCATGCTGCGATTCAATGAGGAGTTTCACGGCACGGGATCGAAGCCGTCCAACTTCATGCGGACCCAGCTGTACATGATGAGCTGGTTCGAGAAGCACAAAGCGGGTGGGGAAGCCGCGGCCAGCAGTCAGGGTAACCGGTAATCAGCGGCTCAGCGGTCTGCGAACGTCAGGCCGAGCCGGTGCTGGCTGCCCAGCAGCTCCGAGCCGGCATAGGCGTAATCGAGCGCCACCTGCCGGAACCTGAGGCCCACGCCCAGGGTCACCGGCCGGGTGGCGAAGTCGCCACCAGCGCGCGACGCGACCCCCAACCGGGCCACCACGAGCAGCTGAGTGGCGGGATCCGCGAGCCCGACCTCGATGCCGCCGCCTACCCGACCGGGCGCGCCCCGCACGGCGGCGTAGTCGGCAGCGAGGAGCAGATGGAGCCGCTCGTGGCTCAGACCGAGCGGTTGCAGCTCCGCCCCGGCACGCACGGTGCGCGGGAGCGGCGCCCCGAACCCTCCCACATCCACGTCGCCGCCCACGTACTGCAGGCTCGCCCCGACCGCCAGCCTCTCGGAGAGCCGGCCGCGGACGCCGGCCGAAAAGCTGGCCGCGCCGCCCGACGCTTCGGCAAGCGTTGTCGAGTAGTAGTTGACGGCCGCTCCTACGCTCGCGTGGCCAAGCTCCACGGCGGCGGCCAGTGCGAATGCCTGCTCGTTCGCCGAGAGCTGCTGTCCCGTGGGCGTGCCGCTGCCGCCGCAGCCGTTGCACACCACCTCGTCCACGCTGCCGAGATCGAGATACCGGATGCCGAGGGCGAGCCCGACCGAGCGCGTCCGGATACCGACCGCCATCGAGCCGGCCTTCGATCCCTCGAACAGCGTCTGGCCGCCCAGCTGCACCTCGAGATGCCGGACCGTGATCGCGCCCGCGGGATTGGCGAAGATGCTCGTCACACCCCCGGCTGCCGTGAGCGCGCCGCCGAGGGCGGCGGCGCGCGGCGCGGTCGTGAGCTGCAGGATCGGCGCGCCGGCCTCGCCGTTGGAGCGATCGATCGTTTGCGCTGCGGTCACTCCGGGCAGGGCAGCGAGGCCGACGGCGGCGAGCGCGTCACGCAGTCTCATGGTGGCCGCCTCAGCGTGCAGGGCTCAGGATCATCAGGCGCTGGCGCAGCAGCTCTGCGCCGGTCTTGACGACCAGGATGTACATGCCGTTCGGCAGCCCCGGCGACTCGCCCCGCACATCCCACTCGAACCGGTTCGCGGGCAGCGCGCTGAAGTCCCGGACCCGGAGCCCGGCGAAGTTGTAGAGCGCCATCGAGCGGGGCGTCGAATCGTAGCTGAAGATGACTCGACCGCTCCGCACCGGGTTCTCCGAGATGAGAAAGATCTGGCCGCCCTGCAGCAGCTCCGCGCGGCCGAGGCGGCTGGTCACCGGCACCGGGATGTAGGCAACCGCCCGGCGCGTCGAGGGCGTGCCGGTGCCGAACACCGCGGCCACCCGTAGCCCCAGGGTGTCACCCTGACGCAAGTGGTCGTTGAGCCGCACGGCGAGCAGGTAGGTGACCTGGCCGCCCGGCGCGACGTTCGCGCCGAGATCGACGAAGCGTGCGGTGGAGCCGCCGGCGAAGGGTGTGGGCAGGGAGACGAGCGGCGCCCCGTTCGGGATAACCCCCGTCCCGGCCGAGTCGCGATACAAGTCGAGCGCCGTCACGAAGTCGGCGAGGGTGTGGTTGCTCGCGCCCGCCACGGTGACCGTGTCCAGCCGGTCGCCCTCGGCCGTCGAGGCCGTCACCACGAATTGCAGCGCCGCGTTGGCGCCGATGCGGACCCGGCTGCTGGGTGAATTCACTCCCGCCGCGGCCGTCAGCGCGGGCGGCGCCTGCGCCAGCGCTGCCTGCACGTCGAGCTTGCCGTACCCCCACGAGGGGTTGGGCGAGCCGCCGGCGAACCCCGTGGCGTACGATCTCCCGGTGAAGCCGTCACTGCGCGCCGTGCTGGTGAGGATGGTGCGAACTTGCTCGGGCGTCAGATCGGGCCTGCGCTCGAACAGCAGCGCCACCGAGCCCGTCACCATCGGCGTCGCCATCGACGTCCCACTGAACAGCACGTGCCGGCCGTCCGTCGCGATGAGCGCCGCGGGCGCCGCGGGATTGCTCGCGCTCGAATAGACGGAGAACACCCCCTTGCCGGGAGCCGACAGCTCGGGCTTCTGCCGGGAAGGGAGGCTGTCGCGCACCGAGCGCGTGGGACCGGGCGAGGAGAATGTGGCGAGGTCGCCCACTTGCTCCCGCACGGTGAACTGGAACGTGCCACCCTGCGCCACCCAATTCACGCGGTTGACGTAGGCGGCGACGGTGATCGCGCGGGCGGCGTTCCCCGGAGAGCCCACGAGGTACGCGTTATCGCCGCCCCCGCTGATCTGGGTGTCGCCGAGGGTGCTGCTCGTCGCGTACTCCCAAAGGTCGAACCGGCCTGAGCCGCCGAGATGGTCGACACGGATCGTGATCACCCACGTCCCCGCTGCGGGCGCATGGGTGGGGTCCGCGTCGTACATCTCGATTTCACTCTGTCCATCGCCGTTCTGTGCCGCGGGGCCGTTCGACGCGTTGTCGAGGAAGACGTGGCCCTGGACGGTTTCCGTGTCCGCTGGAGCATCGCCTCTCCGCCGGGAAACGGTCGTGCCGTCCGGGCGCCGCACCGTGACCGTGAGCGAATCGCGCGCGTCGTACCACAGGGTGAACAGCATGAAATCGTTCACGTTCCCGGCGGCGGGCGCATAGCCGGGCACGGTCACAGCCAGCTGCGCCGTATCGCCGGCCGCGAGCGTGCGGGCGGCGTGCACGAGGAAGATCGGCGTGTTCCCGGGAGGAATCGGCGGGTTCCCGGTCGTCGCGGTGGGGTTACTGCCGTCGTTCCCGGCCGCGATGACGACGAGGTGACCGGCCCCTGAGAGCGAGTCAATCGCCTGTTCGGCGGCCTCGGTGCCGTCGTGCGGTCCGAACAGCGTGCCGAGGCTCAGGTTCACCACCGCGGGACGTCCGAGCAGGTCGGCGCGCTTGAAGATGTACTCGACCCCCGTGACCACATCGAGGAGCGAGAAACTGACGTCGCCGCCCTTCACCGCGATGATGTCCGCGTTGGGCGCTACGCCGGCGTATTGATTGGCGCTGCCGGCCGAGCCATTCCCCGCCGCAATGCCCGCGACGTGCGAGCCGTGTGCCGCGATGTCGCGCTCCGAGCAGCCGCCTGCATTGATCAACGCGGCGCTACATTCGTTGCCGTCGCTGAAGTTCTGCCCGCCCACGTTCCCGGGTGGCGTGCCGATGGTGGTGAGGTCCCAGAGGTACAGGATCCGGGTGGACCCATCGGCGTGCTTGAAGTCGGCGTGCGACCAGTCGATGCCGGTGTCGAAGATGCCCACGATCACACCGCTGCCGGTCGCTCCCGTAAACGTCCCGCCGCTGGCGGTCCGCACCAGGCTGGCGCGGATGTCCTGCATGGCCAGGTCGTTGCTCAATCGCGCGCGACGGGCGGCCTGCACGTACCGTACCCGGGCATCTGCCAGCAACGCGCGCAGGGCCGACAACGGGACACGCGCGCCGAACAACGCTCCGGCATGCACCGTCACGCGGCCGCCCAACGCCTCGATCACCGCGGGCGACCGGTCGCTCAGCGACACGAACACGTCGACGAACGTCTCGGCGCGGCCGGGCTCGCGGCGCAGCATCACGACGCCGGCCAACGGCCGACGCAGCGCCGCACCCAACGCCGCGCCGCGCGGCGTTGCCTCGATGCGTGCGACGGCAGCGGGGTCGAGCAGCGGTCGTAGCAGGGGGTCGAGCTTGTTGGCTGGAGCCTGCGCGCGCGCGCCGGACGGCAATGCCGCCGCAGCGAGCACGCTGAGCGCGACGGCCGATGAGAGTACGGGGGATTGCGGCACGGGGCTCGTAACATGGCGCAACGCGGCCGGTGCGGGCAAGTGGGGGGCGCGGCTAGCGGGCGCCGGTCAACGCCTTCGTTACCCGCTGCTGCAGCGTCCGCAGATGCTCCGTCAGCCACCCCTCCTCACGCAGCCCCTCCGCCCGCGTCGCCGCGACCCACGCGGCCATTATCCCTGCGCGCTCGACGTACCCGACCACGCGGGTAGGGTCCTCGCGGCTTACGACGGGAAGCAGCTCGGCCTCGTGTTCGAGCAGCTTGATCAGGGCGTCCTCGAGCAGTTCGTCGGGGTACGAGGTGGCAGGCGCCCGCTCTGCGACCCGCAGCACCGGGGGCTCCATCACGT
>QHTT01000126.1 GCA_003220935.1 Gemmatimonadota bacterium
CCGTCACCTGATCGCCGCGGCCGAGCAGCGCTTCGGCGAGGTGCGATCCGATGAAACCAGCTCCGCCTGTTATGAGGTAGCGCACTATCGACCGCCTCCCACGTGATCTGCGTCACGCGACTTTCGGAGATGCAACAAGCCGCCCACAGCCTCCCCGCTCCGACCCGCACCCTCCAGGCCCGTCTCGCGGCACCGCTGCGGCGCGGCTACACCACCCACCGCATCCCCGCAAGGGGGCTCAATATACGACTCCACCGTCGACCGGCTAGGACCGTGAAAACCCATAGCTGCCTCAGTCTTCCGCATTTCAGTGCGCACCCTCCATCCGGAGTACGGCAGGAGTGGTGCGCAGCAGGATCGCGAGATCGCTGGCCAGGGACCAGTTGCGGATGTACTCCGTTTCCAGCGCGACCACGCGCTCGAAGTCGGTTACGTCGTTGCGGCCCGCCACCTGCCACGGCCCGGTCATCCCCGGCTTCACATCGAAGCGCGCGTAGTGGTGCGCCTCGTACAGCGCCACTTCACACGGCAGCGGCGGTCGCGGCCCGACCAGTGACATGTCTCCCCGCAGCACGTTGACGAGCTGCGGCAGCTCGTCCAAGCTGGTCTGTCGCAACCAGCGCCCCAGCCGCGTCATCCGCGGATCGCTCGGCATCTTGAAGAGGCGCGCATCGCCGTACACGCTTTGCGAGAGCAGCTCGTCGCGCTTCCCTTCGGCGCCGTCCACCATCGTGCGCAGCTTGAAGATCTTGAAACGCCGGCCCCCCTGCCCGACGCGCTCCTGCGTGAAGAAGACGGGCCCCGGCGAGCCCAGCTTGATCAGCACCGCGAGGATGGCAATCACCGGGCTCAGCACCACCAGGCCGATGCCCGCACCGATCAGGTCCAGCGCGCGCTTCGCGATGAGCTGCGGCCCCTTGAGGCTCGGCGCGGTCAACTGCACCAGCGGCTGCCCGCGACGCCACACGGTGGTCGGATGCACCCCCGCGACCTCTGCGGCGCGCGGCACCGCCAGTACCTGACAGCCTCCCGCCAACGCGACGTCCACAACGTCCTGGAACTGCTTGTCGGTGACGTAGCCGCACAGCGCCACGACCTGGGCGCCAGATGCCGCCAGCAGCAAGGGCATGTCGCTCACGTGTCCCAGCGCCCCGGGCGCGGGCGGGATCTGCACGTCAACGAACCCGATCGGCCGGTAATCCGTACCCGTCGCGAACGCCGGGCTCGATGCCGCTGCGATGCACTCGCCGGCGGGGCCCACGAACAACGTGTCGATCGCGTTCTGGTCGGGAGGATAGACGCGCGCTACGACGCGATCGATCGTGAGCCGCTCTACGACCAGCGCGAGCCATACGAGCACCACGGTCGCTGCGTACTGAAGCAGCACCGGCTCGACGCCGCGCGTCCACAACGTGGCCCACAGCGGCAGCGCCGTCGCCAGTGCGCACGCGGCGAACAGGCGCCGTGGATCGCGCCGCTGATCGCCGGGGCCGTACGCCCCCACGACGACGAGGCCCACGAACAACGCCACCGCGTATTGCCACCCGTTGAGCGACCCGGTCGGAAACCCCAGCCGGATTCGCTCGGCGACCGCCGCGCCCAACAGCGCATGCTCGCGCACCGCCCGCAACAGCTCCCGCATCACCCCGAACGACAGCATGTCCACCGCGACCAGCACCGCGAGCCGCACCACCCCGCGGCGCACATGCTGCCGTACGTTCGCCGGCGCACGTCGCTGCAATCGAAGACGGACGTCGGCCGGCCGCTCCAGCCTGAGGTGTGAAACTTCTTCGGGGATGTCGCGAATCGCGCGCTGCGGACCCGACCACCTGAGCCCGGGCGACGCTATTGCGTTCGAGGGTGGGCTCTGCACTGGCTCCACGCGACCGCCTCCGACGTGATGTCTATCACACAGCGTTCAGAGGTGCGGCAGTACTGCTACGTCGTCCTCGCCCGGACCCGCACGCCCGAGGAGGTTCTTGCGACGCGATGATGTACGACGACAACACACGCGACAACACGTAGACCCCGTGGGGTCAAGCGGCTCACAAGTCGACCGTCCCTGTCCGGGCACCCTCCGACTCGCGTCCGCTCGCCAACTCGTCTTGTCGCGCTACTCCTCTATATGAGACGGATCTGGATGCCAGCCCCTCGGTCCTCGACCATACTTTCGCACTCGGGGGCGGGCTGGCTGGCGTTCGGAACCACGACTGCGGAACCGCGAGCTGCGCCGCAACCACCCAACATCCGGCCGCCGTCACTCAAGGGCGTGCGACCCCGGCCGAAGGCGAGCGGTGAATATACCCGCGCCAGCGCGGCCCGCTAGTACTTGAAAACGCTGGTGTTGCGAGGCTGGCGCGCGGTGAGGCATGTCACCTACAAACGGCACACCCCCGTTCCGACGTCCCTTTACCCCATCTACCTACCCTGGCTGAGGTGCGCCGCGTCACTCTCACGAGGGGCGGCTGGGAGCGCCGCGCCTCGGGGCAGGCCCCCTTGCGGGTTCGTGCCCGGTGGCGCAGCGTAGCCGCTTCGCAAGACTGCGTGCGGCACATGGGGTGAGTTTGGTTTCGCTGGACTCAGTCGTCGTCGCAACTGCGCGACAGGTGTCGTGCCACCTCGCGGGCGAAGTCGCGATCCTCCAGCTCGAGTCCGGTATCTACTACACCGTCAACCCCGTCGGCGCGCGCATCTGGACCCTGGTCCAGCAACCCGTGCGGGTAGCCAGGTTGCGCGACACCCTGGTCGCCGAATACGACGTCCCGCCCGACCGGCTCGAAGCGGATCTGCTCGACCTGCTCACCCGCCTCGCCGCCGAGCGGCTGATTGACGTGCGTGATGTGGACGCTGCGTAGGCTACTGGCACTCCCACGGACCGACCGGCAGTTGCTCGCCGCCGCCGGGCTGTTCGTCTTCGCCGCGCGCGTGAGCCTCCGGCTGCTCCCCTACGCCTTCGTACGGCGCGTCGCCGCACGGCTCAGCCACGCTGTGAAATACCCGCGCTTCCCGGCGGCGCGCATCGCCTGGGCCGTAGCGGTGGCGAGTCGGCGCGTGCCGGGTGGCAAAAACTGCCTCGCCCAGGCGCTCGCTGCTCACGTGCTGCTCGCCCGGCACGGCCTCGCCAGCCGGCTGCGGCTGGGCGTCGCGCGCACGCCCGACGGGCGCCTCGACGCACACGCCTGGGTTGAGGCTGAGAGCGACGTGCTGGTAGGTGCGCTGGGCAGGGCGCGCTACACGCCCTTCCCCACGACCGCAGGAGACGGCCCGTGAGCGGCATCGCGGCATTGCTCCGCCTCGACGGCGCGCCGGCCACGCCCGCCGACGTCGAGCGCATGGTCGCGACGCTCGCGCATCGCGGCCCCGACGGCGCCGGCGTCTGGTGCACGGGCCCAGCGGGCGTAGGGCACCGACTGCTGCACACCACACCTGAGTCGCTGCACGAGCGCCAGCCTCTCGCAAGCGCCGCTGCCTGCCTCGTCCTCACGGCCGACGCGCGCATCGACAACCGCGCCGAGCTGATCCGGGCGCTCGACTTAGCCGAACCGGCTGCCGCGATCACCGATGCCGCGTTGATCCTCGCGGCGTACGAACGCTGGGGCGAGCGCTGCCCAGAGCGTTTGCTCGGCGATTTCGCGTTCGCCGTCTGGGACGCGCGTCGCCAGGCGCTGTTCTGCGCGCGCGACCACTTCGGCGTCAAGCCGATCTACTACCACCACGCGCCCGGCCGGTTGTTCGCCCTGGCCTCCGAGATCAAGGGCCTGCTCGCGCTCGCTGAGGTGCCGCGGGGGCTCAACGAGACCCGCGTCGCCGACTACCTCGTGCCGCTGCTCGAGGACAAGGCGATCACGTTCTACGCCAGTGTCGTCCGGTTGCCGCCCGCGCACCGGATGACCGTGAGCCGCGACGGTGTGAGGCTCGAGCAGTATTGGGCGCTCGACCCCGGACGCGAGATCCGCATGAAGTCAGACGCCGAGTACGCCGCGGCGTTCCGCGAGATCTTCACCGATGCGGTGCGCTGCCGGTTGCGGAGCGCATTGCCGGTGGGTGCGATGCTCTCGGGTGGGCTGGACTCGTCGTCGATAGTGTGCGTGGCGCGGCGGCTGCTCCGAGAGCATCACCTTGCACCGCTGCACACGTTCTCGGCGATCTTCCCCGACGTGCCGCAGTGCGACGAGCAGCGCTACATCGCGGCCCTGGTCTCGGAGGGCGATGTGGAGCCCCACTACGTGCGTGGGGACCTGCTCAGCCCCCTCGTGGACATAGACCGGGTGCTCGCGCACGAGGACGAGCCGTTTTACGCCCCCAACCTGTTCCTTCACTGGGAGCTGTATCGCGCAGCCCAAGCCGCAGGCGTACGCGTCGTGTGCGACGGCGTGGATGGGGATACCACCGTGTCGCACGGCTTGCTGCGGCTGGCGGAGCTCGCGGCGAGCGGGCGGTGGCCTACCTTAGCGGCGGAGTCATTCGCCCTATCGCGGCGCCTCCAGCAATCGCCCTGGAGGCTGCTGTGGCGCAACGCGCTCCGTCCCTTCCTGCCGCAGCGTGTCCGCGCGACCTGGCGCTTGTTACGCGGGCGCTCGCCCCTGATCAATCGCGCCTTCGCCGACCGGACCGGACTGGCGCAGCGGCTGCGCGCGCTCGACCCAGAGCGTGCCCCGCCGCCTCGGACGGCGCGCCAAGAGCACTGGCGCCGCCTCACGTCCGGGCTCGTTCCCTTCGCGCTCGAGATCGCCGACAAAGCCGCCGCGGCGTTCGCGATCGAGCCGCGCTACCCCTTCTTCGATCGACGCCTGGCGGAGTACTGCCTGGCGTTGCCCTCCGATCAGAAGCTCCGCTCGGGCTTCACGCGGCTCGTGCTGCGCCACGCGCTCAACGGTATCCTCACCGACGCAGTGCGGCGCCGGGGCGACAAGTCGAACCTCGCCCCCAACTTCAGACGCGCGCTGTTGCACTTCGGACGCGCCACGCTCGAGGATGTGATCGTGGGCGACGGCTCGGTGATCGCGCCATGGGTGGATCTCACCGCCCTCCGGCAGGTGTACGCGCGCTACGCTGCCGGTGGGGCCGATGATGCGGCCCTTCCAGTTTGGACGGGAGCGACCCTCGCCCTGTGGTTGCGCAAGCAGCGCTCCCCGACGCACGCTGCACGCAGCACGATCAGGCCCGCGGACGTGACGCGGGACTCCCGTTTCGCACCCGACCCACTGAAAGGAGAGCCATCCCATGGAACAAGAGAAGGAAGTCCGCACGTCGAACCCCGGCGAACCGGCACCAGTGGCGCAGAAGCACGTCTATAGCCGCCCAGAGCTCACGGTTCACGGACCGGTTGAGAAGATTACGCAGAGCATCAACGCTGGTGCCGGCGACGGGATCTACGGTCCCTCGTGACGAGACAGCGGTCGCAGGCACCGTAAATGGCCCTGTGCGGCGGAACGTACAGGGCCTACGGCCTCCTGGTGCGGTCCGCGCTGGCCCTGCCGGAGCTGGAGCCAGACGAAGGCGTACCCGAGGTTGAGATTCGCCTCGGGCCCGCGGTCCGGTCGGAGAGGACGCGAAGCGATGCCAGCGTCCGCGCGACCGCACGGCGGATCCGGCTGCGGTGGGGCAGCGTCGGGACCTTTACGGTGCGCGAGGGTCGCGAGATCGTGGTGTGCCCCGCCCAGGACGCAGACGAGCGGGCCGTGCGCCTGTACCTGCTCGGTCCAGCCCTGGCAGCTCTGTTGCATCAGCGGGGGCTGCTCACGCTGCACGCCAGCGGCGTGGCGGTGGACGGCGCTGCCATCGCGTTCCTAGGAGCCTCCGGCTGGGGCAAGTCCACCATAGCCGGAGCCCTCCTCGCCCATGGGTACGCACTGGTGGCCGACGACGTGATGGCAGTCGACTTCTCCGGAACCCGCCCCACGGTGACGCCCGGTTATCCCCTGCTCAAGCTCTGGCCGGACGTCGCCGCGGCGCTCGGGGAGCAGCCCGACAAGCTGCCGCGGCTGCGCTCTGATCTCGAGAAGCGCGGCTGTCGCCTCGAGCGCGGCTTCGCTCCGGCAGCGCTGCCGCTGCGGCGGATCTACGTGCTCGGGGAGGACGGCAGGCCGGCGTTCGAGTTGCTCCGGCCGGCCGACGCGATCATCGAGCTCATCCGCCATACCTACGGCGTCCGTGCGCTCGCTCCCGTCCAGCCCGCCCAGCGGTTCCGGCAGTGCGGCAGGCTGGCAACGGAGGTGGCGGTGCGCCGGCTGCGAGTGGCGCGGTCTCTCGACTCTCTCTCCGAACTCGCCCACGTCGTCGCAGAGGACGCGACCCACGCCGCCTGAGGAGGAACTGCTCCTTTGCTGCGCGCGCCCACAGCTCGACGCGCGGCACGCCGACCGCGTCGCCGTGGTCGTGCACGCGGGCCTCGACTGGGAGCGTGTGTTGGCACTCGCACGCTCGCACGGGCTCATGCCACTGCTCCACCGCCACCTCAGCCTGCAGGCTGACGGCCTGTCCCAACCGGTTGCCGCTCGGCTGTGCGCCGAGGCGCGGGCTGCGGCGCGCCGCAACCTCGATCTCACGGGGGAGCTACTGTCGCTGCTCCAGCTGATGGCCGGGAACGACCTTCCGGTGATCCCCCTCAAGGGGCCGGGTCTCGCCGTTCATCTCTATGGTGACCTCGCGCTGCGGCCCTGCGGTGACCTGGACCTGCTCGTGCGGCCGCCCGACATGCCCCGTGCCGCCCGCCTGCTCGTCCAGCGCGGTTACCGCGCCGAGCCGGCGCTGAGCCGGGGTGCTGCAGCGGTTCTCCTCACGTCACAGCACCATCAGCGCTTCGTACGCGATCCCGGACCAATCGTCGAGCTGCACTGGCGGTTCACGCAGCGGGAGTTCCCGTTTTCGCTCGACCCCGAGCGGGCGCGCGCGCGGCTCACGCCAGTTCGTCTCGGGGGTGCCACGGTGCAAATCCTGGCACCCGAGGACCTCCTCCTCTACCTCTCGGCTCACGGTGCGAAGCATCTCTGGGCACGACTCCTCTGGGTGGGCGACGTAGCGGCGCTCACCCAGAAAGGGACCATGCACTGGCCGGATGTCACCACGCGGGCGCGCTCGCTTGGTGTCGCGCGCGCTGTTCGCTTAGCGCTGGTCCTAGCCCGTGACCTGCTCGGCTCAGACATCGCCGGCGAAGTGGCCGAATGGGTATCGCGCGATGCCGCCGTCTCCAGGCTTGCCGCGCTCACGCGCCGGCGGCTGTTTATCACGGACCGACTTCCGGCGCAAGGTTGGGAGCGTCTCGGCTTCTACCTTAAGGCGCGCGAGCGCTGGCGGGACAAGGCGCGCTCTGCGTTCCACCTCGTCGCTACTCCCACCGTCGCCGAGCTGACGCTCGTGGCCCTTCCCCTGGGACTGCGCCGGCTCTACTACTTGCTCCGCCCGCTGCGCCTCGCCGCGAAGTACGCGGGCCGGCTGTGGCGCGCGGTTCGGGTGCGCACGGTCAAGGACCTCCTCCTCCGCCACTAGAGCCAGCGCTCGCCTGCTTCAGGACGCACAGCGGCCGAGTTCGGACTTCAGTCCGTCATAACCCCGCCGCGCGAAGCGGTACCGTGGAGCAATGCTTTGCCTATGCACCGGAGCCTGATACATTCATCTTGGTCGCCGGACCGAACCCCGCGAGGCATCGTGCCGGTCACGGCGAAGCTGTCACGCAAGTTCTACGAAACGTTTGGGGACGAGATCGCCAACGACCTCGTGGACTGGTTCAATGCCGTGGACGCCACCTACCGCGCCGATTTGCGGGAACTGAACGAGCTCAACTTCGCCCGGTTCGACGCCAAGCTCGAGCAACGCCTGGCAGAGCTAGACACGAAGTGGGGAAGCCGCTGGAGTCAGTTCGACACTAAGCTCGAGCAGCTGGGATCGAGCCTGCGGGTGGAGATTCACGCGGCGCGAGCAGATACGGTCAAGTGGATGTTCGTGTTCTGGGCACCGACCGCCATCGCGGTCATCGACCTCCTCCTCCGCCGCTAGGGCCTGCGCCACGCGTCCTTCAGCACGCACGGCGACCGAGTACGGACTCTCAGTCCGTCATAAACAAGCCAGCTTCCCCCCCCTCGTGGCCCTCCTAGGGCTGATACGCTTCGTTCGTCCCTACGATGGTGATCAAGAGCGTGTTCTCTCCTCCTACGGCGTAGAGGACACCACCTACCACGCCGACGCCGAGGCCTTCACTCGGGGTCAGCATCGACGCCTTCGTCGTCCACGTGTCCGACACTGGGTCGTAGGCCTCGACCGCGCTCACGGAGAAGGAGCTGCCGCAGCCGTATCCTCCTACGGCGTAGAGGACACCATCCACGACCCCGATGCCGAAGGCCTCCCGTTGGGTCGGCATCGGCGCCTTCGTCGTCCAAGCGTTCGCCACCGGGTCATAGCTCTCGACGACCGTCGAGCTCGAGCTACAGTTCCCTCCTTCTCCCCTTATAGCGTAGAGGACACCATCCACGACGCCGACGCGCAGGTCTCCACCAGCGGTCGGCAGTGACGCCTTGCTCGTCCAGGTGTCTGTCACTGGGTCGTACGCCTCGACCCTGTCCCCAGCGACGCCGCTGCAATTGCTTCCTCCCACGGCGTAGAGGACCCCGTTCGTGACGCCGACGCCGAAACGCGCACGCGGCGTCGGCATCGACGCCTTGGTCGTCCACGTGTTTGCCACAGGGTCGTACGCCTCGACCACGCCCAAGAAGGGGCCCGGGCCCGGCGCCCCCCCGAAGGGGCAGTGGTAGAGGCCGTCCTCTCCGCCTACGGCGTAGAGGACGCCGTTCACGACGCCGACGCCCAGGCCTCCCCGCCGGGTTGGCATCGACGCCTTGGTCGTCCAGGAATTCGCCACCGGGTCGTAAGCCTGGACCACTGCTCCTACCGCGTAGAGGATGCCGTTCATGACCCCGACGCCGAACTCTACATCAGGGGTCAGCATCGACGCCTTGGTCGTCCAGCAGTCCGTGCAGGGCTCAGTTGCGCTGCGGCAGGAATTCAGGAACAGTACGGCAATCGTCGCTAGGAGCACCTGTCGTCGGCTGCGGAACGCCGAGTGACGAGCGGTCTTGATCGTGAGAAGATCGAGTATCGCCAGACGCATGGCGGTGTCGCCTCGACGGCGGCGGTGACTGGTACCGTCTCGGTGCCGCACCCTTGGACGTTACGCCAAGGTCGACCTAGGTGCCAGGCGGGTTTTGTTTGTGCTGCGACCTTCGACCCGGCCGAGCCAGCGGGAAGCCCTGCTCGGCCCTGTCTTCTTAAGGGGGAGGACCCTGCAGTTCTGTGGTAGACGGACATCCGAGCCATCGTCGCTCAGAGGTCGGGGAACTCCGCTCAAACGATCGACCAGGAATCCACCCTCCAACGGCGCGAAAACGCGCGCCACCGCGACGGACTGAAGATCCCGCGGTTCGCTGCCCCTTGATTTCAACAGTCCAAGACGGGTGGTCGCTCCTGCGCTCAGTCGAAGCCGTTCCGCTGCGGGGGTTGGCGGGAACTTCAGAGCGGCGGAGACGGCGTGCCTGTCACGCCGACGTAACACCAGCACAACCCGTGTGACCTCTGTCACTCCCGAGACATTCCGATCACACGTACAATTCCCCGATGTCCGACACCCCTCCCCACCAGCCCCACGCGCCCCGCCTCCTCATCGCGAGCCATCACGCCGAGGCGGGGCTCGCACTCAAAGCGCTCGGCGAAAAGAACGGCTACACCGTGCTGCGCTGCTTCACCGCCACGCAGACGCTCGAGCGCGCCCGCACCACGCGGCCCGACGTCATCGCGCTGGATGACTCGCTGCTCGACGCCGATCCGCTCGAGACGAGCCGCGCGCTGCGCGACGACCCGCTCGTCGGCGCCAGCACGCCGATCCTGCTCGTCACTGGCCAAGCCGCCACCCCCGAGCACCACCGCGCGCTCCGGGCCGGCGTGTGGGAGTTCCTCCCCTACCCCTTCAACGTCGACGAAGCGGCGGCGCGACTCCACACTTACGTACTGTTCAAGTTCGAGAGCGAGCGGGCGCGCGGCACGGAAGCGGTGCAGGACGACGCCGGCCTCTACACCACCCGCGGGCTGGCGCTGCGCGCCCAGGAGCTGACGCTGCAGGCCTTCCACCACGGCGCCGCGCTCGCCTGCGTCGCGCTCGCTTCCATCCCCACGAGTGACGGGGACGGCGCCGCCGGCGTCCAGCTGCTTGCGCGAGTACTGCGGGCCAGCGGCCGGCGCTCCGACGCGATCGGCCGCATCGGGCCAGGCGAGTTCGCGGTGGTGGCGCCCGGCACCGACGGCGTGGGCGCGGTCATGCTGG
>QHTT01000127.1 GCA_003220935.1 Gemmatimonadota bacterium
AACCCGTCGCGCGCTGGCGCGGTGATCCGGACGTCGCGGAAGGTGGCGCGCTCGACCACCGTGTCGTTGTGCGCGCAGACGAACAGCCCGACGTAGACTTCGTTGCCGAGCGCCAGGTCCGTGATGCGAACCGGCGCCAGGCTGTCCCCGAAGCGGCCCACGGATAGGACATACGTGTCTCCAACGCGCTCGAGTTGAACGACGTCCGCTCCCCTCACGGGTGATCGGATCTCTTCGGTCGCCCCCCCAGCCGAGCGGCGGAACTGCAAGGCGACGAGCCCGTCTCCATGAACGGCCGCCGTCACGTGCGGCGAGCCGCTCTCGAGACCGGAGCGCACGCTCCACCCAAACTTGCGATGCGGGTCCACGCCCGGCCCGTTAAACCCTGCCCGCGTCGTCAGGATGAAATTCCCCTGGATGCGCTTCCACACGAACTGGAAGTCGTCGCGGTCGAACCACATGTTCGCACCCGAGCCCGCGACCGCGTACTGGTCCCGTCCGGGGTCGTAGGTCACCGAGCCCTGCTTGGTCACGTGGCCGACGTCGCTTTGGCCTTGGAAGAGACCCAGGGACGACTGTTGAGCGGGCGCTCGAGCAGCTACAACTGCGAGCGACGCGGTGACCGTAGACAATCCCAGCAAGCTTGAGGCGCGCATGTGCGAGAGAGGCTACCACCGTTCACACGGGTTCGCCATCCGGGCGGCGAGTGGTCTCAGCATCTCACGCCCCCCGCATGTACGCGCACCCCGCGTTCTGCGCGCGAATGAGGGCGAAGACTCCGGACGGCACGAGAATCACACCTGGTGCGAGGCTGTTGCGCACCTCGGTACGGACCGTCTCGACGTCACGGTGCGCCAGTTGCGCGTGGCGCGACGCCCAGTTGTTGGCGGCGATGTTGCAGAGGAGCAGAATCGTGCCGCGCGCACGCAGCGCCTCGAGCTTTGCTTTGGCCGCTTCGGGTGAGCTGCCCGGAGCCGCTCTGAGAAAGGGGTTGCGGCGCGCCGGCTGATGCGTCGCAGGATCTTGAACACTGATCTCTGCTCCGATCGCATACCGATCCCACAGGCCGTCGCCCAGCGCAAGGGGCGTACCCAGCTGTCGCATCACGATGACGGCCCGCGCCTGATCGTCGTTGGTGTTGTAGACCTCGTGATACTGATCCAGAAACATCACGGCGAGGTCCAGAGCAAAGCCATCTGCGACGTCATTGGCATCGAACACGACGCGATACGGCACGTCCGTCAGCCGGTCGACCCACGACAGATCCCACGAGGAGCCGCGGGCTGGAACGTGGCGTCCCTCCGATCGGATCGGCGGCGTGAACAGCGCCGCTGCCGCGACGCCGAGTTGTCCGAGGAAATCGCGACGCCGGGGGTAAGGGTTCGCGCTGTCCAGCATGATCGCCTCCCGGAGCGGAGTCCGGCTTCTCAGGTAAGGGCCACGACCTCGTAGTCGACCACCGACGACACTTCGCAGCGAACCGCGGCGCCCTCTTGCTCGAATGGGAGCGCGCGACCGCTACGGAGCGCCTCCACACGCCTGATCGTCCGGCCCGGCGCGACCTCGAACCGCACGCGCTGCGGCCCAATGGGGTAGGAGTGCTCGACCAGGCCCCAGGTCAGGTTGGGGGTCGTGTAGTTGAGCAGATGAAGGGCGTAGCCCGGCTCCGTCTCCCAGGCAAACGCCTCCAGCAGCCCATCCCCCTCGATCGTCACCGGTTGCGCCCGGTCGCCCCGGAGCCAGCGGACGGTGTTCTGCAGGAGTCCACTCAGGTCCGGATTCCCGGAGCGCCAAAACGTGCGGTCCACATCGCCGGCGAAATAGGCCACCCGCGAGTTGTCGCGCTGCCGGAAGACGGCCGCCGGGTCGTCGGTGCGCGGCGTGCGGGCGTAGACCATCTCGGGCGGGAAGGCGGGATAGGACGGGACGACGGTCAGAACCGGCCGGCTGGCTTCGCGGAGGCGGACGGGAAGGCGGCTTTCGGGCCCTGGCAGGAGTTTCGTGCCTTCGAGGCCCGCAAGCACCGGATGGCGCTCTTCGATCCGCATGTAACTGTTGGCGGCGGGGCCTACGACATCGCCGGCGGAGATGAAGCCGCAGAGATCGGCGAGGGCGGGCTCGCTGCGCGCGTCGCCCCATTCGTCGTAGCGCGAGGTCTCGAAGGTGGCCAGCAGCGAGCCGCCCCCCTGCACGTAGGCGCGGATCTGCCGGCAGGGCTCGTCGGCCAGGTGAGCGGCGTTGGGAACGAGCAGCGCGCGGTAGCGGCCGAGCGTCTGTGCCGAAAGGTCGCTCTCGTGCACGAAGTCGAAGAGGAAGCGCCCTTGGAGTAACGCCGCGTAGAGCCCCTGGAGGTACTCGGTCCCCTGCACGCGCTCAGAGCCGCGCCACGCTCCCGGCCCGCCCGAGCGGTAGAAGGCGATCGTTGTCTGGGGGAACAGCACGGCCAGGTCGGCCACCGAGCGAGTGTTGCGGAAGTGCGGCTCCTGGGCGGCCAGCCAGGCGAAAAACCGGCGCCCCGTGTCGCGCCACCGCTCGTCCTCCGGCGCCCCGCCCAGCCAGTGGAACCACGGCACCATGCCGCTGGCCACGGTTTGGGCCATCCACAGCGTCGTCTCGGCCGCCGGCTTGGCCACGTGCCGCCAGACTGGGCGGCTGTTGCTGTAGGCGCCGGTGACGTTGGTGACTGTGCGCCCCTTCATGACCGAGCGGGCGACGCGACCCTGTTGAGCGCAGTCCCATAGCGGCGTGTCGCCGGAGCGGCCCTGGTGGTCGGCGTTGAACCAGCCGGCCACCTGCCCGATGCGGGCGAGGTCTTTGACCACGCGGATGCCGCCGCCCAGGTTGCCCACGTAAACCGCGTCGGGACGGCTCTCCCGCGCCACAGCGTCCCATAGCCGCCACACCTCCAACAGGCGGTCCATGAACACCGCGTAGTAGCGGCGGTACAGCGGGTTGGTGGCGTCGGTCTGTTCGGGCGGCACGCCGCCTACTTTCTCGCGATACACCTTCTGGCAGCTCTCGCAATAGCACACGCCCAGCGCCCCTGTGCTGGGCCAGCCGTTCGTGAAGAACGCGTCGACCGCATAGCGCTTGCCGATCTCGCGGTAGATGGCCGGCATCTGCTCGGTGAAATACGGCGAGAACATGCAGGTCTTGAAGAGCCAGGTGGATTCGTTGTGCCGGCGTGGCTCGCCGTCGCGGTCGCGCTCGAACCACTCCGGGTGCGCCCGCAGCGCCTCCTCCCAGGAGTAGTTGCAGTCCATGCGCGCCACCACCCGGATGCCCCGCGCGCGGGCCGCGGCGGCCATCTCGCCGAACAGGTCGCGCGTCCCCAGGAACGCGCTGCGGTGGTGATACGGGACGTCGGTCGGGTAGAAGGCCATGATCCCGCCGCCGTTGACCAGCAGGGCGTTGACCCGGAGCGAGGCCCAGTACTCGGCCCACGCCGCCACGTCGAGCGTGAGGGGGTCGCGCTCGTTGAAGTTGAGCTGTCCGCAGCGCCGCATGGCGGCATACCAGGGCGCCGCCGTCGCCGCCCGCGCGCGCAGCCGGCGGCCGGGGACCGCGGCCGCTCCAGCGGCTGCGGAGCGAGCCACGAACTCTCGTCGATTCATGGGCTCCCTGGGCTCGGCTAGTTCACCCCTACCCTCCCCTGCACCGACGCGATCAGCTTGCCGGAATCGTACCCGACGCCGTCCTTGAAGACGAGCGTCACGCTCCGGATGACTGATGGCTCCGCGGCCAGGTCGCCGCGCAGCACCACGAGATCGGCGAGCTTGCCGCGCTCGACCGTTCCCAGGCGTCTGTCGACGCCGAGGATCTTCGCCCCGTTCGCGGTCATGATCCGCACTGCCTGCGCGGGCGTGAAGCCCGCCTCGATGAACAGCTCGTAGTTGCGCTGGTCGCCGAACCCCGCCAGTGCGCCGCCGATCCCGGTGGGATCCACTCCAGCGGCGAGCAATCCGCCGGCGTCCACGAACGCCTTCTCGAACGCCATCGCGCTCTGCAGGCCTTGCAGTGTCACGGGCCCGTGGCCGGTCGAGTCGATCTCCTCACGGATCTTGCTGTAGCTCTCACGCACCTCGGGAGCCATGGCCTGGAGGACTCGCGCATCTTTGGTGGGGCGGTTCGCCACAAACGGCTCGTACACGGCCAGGGTGGACGTCATCGAGACCTTGTGCTGCACCAGCGTCCGGATCGTGGCTTGGGCGACCTCCCCCCGCGGGTCCGCCTGGTTGAGTTGGCCCAGGAGCGCGACGGGGCAGACGTCCGGCTGCTTTGCCGGCGCGAAGTCGGACGCGGTGAGCATCCCGTGCTCCAGGTTGTCGATGCCGAGCGCCACCGCTTCCTGGAAGCTCACGGAGCACAGGTGCCCGGTCACCTTGATGCCCCGCTTGTGGGCCTCCGCGATGGTCGCGCCCAGCTCGGCGCGGCGGATGTCGGCGTACGCCTTGATCCAGGTCGCCCCCTCCGCGGCCCAATACGCGACGAATCGCTTGGCAGCGTCCGTCGAGCTCACGACCGCCATGCTGCCGCCGCCTTGCGGCCCGGTGATGTAGGGCGCGGTCAGATGGATCCGCGGTCCCGGCGTCAGACCGCGGTCGATCTGGTCCTTGAGGTTGATCTCGGCGTAGGGCGCCCGTCCGCCGGTGGTGCGGATGGTCGTCACCCCCGAGCCCAGATACAGCCTCGGCCCGGTGTATGACATCTGTACGGCACGACCACCCGCGGCCGTATAGAAGAGATGGTCGTGCATCCCGACCAGCCCCGGAATCACCGTTGACCCGCTCAAGTCCATGGTCTGAGCTCCAGCCGGGACTTGCACCGACGGCGCTGGCCCTACCTCAGCGATGCGGCCATCGCGAACCACGATCGTCTGGTCCGGCTTGGGGGCAGCGCCTGTACCGTCCACGAGGAGCACGTGGCTGAGGGCCACGACGGCCGTGTCCACGACGACGTACTGGCGGACGTCGGCAGCGAGCGAGTCCGGGCGCTGCGCCGTCAGCGCGTCGGGAGCGAGCGTACCGAGAGCGAGCGGGACGAGAGCGAGCGGGCGCATGAGAGACTCCTCGCTATTCCACCGTGAAGGCCATCATCATGCCGGCCGACAGATGTTCGGCGATGTGGCAGTGCAGCATCCAGCGACCGGGGTTGGAAGGGTCGAGCACAATATCCACCACGGAGCCGGCCGGCACCAGCACGGTGTCCTTCCACGCGAGATCCGCATTCGGGACGCCGTTCACGGCCAAGACGAGAAACCGCTGGCCGTGCAGGTGGATCGGATGCTGCATGCCGTGGAAGCTCATTCGCTCGTTGACCAGGCGGAGCTTCACCGGTTCGCCCCGAGCGAACCGCCAGTCGATGTCCATGTTCTCCCGGCCCGTGGCAGGGTCGCGGAGAATCCAACGGACCTCTCGGCCGGTGGACGCCCAATTCATCATCGGCATCGTGCCGCTCCACTCGACGGGAGCGAAGTAGATCGAGTCGAGCTGCATCAGCCGCTGCGTCACCGGCGGGAGCCCCCGGGTCTCCAGGGTGAGGATGAGGGACTTGTCGGCGGGACGCTGCAGGAGTTGCCGATACGGCTCGAGCTGACGCGTCGTCGCGGTATCGCGCTGCAGCGCGGCAAAGCTCGCGCCCAGGTCGTCCCGCACCCGCTCCGCCGCGACGTCGACAGCGCCGAGCGTATCCACTTCTAAGAAGAAGCGGCCGAACAGGTGGTCGAGACCCTGAACGCGATTGACCAGGGCGACCCTTCCCGGACGGTCGAATCGCACGTGCACGACGTAACGCTCAGCCGGGGCGATCACCACGCTCTCCACCCACGCCTCGCGCTCGAACGTACCGGCGTCGGACGCCACGACCTTCATGCGCGCACCCGTGAACGACACGTTCATGGTGCGTGTGTTCGAGGCGTTGGTCAGGAAGAAGCGGATCACCTCGCCGCGCCGCACCGCGAGTCGGTAGTCGGGCGCGCCGTTCACGAGAAACAGATTGCCGAACCGACCCATGAGCGTGTGGGTCGGGGACTCCAGGCCGAGGGGGATCGGTCCTGCAGCGCCGACGAGGAGGTCGTCGAGCATCAGCACCTGTTCCCGATTGGCGGGACCATATTCGGCGCCGGCGCTCGAGCGCACCCGCACGTTTCCGTACAGGCCGAGCTCCTGCTGGACGTCCTCGCGCACGTGCGGGTGGTACCAGTAGATGCCGGCGTCGGGGAAGCGGACTCGGTACGTAAAGGCGCCGCCTGGTGCCACCGCCGGCTGGGTGAGGCCCGACACGCCGTCGAACCGGTTATCGAGTCGGATGCCATGCCAATGCACGGTCGTCGATTCGGGGAGGTGGTTGGTAAACGCCACGACGATCTCCGACCCTCGCGCGACCTCGATCAGCGGCCCCGGATACTGACCGTTGAAACCGTACATCGTGTAGGTCTGCCCGTTGAGGCTGCGGCGCACGAGGCCCGCCTCGAGTCGGAGCGTGTCACCATCGGCGAGCCGCCTCTGCTCTCGCGGACGCGCGACCGGTGGCGCCCCGGCCGGCCAGTACGGCGAGACGTGCGGTCGGAGCGCCAGCTCCGCCGGGAGCATGGTAAGCCCGCGCGGCATCGGCACCATGGGCCACTCGAGGCTGTCTCGAGCGGTGTCCCAGTCCCGGTGCTCGTGTTGACTCATGCCGGGCGACTCTCCCATCGCGCCGATCGAGAACTCGAGCAGATCCGGAGGGAAGAGCCGGGTGCTGGGCGATTGGCCCCGCAGCACCACACGGCCGGTCGGCTCACGCGCCCGCCGATCGCGCTCGGCCGTGATCAGCACCACGAACTTGTCGAGATCGACCGCGCGCAGTGCCGTGCTGCCGTTCCGCACCTCGCCGAGCTTGATGACGGTGTCCATCTGCGGCGGCGCGACCCAGGCGACGTAGGCCGCAGACGTCGCTTTGACCAGGGACGCCTGGGGTGGCAGGCCGTGGAGTGAGACTATGGGGACGTAGCGTGACCGGCCGTCTGGGGTGACCGCGACGGCGAAGGGGCCCGGAGGAACGCCTAGTTCGACGCGGCCCGAGATTCCCACCAATCCCGGTGCGGGAACGAGCTCGATACAGTACAGATCGTGGCTGGGGCCGAGCGGCGTCGGTGGGTCGCAGGGACGCTGCTGCGCGGCGACCGGCGCGGCGGCGATGGCGAGCAGAACGAGGATACGGCCTTCACTCATTCACAACAATACGGCGCCCCTGCTGAACGTGCGAGCCAGCGAACCGCGACCCTGCGCTCGCCCTAGGACGCGGGCGAAGCCGGGGACGACGCCTGCGCCGCATACAGCGCCGCATCCGCCGCTCGGCCCAGCGCCCGCCCGAACGCCGCGTAGACCTCTGGCTTCCACCAGGTCGAGCATTCGGCCATCCGCTTGATCGCGGTGTCGTGCGACATCGCGCCGCGGTAGGGGCGCGCGCTCCGCAGGGCGTCGTACACGTCCACGATGCAGACGAGCTGCGCCGCGAGAGGGAGCTCGTCTCCCCGCAGCCGGTCGGGGTAGCCCGTGCCGTCGTATTTCTCATGATGCCAGCGGATGATCGGCTTGATATCCCAGGGGAACTCGATGTTGGCGACGAGCTCGAGTCCCCACACCGGGTGCAGGCGCACGAGCTCGAGCTCCTCCGCGGTCAAGGGGCCGGGCTTCTTGAGGATCTCGTGCGGCAGCTTGACCTTGCCGACGTCGTGCAGGTAGGCGCCGATTCGAATCGTCGTCTGCTCGACGTCGTCTAGCCCGAGGGCTTGCGCGACGGCCAGGGCGTACGTGGCCACCCGCTGGCAGTGGCCGAAGGTGTAGCTGTCGCTCGACTCGATGGACTCGCCCCACTCGCGCACCACCTCGAGATATGTTGCCTCGAGGCTCGCGACCTTGCCGGCCACGTGGACCAGGTCCACGCGCGCATCGAGTCGCCGAAACAGGCGATGCGCGGCGGTGAGGAGGGTCAGAGCTTCCTGGTTCCGCCCCATCACCTGGGACAGGAGGGCCAGCTCGCGGGTCGCCTCGGCCTCGCCCAGGATGCTGCCGGTCCGCATCGCGAGCTCGATCGCCGACTTGAGCCGCGACTCGGCGAGCGCTGCGCGGCCCGTCTCGCGGTACATCATCCCGATCACCCGGTAGGCATCCACCTTGGCGGAGCGGGCGCCGATCTGATCGAAGATCGCGAGCCCCGCCTCGGCGTCCCGCCGTCCCGCTTCGTACCGCTGCCGGGCGATGTGCGCTTCGGCGCGGTGCACGAGGCACAGCCCCTGCAGGTGCAGGTCGCCGCTCGCCTGCGCGATTTCCAAGCTGTGCGCGTAGTAGCGCTCCGCCGCGTCCCACAGACCCTGGTAGCGGCTGGCCATCCCGAGGTTGTGAAAGGCGAGGGCGCAGCCATGCGCATCAGCCGCAGCGCGGTACTCCTCGAGCGAGCGCTTGTAGTGGGCGAGCGCGTCCTCGAGGTCACCGTGGATCGTCGCCAGGATGCCGAGGTTCTGCTCGACCCGCGCGCGCAGCTCGCGGCTGTGGCCGCCCAGCGCCAGCGCGCGGAGGAAAGCGGCACGCGCCTCGGCGTGCTCCCCACACTGGAGCGCCATGACCCCGAGCGTGTTCACCGCCTCACCGGCGAGGACGTCGTTCTGCATCGCCGTGGCCACCTCGAGGCTCCGGTGGCACAGGGCACGGCCGGTCTCCGTCTCGTTGCGGCGGTAGCGGATCACGGCCAAGCGGCGGAGCGCTTCGGCGAGGACTGCTGGCTCGTCCGCTCGCTCGGCCTCCGCGATCGCCGTCTTGTAACACTCAACCGCTTCAGGCACGCACCCCGCGTGCTCCCGCTCGCGCGCCTCCCGCAGCAGCTCGCCCGCGCGCCGCACCGGGCTCAACCGGGCTGCGCCCGTGGGGATCACGCGCTCACCACGCCACCGCGAAGTCCGAGAAGTGGTCGACCCGCCCCGTAACCCGCTGTGCGCTGGGGTCGTCCTGGGAGGAGACGTAATAGACGACAGTGAGCGAGTCGGTCGTGTATGCGACCTGCTTGGAGTAGGTCAACCCGAGCGTGTTACAGTTCGCGTAGCTGAGCGTCACGGATGCGGGCGTCAGGAAGACCAAGCCCGCCGGCTTGAACTCGATGGCGTTCCCACTGCTCGACGCGAGCTTGGCTTGGATCGTGACCGGTACCGCGAGCGCACCGGGCGGGATGACGAAGACATGCGGGCCGATCAACAGCGTGCCGCCCGCCGGGCCGATTTTCTGCTTGACAGTTGTCGAAGGCAACGGGCTGCATTGGAGCAGGCCGCTGGGCTTCGGCGGTTTGGTCAGGTTGGCGGTGATCCCAGTAGGGGACGGGCGATCGGAGGCGCACCTGCCGGAGAGGAGCCCGACGACCAGCAAGGCGACGACGCAGGTGACACGAGTACGGCGAGCCATCGGCAACCCTCCAAGCGAAGGATGCGAGGGTCCGGCTCGCGGGGCGCGCGCCTCCCGGTGCCCTTCAGATATGAGTTTTGGCGTTGCTTGCGAGTTCTGCGTTTCTGACTACGAATGTAACGCGTGCTGCACAGACTTTACGTAATACCTATCACGAGCTTCCCGTGATATGGATCACGCAGAGCGCGAACACACCTGCGCCCGTTTGCCGCTGCCCCACTGCGTCCGTGACAACCATCAAGGCCTGACGCCGACCTCAGCGGGTGCTCGCGACCTCGTAGAGGTATTCGACGTAGGAGCGCACGGCACCGTCGAAGCCCTGGACCTTGGGGTTCGTCGACTCGATGAGGTAGTACTCATCGGGGGCGTGCGCGCCGCTACCGTGCCCCAGCCCGAAGTGGCCCGCCGGAAGCCGCAGCGGATCGCCGGTAAACACGTAGCCAGGCCACGAGCCGGCGTTGCGCGGCAGCAGAATCGGCTCGCTCCCGGCGCGCCGGTACACAGCCTGCTGCACCCTGATGAGCAGGGCGTCGGCGGCTGTGCTGGTGGGATCGTAGCCGCCCGTCATGTTCACCTCGATGTCCCCGAACCCCCGCTTCGCCAGATGCGCCTTGAGCGCGGCCAGCGCCTCGGCCGCGGTCATGTCCGGCACCAATCGCAGGTCGAGCTTGGCGACCGCCTTGTGCGGCAGGATGGTCTTCCCGCCGGGTCCGGTGTAGCCGCCGACCAGGCCCTCGATGTTGACCGTGGGCCGCGACATCAAGAGCTCCAGTGCCTCGGTCCAGCTGACGTCACGCACCCAGTGCTGGACACCGAGCAGCTGCTTCGCGGCAGTCTCGTCGAGCCGACGAGCCGCCGCGGCGATCATCGCCTTCTCATCCGGGGAGAGCGGCCGCGCCTTGGCGGCGAAGCCATCGATCGCCGGGTCATTGCCATCCGGCGATACCAGCGTCGCCAGCGCCTGCACCAGGTGCCACGCCGGGCTGTCCACGCGTGCCTTGTTGCTCGAATGAATGTCTTGCCGCGGCCCGCGACCCCAACGCTCGCCGCTCGACACCAGCTCGCACTCGATCACGCCCTTGGCGCCGAGCGTGATGGTCACCTGTCCGTCGAGTCCTTGTGCGGCGGCCGGCATGAAGATGCCCATCGAGCGCCGCAGCGCCGCAAGCACTTCGGGCCGGCGCACGATCTGGGGGAAATGCGGCGAGCCGATCTCCTCCTCCCCCTCCGCGACGAGCACAAAGTTCACTGGGGGTTTGCGGCCGGCCCCACGGATGGCGTGGAGTGTCGCGAAAAACGCCGCCTCCGGCCCCTTCTGGTTCACGGCGCCACGGCCGACGACGATTTTGCCCAGGCCGGGCTTGTCGACGAGGGCGGCTGCCCACGGCGGGGAGGTCCACTCGGCCGGATCGGCCTGCTTCACGTCGTACATGAAGTACAGGCCCAGCGTGCGCGGCGCGCCGGCGTCGAGCGTGGCGAAGATGCCGGGCTGACCCTCGGTGGGAACCTTCGTGACCGCACTGAATCCCGCCTCGCGCAGCATCCGCATGGTGAGCTCGCAGCCCTCGTCTACGCCCCGGTTCTCGGCCGCGATCGACGGCTGCCGGATCCACTCCTGCAGGCGCTGCACCGCTTCGTCGTGGCGTTTCTCGATCTGGGCGAAAACGGGCGTGAGGTCGGGCTCGGCTTTCAGGGCTCGCCCCGGCAGCGCGAGTGCAACGGCGGTAGCTGCCGTGTCCTGGAGGAAGACTCGTCGCTCCATAAACAACCTCCGTGTGTGCTAAGTAGAGATCAGCCGCGCTGGATCTCGAGAGGAAGCCCAGGGTCCATCAGCGACGAGCCGCCGTCCACCGCGATTACCTGACCCGTGATCCAGCCCGCTTCCTCTGAGCACAAGAGGGCCACGGCGTTCCCGATGTCGGCCGGGGTGCCGAGCCGGCCCATCGGCGTCCAGCCCCCTTTATGCCAGTCGCGCACCATGTCCTGGACGGCGTCGGGGAGTGTGTTGAGCACGCTATCCTCGATCCACCCGGGGCTGATCGCGTTGACGGTAATGCCCCGCTTCGCGAGCGCCACGGCGAAGTATCGGCACAACGCTTCCATGGCGACCTTCGCGGCCCCCATCCCCACCCACGGCTGCCAGCTGCCGGTGCGCCCGCCGGGCGCGTACGTGATTGCGACGATCCTGCCGCCCTCCCCCATCAAGGGACACACCTCGCGGACCGCGACCAGGAACGCCTTGGCCTGCGAGTTCATGGCCGTGTCCCATTGGCTCGGGGTGATGTTCATCGGTCCCTGATAAAACTCCGGCACATCGGGGCGCGCGTTGCTGACGAAGATGTCGAGCGTGCCGAACTCGTCTTTGGCGCGCGCGAACATGCGGGCGATGTCATCCGCGCGGCAGACATCGGCCTGTACCGTAAAGCCGTCCGAGCCGCGTTGCCGCACTTTGGTGAGCGTGTCCTGAGCGGCTGCTGCGTTCTTGTGGTAGGTGATCGCGACCTTGACGCCGCGCTCGGCCAGCTTGAGCGCGATGCCCCGGCCGATCCCCCGCGAACTCCCGGTCACCAGCGCGTGCTTCCCGTTGTGCGCCATATGGACCTCCCGTCGAAGGTGGCGGCTCCGGCGGCGGGACCTCGCGGTCTCGGGATCGGAGGGCGTCGGGGGGGGACGCGGGCGGCGATGGCGAGGCTCGCGGAGCAAGACGCGCGGGGAGCCGGAACGGCAAAACATGCAGGCCAACGTGGCTCCCGGCAACTGTCATCAGGCGACTCAAGCGCGGCGCATGACGCTGAAGTAGAAGAGGTAGAAGACGCACCACACACCGCCCAGCACGGCGCACCACGCGGTCGCTCGAGCGTCGATCCGGCGCCGCAGCAAGAGACGCGTTGCCGCGGCGGCGGCGAAGGTCGGCGCGATACGCACGAGCCGCGCGAACCGTGGCGGTCTTGGCAGGGAACCAGGCGTGGAAGATCGCGCCCCACAACGCGGCGCTGGCGAGCCCGCCCATGACCACGGCGCCGGCCGTGCGCAGCATTCCCCCTCCGGCGGGCGTGCCGAGCCGCGTCCGAGGTAGGCGCCGAGCAGCGCTAAGCCTACATCGGTGAGGACAACGTCGGGGTCGGTCACTTCCAGATGAACACCGGCCAGCCTTTCGCGACCAGGCGGTCGATGACGGCGTGGTCCACCTCCTGATTGATGCTGAGCAGATCCGGCCGGACGACCTTGCGCAAGGCGCGGCGGACGAACTCCTGCCGCACCATCCACGGCAAGTCCACTTGGTCTCCCGGCTTGATCTCGGCGAGCAGCTTCGGGTTCCAGTTGGTGTCCATGAAGATGAACGCCGTGCGGACGCGGGGATCGAGTCGCTTGACGCGATACAGCACGAGCGGGTTGAACGAGCTGAGCACCACGTCCCGGTAGGCGTCGTATCTGCGGATGATGTCTACGGCGCGCCGCTCGATCCCCGTCGCGGCGAGGCCGGGCACCTTGAGCTCGACCATCAGGATGCCGTGCCCCCGCACCGTGCTCACGAAGTCCTCGAAGGTGCGGACGTAGGCGCCGCGAATGGTCGGATCGTACTTGGGCCCGAGGTCGAGCGTCAGCATCTCGTCCCGGGTCTTGTCGCGCACCCGGCCCACACCCGAGGTCAGCCGATCGACGCTCAAGTCGTGGAAGATCACGACCTCGCCGTCCCGGGTGAGCTGGCCGTCGACGTCTACGCCGTCCATGCCCGCCCGAAGCGCGTGTTCCACGGCATAGAGGCTGTTATCCGGCCCGTGATCGCCGAACCCTCGATGGGCGAAGATGAGCGGGCGCGGTGGCCGCTCGACGAGCGTGCCTCGGTATGGCGGCTCGTACCCGAAGGAGTAGCCGGCGACCAGCACGAGCGCGACGGCGAGGGCGCCGAGCACGTAACGCCGCAGCCGGCGGCGCGGTGACACCGTGTCAGCGGGGCTCGGTGTGCCCATACCTCTCGTAGAACTGACTGGTGAAGAGCTCTCCCGGGTCATAGAAGCGCTTGCGGTCGAACGCGTGGCGCGCGTTGGGATAGGCGCGATGCAGCTGCTGCGGCGTGGGATAGAGCTGGTACGTCAGGTAATAGGTCCCGCCGTACTCGAGCGCCGCGTCGACGAGCTGCCGGGTCACCGCCTGGGCGTGCGCCTGGGCGTCCGCCGACAGTAGGACGTTGCTCATCTGGATGATCGCGAACGCCGGCTTGCTGGGCGCGTAGGCGAGGGCCGGCGTGGCGTTCGGGGCCACGTAACGCACGGTCGAGCTCAACACGTTCATCTTGCCGGCCACCAGGATCTGGCGGAACCGGTCCATGAACGGGACGAAGTTCTCGATCGGGACGTAATACTCCTGGATGATGTCCGTGTCGTGGCGCGAGTGATAGCGGAGTAGCTCGAGCGGCGCGAGCGGCGGCCGCATCGCGTTGTTGCGCGACACGATCCGCGTCTCGCCGGAGCCCAGCTCGATCTTTTTCTGGAGCTTCCAGCGCAGCGACTTGGCCCAGTCGAAGCGGCGCGACAAGCCCAGGAAGAACCGGTCGCGCCACACGTGCTCTTCTTCCGTCAGGTCGAACGTTGCGGCGTGGCCGGAGCCCGTCCGGCGCCAGGTCACCACCACCAGCTCTCGCAGGAACGAGTCCGGCGCCGGATCGATCGAGGGACGCACCAGCAGCAACGCCACGCTCGAGTCGGCGTGGATGTGCTGGGCGAAGTAGGCCGGGAACTCGGTGTAATCCATCGTGACGGCGCGCTGCTCGCTGGGTTCTGCTTGCGGCTGACCTCGACGACGCTCCCATCGGCGAGCAGCAGCCCGAAGCGCTCTACGACGTCCACTACTTGCATCACGTCGATGTCGCGCCCGTGTGCATTCGCGCTCAGCGTCCCCCCCACCGTGAAGATGTTCGAGGACTGCATCACCTTGAGCGCGAGCCGGTGCGGCGCGATGGCGCGTTGCACCTCGTCCCAAGTCGCGCCGCTCTGCACGGTAACGGTCGGCGTGGCCGAATCGATCGCGAGGATCCGATTGAAGCCCCGCATGTCCAGCACCACGCCGCCCGCGGTGTAGGTCTGGCCGCCCTGACTGTGCCGGCTGCCGGAGATCGACACCTTGAGCCCGCGCGCCTTCGCGTCCCGCAGCACGGCCCGGAGGTCGTCGATCCCCCGGATCTCCGCCACGCGCTCGACTCGTGCGGGGGCGAGGCGCGCGACGTCCGTCCGCTGGAGCGGATCGTCGGCGTGGAGCAGGTCGCTGTACGAGACGACGAAGCTGCTCGCGTACAGCGCGAGGGCGAGCAGGGCGGCCGCTGCGACCGCAGCCGCTACGCGGCCGCGGGTCGACAGCCAGTCGGGTCTCCGCATCAGCCACTCCGCGTCAAGGAGCGGTCAGTTGTGGAGCGGGCCCGATACGGCAGCATATACCAGCCGCTGAAACTGGCTATCCAGCGACCAGTGCTCCGTGACCGGCAGGTACTGGGTCCATATCATCGCGATGAGATCGGCCTTGGGATCGATCCAGAAGAACGTCGTCCCATACCCCGCCCAGCGGAACATTCCCGGTGACCCGGGGACCGCGCTGTTCGAGTCCACGCGCACCGCCCCGCCGTACCCGAACCCGGAGCGCCCGGGCGGCCAGTCGCGGGTGATCGTGATCGGTGTCAGCCCGGGCGGCAAGTGATTCTGCAGCATGAGCGCCACCGTCTCACGCTTCAGGACGCGCTGCCCGTCCAGCTCGCCCCCGTTCAAGAGCATCTGCGCAAATCGGAGGTAGTCACCGGCAGTCGACAACAACCCGCCGCCGCCCGAGAGCAGCCTGCCTTCCGCGGTGTACTCCGGCCACAGCAGTGGTGACATCGCCTGCAGCTTGCCATCGGCGCCCCGGGAATACGCCGGCATGATGTGCCCGTCCATTACCTGCGTCGCGTGGAAGGCGGTCATACGCATGGCGAGTGGCCGGAACAGCGCGCTGTCGAGGTAGCGATCGAGCGTCGTGCCCGAGACGACTTCGACGACACGACCGAGGACGTCCGTGGCATAGCTGTAATTCCACTTGGAGCCAGGTGAGAACACCAGCGGCAGCCGTGCCAGGCTGTCTGCGAGCTGGCCGGTGGTCCAGCGAGGGTTGTAGAGACCGGCTCGGCGATAGATCGTGTCCACCGCCGTGCTGTCGAATACGCCGTAGGTGAGGCCTGCGGTGTGGGTCAGCAGGTCGGCGACCGTCGCCGGCCGGTCGGGATCGCGCAGCACAGGCTGCGCCGCGCTCCCCCCGGCGTATACTTTGACACCCGCGAAGGCGGGAATGTACTTGGACACCGGATCATCGAGGCGCAGTTTGCCGTGCTCATACAGCTGCATGACGGCGGTGCTGGTGATCGGCTTTGTCATCGAGAAGAGGCGGAACACAGCGTCCGGCTCCATGGGGTGCCGGTGTTCCATATCCATGGAGCCGACAGACGCGACGTACGCGAGTTTGCCGTGCCGGGCGACGACCGCCAGGAGGCCTGGGAGTTTTCCTGAATCGACATAGGCCTGCAGCGCGGGAGCGATCCGCTCGAGGGCGGCGACTGAGAGGCCGACGTCTGCGGGACGAGCGCGCGGCAGGCCCTGCGTGAGCGCGGCTGCCGGCGAGATGCAGGACAACAGGAATGTGAAGCAGGTGCGTCTCATGCCGGCCCTCCGTGCGCTAGTTCCGATCCCCCATCACCCAGCGTCGGAACCACTCCAGGTTCCGACGCATCACGTCGAGTTGGAGCTTGGGCTCGTCGATTACGTGTCCCTGACGCGGGTACACCACCATCGTGACCGGCACGTTGCGCCGCTTGAGCGCCGTGTAGAGCTCGTAGCCCTGCGAGATCGGCACCCGCAGGTCGTTCTCACCGTGCTGGATGAGGGTCGGCGTCGTCACGGCCTTCACGTTAAGCACCGCAGAGCGATCGTGCCACAGCTCAGGTGCGTCCCAGAACTCGCCGCCGAAGTAGGACCCGACGAACCCCGGAATGTCTGCAGTCCCAACGTATGAGATCAGGTCTGTGATGCCGGCACCCACCGAGGCCGCACGAAACCGGGTGGTCTGTGTAATCGCGAAGGCTGTGAGGTACCCGCCGTAACTCCACCCCATCACGCCGAGCCGGTCGGCGTCTACGACGCCTTGGTGGACCAGGGCATCGATCCCGGCCAGGGCGTCCCGAAAGTCGCCGCCACCCCAGTCACGGAGGTTCGCGTAGCGGAACTCGCGGCCGTAGCCCGAGCTGCCGCGCACGTTTGGGCGGAGCACCGCAAAGCCGGCGGAGGCAAAAGCGGCGATCGGGTACGCGCTTACACCGCCGGTGAAGGTCTGCGTGAAGCTCGCAGGCGGGCCGCCGTGTAGGATCGTGAGCAGCGGCACGCGGGACCCCGGCCGGTAGCCCACCGGGTAGGTCAGGAGGCCCTCGATCTCGCGGCCGTCGAACGAGCGCCACCGGATCGACTCCGTTCGTCCCATCGGGATGGCGGGAAGGGACTGCAGCGCCGCCACCCGTAGCGGCGCGAACGGCGTGAGCCGGCTCACATACGGCTCCGGCGCGCGGTCCGGCGCCTCGGCAACGAACCCGACGTACGTGCCCGCCGGATTCAGGGTCGGCGCGGATACCATGAGCGTGTCCGGCGACAGGTCCACAGCCGCCCCGCCACCCGCCGGCAGCGCGCTCAGCCGCGCGACGGTCCCGCGGGCCTCGCTGATGACCACGGCGCGGGCATCGCGTGTCCAGCCGACGATGGCTGGCCGGCGGTCGAAGCTGTCCGCTAGCGGACGCGCCGTGCCGTCAGCGGGCGAGACGAGGACGACCCGGAAAGTAAGGGCGTATGTCGGGGGGGTGTCCGAGACCGTCACCGCGATCCAACGGCCGTCGGGCGACCACGCCACCCCGCCCTCCGCCGCCGGCGTCGCGGCCAAGGGCCGCACCCGCCCTGTCGCGACGTCCACCACGGACACGTCAGCCCGCACCCAATCGTCTCCCGACGGCGACGGCGAGTGGGAAAAGGCGATCGCCGAGCCGTCCGGCGACCAGTCGAACGCGGCGCCGCTCAGCCCGGCGCCCCGGTGCCCGCCCACCTGCAGGTGCGGCTGCGTGAGCGGCTGTCCAACCCTCCCAGCCGCCGCGTCCAGGTCGAGGCGGTAGAGGCGCGCGAACCGGTACGCCTCCCCGACTACGCGCGCGTCCCGCTTTTCCTGCACCTGGCGCAGCTCCTCTTCGGCTGGCGGGTCCGTGACCAGGTACGCAAGCCGCCGCCCGTCCGGCGACCAGCGGAACTCGCCCAGCTCCCCGACGACGTCGGTGAGCTGCTCTGCTGGCGTGCCGTCGAGCCCGACACGCCACACGTTCCGCTTCCCCGACCGGTTCGACATGAACGCGAGCCAGCGCCCGTCCGGCGACCAGGCTGGAGAACTCGCCGGCGTCTCGACTCGCCAGGCGCGCTGCCCGGCAGCACCAACGGGATAGACGTGCACGGACGGGCGCCACTCACTCAGCTCCGCCTCCATCACCGGCTCCGCCACCTCGACGGCCGCCCAGCGCCCGTCGGGCGAGATCGCCACTACGCCGACGCGCTTGACCGTGAACGCGAGCTCCGGCGTCCACCGGGCGGGCGCGGCCTGGGCGGGGAGCGCTAGAGCCTGCGCCCAGCCCCCGCTGAGGAGTGCGAGCAGTCCCGACACAACTTGTTGGATCGGCATGAATGACGTCGGATGATGGCTCGGGGAGGTGGCGAGCGCGAGGTTGCAATCTAGGGCGCGCGGCGTAGGATGTCACGACAGCATGCAACGATGCGCCGCGCTGCTCTTGGGAGCCACCCTGACGTCCGCGCCCGCCCGGGGCGCCGGTCCGCGCGTGGCGTCTCCCCCCGTCCTGGCGCCGCCGCGCGACACGCTCTGGCTCGAGAACGCGGGTATTCGGCTTGGCTTCGACCCGCGCGACGGCTCGCTGCTCGAGTTCACGGATCGCGCGACCGCACAGTCGTTCCTCGCGCGGGCCGCGAGGACTACCGCCGGCATCTGGCAACTCGATCGACTCACGCCGGGCGTCTCCGCCCTGGTGCCGAGCTCGGCGCGCACCTTCTCCTGGCACTGGCTCGCGGGCGAGCGACGGGGGCTCGCCCTGGTCTGGCGTGACTTCGGACTGATGGAGGCGCCAGCACTGCGCGTCACCGCCGCCGTCCGGCTGTACGGGGACTCGAGCCTATCGGAGTGGCGCATCGTGGTGGACTCGTTGGGCCCGATGGCGATCGAGCAGGTACGGTTCCCCAGGCTCACCGGTATGCGGCGGCTCGGGAGCGGCGAGGAGCTGGCGGTGCCCCGCTGGATGGGCGCGCTGGCGCGGGCCCCGGCCATGCTGCTCGCGGGGCCAGACGGCAAGGGCCGCCGCCTCGAATGGTCCTATCCGGGAGTGCTCTCGCTCCAGGTGATCGCGCTGTACCGGCGGGGTGGCGGCGGCCTGTACGCCGCCGCCGATGACACGCTCGCGTACCGAAAGACGTTTGCCGTCTGGGGTGAGCCCGACGGCGCGCGCGGCTACGAGCTGGTCCACCCGCTCGAGAATCCGGCGAGCCCGCGGGCGCAGTGGACGCCGGCGTACGCCGCGCTGCTCGGCACGTTCCAGGGTGACTGGATCACCGCCGCCGAGCGCTACCGCGCATGGGGCACGCGCCAGGCCTGGGCGCGCGCCAGCCGGCTGCGGCGCGGCCTGGTCCCGGCCTGGCTGCTCCAAACCGGCATGTGGATCTGGAACCGGGGTCGCTCGCCCGGCGTCGTGCGACCAGCGCTCGCGCTGCAGGATGCGCTCGGCCTTCCCGTCAGCATCTACTGGCACTGGTGGCATCACGGCCCCTACGACACGAGCTTCCCCGACTATCTCCCGCCGCGGGAGGGCGTCGACTCATTCCGTGCGGCGCTGGCGACGGCCCACGCGGCCGGCAGCCACGCGATGGTCTACATGAACCAGCGGCTGTGGTGCACCGGCACGCCGAGCTGGACCGCCGAGGGCGCCGCGTCCTGGGCGGTTAAGGAGAGGGACGGCCGCGTGCGCGAGGAGGTCTACAACGTCTTCGACCCGCAGCCGTGCGCCACCATGGACGTGACCACATCGTTCTGGCGCGCCAAGTACGCCGGCATCGCGGACACCGTGCTGGACGGCTACGGTGTCGACGGGATCTACATGGACCAAGCGGTCCAGTCGCTGGTGTGCTGGGACCCGACACACGGACACCCGGTCGGGGGCGGGAACTACTGGATGGGCGGTTTCCGCGCGCTCGCGACGCAGATCCGCGCGGCAGTGCAGCCGGGGCGGCCGGTGCTGCTGGCGGGGGAAGGCGCCGGCGAGCCGTGGCTGCCGGAGCTGGACCTCATGCTCACGCTCCAAGTGAGCCAGGAGCGGTATACCGACCCTGGGAGCGGCTGGGAGCCGATCCCGTTCTTTCAGGCGGTCTATCACGCGTACGGCGTGACCTACGGCAACTACTCGTCGCTCGTGATGCCGCCGTATGACGAGCTGTGGCCGCCCCAGTTCGCACCGCAGCAGCCGCTGCAGCTGCTCGACTCCCGCTTCCGCCGGCAGTTCTACCTGGAGCACGCGCGGTCCTTCGCGTGGGGGCTCCAGCCTACCATCGCGAACTTTCGCGCCTCACAGTTGGTGGACCGGCCGAAGGAGACCGCTTACATGATGCGCTTGGCGCGCATTCGCGCCCGGGCGCTGGACTATCTGTTGTACGGTACGTTTCTGCGCCCGCCGGAGCTGACCGTGCCGCTCGTCGACGTGGACCTCTCGCGCGTCTCGATCTACGCCGCGCAGCGGGGCGGGCCGACCGTCTCGGTGGCGCGGTTTCCCGCAGCGGTCGCCGGCGCATGGGCCGGACAGGACAGCGACGTCGCGATCGCCGTGGCGAGCATCGTCGACCAGCCCACGTCCGTCTCGTTCGACTTCGACCCGCGTGCCTACGGCCTCAGGGGCGGCGGGCAAATCGAGCGCATCGACGAGACGGGGCGTCGCCCGCTCGGGACGTTCTCCGGCCGCGTCGCGCCGATCAGGCTGGAGCTGCCCGCCGGCGGGGCCTATGTGCTGGAGTTCAGGCGAGGTCGCCGGGGCTGAGCGACGCCGTTCGTGGCGCCCGCCTGCATTTCCTTTTCACAGGAGGATCGTCCGATGCTGTCCGCACTTGCTCGTCGAGTCTGGGCCGCGCTCCTCGCCGTCAGCGGGCTGCTCGGCGGCGCCACGGGCGTTCTCGCCCAAAACACGATCTCGCTCCACGGCCGTGTCACGGCGACGGACGGCAAGCCGCTCGTCGCCGCGCAGGTCGCGGTGCTGAACCGGGAGACCCGCCAACAGCGCAGCGCAATCACGTCGGCGGAGGGCACTTATACCATCGTCGGGCTGCCGCCCGGCGCCTACCGCGTGCGCCTCGTCCTGCTGGGCTACCGGGCAGAGGAGCGGGACATCGAGCTGCTGGTCGGCCAGACCGCTTCGCTCGACTTCGCGCTTCAGGAGGCCGCCGTGACCGTCGAGGGGGTCGAGGTCACGCATCAACGCGAGCCTGCGTTCGAGGTGCAGCGCCGGGACGTGTCGACCCCGGTCGTAAGCGCCGAGATCCTCAACCTGCCCCTCAACACGCGCAACACGATCAACCTGGCTGCCATCGTGCCGGGGATGAAGACCTTTGCGCCCACGGCCGGCCGGTCGCTCCCCGCCGCCGGTCCGCTGCCGGACCTGCGTTTCTGGAACTTTTACTTGGACGGGGCTGAGTGGAAGAGCTTCTTCAACGGCAACCTGGTGGGGATCCCGCAAACGGGCTCGCCCCTGCCCCAGGAGGCGATGCGCGAGTTCCGCGTCCACTTGAACCCCTACGATGCCCAATACACGCGCGGCGCGTCGTTCGTGATCAGCGCCGTGACCCAGCGCGGCACCGACGAGTTCCAGGGCTCGGTCTTCGGCTACGGCCAGAGCAACGCCCTCAAGGCGCTCGATCTGATCCAGCGGGAGCGTCGGACCGCCAACCCCGCCACCTTCGCGATTCCAGACTACACCCGCGCCCAGTTCGGCTTCAACCTGCGTGGCCCGATCCGGCGCGAGAAGCTGTTCTTCGCCGCCAGCTACGAGGGGCAAAGCATCGACGACGGCATCACCGTCGTGCCCGGACGGCCGGCCTACCAACCTGCCATCTGGGACGCCTTCGCCGGAACCTTCAAGGCGCCGACCAAGAATCACACCGGCGTGGTGCGGCTCACCGCGCTCGGCGGCGCCCACGCGCTCGACCTGGTGTGGGCCGGTCGCTACTACAACAGCGAGACGAACTTCGGCGGCACCGGTGCGCGCAACTCAGGGATCAATGCGAAGTACTGGGTCCACAGCCTACAACTCCGGGACACCTACACACCCAGCTCCGCGATCGCCAACGAGCTCTCCCTGAACGTGCTGTACTGGAGCCACAACGAGTCGCCGCTCGAGCCCGGCGTCACCAAAGTGTACCCCAGCATCACCTTCGGCACCAACACCTTTCCGCTCGTTCTCAAGGAAACGTCGGTCCGGCTCATCGACCGCGCCACCTACACCCTGGGTGAGGGCCGGCACATTGCGACGGGGGGCGTCGAGCTGGCGCGAGTACGCACCAACAGCTGGCAGCCCAGCAACGTCGACGGCTTTTTCC
>QHTT01000076.1 GCA_003220935.1 Gemmatimonadota bacterium
GCTTGGGAGTGCCGCGGCTTGCCGCGCGCTAACCGCAACTTGCTGAACCGCCGGATACGGACCCGTACGTCCGGTGGTGTGGGAGGGGCAGAGTAGGGATCACCTACTCTCCCCTATCCCGATTCGGCGAGTCGGCCAGCAATGGCCAGGAACACCCAGAGTGTTTACCCCCTGTGGGACCACGGCGCGCTAACCCCTGGGGGCTGTTCCGGCCAACCCGAGGAACACCAGCATGGCCCGGTTCAGCCGGAGCATATCCTCGTCGTCGAGCCGACCAAGACGAGACCTGAGCTTTGTCTTCGGTACCGTGGTGGTCTTGTCCGCCATCAGGCGGCACGCCGACCGCAGTCCATTGCGTTCGTTAGGCTCCACCGGGAGCCGGAACAGGGGAGCGTCGGTCGGGTCCGTCGTGAACGGGCAGACCGTTATGGAGTCCAGCGCGTCGAACCGATCATCCTGCACTACCACAACAGGTCGGGGCTTCCCCGCATAGTCCTTACCGCCCGCCGCGGTCCAGATCTCGCCGCGTCTCATTCCGAGATCGCGTCAACGAAGTCTTGATCCTCCCTCGCGTGTGGGCTCCGGGCGACGGCCAGCGACTGCCGATGCGCCTCGGCAGCGAAGGCCGGCGAGCGAACGTCCGGTACCCAGATCTGAATGGGCCGCAGTCCTTGCCGGCGCAAGCGCGCTCGGTGCGCTCGGACCTTGTCGCGCGACGACTTGGAGCTCTTCGACCTTCCCATGATCCCCCGCTCGAGCGGTTACATGTAACGTAGCCATGAGCCGGTCGTGCGGCCACGTGGCCAAATGGATCCTGCTCCTCTTGACATCGGAGGGCACGTGGAGTTAATTTGACGCTAACGGCTCGTTAGCAACATATAATACGACAGGCCCTTGTCCTCGCGGAGGAGCCAACAACATGGCACATGACGTCACGTTCAAGGTGCCGCCCCGAGAACTCGGGCGCGCCGACGTCAAGTTCAGCGTCAAGACCAACGGTGCGAAGCTCGGTACTCTCGCTATCTCACGCGGCTCGGTAGTCTGGTTCCAGAGGGACCACTCGTGGGGTTTCAAGGTTGGTTGGCGCGACTTCAACCGCATGATGGCTGAAAAAGGGAAGCGGTGGGAGAAGCGGTGACGGGGCCCCCCGTCTACCGGACGTAGGCGTGGACTTCCGCTCGTAAGCCAGAGCAGCATGCACCCCCGATCTGAACCTGCGTTGCGCACGCGCGCTCTGCGCCCGGAGTGCGAGCGCTGTTAGTGGAAAGATGACACAATGGCCGCCGAGAAGACCAAGCCGTGGTTGGATGGTATTGTCGATACTCTGGTCGCAGCGCGCTTGCTGCGAGACTCCACGATCCCTCACAGAAACCGACTCGCTGTGATCCTACTGGACAGCGCTTTCGAGACAACGTGCCGTGCTTACCTGCGCAACGAAGCAAGGATCCAGCTCGACAACGCTCATCGACACCGCCAGAACCTGATAAAGACGATGAGGTCGAACTTGCCGGATATTGATGGCGAGGTTTCGAAAAGCATCGACTACTGCTATGAGGAGATCCGGTGCGACTTTTACCACGAGTCTGCCTCCAAGACCCTTACAGACGATGCGCTATTGGATTATGAGGAGACGGTGTATTCCGTCATTGATCGCGCGTTTTCTGTGAGAACTACTGACCTAGTTCAGGCAGAGTTGGTCAAAATCAAGGCAAGGGGGGTTTTGGAGCAGCCGGTCCAGGAGATCCCGATCGCCTGGTCTAGCCTCACGAGCAAGGCGGACCGGGTCTTAGCCGCTGTGTCAACCATCAAGCCGCGCAACGTCCAAGATGTGAATGCCTTCTTCAGGAAAGAAGGCGTGGCCCTTCGGTTGACTGGTGACGAGTTCACGAACGTCGTGGCGAGGAATAGGGGCTCGAAGAACCTCTTCTACTTCAACAAAGACCTCAGGCGCTGGGAACCATCCGCGCTCGGTCGCTACAGACTGCCCAAGGTCGTGGGGGACGCTGCACAATGAGTGACTCTTCGCAATACACGCTGAAGACGGCCGAGGTTCACCTCAGTACGGGAGTTAACATTGTCGCCGAGGTGGCGTCGTTCGAGGCGATCAAGCGTCTTGTTCAGGACGCGGAAGCTTCGCAACTTGGCGGATTGATTCAGGATTCGGCCAAGTCCAGGGAGACACCGCCCGTCGCGGCCGCACACGCTCCCGAGGATCCCCTAGCGCGCATGGAGACACGGGCAGGCCTGAAGGCGGGCAGCCTGGCCAAAGCGAAACTCGTTGCCGTCAAGGACGAGGCTCCGCAGCTGCTCCGTCCCCATTCCTTCAAGAAAATCATCGATGCCGTTGTGGTCCTGATATTCGCTGTAGAAACAGGGATGAGACGCAACCCGATTGACTACGATTCATTCAGTGCCCTGTACGAGGCGCAGAACCTGAAGAGTGGCACTCCGCGGTCCAGGTTCTCAAGGAGCTCTGCGATGCTGCATAAGCGGACCGGTGAACGTCCGTGGCCTGGGTAAGGGAGTAACGCGGTAACGACTTTCCGTCTGGTGGGTGGGTAGGTAGATTGCTGACGTGGAGTTCAAACCACTTGCTACTGAAGGCGATGTGCGCACGAGGGAACCAAGCGAGACGTAGATCGCCAGCTTGACACAATCATGCTCTTGTGTCACAGAGGTTGTGCTAGGCAATTAGTTGTTGCTCGAAGACTTGCGGGCGTAATTCAGGGGTAGAATGCCAGCTTCCCAAGCTGGACGTCGCCGGTTCGAATCCGGTCGCCCGCTCTGAGCTGGATCCGAAGGCCGGCACGCGACGCTGCTTGCCGGCCTTCGAGTTTTCAATAGGTTGTTCGCCCAGCAATGCGGTGCACCTGCCTCATTCTCATTGCAGCCGTGTGCTGCGCCGGCCTGACCGGCCCCCTGTTCGCCCAGGGCGGCTGGGTCACGCCCCAGCCTCCCTGCGAGCTCAGCGCTGGCCACTTCAAGGTCAACGGCGGCATCCTGTACCTGAAGACCGCCGCCGAGAAGCCGGAGCGACGCGACCAGCAGCTCGAGCAGGCGCGGAAGGTCCTCACCGAGGCGATCGTGCAGAATGCCCAAGACAAGAACGCCGCCGCCTGGTATTACCTCGGCCGCTACTACGTCGAGACCGCCGACGCCGCCGGCGCCGACAGCGCGCTCGCTCGCGCGCTGGCCCTCGCGCCGCAGTGTAAGCAGGACATCGGCGGCTACCGCCAGCGGCTGTGGGCGAACACCCTCAACGGCGGCCTCGCCGCGTGGCAGGGTGGGAAGGAAGACTCCGCGGCCGTGCTGTTTCGCCTCGCCGCCCGGCTCGAGCCCGGAAATCCGAAGGCCTTCGTCGCGCTGGCGGGCCTGTACGCCGGGAAAGACAACTACGACTCCGCCCTCGTCTACTACCGCCGCACGGCGCAGACGGCGGGCAACGATACGGCATTTGCGAAGGACAGGAAGGACGCACTCGGCAACGCTGTCCGGATCCTCGTCGGCCGCGCCCAGAGCGATCCCGCAGCACTAGGGTACGCGCGGCTCCGGGCGAGCATCGATTCGATCGACCGCGGCTTCGAAACCGATTCGACGACGCTGGCGCGCATGATCGCCTCGTCGCAGTCGCGCAAGGCGCGCGGGCGGAGGCTCACGCCGGCAGACCAGCAGACGTTCACGCGGGACTCGACCGCCCGTGCCCAGGCTGTGGCGCAGGCACGTACCGCCCGCGCGACCGTAGTCCAGCAGATGGCAGCGGACAGCGGGAAGCTCCGGGCGGCGTTCGCCCCGGCGATCGAGGCGCTCCGGGACTATCTCACGGCGTATCCGGGAGAGGCGGATGCCGCCACCTCGCTCGCCACGCTGTACGCCCAGAGTGGACGCGCTGCGGAAGCCGCAGCGATGTTCGACTCCCTCGCTGCCCATGCCCGGAACTTCGATCCGGAGGAGCTGTTCACCGCCGGCCAGCGACTCTTGGGGCAGCGGCTGTACCGGGCGGGAACGAGAGCGCTCGCCGTCGCGCTGACCAGGAACCCGTACCGCCGCGACGCGCTGTACTCGCTCGGGGTGGGGTACTACCAGCTGCGTGACTCGACCGGGCTGCTCGAGGTGGCGCAGCGACTCGTTCAGCTCGATCCGCTCAACCGCAGCTCGCTCAAACTGCTGGCCGCCGCGTGGGACCTGCGAGGGAAGCGCGACTCGACGCTCAAATACGTAACTCAGGCCGATTCGCTCGTGGCCGTGGAGGTGACTGTATCGAGTTTCGTTCCCGATTCGGCCGGGGCAGCGCTCACCCTCCTGGCCACGAACCTGAGGCCCGCCCCCTCCAAGCCGTTCCGGCTCACCGTGGAGTTCCTCGATCGCCAAGGCAAGCCGGTCGCGAGCGAGGCTCGCGAACTCCCCGCCATTGCCCCGCAGGAGAGCCAGCAGCTGGACCTAAAGGTGAGCGGCAAGGGCATCATCGGCTGGCGCTATCGCCCGTCCTGAGCGATATTAGATTGCTCGACGGAAGTTCCAGCCTGCGTTGAGGTTGCGACGCCAGGCTTCACAAAGTCCTTGAAGTCCAGGCAGGCGCGTGGTTCGTGTTCAGGCGGTGGCGCCCGGCTCGCTCGGCGCGGAACTCGGGCTCGTCCCGGGAACGGAGCTCCACGCGGTCAACGGCCGCGCGCTCGAGGACTTCCTGGATTGGGAGTTCCTGACGGCGGACGAGCAGTTCATCCTGTCCGTCACCCAGCCGGACGGGGACGCTGTGGAGTACGATGTGGAACGCCCCGAGGGGCTCGCGATGGGCGTCACCCTCGAGCCGCCCCGCATCCGCCGCTGTGCCAACCACTGCGATTTCTGTTTCGTGGACGGCAATCCTACTGGCATGCGACCGCCCCTGTACATCCGTGACGACGACTATCGGCTGTCGTTCCGGTACGGCAACTTCGCGACGTTGACGAACCTGAAGCCGTGGGACGTGGAGCGGATCGTGGAATACCGGCTGTCGCCGCTGTACGTCTCCGTACACGCCACCGACCCCACGGTGCGTCGCTGGCTGCTCCGCAACCCGGAGGCACCGGAGATCGTGCCGCAGCTCCGCTCGCTGGTGGGGCAGGGGATCAGGTTTCACACTCAGGTCGTGCTGGTCCCAGGCGCGAACGACGGCGCGGAGCTGGTGCGCACGCTCACCGACCTGTTCGGGCTGGGCGAGGCGATTCTCTCAGTGTCCGTCGTTCCGGTCGCGCTCACGGAGTACTCGAAGCGGGAGCTGGTCCGCGAGCTGCGGCGCGGGGAGTGCCGCGCGGCGCTCGCGACGGTCGACCGGTTCGCGACGCGCGCCCTCACGGAGCGGGGGTTCCCGTGGTGCTATGGCGCAGACGATCTGTACCTGCAAGCCGGAGCGCCGCTGCCGCCGGCCGAATGGTACGGCGAGTTCGAGCAGCGCGAGAACGGCGTCGGCGCCGTGCGGTACCTCCAAACCCGGATCGCGGCGGCGCGGGACCGGCTTCCCGATCTGGTCGGCAAGCGTATCGGCGTCGTGACGGGTACCGCGATGGGACCGCTGATGCCGCAGGTACTCGCGGACGTGGCAGCCGTCACGGGCGGGCGCTTCGAGCTGGTGGTGGTCGAAAATGCGCTGTTCGGGCGGTCCGTCACGACGGCTGGGCTCTTGCCCGCGGCGGCGATCGAGAAGGCGCTGCGCGAGCGGCGCGATCTGGACCTATCGCTCGTGCCCGCCGAGGCGGTGAACGACGACCTGGTTTTCATCGACGAGGTGAGCGCCGCCGACCTGGCGGAGCGCTTGCCGATGCCGGTGCGGCTGTCGTACGACTTTGCGGACGCCCTTGTCGAACGCGGAACGCGGAACGCGGAACGCGGAACTCAAGTGGAAGGTCGTTCGCGGCACCGTGCTCGCTGTGTTGTTCCGCGTTCCGACTTCCGCGTTCCGCGTTTGGAGGGGCAGGGATGAAGGGCGCTCCGACCGTGGCAATCATCGGCCGCCCGAACGTCGGCAAGTCGACGTTGTTCAACCGCCTCGTCGGCCGCCGGGACGCGATCGTGGACGAGCGCCCGGGGGTGACGCGGGATCGCCATTTCGGGGCGGTCGAGTGGAATGGGCAGCGCTTCTGGCTGGTGGACACGGGCGGCCTGATCCCCCAGGCGCAGGATGCTCTCAATCGGGCGGTCCGCAACCAGGTCGAGGTGGCGGTCGCCGAGAGCGACGTGGTGCTCTTCCTCGTGGACGTGGAGCACGGGGTCCACCCGACTGACCTCGAGATCGGGCAATACCTGCGGAAGTCGCGGCGCCCCGTGATCCTCGTGGCCAACAAGGCGGATCAGCTTCCGGTGGACAGCCGGCATTTGGCGTTCTACGAGCTGGGCCTGGGCGACCCGTTTCCGGTGTCGGCCGCGGTGGGGAAGAGCTCGGGCGATCTCCTCGACCGCGTGGTGGAGGCCCTCAACACCCCGCCCTTGGGTCCGGCGTCTCGGCCCGGGCGTGAGCCCCGGGTTTCCGGGGGCGAGCCCGAGGTTCCCGGGGGCGAGCCCGGGGTTCCCGGGCCTGAGCCCGGGGTTGCCGGGGGCGAGCCCGGCGTTCACGGGGGTGAGATCGCCGTGGCCGTGGTGGGGCGCCCCAACGTGGGCAAGTCGAGCCTGGTGAATCGGCTGTTGGACAGCGAGCGGCTGGTGGTGGCGGACGAGCCCGGTACCACGCGCGACGCGATCGATACGCCGCTGCGTTACGAGGGCCGCACGCTGGTGTTCATCGACACGGCTGGGCTGCGCAAGCGCAGCAAGGTGGACGACGACATCGAGTTCTACGCGACGCTGCGCACCGCGCGGGCGATCGAGCGCGCCGATGTGTGCGTGCTGGTCGTGGACGCGCAGGAGGGCATGCACGTGCAGGACCTGAAGATCGCCAACGACGCCTGGGAGCGTGGCGCCGCGTTGATCATCGCGGTGAACAAGTGGGATCTCATCGAGGAGAAGGACACGAACACCGCGGTGCGGGGCGAGCGCGAGATCAAGGCGCGCGCGCCGTTTCTCGAGTTCATCCCGTTCCTTTACGTATCGGCCAAGACCGGTCAGCGCGCGACCAAGCTGCTCGAGCTGATCCTCGCCGTCGCCGCGGAGCGCGACAAGCGAATTGCGACGCACGAGGTGAACGAGGTGCTCGCGGCCCTGGTGGACCGCCAGCAGCCACCCCAGCCCGTCGGCGAGTCGGTGCGGCTGCTGTACGCCTCGCAGATCGGCACCGCGCCGCCGCGGTTCGCGATCGTCTCCAACCGCCCCGAGGCGATCCCCGAGTCGTACACGCGCTACCTCTTGAACGGCTTCCGCGCAGCATGGCGGTTCACGGGATCCCCCGTGAGCATCAAATTCCGCCGCAAGCGGGAGCAGGCGGCGCACCGGTGAACGCGCTCGGGCTGGCGGTCCTGCTCGTGCTGGCCTACCTGATCGGCGCGACGCCGACCAGCTACCTCGCCGGCAAGCTCGGCCGGGGGATCGACCTGCGCGAGCACGGCTCGAGGAACCTGGGCGCGACGAACGTGTACCGCGTGCTCGGCTGGAGCTACGCGATACCCGTCGGCCTCGTCGACCTCGGCAAAGGGGCGCTCCCCGTGGCGGTGCTCGGGCCGTGGGCGAACGGCCCCGCCTGGTTCACGGTCGCGCTCGGCGTCGCCGCGGTGCTGGGGCACGTGTACTCGCCCTACGTGCGCTTCAAGGGAGGGAAGGGCGTGGCGACCGCCGCCGGGATGTTCCTCGCCCTCGCCCCGCTCGCGCTCGCGATCTCGCTGCCCATCTGGGCTGCCACGCTGTGGCTGTTCGGATACGTCTCCGCGGCGTCGCTCGCCGCGGCGGCGCTGTTCCCGCTGTGGGTGCGGCTCACCGCGCCGGGCGCGCCGTACACGTTCTGGGCGAGCGTGGCGCTCGCCCTGCTGATTGCGTATTCGCATCGGGCGAACATCCGGCGTCTGCTCAACGGCACCGAGAATCGATTCCGGACGAGAAAGGGAGTGGTTGCATGAGCGGCTGTTCCCAGGCTGAAGCCTGGGCTCGGCACGACGCTGCCCTAAAGGGCATTGCCCTTCAGGGCAGTGATTCGCCGAGCCCACCCTTCAGGGTGGGGACCCCGTGACGAGGATCGCGGTCGTGGGCGGCGGCGCGTGGGGCACGGCGCTGGCGGACCTGCTCGCGCGCACGGGGCGGTTCGAGTCGGTCACGCTGTGGGCGCGAGAGCCGGAGGTCGTCGACAGCATCAACCGCGAGCACGTGAACCACGTGTTCCTCCCGGGCGCGCCGCTCGACCCGACGCTGCGGGCGAACGGGGACCTGGCCGCGACCGTGCGCGGCGCGGAGGTCATCGTGTCGTCCGCACCTTCGCATGTGGCGCGGCAGGTGATGACGCGGGTGAGCCCGGCGCTGCCGCGCGGGGCGCTGGTCGTCAGCGTGTCCAAGGGGCTCGAGCCGGAACGCCTCACGACGCTGTCCTGCGTGCTCGGCGAGGTGTTGCCGCCGAACACTCCGCTCGCCGTGCTGTCGGGCCCGTCCTTCGCGCAGGAGGTGTACCAGCACCAGCCCACGGCGGTCGTCGCGGCCGCGCGCGATCACGCCGTGGCGCAGCAGGTGCAGCAGGTGTTCTCGACGAACTACTTTCGCGTCTACTCGCACACCGACGTGCTGGGCGTGGAGCTCGGCGGGGCGCTCAAGAACGTGATCGCCCTCGCCGCCGGGATCCTCGAGGGGCTCGGCCTGGGCCACAACACCCGGGCCGCGCTGATCACCCGCGGGCTCGCCGAAATCACGCGGCTGGGCGTGGCGCTCGGCGCCGAGCCCGCGACCTTCGCCGGCCTCGCGGGAATGGGCGATCTCATTCTCACCGCGACGGGGCCGCTGTCGCGCAACCGGTCGCTGGGAGTGGAGCTGGCGCGTGGGACGGCGCTGTCGCACGCCCTCGCCGGACGCGCCTCGGTCGCCGAGGGTGTGAACACGGCGCGCGCTGCCGTGACGCTCGGTGCGCGGCATGGCGTGGAACTGCCGATCGCTCAGCAGGTGGCAGCGGTGCTGTTCGACGGCAAGCCGCCGCGCCAGGCGATCGCCGACCTGATGGAGCGGGAGTTGAAAGCGGAGCAGTGGGGTGGGGAAGGGGGAGGGGGGAGCCGATGAGCGTCCCACAGCCCATCCAAGAATTCTTCTCCATCGGGGAAGTCTGCCAGCTCACCGACTTGAAGCCCCACGTGCTGCGCTATTGGGAGAGTCAGTTCCGGTTTCTGAACCCCGCGAAAAACCGCTCCGGCAATCGCGTGTACCAGCGCCGCGAGATCGAGCTGATCATGCTGGTGAAGCACCTCCTGTACACGGAGAAATACACGATCGAAGGCGCGCGCCAGAAGATCGAGCAGTATCGTCGCTCGGGCGAGCTGAAGCCCGAAGCCCGGCGCGCGCTCGCCACGCAAACGGTGAAAGACCTGCGCACCGAGCTCAAGTCGATTCTCGCCATTCTCGAGGGAACCGTCGCGCCGAATGCCGGGGCACGCTGACGGCACCGTCGCCGTCGTCATCCCGGCCTACCAGGCCGCCGCGACGATCGGCGGGGTGGTGACGGCGGCGAAACGGGCGCTGCCAGCCGCAACCATCTACGTGGTGGACGACGGATCGCGGGATCAAACCGGGGAAGGGGGAAGGGGGAAGGGTGCGACGGTGCTGGTCCATCCTCGGAACCTCGGCAAGGGCGCGGCGCTCCGGACCGGGATCGATCGGGCGCTCGCCGACGGCGCGGCGATCGTGGTGACCCTCGACGCCGACGGGCAGCATCCAGCCGAGGAAATCCCCAAGCTCGTGGCCCCGATCGTCGCGGGGGAGGCAGATCTGGTGCTCGGCGCGCGAGCCCGCACGCGGGCCATGCCGCTCGGCCGCCGCTGCACGAACTGGCTCTCTGCCACGCTCACGTCGCGCATCGCGGGGCGCGCGGTGCCGGACGCACAGACCGGGTTCCGGGCGCTGGCGCGCCAGGCCGCCGAGCTGGTGCGCCCCGGCGAGGCGCGCTACGACTTCGAAGCCGCGTTTCTGCTCGAGGCCCTGGCGCGGGGCTTGCGAGTGCGATCGGTCGCGATTGCCACGGTCTACGACGGGCGCCCCAGCCACTTCCGGCACTGGGAGGACACCTGGCGGCTGGCGCGCGTCTTCACGCGGTACGGCCGCCGGATCATCCTCGGAGCGCGATGAACATCCTGATCTCGAACGACGACGGCATCCTCGCCCGCGGCCTTGCCGTCCTGGGCGAGGTGTGCGCGTCGCTCGGCCAGGTCACCGTCGTCGCGCCCGACCGCGAGCAGAGCGGCACCTCGCACTCGCTCACGTTGCACCGCCCGCTCCACGCCACCCGGCGCCCGGACGGCGCGTTCCAGGTGGACGGCACCCCCACCGATTGCGTGCTACTCGCCATCGGCATGCTGATGCCCGACAAGCCCGACTTCGTCATCTCCGGGATCAACCACGGCCAGAACATGGGCGAGGACGTGTTGTACTCCGGCACCGTGGCGGCGGCAATGGAGGGTCTCGCGCTAGGGATTCCGTCCATCGCGATCTCGTTCGCCGGCGGGGATCTCAGAGCGGACCTCACGCACCTACGAAAGCAGATCGCGGTGCTGACGGATTTGCTCCGTCACCTTACGACGCTGCCGGCATTTCCGGGGAATACGTTGCTGAATGTGAATCTGCCGCCGGTCGAAGGCGGCGCGGTGAAAGGCGTTCGATTGACGAGGCTCGGTCGACGGGTGTATTCCAATTGACTTCCGGGCCACGAGCGACGGCTACATCTCGGTGACCCCGCTGCACATGGACATGACCAACTACGACCTGATCGAGGTCGTGCGCAAATGGTTCCCCGGCGATTGAGCGGCCGGGGGGCGGCGGCGGGGGGGGCGGGCGACAGCTACGCCGGGTACCGCACTCGACTGGTCGAAACGCTGCGGGCCAAGGGCATCCGCGACCTCGCCGTGCTCAAGGCGTTCGCCGAGACTCCGCGGCATCTGTTCGTGCCCGAGGCGGTGCGACACCGGGCCTACGAAGATGTCGCACTCCCCATCGGCAACGGCCAGACGATCTCACAGCCGTCCACGCAGGCCCGCCACGTCGAAGCGCTGCGGCTGACGGGCAGGGAGCGGGTGCTCGAGATCGGCACGGGCTCGGGGTACCAGGCTGCGCTGTTGGGCGCGCTGGCCGCCACGGTGCTTTCGGTGGAGCGGGTGGAGACGCTCGCGCGCGCCGCTCAGCTGGCCCTGCGCGAGGCAGGCGTGTCGAACGTGTCCGTGCTGCACGGCGACGGGACCCTGGGGTGGAGCGCCTACGCGCCCTATGATGCCATCCTCGTAGCCGCGGGGGGCCCCGAGATCCCCCCACCGCTCGTCGAGCAGCTCTCGTCCGGAGGCCGACTCCTGATTCCGGTGGGCGCCCGAGGCGCTCAGATTCTCACCCTCGTCGAGCGGGGCGACGCCGGCCTCAAGCGGATTCCCCTGGGCGAGGCCCGCTTCGTTCCCCTCGTCGGAGAGCACGGCTTCGATGCTTGAGAGCTTCATCCAGTGGCTGCTGGATCGGTTCCGCGACATGGGCTATCCGGGGATCGTAATTCTCATGGCTGTCGAGTCCTCGTTCTTGCCGCTGCCAAGCGAGCTGGTGATGCCCCCGGCGGGATATCTGGCGGCGAAGGGCGAGATGAGCTTCGCGCTCGCCATCGCCTGCGGAGTAGCCGGCAGCATCACGGGCGCGCTCGCCAACTACGGTCTCGCCCACTGGCTGGGACGGGCCGTCGTGCGGCGCGTCGGCAAGTACTTCTGGATCTCGGAACGGAGCCTCGAGCGCTCGGAGCGGTACTTCGCCGCGCACGGCGAGATCAGCACTTTCATGGGACGCATGCTCCCGGTGATCCGGCACCTGATCTCCATTCCTGCCGGGATCGCCCGGATGAACCTGGCGAAGTTCGTTACGTTCACCGGGCTCGGCGCGCTCATGTGGTGCAGCGTGCTCACGTGGATCGGCTGGTTCATCGGCAGGAAGGAGGACGTAATCCTCACCGTCTTGAACCAGGAAGCGCAGACGTACGCGGGACGGGCGGTGCTCATCCTCCTACCCGTGCTGGCCGCGATCGCGGCCGTCTACGTCTGGTGGCACCGCCGCCGGGTGGCGCAGCGTGACGGGGAGTAAGCTCCGTGCCTGCGGTGCGTTTCCTGGTTCGCGGTCGCGTGCAGGGCGTGGGGTATCGCTGGTTCGTGTGGCGCGAGGCCGAGCGGCTGGCATTGCGAGGCAGCGTGCGCAACCTCCCCGATGGCTCGGTTGAAGTGATTGCTCAAGGGGTTGAGGAAGCACTTGAACGACTGGAGCGAGCGCTCGCCCGGGGACCGTCGGGCGCACGGGTCGACCGTGTGGAAAGAGCCGAGGTTCCACATGATATGAAACTGGCGAACGACTTCGAAATCAACTAGTTGCAAGGACTCCCATTGACCCAGTCCGTGACCGTGACCGTCCAGGACATCGCCCGCTATATCCGGGATGTCCCTGATTTCCCCAAGCCTGGGATTGTATTCAAGGACATCACGCCGCTGCTGCTCGACGCGACCGCATTCCGGCGCGCTGTCGAGCTGATGACGGCACCGTTCCGGCGCGCCAAGGTCGCGCGCGTGGTCTCGATCGAGTCGCGAGGCTTCCTGCTGGGCGCGCCGATCGCGCTGGCGCTCGAGGCGGGACTCGTGCCGATGCGGAAGCCCGGGAAGCTGCCCGCCGAACGGGGGCGTGTGGAATACGCCCTCGAGTACGGCACCGACGCGCTCGAAATGCACAAGGATGCCGTCAGCGCCGGGGACCGCGTCCTGGTCGTGGACGATGTGCTGGCGACCGGTGGCACGGCCGCTGCCGCGGCCAAACTGGTGCGAGCCCACGGTGCAGAGGTGGTGGGGTTCACCTTCCTGATCGAGCTCGACTTCTTGAACGGGCGCGCGCGGCTCGAGGGCGAGCGCATCGAGGCCTTGCTACACTACGCGTAACCCCGCTACATTGCAGCGCTTAGCCCCTGTAGCTCAGGTGGATAGAGCAGCGGTTTCCTAAACCGTTGGCCGGGTGTTCGAGTCACCCCAGGGGCGTACGACCAAGAGGCGAAAGACGTCGCGCGAAAAACGTCACGCAAAGACGTCACGCAAAGACGTCACAAAGCCAATAAGACGTAGCACAAAGGCGTCACGCAAAAACGTCACGCGAGGACGTCCGAACGGCGTTTCACGAAAGGCGTGGCATGGCGACATCGGTGACCACGGCGGGACGTCCCGTAGCCGCAGCAGACTCAGGCAGGCTGACGGTACTTGTCCAGTGGATAAAGGGGCACAGACAGGCGTCCGGCTATGTCGGGATCCTCGTCGGTCTGGGCGCGGTGCTGTTCGTGTGGAATCTCTGGTCGACGCGCACGGCAGAGCGCACCGCGGGCGCCCGACTCGAGCAAGCCCGCCTGGCCGTGGATTCCCGCAACTTCAAACTCGCTGCGAGCGAGCTATCACAGGTCGTGGAGAACTATGCAGGCACGCGCGCGGCCCAAGAGGCCACGATCCTCCTCGCCCAGGCCTACCTCGGTCAGGGGCAGAGCCAGCAGGCGATCGCGCTCCTCAAGCGCTTCGCGCCCGGTGCGGGCAAGGCCTACCAGGCGCAGGCGTACGGGTTGCTGGGGGCGGCCTATGAGAACGTAGCGCACCCCAAGGACGCAGCGGACGCGTACCAGCGGGCGTCGGAAGCGGCGCGGTTTCCGTTCTTGCGCGCGCAGTTCTTGTCGGATGCGGGGCGAGCCTGGGTGGCGGCGGGTGACACCACGCGAGCGCTCGCGGCCTACCGTGCCATCAGCGAGGGCGCGGACTCGAGCGGTGCCGCGATTGAGGCAAAGGTGCGCATCGGTGAGCTTACGCGAGGTGTAGGCGGGCGTTGAGTTGTCGCAGCACTGTACTTCGTATAAGAGATGTTATGTTAAGCTAGCGCCTGCTTGAATGTGGAGAATCGGCTCAGTTAATCACACCCCTGAACACCAGCCGAGCCTCCCCCGAAAGCCACACCTCGTCGTAGGTGCCGTCGTTCAGCCGCTTCGCCTCGATCTCCAGGCGCCTGCCGCTGCGGGTCCAGATCGTCACCGGAAGCTGTGCCAATCCCCATTCCACGAGCGCGCAGCCCGCCGCCACCGCGCCGGTGCCGCACGCCAGAGTTTCGGCCTCCACTCCCCGCTCATAGGTCCGCATCAACCATTCGGACGGCGAGCCCCCCGGAGAGACGAAGTTCACATTTGCACCGTCGGGTCCCAGGGCCGGATCGCAGCGGAGCGTCCTGCCACGAGTGGCGAGGTCGAGGCAGCTGACGTCGTCGACGAGCACGATGAGGTGTGGGACGCCGACCATTCCGAGGGCCGCGCGGCGCTCGCCGTCGGCTACGAGGAGGGCCGGTACGGCGGTGGGGGGGCGCAACGCGGCTAGTCGCAGCTCGGCGCGCTCCCCAGGACCGCCGCAGCGGCTTTCGTAGCTGCCGGCGTCCGTCTCGAGCGTCATCCCCTGCGCCCGCGCGATGCCGAGCCGCGCGGCGAGGCGGGTACTGCACAGCGCGGCGTTGCCGCACATCGCGGCGCGGGACGCATCCGCGTTGAAATAGATCATGCGCACCGCGTTTCTGAACGATCCAGGACTCACGAACACCAGCCCGTCGGCGCCGACGCCGGTCCCGCGGGCGCACACCGCGCGGATGTCGGCCTCGGACCAGTCCGCGGGCGACGTGTGCCGGCCATCCACCATGACGAAGTCGTTTCCCGACCCCGTCATCTTGTAAATCGGCAGGCCTGCTAAATGCGGCCGGACCACGCCATCAGCCTGAGCCGCGGCACCATCCACACCGCCTCGCGCACGATGGCCCCGGTCATCTTGCTCGATCCCTCGGTCCGGTCCACGAACACGATGGGGATTTCTCTCAGCCTGAACCCTTTCCGCCATGCCCTCACACTCATTTCAATCTGAAACGCGTATCCGTTGGACCGCACCTGTGTCAAGTCTATCGCCTCGAGCACCTGCTTGCGAAAGCACTTGAACCCCCCCGTCAGGTCCCAGATCCGCAGCCCGGTCACCCACCGCGCATAGATGTTGGCACTGTAGGATAACATGAGACGGGTGATGGGCCAGTTGACCACCGCGACTCTGCCCCCCAGGTAGCGCGATCCCAGCACTAGATCCGCCTCCTCGACGGCCTTGAGAAAGTCCTTTAAGTAGGCGGGGTCGTGGGAGAAGTCGGCGTCCATCTCGAAGACCAGGGCGTAGTCCCGCTCCAGCGCCCACCGGAATCCGGCGATATACGCCGTGCCGAGCCCGAGCTTCCCTTCCCGATGGATCACGCTCAGCCGGGGCTCCTTCTGGCGGAGTGCCTCGGCGAGCTGCCCGGTGCTGTCCGGGGAGTTGTCGTCCACGATGAGGATGTCGAGCCGGGGGTCCTGGGCGAGGACCTGCGGCACGAGGTGGGCCAGGTTCGCGGCCTCGTTGTAGGTGGGGATGACGACCAACCCCCGCTCAGGCATCCCGTCGCCGCCCCCCTCGCCCCCCCCTCAGGGCCACGGGCAGCAGGGCGATCGCCGCGAGGAGCGCCAGCGACATGAGCGAGATCGCCTTGCCGGTCTCGTAGTCGGGCGAGCGGAAGCTGAGCGCGACCTGCTTCGCGCCCGCAGGCACCGGCACGGTGATGAACGCGTAGTCGCCCCGCAGCACCGGCGCCGCAGCCCCGTCGACCGTGGCGTGCCAATCGGGATACCAGTTCTCCGAGACCAGCACGTAGCTCGGCTGTGGCGGCGCTGGGTCGAGCGCGATCGTCATGCGGCCGGGTTCCCACGCGGTCACCGCGGCCCGCGACGGACTCGGTGGGGGCATCTCGCGGATCGGGGCCGGCGCGACCGGCTGATCCGGGGTGAACAGCACCACCCTGCTGTAATCGATGCGCGGATCGACGAGCGTCGGGACGACGACGGCCGAGTCTGTCGCCTTGAACGCCCCGGGGACGACTCGGGCGTACGGCGCCGGATCGATCCGCTCGAACAGGTTCGCCCGCACGCCTGCCGACGTGGGTACAGAGTCGAGGATCCGCTTGTAGCCCGGGATGCTGTCGGCGTTACGGGCGCCGCTCGGGGCGATGACGTAGCGCACGGAGAGCAGGCCCCAGAGCTGGACGAACCGGAGGTTCTCGAAGCCGTTCTCCGCGCCGAGCAGCTCGTCGTAATAGCGCAGCTCGTTGCCGTGATGGCCGAGCATCTGGGGGATGTCGAAGGCCATCAACGGAACGCCATAGTAGCGTGGTGGATACACGCCGAGGTCCAGCGCGCGGTACGGCAACGGGGTGCTCTTGATTCGATCGGTCACCGCATCCGGACGAAACAGGTCTGCGCGGGGGTTCGGCGAGTACACCCAGAAATGACGGGCGTTGAGCCAGAGATCACAGCCCACCACGAGTGGGAGCGTCACGGCGAAGAGGCGTGGCGTCAGTCGCTCGTCGCGCGCGGCGAGCGCGAGCCCGGCCGTGATGGCGAGCGCGACGGCGCCTCCAAACGCCCCCCACTGGATCATCGCCTCATCGGCGCGGGCTGCAGCGATCGTCTGCAGGCCCGTGGCGGCCTGGACGGCGGCAGCCAGGGACTGGGCCATCGCACCGAACACGCCCGTCACGGCGAGCAGCGCCACGATCCCTGCCGCGACGAGCCACGCGGTCAGGTGCGGCCGCCCCTCCTTGCGCTCCAGTCGCTCCGCTCCCATCCCGGCGAGCAACGCCACCATCAACGCCACCACGAAGAACGCCATCCCCGGCGCCCGCGTTTTCTTTACGAGCGGCATCACCGCCCACCATACCCGGTAGAACGGAGTGCCCGCGCCCAGGCTGACCAGGAGGAACAACAGCCCGAGGCCACCGACCCAGACCACAAGGCGCCGCCGCTCTTTCGCCAGGGCACCGAGCGCGGCGAGCGCGACGACCGGCAACCCGAGGTACTCCGAGTGCAGCTTGAGCCCGTTGGGCCCCCAGTACGTTTCGCGCGAGCCTGCGAAGTGCTTGAGCACGAACTCGGGGACGTGGCTCCAGGGGATGGCAAAGGAGGTCGACCCTGCGAACCCGTGGAAACCCTGCGCGCGCGGTGAAAACGGGATATAGTGGACAAAGGGCAGCACCTGGATCGCCGCGAGGCCGAACCCGAGCAGCACCGCGCCGAGCGCAAACCCCAGGCGCTCCACGCGCCACGCCGCGGGGTCGCTCGGGACCTCCTCCAGCGTCAGGTAGAGAGCGAACAGCCCGGTGGCGATCAGCAGGTAGTACGCTACCTGGAAGTGACCGAGCAGGCTGAGCGCCACCGCGAGCGCGAGCAGCGGGTACCCCTCCCAGCGTTTGTCCCGCAGCGCGATCACGAGGGCCAGGAAGGCGAGCGGCAGCGCCGCGGACGCGAACAGCTTGCCGTCGTGCCCGGGCGACGGGTACGACGCGATCAGGCCCGACAGCTCGTAGGCCAGCCCGCCGATCACCGCGCCGGTCCATGACACATGCAGTCGCCGCAGCAGCCAGTAGGTGAAGAGCCCGGCGAGGATGTAGTGCAAGACGAAGTTGAGGTTCACCACCGTCTCGACCGGGAGGACGAGACGCAGGAAGGATGTCGGGTAGAAGATGTCACCGTGCCCGGCGGCGACGAACGGCAGGCCCCCGAACAGCTCCGGATTCCACAGCGGCACGTGTCCCAGGCGGTGCCACCACTCGGCGCCCCACGCCCGGAAGGCGTAGCCCGCCGCGTACTGGTCGCTCCAGGGCGAGGCCAGCCATTTGCCCTGGAGCATAGGAAGCGACAGCAGCGCCACCCACAAGCTGAACAACCCGGTCGCGACGAGCGTCGGCCGCTTAGGTTCGTACACCCACGTCCTCCTTGCTTCGCCCGGTGAAAAGCAGCACGGCGAGCGGTGCGGCCGCCTCACATAACGTCAGGAGTACGCGCGAGCCCACGCTCAGGGCCACTGCCCCGCCGCTGCCGAGGGTCGGAGTGAGGAGCCCGATGAAGACGAGCTCCCGCACCCCCACGCCGCCGGGCGCGAACAGGGCGAGCAGGCCCAAAATGTAGCCCAGGGCGAACACCCCCGCGGCGGTCGTCAGCGGCAGCGTGCCCGGCAGCCCGAGCCCTCGGGCGAGCAGCCAGAACGCGAGGCCGTACGCGAGCCAGCCCGCAAGCATCAGAGCGGCGCTTTCGGCGACGGCCCAAGGGGGAAGCGGTTGGAACCCCTCGACCAAGCCGGCAAGGCCTGCGAGCCAGCGCGCGCCCCGTTCCCAAGCAAGGAAAGCGATTGTCGCCACGGCGACGGTGGCCGCGGTCGCCAACCGGAGCGGCGACTCAGCCCCAGGGGTCGTTGCGGCCACTACCGGGACGGCCGTCCCGAGAGCGACGGCCTGGATCGCGAACGCCGACGCGCCGGCTGCCCAAGCTGCCACCCCCGCCCGCTGCGCCAGGACCATGAGCCCCGCCACGCTCCACAGCTTGCCCGGCACGTAGCGTCCCAAGTTCACGAGCAGCCAGATCCGCGCGGCACGGCTGTATGGGAGGCGCTGGGCCCAGCCCGCGAGCACTCGACGCCATGACTCGATCTGCATCGCGTAGGCGGCGAATACCACCAACGTCGCAAGCGCGATCCAACCCGGCTTGAGCGCGAGCGCCACGTGGAGCGAGCGGAACTCGTCCCAGTTGTGGGCGATGGCGCGCCACACCAGCACGGCGACGACGCCCGCGACGGCGATCTGGATGCTCCACCACAGCCACCTACGCATGACTCGGCCGGCGCTGCTGCGATACCGCCTGTCGGTACACGGCCTCGAACCGCTCCGCTACCGCGGCCGGCTCGAAACGCCGCCGCAGCGCGGCGCCCGCCTCCACCGCGAGCCGGCGGCGGGCCGGGTCGCGCGCCAGCTCGGCGATCGCCTCGGCCAAGTCGCGGGCGTCGGGCTGGACGAGCCGCCCGGCGCCGTTCGGGGGGACGATGTCGGTCACGCCGCCGCCGTCGCTCGTAGCCACGACTGGGATGCCCAGCATCAGGGCTTCCGCAGCGGCGAGACCGAGCCCTTCCCCGAGCGCCGGGAAGGCGAACACGTCGGCGTCCCCGAGAGCGTCGGGGATACGCGCGGGGGGCACCGCGCCCAGGAATCGGGTCTGATCGGCGATTCCCAACTCTGCGGCACGGCGTTCGAGCGCCGGCCGCTCCGGGCCGTCACCCACTACCGTGAGCGGTCGCCCGGCGCCGCGCGCGCGGAGCAGCGCCACGGCTTCGAGCAGCAGCACGATCCGCTTCTGCGGCGAGAGCCGGCCGACCGTGACGATGCCGCCGCCGCCCCGGCTGGTGCGCGTGAACGCCCGTGTGTCTGCCGGCATTGGCTGAACGACAATGCTCCGCTCGTCCAGTCCCGCGGCGCGTGCCACTCGCTCGGCCAGGAACGACGACACGGCGGTCACCGCGGCTGCGCCGCGCAGCACGCGGCGGGCGAGCAAGCGGGCGGGGAGCGAACGCTCGAGCAGCGCCACGTCGGTACCGTGTAGTGTCACGACGTAGGGGCGGCGGGCGAGCCAGGCGCTCACCCCGCCCGGAATCCACCAGTGCGCGTGCACGAGCTCGAGCTGCTCCTCCCGGCACAGCCGCGCGACGACGCGCGCCTGCCGGTAGACCAAGGAGGCGGCCAGCAGGAATCCGACTGGCGACTGCGCGGCGGCGACCATGGTGCCGCGGTAAGCGAGCGTTTCCCATTGCGCCGGAGCGTAGCGGACCCGGGTGACGAGCACGCGCTGGCGTACCTCCTTGCCCCCCTTCCCTGCATCGGCCGGAGCGACGACGTGCACGCCGTGGCCGCGCGCCGTGAGCGCGCGCACCAGCCGCTCGATGAATGCACCTGCCACGTCACCTTCCCGGCGAGGATAGGCGTGCGTCAGGCAAGCGACGTTCAAGTCTTGACGAACCGGTAGACGATGGAGCGCGCCAGCAGGGCGAAGATGGGGATAGGCGGATGCAGGTACGTCCCGCCGGAGCGCTCGAGTCGGAAGCCGTTCATCTCACCGAGCCGCGTCATCGTCTGGCGGGTCCAGCCGTACATGTGCCCCTGGCGATCGGGAATCCGGAACAGGTTCCAGATGATTTCTTTGATGTGGTAGGGGTTCGGGACGGAGAGGATCAGCACGCCGCGCGGCTTCAACACCCGGTGAAATTCGGAGAGCGTCCCGAACGGGTTCGGGACATGCTCGAGCACCTCGATGCAGAACACGAAGTCATAGGAGCCGTCCGGGAACGGGATCCCCTGCGAGATGTCCCGAATGAGCACGTCGGGGCCCGCGAACTCGGGCGCGATGTCTATGCCCTGATAGGCGACGCCTGAGGGGAGAAACCGCTTGAGCCCCCCGTCCCGGGCGCCGATGTCGAGCACCGAAGCGCCCGAGGGGACGCGCGCGAGCGCCGCCGCCTTGCGGAACCGCATGCGTTCCTCGCCTTTGGAGCGCCAGGCGGTGCGGGCGCTGTAGAAGTCCCGCAGCTCGGGTGAGGCAGGAGTGATCCGGTCGACCATGGCGCTGTCCTCGAGGGTGGGACCCGCAGAAACGCTCCGGGGGCCCTGCGGCGGCCCCCGGAACACTAATGTAGAACGCGACTTAGCGCGGCGCTACAGGCTCAGCGCAGGACGTCCACCCATCCGGCCTCATTCGGGACCACCACCAGCCCTTGGGCGGCATCTGCGACCGGCAACCGCGGCGCTCCGCCCGTCTCGATGGTCTGGATGACGTGACGGCTGGCGCGGTCGACTACTTGGACCTTGCCGTCGAATGTGAGGGTCGCGTATACCCTGGTGCCGTCGGGCCCTAGGCCGAGCGCGAAGGGACCGCCGCTGAGCGCGATGGATCCTACAGAGCCCGTACTCAGCGTGATCACGTGGATAAGGGACAGGTAATCGTTGGCCACGTAGAGAGTCCCGTGGTCGGGTGACAACACCATCCCATTCGTGCGTCCCCCGAGCGTGAAGGTGCGCGTCACGGCGAGCGTGCGGGCGTCCGCTTCGAGCACGGACCCCCCTTCGCGCGTGGCGACGTACAACAGATTGCCTCCGGGGTGCACTACGAGGTGGTGCGACGTGGCGGGAAGCCCGAGCGAATCCGTGGACGCCCGACTGGCGAGGCTGAACCGGTAGAGGCGGTTGGCGTTCGTGGTCACGAACAACGCAGCGCCGTCGATCGAGAGCGCCACCGGCCCCGGGTCGCCCGTCGTCGGAATGACGTCGGTCTGGGTGTTGGTGGAGACGTTGATGATGCCGACGTCTTGGGAGAACTGGTTCGAGACGTACGCGGTCGAGCCGCTCGCGTTGAACGTCACACGCGATGGAACGGACCCGACGACGACCGATGCCGTGAACGCTCGTTCCGCGAGGTTCAGACGGGACACCAAGCCCACGTCAAGACGCGTCACATAGATCACGCCGCTTGGAGAGATCTCGGCGTCGAAGGGCCTCCCGGACAACGGCAGCCGCTCGACGATGTTCGAGTCGCGGACGGTGACGTGCGCAAACGCCATGAACGTGGCGAACTTCGCCGTGATGGTCGCCGCCCCGAGCGGACCCACGGAGGTTACGAGCCCCGTAGCGGAGACCTGGAGGACGAGGGGGTCGCTCGAGGTGAACGACGGCTGGACTCCGGAGATCGGCTTACCGGCAGTATCGACGACGCTCGCCACCAGTTGCATGCTGTGGCGCTGAGGGATTGTCGTGTCGGACGGCGCGAGCTGGACGCCCGTAGGGATGACGATCTCAGTAGCGGTCTCGGTGCAGGCCCAAGCCACGGCGGCCACGCTGAATCCGATAGCGGAGACGAGGATCGCTTTCATGGGACCTCCCGGCCGGTGTGGGAGCGACGCCTCGTCCCTGCCCGACTTTGTTGCGCACAGGCAGCAGTGGGCGTCGGCCGGTCCGGCCCGGTGCGTCAACGCTGCAAGAGGCGCACCGGCCATCGTCGCGAACCTAACCTTCCGGCGTCCTCCGGAGCCGGTCCACCTCCCGCTGCAGTGCCCGCACCTCTTCACGCATCCCCGCCACCATCTCCCCCACGAAGCCGAAGCCGAACAGGGCGATACCCGAGATCACAAGAATCATGATGAGGTCGAGGAGCGGTCGGAAACCCACGTGTGCCGGCCCGAACCGAAACCACAGCGCGCCGAGGCCCACGACAGAGCCCAGGAGGAACAGCACCGCCCCCGCCACCCCGAAGAAGAGCATCGGCTTGCGGCCGAAGCGCAGCTGAAACCACACCGAGACCAGGTCGAGCACGCCTACCGGAATCCGGGCGATCCCGAACTTCGACTTCCCCGAGTGGCGCGCGTAGAGCGGCACCGGCCGCTCGGCGAGCCGGAACCCCTCGGCGGCCGCGATCACGACCATGTAGCGGTGCCACTCGGGCCGGCTCGGTACGTAGTCCATGACTTCCCGCCGATACGCCTTCACGGAGTTCAGGTCGGTCACGCGGACGCCGAACAGCCAGCGGCACAGCAAGTTGTACACCCATGAGACGAAGCGCTTCTCGTAATGGCCTTGCTTAGTGCCAGTCACGAGGTCGGCCTCGTCCGCGATGATCGGCTGAACGAGCCCGGGGATGTCCGCAGGCCGATATTGCAAGTCCGCAGGATAGAACACGAGAATCCGTCCCCGGGCAGCGTCCGTCCCGGACTTGAGCGCATCGGCGATGCCCCGCCCGCTGCGGTGGGTGACGACCCGGACGAAGGGATGCTTGGCGACGACCTCGTGCAGCACGTCGGCCGTGCCGTCGCGGCTGCCGTCGTCGATGACGACGATCTCGCAGGCGTAGGGGAGCGGCAACAGCGCCTCGCGCGCCTGGCGCACGAATTCGGAGAGGTTCCCGGCCTCGTCTTTCGCGGGCACGAGCACGCTCACCTCGGGCGCCACGGCCGGCGTGGCGAGGCTCACAGCCGCTTGCGCATGCGTGCCGGGAGGATGCCCAGCTGATCGCGGTACTTGGCGACGGTGCGGCGGGCGATCTTCACGCCGCGCTGCGCGAACATCTCGACGATCTGCTGGTCGGTGAGCGGGTTCTTGGGGTCCTCGTCGTCGACCATCTTCTGGATCTGCGCCTTGATCGATCGGGCGCTGGCATCCTCGCCGGTGGTGGTGGAGAGGCCGCTCGAGAAGAAGAACTTGAGCGGCAACAGCCCGCGCGGCGTCTGCACGTACTTCTCGTTGGTCACGCGGCTCACGGTGCTCTCGTGCATGTTGATGACGTCCGCCACCTCGCGCAGCGTGAGCGGCTTCAGGTACTCGACGCCCTTTTCGAAGAACTCACGCTGCCGGTCGACGATGAAGTTCATGACCTTGAGCATCGTCTGGCGGCGCTGCTCGATCGCCTGGATCATCCAGTGAGCGCTGTTCAGCCGTTGGTTGATGAAGTCCTTGTTCTCCCCCTGAAACTTCTTCTTGTCGCGCGCGATCTCCTGGTAGGTCTTGGAGATCCGCAGCCGGGGCAAGCCCGCGTCGTTCAGGAACACGTGGTACTTGCCGTCGATCTTCTCGACCACGAGATCGGGGATGATGTACGCGTCGCTCGCGGCGGAGTACTGCAGCCCGGGCTTCGGGTCGAGCCGCGCCAGCTCGTCGGCCACGCGCTGCACCTCCGCCGCGTCGAGGCCGAACCGCTTGCCGAGGTCGCTCCAGCGGTGCGCCTTGAGGTCGTCGAACGCCTCCTTGACGAGGCGGTAGGCGAGGGTGTCGGTCTCGTTGCGTGCCTCGAGCTGGAGCAGCAGGCACTCGCGCAGGTCGCGGGCGCCGACGCCGGGAGGATCGAGCTTCTGAATGATCCGCAGCATCTCCTCGGCTTCGGCGAGCGTGAAGAGCTGCGGCTGGACGTCCTCCACGGCTTCGACCGCGTGCTCCTCGAGCAGCTGGTTCGCCCCGCGAACGATCTGCTCGAGCGTGGCGCCGAGGTAGCCGTCTTCCGCAATGTTGCCGATGAACTCCTCGGCCAGCAGCTGCTGGCGCGGGTTGAGATCGAGCAGCCGCATCTGGTCCCGGAGGTGGTCCGACAAGTCCTTGGTCTCGACCGGCACGGGCTCGACGTACTCCCGGGCCTCGCTCATGTCGCGCGGCGGCGTGCCCTGGTCGGAGCCGTCGTCCAACAGGATGTCCTCCCAGTTCGGCTCGTCGTGGTCCTCGGTCTCCTTCTTCTCCTCCACGCCGTCCTGCGTGAGGGGCAGCTCGCTGTCTTCTTCAGGCTCGATCAGCTCGAGGAACGGGTTGCCGAGCAGCTCCTGCTTCAGGTGCTGCTGCAGGTCTAGCAGCGGCATGTACAGCAGATCCATCGCCTGGTACAGGCGCGGATTGATGCGCAGGTCCTGGCGCAGCGCGGCGTGCTGGTGCAGGCCGGTCTTCATACCGGGACCGTGAGCCGCGCCCGCAGGCGCGCAGTGAGGGTGGGGCCGAGGTAGAGGTTCGCAACACGGTCGTCGAACACCAGCTCGCGCACGGTGCCTGAGACCTGAACTTTGCCCTCGAACATGATGTAGGCGCGATCTACGATGTCCAGCGTCTGCTCCACGTTGTGGTCCGTGATCAGCACGCCGATGCCGCGATGGCGCAGCCCCGCCACGATCGTTTGAATGTCGTGCACGGCGATCGGGTCCACCCCGGCGAACGGCTCGTCCAACAACATGAATTTAGGCTCGGTGACGAGCGCGCGCGTGATCTCGAGCCGGCGGCGCTCGCCGCCCGACAGCTGGTAGCCCTTTTGGCGCCGCAGGTGCCGGATGGCGAGCTAGTCGAGCAGGTGATCGAGGCACTGCCCCCGCTCCGCGTCGTCGAGCGGCAACGTCTCGAGGATCGCCCGGACGTTGTCCTCCACGGTGAGCTTGCGGAACACCGACGGCTCCTGGGCGAGATAGCCGATCCCCGCCCGGGCGCGCTGGTACATCGGCTCGGCGGTGACGTCGCGCCCGTCGAACGCAATGCGGCCGCGGTCGGGCCGGATCAGCCCGGTGATCATGTAGAACGTGGTGGTCTTCCCTGCCCCGTTGGGGCCGAGCAGGCCCACGATCTCGCCCTGCTCGAGTCGCACGCTCACGTCGTTCACCACGCGGCGGCCCTTGTAGCTCTTCGCCAGCCCGGTCGCTTCGAGCAGGCTCCCGCCGGCGACGCGCGGGTAGGCGCCACTGGGCGACTCAGCCCGGGCGAGCGCCCGCTCGGCTGCGTCGAGCAGCTGGTCGGCGGCGCCGGGCACCACCTGAAGCTCTTCCCACGCTTCCCGCGTGAATGCGACCAGGGCGTCGTCAGCGAGCAGGCCGTTGGGGTACCTCACCACCTGCGCCACGACGAGCCGCGGCAGCACCGAGGTGCGGAGACTGGTGCGGAACTCTTCCACCGAGAGGCCACCCAGCTCTGGGAGGTTCGCGCTGCGCGCGTGAATCCGCAGCTTCAGGAACTCCTCGCGATAGGCGATCGCCAGCTCGCCGAACGTGGTGCGCCCCTGCCCGTCCGCCACGCGGGCGAGCGCCGCCGCGGCGAGCGGCAGTGAGGAGTCCCGCTGTGCCAGCAGGTCTGGGATCCGCTGTGAGATGACAAGGGGCGCCGGTGCCACCGGGGGCCCGGTGGGGACGGGGGGCACAGGCGGGACGGCAGGGGGCGTGGTCATCTGCTGGGCCGCTTCTTGGCGGTGCTGTCCGCCGGCGGCGGCTTGGGTGGCGCGGGCTCGAGGTGTACGCCGTCAGCGCGGCCGCTCACGATCACCCGGTCGACGCGGGCGTGCTTCAGCGCGATGTCGATCTTCTGGCCTCGCGAATAGTCGATGGACGGTCCAGCGGAATCCTTCGCGCTGTAGATGTGCGAGAACGAGCGCGCGGCACCACGCGCCACGATCTGCTGCAGCTCGTTCTTCGTCTTACCACCCGAGTCCGCCAGCTGCGTCCAATGGGCGGTGAGCGAGTCACCCGCGATCCAGTCCACGGCCGCCGCAGAATCCCGCTTCGACGTCGAGAAGGCGTGGCGGAACGCGCGAGCCTCGGTCAGCACCTCGTCCGGCGTGTCGAGCGCGAGCGAGTCGGCCTCGATCGTATTGAGGGTCGACACGGCCTTCGCGCGCGTCGAGTCGCGTCCACCTCCCCTGTCCCCCGTGTCCCCCCCGCCCCCCTTGTCTCCCTTGTCTCCTTTGTCCCCCTTGCCTCCCCCGCCGCCCCCGCTCCAGGCGAATGCGTGCTGTAGCTTGCGGCGGTCCAGGGCGAGGTGAATCGTGTCGGCCGTGAGGCGCCAGTCGGTGCCGGTAGCGACGCCCTGCCCCAGCGCCTTGACGAGGCGGATCTCGCGGTCGCGGAGCCCGAGCTCGATGCGGGTTCCCGTCAGTGCGTACGGGCGCGCCCCTTTCCCTTCCACCCGCGGTCGACCCACGAGCATGGCGAACCCCGCGCCCTGATTGAGCTGCATCGAATCGCCGCGGGCGGCGAAGTCGCTCCGGTCGATCGTCACCTTCCCGCCGCCCCACATCCGGTCGTTCCCCTTGAAGCGCACCCGGTCCCCCACGATGACGTACGGCTCGCCCGAGTCGGCGTTCGAGCGGTAGTCGATCGTGGGGCGTCCGGAGGCGTACATCTCGAGCGTATCGCGAACGCCTTTCAGGGCCCGGTAGTACGTGAGGTTCGGGCCCCGCAGCACCGACCCGGTGATGCGATTCACCGCGACCACGTTCTTGTGCGCCTCGAGCCGCTCCTGGTGCAGGAAATACGACGCATTCGCGGCGTCCAGGGTGAGGGTCGTGTCGCGGATGTGCACGAGGTGCCGCTGCCCGATCATGTCGAAGCGCCCGACGCCGGCGAACCAGGCCACGCTGTCAGCGGACAAGGTGCTCCCCGTTTGTTGGCAGTGCGCCAGTACGCCGCCGCCCGCGAACACGTTGGTCTCGCCTTGTCGCACCACCACCTGCTGGGTCCGCCCCCCGACCGAGTCGATCTCCACGACGCAGGGGCGCCCCCCGGCGGTGTCCGCCGTCTGGGGCGCGGGCCGCTGGACCAGCGCGAGCAGCATGAGCGGGACGATCATTGGTTCGGCAGCGTGAACTTGCCGCCCTGCCCACTGATGTGGGTGGCCGTCACGACCTTGAAGTCGGGGTCCGAGGTGAAGCCCTCGCCTATGATGTGGCGAGGCGGGTCGTCGAACACGAACGGCTTGTCGGAGCTCACCTGGTTCTTCACCTGGCTGTAGCGTAGCACTTCCGTGCGCAGCGTCGCGCCGTCGGTGCGCACCACGACCACGTTGCCGCGGGCCTCCATGTCACCGGACCGCCAATGGTAGGTTCCCTCGCGCGCCGTGAGCGTCGACGTCTCTGGGCCCGCTGGATCCCCCCCGCGGTCACGTAGTGCGACATGTTGTACATCACCTGATCGGCCGTGTCGGCCGCAGTGATGGTCGCCGTGGGTTTGATGCCGGACTCGCAGGCCGCCGCCACGACCCCTCCCAAGACGACGTAGCACAGAACTGCGTAGCACGAAGGCGTAGCACGGAGGCGTGACGTCGTTGCGTGACGCCTCTGCGTGACACCTCTGCGTGACGCCTTTCGCATTTTAAGCTGCCCCCGCTTTCATAAGGTCATGCAGGTGCACAATGCCTATGACCTTGCGGCCGCCGTCGAGCACGGGGAGCGCCATGATGCCGTGCTGTTCCATGACCCGCACCGCGGCGCCGGCCAGCTCATCGGGGGTCGTCGCTTTGGGAGTCTTGGTCATCACCTGGCCGACAGGGAGGTCGAGGAATTGATTGGTCTTCTCCATCAGGCGCGTCAGGTCTCCGGCGGTGACCACGCCGACGAGACTGCCGCCTGCATCCACGATCGCCACCGTGCCCCGCTTCTCCGCGAGCAGCACGACGCACTCGCGCATCGGGCGGTCGGGGAGCAGGGTCGGCACGTCGGCCGTGAGCATCACGTCCGCGACCCGCAGCAGCAGGTTGCGGCCCAGGGCGCCACCGGGATGGAGCGCGGCGAACTGGTCGCGCCGGAAGCCCTTCACCTCGAGCAGGGCGACCGCGAGCGCGTCGCCCAGCGCGAGCGCGACGGTCGTGCTGGCCGTGGGGGCCAGCGTCTCGGGACACGCTTCCTCGGTGACGCTCGCGTCGAGCACAACGTCCGCCTGCCGCGCGAGGATCGATTCGCCGTCGCCGGTGATCGCGACGATGGGCACGCCCAGTCGCTTGAGCTGGCCCACGAGCCCGAATAGCTCATCCGACGCGCCGCTCTTCGAGAGCAGGATCGCCGCGTCGTCGCGGTCGACGATGCCCAGGTCGCCGTGCAGCGAATCCACGGGATGGAGGAACGAGGCGGGGGTGCCGGTCGACGTGAGCGTCGCGGCGATCTTGCGCGCGATCAGCCCGGACTTGCCGACGCCCGAGACGATGAGCCGGCCCGGTGCTGCCGCAAGCAGGCGCACGGCTGCCGCGAACGGGGGCCCCAGCTGCTCAGCGACCCGCCGGATCGCCGCCGCTTCGAGGGCCAGGACCCGACGCCCGCGCTCAACGAGATCGCTGGGCTCGGTGCGCGACATCGCCACGCTCCACGAAGTACTGCGACAAGAGGTCCGGCCACTCGCCCCGCGCCCGGAGGATCAGCTCCGCCACTTCCCGGGCCGCGCCCTGCCCGCCGGGCACCGCGGTCACGACGCGCGCTGCCGCCTTCACCTCGGCGACGGCGTTCGGCACCGCGATGGGGAGTCCCACGCGCGTGAGCAGCGGCAGGTCCGCGAGGTCGTCGCCCACGAACGCACATTCTTCCCAGGCGAGCCCTCGCCGCTCACGCAGCGCTTCGAACAGGGGAAGCTTGCGCGCGCTCGGGTCTTGGATCACCTCGTCGATCGCGAGCTCGCGTGCCCGCAGCGCCGTCGCCGCGGACTCGCGGCCGCTCACCCACACGACGGCAAGCCCGGCGGTCTGGAGCAGCCTGATTCCCAGGCCGTCCTGGATGTGAAAGCGCTTGAACTCGACCGGGTGGTCGCCGACCATGCCGAGGTAGACGCCGTTGTCGGTGAGGACGCCGTCGACGTCGAAGCCGACGAGCTTCAGGCGGCGAGCGAGCGCGGCGTCGAGCATCAGTTCCCGGCCCTCGGACTGTGGGAACGCTCGGGCCCGTGGGCGCTCCGGGGTCGGCCCGTACAACCGCCCCGCATCCGCCACCCAGGGCCGACCCCTCCGACCCGCGGGCCCGTCGCGTTGCACGCCCGAGGACGGTGGGCACCGCGCAGGCGCCGCCCAGGGAGGGGCGGCGGAGTGGTTGTACGGGCGGTGCCGGAGCGGTGTCCACCGTCCGAGCGGCGTGCAGGCACGGCGCGCGAGCGGTTCGAGGGCCTAAGCACGGACAGTCTCCCGCACGCGCTGCCACACTTCGAGCGCCACGCTCACTATCGTGGGTAGCTGGTCGAGCGGCAGCATGTTCGGTCCGTCGGACGGAGCGCGGTCGGGATCGGGGTGCGTCTCGAGGAAGAACCCGTCCGCGCCGGCGGCGGCGGCCGCGTACAGGAGCGGCGCGATGAACTCCCGCAGGCCGCCGCTCGAGCCGCCCTCGCCCTTGCCCGGCTGCTGCACCGAGTGGGTGGCGTCGTAGACGACCGGGACGCCGCAGGCTGCTCGCAGGCGGGCGAAGGTCCGCATGTCCACCACCAGATCGCCGTAGCCGAAGAATGTGCCGCGCTCGGTGACGGCCACCTCCGGGGCCCCGCCCGCCCGCACCTTTTCGACCGCGCCTTGCATCCCGTCGGGTGACAGCCATTGGCCCTTCTTCACGTTGACCGCGCGCCCGGCCCGTCCGGCGGCCACGAGCAGATCCGTCTGGCGGCACAGAAACGCCGGGATCTGCAGCACGTCGGCCACTTGGGCCGCCGCGGCTACCTGAGCCGCGTCGTGGACATCGGTGAGGATGGGGAGGCCGGTCTCCGAGCGGACCGTAGCGAGCGCCTGGAGCCCGCGCTCGAGGCCGGGGCCGCGCGCGCCTTTCAGGCGCGAGCGGTTCGCCTTGTCGTAGGAGGCCTTGTAGATGACGTGCACGCCGAGCTTGGTGCCGAGCTCGGCGAGCGCCTCACCGATACGCAGGTTGAGCGCGTCCGATTCGACGACGCAGGGCCCCGCGATGAGGAACGGGGTGGCTCCGAAGTGCTGGCCCATGGCTCAGTCGCCGAAACGCGCGAGCTCCGACGTGGTATCCGCCCGCGCGGCCACCGGCCGCGCTCGGTGCTGGGCCAGCGCCGCGCCGACGAACCCCGCGAACAGCGGGTGGGGGCGCATCGGGCGCGACCTGAGTTCGGGATGAAACTGGCAGCCGATGAACCAGGGGTGGTCTGGCAGCTCGATCATCTCGACCAGCGAGCCGTCGGGTGAGAGACCGGAGCAGCGCATGCCGTACTCGGCGAGCACGTCGCGGTAGGCGTTCGACACCTCGTAGCGGTGCCGGTGGCGCTCGCTCGCCTCGAGGGTGCCGTAGACCTGCGCCACGCGTGAGCCGGGCCGCAGCTTGCAGGGATACGCGCCCAGCCGCATGGTGCCGCCCATCTCGCGGATGCCTTCCTGCGCGCGCATCAGCGCGATCACGGGGTTCTCGCACTCGGGCTCGAACTCGCTCGAGTTGGTATTGGGGAGCTTGACGACGTTGCGCGCGAACTCGATGATGGCGCTCTGCAGGCCGAGGCAGATGCCGAAGAACGGGAGCTTGTGCTCCCGTGCCCAGCGAATCGCCTCGAGCATCCCCTCCACGCCGCGCACGCCGAACCCCCCGGGCACGAGCAGCCCGTCGTAGGAGCCGAGCAGCTCGCCTGCCGCCTCCTGGTCGGTGAAGCGGTCGGAAGCGATCCAGTCGATCTGCACGCCGCAGTCGTGAGCGATCCCGCCGTGCACCAGCGCTTCGTGGATGCTCTTGTAGCTGTCCGCGAGCTCGGTGTACTTCCCCACCACGGCGATGCCCGCGCGTGCCGGGGGTGCCAGGATCTTGTCCACCATCTGCGCCCACGCGCGGAGGTCGGGCTCCTTGGTGTCGAGGTGCAGCCGGTAGCACACTTCCTTGTCGAGCCCCTGCTCGTGGAGCTTGAGCGGAATCTCGTAGATCGACCTGACGTCGGGGCTCTCCACCACGCAGCCGAAGTCGACGTTGCAGAACAGCGCGATCTTGCGCTTGATCTCCTCCGAGAGGGGCCGCTCGGTGCGGCAGATGAGGACGTCGGGCTGGATCCCGATCTGCATGAGCTCCCGCACGGAGTGCTGGGTGGGCTTGGTCTTGAGCTCGGCGGTGGCGGCGATGAAGGGAACGAGCGTGAGATGGATGAACAGCGTGTTGTCGCGCCCGACTTCCTGGCGGAACTGGCGGATCGCCTCGAGGAACGGCAGCGACTCGATGTCGCCCACCGTGCCGCCGATCTCCGTGATCACGACGTCGTGGTCGGGCGCCAGCCGTCGAATCGCTGCCTTGATCTCGTCCGTGATGTGCGGGATCACCTGCACCGTCGAGCCCAGGTACTCGCCGCGCCGCTCCTTCGTGATGACCGACTGGTAAATCCGGCCGGTCGTGACGTTGTTGACCTGCGACAGCGAGCGGTCGATGAACCGCTCGTAGTGCCCGAGATCGAGGTCCGTCTCCGCCCCGTCGTCCGTCACGTACACTTCGCCGTGCTGGAACGGCGACATGGTGCCGGGATCGACATTGATGTACGGGTCGAATTTCTGGATCGTCACGCCCAGGCCGCGCTCGACGAGCAAGCGGCCGAGCGACGCGGCGGCGATGCCCTTGCCGAGGGAGGAGACCACGCCTCCCGTCACGAAGATGTACTTCGTCGAGCTCACGGACTCACCTCTCTCAGTTGTCGCGCGAGAATGGTTGCGACGGAGCGGAGGTCGTCCGCCGTGTCCACGCCGGGCGCCGCAGGCGCGTCGAACAGCGCCACGCCGATGGGGACGCCGTGGAGGAGCGGCCGCAGCTGCTCGAGGCGCTCCCAGCGCTCTGCCGGGACAGGCGGGAGCCGCACCCACCGCTCGAGCGCCTCGCGGGTGTAGGCGTACACACCGACATGCTGGTGATAGACCACGTCGCCCGCACCGTCCCGGTCGAACGGCACGGCCGCGCGCGAGAAGTACACCGCGCGCCCGCGCGCATCCACGACCACCTTCACGCGATTGGGATCGGTCGCGAGCGCGGCGTCGAGCGTGCCGGCCGCGGTCCCGATCGGGTCGCCAGCCCGCACACGCGCCACGGCGCCGTGCAGCGCCTCGAAGGGCACAAGCGGCTCGTCGCCCTGGACATTTACCACCAGGTCGAAGCCATTAAAGTCTTTGTTAGTAACGACTTCCGACACCCGTTCTGTGCCGGATCGGTGGTTCGGGGAGGTGAGCACGGCTTCGTATCCCGCTCGTTCGATCACGCCAACGATCTCACGCGCATCGGTCGCCACGACCACCCGGTCACACACGCGGGCCTCGGTGGTGCGGCGGATCACCCAGAGGATGAGAGGTTCACCTGCCAGAAGCAGCAGGGGCTTGCGAGGTAGGCGGCTGGAGCCCAGCCGCGCCGGGATCACGCCGAGGACGGGCACGGAGCAAGATACAAGATGCGTGCCGCGACGTCTAGGGCACGGCGCGTGCCACGCCTAAGAAGTTCTCCAGCAACCGCTTACCGTGCTCGGTCCCGATGGACTCGGGATGGAATTGCACGCCGTAGATGGGATACTTCCGGTGCTTCATAGCCATGATCTCGGCGTCCTTGGGGCGGTCCGCGCTCCAGGCAGTGATCACGAGATCCTGGGGGAGCGAGGCGGGCTCGACGACGAGTGAGTGGTACCGCATGCCGGTCACCGGGCTGGGAATGCCCTCGAACAGCTCGTCCGCCTCATGGAGTACCGGACACGTCTTGCCGTGCATCAGCCGGTCGGCCCGCACCACGCGGCCACCGAACGCCTCGCCGATGGCCTGGTGGCCGAGGCAGACGCCGAGCACGGGGATCTTCCCTGCTAGGGCCCGCACCAGCGGCACGAGGATGCCCGCGTCGCGGGGGGTGCACGGTCCGGGCGAGAGCACCGCCGCGCGCGGCTTCAGCGCGAGCACCTCCTCGACCGTGAGCGCGTCGTTGCGGTACACGACCGGCTCCTGGCCCAACTCGCCGAACAGCTGGACGAGGTTGTAGGTGAAGGAATCGTAGTTGTCGAGGACGAAGAGCATGGGTTGTGCGTGCGGCTCACGCCCGCGGATGATACTGCCGGTGCACGCTGCGGAGGTAGTCCCGGTCCACGTGGGTGTAGAGCTGCGTCGTAGCGAGGTCGGCGTGTCCCAGCATCTCCTGGACCGCCCGCAGGTCCGCGCCGCCCTCGAGCAGGTGGGTGGCGAAGCTGTGGCGCAGGGTATGGGGCGTGACCCGCTTGGTGAGGCCGGCGAGCTTCGCAGCACGTTTGATGACCATCCAGGCGCCGACGCGCGACAGCGGCGTGCCGCGCGCGTTGAGAAACAGGACGCCCCGCGTCTTCCCCCTGTCGAAGCGCGGTCGGATCTCACGCGCGTATAGCGCCACAGCGCCGAGCGCCCGCCGCCCCACGGGCACGATGCGCTGTTTCGCACCCTTGCCGAAAATCCGCGCCAGTCCGTCCTCGTACAGGAGATCCTGGGGCTTCATGGCGACCACCTCGGAGACGCGCGCTCCCGTCGCGTACGCGAACTCGAGCAGGGCTCGGTCCCGCATCGCGAGCGGCTCGTCGGTGTTGGGCGCCGCGAGCAGCCGCCCTACCTCGGCCACCGTCAACACCGTCGGCAAGGTGCGCCATTGCTTCGGCGATTCGAGCCGTTCGCTCGGGTCGCGCGTCGCGTGCCCTTCGCCGACCAGGAACCGGTAGTACGTGCGGATCGCCGAGATCTGACGGCGGATCGTGGCCGGGGCGAGGCCGAGGTCCTTCAGATCGTAGACGAACTCGCGCAGCTGCGCCGCGGTGATGGCGTCGGGGCGGCTCGCGCCCCGGGCCGCCGCGTGAGCAATGAGCCGCCCGATGTCGCGGACGTAGTTTCCGACCGTATTCGCACTGTTGCCGGCCTCCAGGGCGAGATAGTCACGGAATTGCTCCACTTGAAAGACGCGGTCGAGGTCGCTCACGCTCACAGCCACCGCCGCACCCGCGCCTGGTACGCCCGATACTCGTCGCCGAACTTGCGCTCCAGGTACGCCTCTTCCCGCGCGATGACCCACCACCGGATCACGATGAGCACCACGGGCAACACTACGAGCGGCCACAGTGAGTTGATGAGCAGCGTGACGCCGACGTACAGCGCTGCGAGCCCGATGTACATCGGGTTGCGGGTGAGGCGGTAGGGGCCCCGCACTACGAGCGCCGTAGTCGGCTGGATGGGAACCGGGCTCGTACCAGCGCGGCGAAACAGGACGATGGCGCTCGCGGCGAGCGCAACGCCGGCGCCGGCGAGGACCCAGCCGAGCAGTGTCCGGGCTCCGCCATCCACACCGACCGGGGCGGGTTTCAGTCGATCCAGCGCATACCCGATGCCGAATCCCAGCGCGTACACGAAGGGCGGCGGAAACACGACTCCCGAACTATCGGCACGAGCGTCGGGCACGGGGGGCTCCGGTGGTGTCACGCGATTCTAACGCCTCAGGCGGCAGCAAATCCATAGTCCAGGCAGCTTGCGGCCGCTGCGGCGTAGCTCAATCGTTCAGCGTTGTGGCTCCGGCGATCGAGCGGCTGGGCATCGTGGGCGCGCTGAGGCGCTTTGCTCAGCCGATTCGTGGGTCTGTGTTTCCGTGGGGCCGGGAGGCGGGATAGGACGCTCGGAAGCGGTCGTACAACGCCTGGTAGGCCCGATGCGCCTGCGCGTCTGGGTACGCCAGCGGCTCCCGAGTGAGCGTGCGTCGCACGGCGGCTGCGAGATCGGGAAACGCGCCCGCCCCGACGGCGGCGAGGAGTGCAGCCCCGTAGGCCGGCCCCTCCTCGCGGTTCACCGTGCTCACCGGAAGGCCGAACACGTCCGCCTGGAGACGGCGGATGAGCGGACTGCGCGCACCACCGCCCGTCAACAGGAGATGACTGGGGGCGAGCCCCAGCTCCTGGAGAATCGAAACGGAGTCGCGGAGCGCGAAGCAGACGCCTTCCAGCACGGCCCGGGTCAGATGCGCGCGCGAATGCGCCAGGCTGAGGCCGACGAACGCGGCGCGCAAGGCGGCATCCCGGTGCGGCGTGCGCTCGCCCTGCAGATAGGGGAGGAAGGTGACCCCGTCCGCGCCGGGGGGAATGGCCGCCGCCTCCTCGCTGAGCCGCATATCGGGCTGGTCCGCGCCTGCCAGATCGCGGGCGAACTGATCGCGGTACCACGCGAACGCGCCACCGGCGGAAAGCACCACTCCCATTACGTACCACACGCCGGACGCCACGTGACAGAAGGTGTGGGCGCGGAGGGCGGGATCCACTCGCGGCTCCGCCGTCGGCGCGAGCACGGTGCCGGACGTTCCCCAGCTCGCCACGGCCTCTCCGGGAGTGATCGCGCCGACGCCCGCCGCGCCGCAGGCGTTGTCCGCTCCGCCGCCCACTACCGGTGTCCCCGCCACGAGCCCCGTGAGCCCCGCCGCCGCCGGCGTGACGTGACCCAACACCTCCGACGATCCCCCCACCTCGGGCACCAGCGCGACGGGCAGCCCGACGGCGTCCAGCATGTCTCGACTCCACCGTACCCGCGCGGGATCGAACATCAGCGTGCCGGAGGCGTCGGATGGCTCCGTGCCGAGTGTCTCCGTGAGACGCAAGCGCACGAAGTCTTTGGCGAGGAGAACCGTGGCCAACCGGGCAAACGCCGCCGGCTCGTGGTGCTTGAGCCACAGCACTTTGGGCAGCGTGAAGCCTTCCAGCGCCGGGTTGCACACCCATTCACGCAGCCGGTCTTCGCCGCCCACGCGCTGCGTGATCTCGGCGCATTCGGCCGTGGTTCGCCCGTCGCACCACAGCAGCGCTGGTCGTATCACCTCCGCGGCCCGGTCCAGAAAGACTGAGGAGTGCATCTGACCCGAGATCCCCACAGCCAGTACGCGTCGCGCCGACTGGGGGGGGGCGAGCAGCTGCCGGATGGACGTGAGGGACGCGTCCCACCACGTGTCCGGATGCTGCTCCGCCCAGCCGGGGCGGGGCGTGCTCAGGGGGAGCGGCGTCGTCGCCGTGGCCTCCACCGCGCCCGCCTCGGTCATGAGCAGCGCCTTGACCCCGCTGGTGCCGACGTCCAGGCCGAGGAAGAGTGCGTCGGCCACGTTATCTCACGCCCAGCAACAGCTCCATGGTGAGCTGGTCGAGCCGCTCGTAGGCGTACCCTTGCCGCCGGATCGCCGGCAGGTCGAACGTCTCGGCCTTGAGCGCGCGGGCCCGCTCGGCACTGAAGAGGATGCGTGCCGGGGGCTTGTCTCCCTCGCCTCCGCCACCCCGCGTCCGCAGCTCGGCCAGGAGCTGTTGGATCTCCGGATCGGCGTTGAAACGCTGGACCCGTTCCCTCAGGATGAGGTACGTGCGCATGCTTCCGGAGGCGAAGTCCCAGACGCCGTCCTCGTCCTCGGTGCGGTAGGCGTGGCTGTCGAAGTGCCGCATCCCCGGCCAGTGCGCGTCTTCGAGCAGCTTCACGAGGAAGAATGCGCCCTTCGGGTCGTCGCTCCCGAACCGCAGGTCCTGATCGAAGCGTCCCAGCTTCTGCCCGTTCAGGTCGATGTGAAACAGCTTGCCCGCCTCGAGCGCCTGCGCCACGGCATGCGAGCAATCGAGCCCCGCCATCTGCTCGTGCGCCACCTCGGGGTTGAGCCCGACCATTTCGGGGTGATCGAGCGTGTAGATGAACGCCAGCATGTGGCCCGTGGTGGGGAGGAAGATGTCGCCGCGCGGCTCGTTCGGCTTCGCCTCCAGGGCGAACCGCAGGTCGTAGCGCTGCGCGCGGACGTAATCGCACAGGAAGTTGATGGCATCGCGGTACCATCCCAGCGCACTGCGTGCGTCCTTGGCGGCGTTGGTCTCGACCCCCTCGCGCCCGCCCCAGAAGACGTACATAGAAGCGCCGAGCTCGACGCCCAGATCGATCGCCGCCAAGGTCTTCTGCACGGCGTACGCCCGCACGCGCGCGTCGTTGCTGGTGAACGCGCCGTCGCGGAAGGCGGGGTCGGAGAACAGGTTCGTCGTTGCCATCGGGACGCGGAGGCCGGTGGCTTGCAGCGCCGCCTTGAACTCCCGCACGATCCGGTCGCGCTCGCTCGCGGCGCTGTCCGGTGGCACGAGGTCGTTATCGTGGAGGTTCACGCCGTAGGCACCCAGCTCCGCGAGCTTGTGAACGATTCGGGTGGGCGGAATCGGTGCGCGGACCGGCTCGCCGAACGGATCGCGGCCCGGGTTCCCCACCGTCCAGAGGCCGAATGTGAAATGGTGCTCCGGCCGCGGCGTGTACGCGTCCTGCATGACGCTCCGGTTCATGAATAGATCCCGTCGCACCGGGGCCGGCGGGCCACGATGGTCCGTCGGTAGCCGTCTCCAGCGATACTTCGTTTCCATTCGTACATTGTCAAGCAGCCCCCGCTCATCACTTCAACCTGCCGGCGCCCATGCATCCGTTGTTGATCCTGTTGGTGGGAATGGCCACGATCCTCGTAGGGATCGTCGGGCTGCGCCTCAACGCGTTCCTGGCGCTGATCACCGCCGCTATCGTGGTCAGCCTGCTCGCCCCCGGCGAGCCCGCGGCGAAGATCGGGCGCGTGGCCGAGGGCTTCGGCCGCACGGCGGGCACCATCGGGATCGTCATCGCGCTGGCGGCAATCGCCGGGAAAGCGATGATGGACAGCGGGGCGGCGGACCGGATCGTGAGGGCGTTCATCGCCGTGCTGGGCGAGAAGCGAAGCGCGACGGCCCTGTGCGCCACGGGCTACGTCCTGTCGATCCCCGTGTTCTTTGACACGGTCTTCTATCTGCTGGTCCCCCTGGCCCGCTCGGGCTACGCTCGCACCAACCGCTACTATCTCAAGTACCTCCTGGCGATTACGGCGGGCGCTGGGGCGACGCACACGCTGGTCCCGCCCACCCCCGGACCGCTGGCAGTCGCCGGTACGCTGGGCGTGGACTTGGGAACCATGGTCCTGGTCGGCCTGGTCGTGGCGCTGCCAGCAGCGGGGGTCGGGCTGCTGTTCGCGGGATGGGTGGACCGCCGCATGCCCGTGGTGCCACAAGCCTCCGCCGCGGAGCCGGCTGCGACGCTGCCACTTCCCGGTCTCGTTGCCTCACTCCTGCCCATTGTTCTGCCGGTGCTGCTGATTTCGTCGAACACGGTCGTCCTGTCCATGACGGCGCGTCCGGGAGCGCACGCCGCTAGCTGGTCGGCTTTGGCGCCCTACACCGTGATCATCGGGAACCCCAACCTGGCGATGCTCGTGTCCGTGGGCGTAGCCATATGGGTGTACACGCGGCAGCGCAACGTGAGCCGGGCCGACCTCGCGGGGCTGGTGGACACATCCTTGATGGGCGCCGGGTTCATCATCCTGATCATTGCGGCGAGCGGGGCGTTCGGGGTCGGTCTGCAGGCCGCACAGATCGGGCCCATGATCGAGCGGGCCTTCGTAGGGCGGGCGGCCGCCGCGGGGATCGGCTCCGGGCTGGTCTTCCTGTTCCTCGGGTTCGGAGTCGCGAGCCTGATCAAATTCGCTCAAGGGTCGAGTACCGTCGCGATGATCACGACTGCGGCGATGCTCGCGGCGATGCTGCCAGCGAACGGGGCAGCTCTTCCCTTTCACCGCGTCTATGTCGCCACGGCGATCGCCAGCGGGTCGCTCGTCGGAACGTGGATGAACGACAGCGGGTTCTGGCTGTTTTCGAAGATGGGTGGCGTGACGGAGATGGAGACCCTCAAGTCGTGGACTCCCGTGCTCGGGGTCGTCGGCGTCACCAGCATGGTGACGACGATTGTGCTCGCGCTGCTCGTGCCCCTGCGGTAGGATTCCCTGCCCTGATCGATGTAGGGGCGCAGCATGCTGCGCCCCTACGCTTGCCGCAAGACCTCAGGAGTTATTATGCCCGACGACATGGGAACCTTCCGCGTAGACGTGGAGATCGAGAACCCGGCCCGCCCGGGCGAGCGACGAGCCCTCAAGTCCGTGCTGGTGGACACCGGCGCGGAATTGTCGTGGGTCCCGGCCGAGGTTCTCGAATCGTTGGACGTCGAGCGCAACAACAAGTGGCGCTTCCGCCAGGCCGACGGAACAACTCTGGAGCGGTGGACTGGCGGTGTGTCCGTCTACGTAGCCGGGAAGCGGGCGGCGGACGAGGTGGTGTTCGGACAGCCCGGCGACCTCGTATTGCTCGGATCGCGCACCCTGGAAGGGCTCAACCTCCGGATTGAGCCCGTCACCAAGCAATTGGTGGACGCCGGGCCAGCGCCCGCCGCCGCGGCGGCGTAGAGGTCCGGTCATCATCGATGTAGGGGCGCAGCATGCTGCGCCCCTACACGTCGCTGGCGATCCGCCGTCCGCCGCCGCAACGTTGTGGACATGCACGGGAGATTCGCTGCGCCGCCGCTCGATGCGGTGCTCGGCTCGGCAAGCGCCGTAGCCGCCGGCCGGCTCGCGGGTGAAGGGCCGGCGGGGCGGCTGCCCCTCACCCCCGACATGCTGCGCGAGCAGCCGAGCGGCAACGTCTTCGGTCTGACGCAGAACGTGGGCATGGGCTGGAGCCCCGCGTCCTTGGGCGGCCCGCAGTACGTCATCGTCAGCACCCACGGTGGCCTGCGCAGCGAAGACGGGAGCGCGGTGGCGCTGGGTTACCACACCGGGCACTGGGAGATCGGCCTCCTGGTCCGGGCGGCGGCCGAAACGCTGCGCGCGGCGGGGGCGATCCCGTTTGCGGCGTACTGTAGCGACCCTTGCGACGGCCGCACCCAGGGCACCACGGGGATGTTCGACAGCCTGCCCTATCGCAACGACGCGGCCGTCGTGATGCGCCGCCTGATCCGCTCGCTCCCCACCGCATCGGGCGTGATCGGCGTCGCCACGTGCGACAAGGGCCTGCCCGCGACGATGCTGGCGCTCGCCGGGTGCGGGGAGCTTCCCGGCGTCATCGTGCCCGGCGGCGTCACGCTGCCGGCGATTGGGGGGGAGGACGCGGGTCAGGTGCAGAGCCTGGGGGCGCGCTTTGCTCAAGACCTCGTGACCCTCGACTACGCGGCGACCATGGGGTGCCGCGCGTGCGGATCCGCGGGCGGCGGCTGCCAGTTCTTGGGGACCGCGGCGACGTCGCAGGTCGTGGCGGAGGCCCTCGGGTTGGCGCTGCCGCACAGCGCGCTGGCGCCGTCGGGTGAGCCGGCGTGGCTCGAGCTCGGCGCCCGCACGGCGTTCGCCCTGGTGCGGCTGCACGCGCTCGGGATTCCCATCCGGCAGATCCTGACCCAGCACGCGCTCGAGAACGCGATGTTGGTGCACGCGGCGTTCGGTGGGTCCACCAACCTGCTGCTGCACATTCCGGCGATCGCGCATGCGGCGGGGCTCCGGCCGCCCACGCTGGACGACTGGATCCGCGTGAATCGGGCCACGCCGCGCCTGGTCGATGCCCTGCCCAACGGCCCGCGCGGCCATCCGACCGTGCAGGTCTTCATGGCCGGCGGCGTGCCCGAGGTGATGCTGCACCTGCGCGAGATGGGCCTGCTGCACGGCGACGTGCTCACGGCGACGGGCGACACCCTCGACGCGACACTCGACTGGTGGGCGACGAGCGACCGGCGCCGCGCGGCGCGCGCGCGGCTCGCCGCCGCCGCCGCAGTGGCTCCCGACGACGTCATCATGGGTCCCGACGCCGCGCGCCGGGCGGGTCTCGCCAGCACGGTCGTTTTCCCGGTCGGGAACTTGGCACCCGAGGGGGCGGTGATCAAAGCCACCGCGCTCGACCCCTCCGTCGTGGGAGACGATCAGGTGTACCGCCACCTAGGGGCCGCGCGCGTGTTCGTCGACGAGCGGGACGCGATCAGGGCTGTGAAAGGAGCGACCGAGCGACCGATCCGACCGGGAGACGTGATCGTGTTGATCGGCACGGGGCCATCGGGCACGGGAATGCAGGAGACCGCGCAGATCACGACCGCGCTCCGGTATCTCCCTTGGGGGAAGCATGTCGCGCTCCTTACGGATGGCCGTTTTTCCGGGTTCTCGAGCGGCGCGTGCGTGGGCCACATTGGACCCGAGGCACTGCACGGCGGCCCGATCGGCCGAGTGCGCGACGACGACCTGATCGAGATCGTGATCGACCGAGGCACGCTTACGGGTTCGGTCAACCTCGTGGGAGCGGCCGGACAGCCGCTCGACGCGGCCGCGTGCACCGCGCTGCTCGAGCAACGGCAGGCCCACCCCGGGCTCGCGCCCCACCCCGCCCTGCCGGCTGACACGCGCCTGTGGGCGGCCCTGCAGCGCGCGAGCGGCGGCACGTGGGCCGGCTGCGTGTACGACGTCGATCGCATCGTGGCGGCGCTCGAGGCCGGTCTCAACCTCACCAAGGAGGTGAAGTGATCTCGCTGCTACTGGTGCTCGCACAGGCAGCCGGCGCGGTCCAGGGCGATCCTTCGATCGTGGCGCCGGGCGCCAAGCTGGAGCGGCTGTTCGGCGACGGGTTCTTCACCGAGGGTCCGGCGCAGGCCCCTGACGGGTCGGTCTATTTCTCGGACATCACCTTCGTCCAGGCATCGGGCAATCAGGCGGGCCACATCTGGCGCTGGGATCCGCGGACGGGGACCACCGCGGTGTTCCGCTCGCCCAGCGGGATGTCCAACGGGATCGTGTTCGACGAGGAAGGCCGCATGGTCGTGGCGGAGGGGGCGGGGTTCGGCGGCCGCCGCATCACCCGGACCGATATGAAGACCGGCATGAGTTGGATCCTCGCCGGGCTCTACAACGGACGTCCCTTCAATTCTCCGAATGATCTGGTGATCGATGCGCGCGGGCGCATCTACTTCACCGATCCTCGCTACTCGGGCCACGAGCCGATTGAGCAGCCGGTGCAGGGTGTGTACCGAATCGATCCCGACGGACGCGTCTCGCTGGTGGCGGCAAATGCCGGTAAGCCGAACGGGATCGCGGTGTCTCCCGATCAGGCCACGTTGTACGTCGCCTCAATTGATAATGGATCGTTCGACGAGAATTTGCCGCCGGAGACGCCGACCACGCCCGGACGCATGGCGCTGCTCGCGTACGACCTGGCTCCGGACGGCTCGGCGAAGTTCCGCCGCACAGTCGTGGATTTTTCGCCCGGCGTCGGGCCCGATGGGATCAGCGTGGACCGGGACGGCAACATCTACTGTGCGATTCCGGGCCGCGAGCGACCGGGCATCCACGTCTTCTCTCCCGCCGGGAAGGAGCTGGCCTATATCCCGACGCCGGACCCCCCGACCAATGTGAAGTTCGGCCGGGGGGCGGACAAGCAGACGTTGTTCATCACGGCGCGCAAGAGTCTCTATCGGATTCGCGTGGAGCGCAGCGGGTACCACCCAGGCTTCTAACGCCTCAGTCGGCGCCAAATCCATAGCCCGAGGGCCACCACCGCCGCGAGCGCGACGACAGCCAGTGCACTGTTCACGCGCGTAACCACTCTCAGGACCACATCGAGGTTCGTGCCCAGCACGGTAACCGAGTACGTGAGGAGCCCGTACCACAGCGCCGATGCGAGCGCGAGTGGGACGAGTGCCCGGACCGGTCGGACGCCGGCGATCCCCGCGAACGGCATCACCACGCCGCGCCACACCGGCAGCAGCCGGCTCAGGAAGATCCCGTACGTTCCGTGGCGATGATACTCTCGCTCGATGTGCCCCATGGCCCGTTCGGAGAGCAGGCGGCGTCCGAGCTTCCCCTGGAAGAATGGCCGGCCAAACCGGTGGGAGGCGAAATAAACGGCCGCCCCGGAGCCGACGTTGGCGGTCCAGGTGAGTCCGAACACGGCCCACGGATCCAGCGTCCCCCGCCCCGCCAGGAACGCGCCGAGCGCGACCGCGGTGTCGGCAGGAACCGGGGGAAAGACGTTCTCCAGCGCGGCGAAGACGGCGATCAGTGCGTACAGGGGAGCCGGGGGGAGGGATTCGAGGGAGTGGAGGAGATCGGTCACTCCAGCACCGCCACCGCGATCACGGCCACCCCTTCCTCACGCCCGATCCACCCCATTCCTTCGTTCGTCTTCCCCTTGACGGAAATGGCGTGCGGGCCAACGGACAAGGCGGCGGCGAGCCGCTCGCGCATCAGCGCTACGTGCGGCCCGATCTTCGGCCGCTCGACGATGACTGTGATGTCGGCCTGGACCAGCCGGTGGCCCGCGGCCGCAACCGTGCGATACGCCTGGTGCAACAGCTCAAGCGAATTGGCGCCCTTCCAGCGCGGGTCCGAGTCGGGAAACAAGCTGCCGATGTCCCCGAGTCCGGCGGCGCCCAGCACGGCGTCGGTGAGGGCGTGCGCGACGGCGTCGGCGTCGGAGTGGCCGGCGAGGCCCCGCGGGTGCGGAATCTCGACCCCCCCGAGGATGAGTTTGCGGCCGTCGGCGAAGCGGTGCGAGTCGTACCCGATGCCGACACGCATGACTCCGTCTCCTCGCTCATGTGGCGCGGACGCAACAGCCACGTTCGGGCTTCAACAAATCCACGTGCACAATGTGCAGAATGCACATTCTGCACGTCATACTTGGAGAATGCGGATCGCGAGCAGAGCCGCGTTCTTGACGTTGTCGATCCCCACCGTCGCCACCGGCACGCCGCTTGGCAGCTGCGCCGTAGCGAGCAGGGCGTCGAGCCCGTTCAAGGGCCCCGCAGCGAACGGCACGCCGATGACGGGCAGGTCCGTGAGCGACGCGGCGAACCCCGGCAGCGCGGCCGAGAGCCCAGCGCCGGCGATCAGCACCTTGAAGCCTTGCTTGCGGGCCGCCTTGACGAGCTCGGCCGTCTGCTCGGGCTGGCGGTGGGCAGAGGCCACGTGGAACTCGTACGAAATGCCCGCCTTGGTCAGTACCTCGAAGGCGGGCTCGATCCTCGGCTTGTCGCTCTCGGAGCCGACGAGAATGAGCACGTCGGGCATCAGGCGGCTTCGTCGATGACGCTGTAGTCCTGGCGGCGCTGGCGCGGCACGTAGCCTCCATCAGCGATGAGGCGCTGCATCTCCGCGAGCGTCATCCGCCACGTCGTGCCCGCCGCCGAGACGACGTTCTCCTCCATCATGAGGGAGCCGAAGTCGTTCGCGCCGAACCGCAAGGCGACCTGCCCGATCTTCGGGCCCATCGTCACCCAGGAGGCCTGGATGTTCGGCACATTGTCGAGCACGATGCGGGCGATCGCCTGGGTGCGCAGGTAGGTGACCGCGTCGGTTTTCGGGAGGTGGGCGAGCTCGGTGTGCTCGGGCTGCAGCGGCCAGCAGATGAACGCCGTGAAGCCGCCGGTGCGCGCCTGGACCTGCTTCACGCGGAACAGGTGCTCGATGCGGTCGGCCGTCGTCTCACCCAGGCCGTACATCATCGTGACCGACGTCTTCAGGCCCAGCCGGTGTGCCGTCTCCATCACCTCGAGCCAGCGGTCGGCCCCGGCCTTCTTCTTCGCGACGCGGTCGCGGACCTCCTGCACCAGGATCTCGCCGCCGCCGCCCGGGACCGAGTCGAGGCCAGCCGCGACGAGCTCGCGGATCACCTCTTCCAGTGTCATCCCGAAGCGCCCCGCGAAGAAATCGATCTCCGACGGCGAAAAGCCGTGGATGTGAATCGGGTGATGCCGCTTGATGTAACGCATCAGATCCAGGTACCACTGGAACGGGATGTACGGGTTATGACCCCCCTGGATCAGGATCTGGACGCCGCCCAGCGCCCGGAGCTCGTCGATTTTCCTGCCGATTTGCTCGAACGAGAGCACATAGCCTTCGTCGTGCTTCGGGCGCCGGTAGAACGCGCAGAACTTGCAGTCCGCGACGCACACGTTGGTGTAGTTGATGTTCCGGTCGATGATATATGTGACGACGTTCTCCGGGTGCAGCTTCCAGCGGGCCGCGTCCGCAAGCGCGCCGAGCTCGAGCAACGAGGCACGGTCGTATAGCTCGAGCGCGGAGCGGAATTCCGGCGCAGAGCGGTCCACCATGGTCACGCTACCTGCAGGAACTGAAGCGACCCGTCGGGCACTAGCCCGTGGGCGGCGAGCCGGCGGAAGAAGTCCGTCAGCCCGGCGAGGTGCTTGTAGCTGAGGGCGTAGTCGAGACCGGCCAAATACTGGCGGCACGTCGCACGTCGCACGTCGCACGTACGCGCAGCGGCGTCGGCGAGCTGATCGAGATGACTGAGTCCCCACGCGCGCGAGGCGAGCAAGGCCTTGTGGATGCGGCGCATCTGAGCGGGATCGCTCGAGCGGCGCGCGGCCCACACCGCGAACACGAAGGGCATGCCGGTCCACCGCTTCCACTCCTCGCCCAAATCGTAGCGGTGCGGGTAGGCGTGCCGCGCCGCGAGCAGCAGGGCTGCATCACCGATCACGAGTACCGCGTCGTGCGGCAGACCCGCGAGTGACTCGAGATCACCTGCCTCGGCTCGCGCCTCCGCAAAGTGGGGGCGCACCTTCCACACGTCACGGCACAACAGTTCCAGGAGCGCGACCGACGTACGGGAGGAGGCGGAGAGCAGCACAGTCCGACCGTCCAGCTGTCCGACTGTCCGACGACTGAAGAGCGCGACGCTGCGCACCGCCCCGTCGCAGGAGATCGCGAGATCCGGGAGGAGGATGTAGTGCCGCGCCTGGCGGGCGTATTCGACGGCGCTCACCACGCTCACGTCCAGCTCCCCCGCCGCGAGCAGGTCGTTGAGCTCGGACGGCGTCCCGGTCACGAGCTCGGCCGCGAGGGGCACGAGCCCCCGGTCGATCGCCCCGTAGACGGGGTAGCAGTTGATGTAGCCGATGCGGCCGACTCTCATGTTGTCCACAGGCTAAAGCCTCTCGGCACGGCATTGCCCTTAAGGGCAGGGCTTCGCCGAGCGCACCCTTCAGGGTGTGTACTCATTCGGACGCATCCACGGCAGACAGCACGGGCAGCCTGCGACCCCGAGCGCCAGCCTGGAGACGATGGGAGATCTGGAACGTCGGTCCTTCGGGGCCCCGCGGTCTGACCCCGGGAACCGCGGGGACCCAGTCCTCGAACGTGCGCACGGTTTGATAGAGCGAGTCGCGCTCGGCCGGCTGCTTCCCCGCTCCGCGGATCAGCGAGACGACCTGATCGTAGCCGAGCCACATCGGCGTCGCGGCGCCTGCCTCGTGGTAGACCCGCTCGAAGACGACGGTGCCCTCGAGGTCATCGCACCCGAAGGTGAGCGCCACCTGAGAGATGAACGGGGTCACCATCGGCCAGTGGGTCTTGACATGGGGGATGTTGTCGAGCACGAGCCGCCCCACGGCGATGTTCTTCAAGTCGTCGAAGCCGCTCGTGGCCGTCCCGGTGCGCCCCAGCACCTCGCCTAGCTCGTTGTGGTCCGGGTGGTACGCCAGTGGGATGTAGGTGAGGAAGCCGCCGGTCTCGTCCTGCAGCGCCCGCAGCGCGAGCAGGTGGTCCACGCGATCCGTCATCGTCTCCACGTGGCCGTACAGCATGGTGCAGTTCGAGGGAATGCCCAGCCGGTGTGCCTCGCGGTGCACGGCGAGCCACTCCTCGCCGGACAGCTTCTTGTCCGCTATGGTGGCACGCGCCGCCGGGCTAAACACTTCAGCGCCGCCCCCCGGGAGACTGGTGACGCCGGCGTCCCGCAGCGCGATTAGGACATCGCGCACGCTCATCCGCTCGAGGCGGGCGAGGTGCGCAATCTCGACGGCGGTCAGCGCCTTGATGTGGACGCCCGGGTGCCGCGCCTTCAAGCCGCGGAACATGTCGAGATAGTATGCCAAGCGCAGCTTCGGGTGCAGCCCGCCCACGATGTGGAATTCCCGGGTTGGATTGTCGCGCGCGGCGTCCGCCTCGGCGAAGATCTCCTCGAGGCTCCGCGTGTACGCCCCCGCCTCCTGTGGCATGCGCGCGAACGAGCAGAACACGCAGGTGTTCCGCAGCACGCAGACATTCGTGGGGTTGATGTGCTGGTTCGCGGCGAAGTACACCCGGTCGCCGTTCAGGCGGCGGTTGGCGAGGTCGGCAAGCCGGCCGAGGGTCAGCAGGTCGTTCGACTGGAACAGTGCCAAGCCATCGTCGCGCGTCAGCCGCTCGGCGCGCTCGACCTTCTGTGCGATGGGAACGAGGGCGGGATCGCGCGGTCCGACCGTCCGACCGTCCGACGGTCCGTCCATCACGCGGCCCGCTTGATCGCCAGCGTCACGTTGTGCCCGCCGAACCCGAAGGAGTTCGAGAGCGCGATGTCCACCGGCCGCCTGACGGCCTTGTTCGCAGCCGAGTCGAGGTCGCAGGCGGGGTCCGGGGTGAACTGGTTGATGGTGGGCGGAATGATCCCGGTCTGGACGACGAGCGCGCACACCGCCGCCTCGAGCGCGCCTGCGGCGCCGAGCAGGTGGCCGGTCATCGACTTGGTAGAGCCGAACACCAGTTTGCGCGCCTGCGCGCCGAATACCGCCTTCACCGCCGCTGTCTCGGCGGCGTCGCCGTGCGGCGTCGAGGTGCCATGCGCGTTGATGTAGCCGATCTGTTCCGGCTTCACGCCGGCATCCTGCATCGCGAGCCGCATCGCATCCTGTGCGCCGGAGCCGTCCGGGGCGGGGGCGGTGATGTGGTAGGCGTCGGCGGTCATACCGTAGCCCGCGACCTCCGCATAGAGCTTCGCGCCGCGGCGCCGTGCGTGCTCCCACTCCTCCAGGACGAGGACGGCGGCGCCGTCGCCCATCACGAAGCCGTCGCGGTCCTTGTCGAAGGGGCGGCTCGCCGTGCGCGGGTCGTCGTTGCGTTCGGAGAGCGCCTTCATGTTGGCGAAGCTCGCCACCGCAAGGGGCGTGATCGCGGCCTCCGCTCCGCCCGCGATCATCAGGTCGGCGGCGTCGTTGCGGATCAGCTCGAGGGCGTCGCCCACGCTGTGGGCGGACGACGCGCAGGCGGACACGGTGCAGTAGTTCGGGCCCTTGGCGCCGTACCGCATGGAGATGAGCGCGGCCGCCACGTTCGGCATATACATGGGCACGAAGAACGGTGACACCCGGCTCGGCCCCTTCTCAAACAACGCACGGCAGTTCTCCTCGAAGGTCTGGAGCCCGCCGGTCCCCGTGCCGATCAGGACGCCCACGCGCTTCAGGTCCGCGGCGCTCCAGTTGCTCGCGAGGCAGGCGTCGGTCACCGCTTGCTCCGCCGCGCCGATTGCGTATTGGGCGAACAGGTCGTAGCGGCGGATCTCCTTCTTGTCGAGGTATTGAGCAGGGTCGAACCCCTTCACCTCGCAGGCGAACTTCACGGGACTCTGCACCGGGTCGAACCGCGTGATGGGCCCCGCCCCCGAGCGGCCCGCCAGCAGGCCTTCCCACGTGCTCGAGACGTTCGTCCCCAGCGGCGTCACCAGCCCGAGACCCGTGATCGCAACCCGGCGCGCCATCCGCTATTTCCCCATCTTCTCGTGCAGATACTGCAGTGCCTGCCCCACCGTGCGCAGCTTCTCAGCCTCCTCGTCCGGGATGTCGATGTCGAACTCCTTCTCGAAGGCCATGACCAGCTCGACGGTGTCGAGACTGTCCGCCCCCAAGTCCTCCATGAAGCTCGCGTCGGACGTGAGCTTGTCGCGCTCGACCCCCAGCTCTTCGACGATGATGTCTTTGACCTTCTCTTCGAGCTGCTTCATGTCCATTGCCATGGGTGTCCTCAATGGAGGTGTGGGAAATGGGTCACAGCACCATCCCGCCGTCGACGACCAGCAGCTGCCCCGTAATGTAGCTGGCGAAGTCCGAGGCGAGAAAGAGCACGGCGGCGGCCACATCCTGCCCTTGTCCCAGGCGGCCGAGGGGGATCGCCTTGATCAGGGCATCCCGCGCCTCGGGGCTGATCCTGCGGGTCAGCTCGGTATCGATGAACCCCGGCGCCACCGCGTTCACCAGCACGTTGCGCGAGGCGAGTTCTTTGGACACGGACTTCGTGAATCCGATGAGGCCGGCCTTCGACGCCGTGTAGTTCGTCTGGCCCTTGTTGCCGGAGATCCCAACCACGCTCGCAATGTTGATGATCCGACCCCAACGCCGCTTGATCATGCCCCGGGCGGCGTGCTTGGTCACCAGGAACGCCCCCTTCAGGTTCGTGTCGAGCACCGTGTTCCAGTCGGCTTCGCTGATGCGGAACAACAGGTTGTCGCGCGTCGTGCCCGCGTTGTTGACGAGCACGTCGATCCGGTCGAACTCTTGCTCGACGGCCGCGACGACGCGCTCGACTTGCGCGACCTGGGTCACGTCGCAGCCGTAGCCGCGCCCGCGCCCGTTGCCCAACGCTTGGGCCGCCTCCGCTGCCTTCGCGCCGTCCCGGCCCAACACCGCCACGTTCGCCCCGGCACCCGCCAGCGCCTGAGCGATGGAGAAGCCGATGCCGCGGCTGCCGCCCGTCACAAGGGCGACCTTGTCGGAGAGGTCGATCTTCATGTTCCGCGTTCCGACTTCCGCGTTCCGCGTTTCATTACGCCGCCTCCAAGAAGCGCTCGACCTCATCGGCGCTTCCCAGGGACACGACGTTGGCTCCCGGCACCGTCCGCTTCAGCAGCCCCGCCAGCACGTTGCCTGGCCCGATCTCCAGGAAGCGCGCGTCGCTGCCGGCCAGTTCGGCCGCCCGCTGCATGCACGCGACCCAGCGCACCGGTGTGGTCAACTGGTCGCCCAGCAGGCGCCGCGCCCGGTTCGCGTCACGCACGGGCTCGGCCGTGGCGTTGGCGATCACTGGAAAGCCCGGGTCGTGGAAGGGCGCTCGCTCGAGCGCGACGCGCAGCTGATTCGCCGCCGGGCCCATGAGGGAGGAATGAAACGCGCCGCTCACCTTCAGAGCGATCACCCGCTTCGCCCCGCGCGCCTTGCAGGCCGCGCTCGCTCGCGCCACGGCCTCCGGGTCGCCCGAGATGACGGTTTGGTCCGGTGCGTTCAGGTTCGCCGCGACGGCGACCGCACCGCCCACGGACGATTCGCGGCAGGCCGCCTCGACTTCCGCGGTCGCGAGCCCCAGCACCGCCGCCATGGTTCCCGGCCGCTCACTACCCGCCTGATGCATGAGCTCCCCGCGGCGGCGGACCAACGTGGCCGCGTCGATCGCGCTCAGCGCCCCGGCCGTCACATATGCGGAGTATTCGCCCAGGGAGTGGCCCGCGGCGGCGGCGACGCCGTCCGCCCGGGGCGCGATGACGGCGAACACCGCTGCGCTGTGAGCCAGGATGGCGGGCTGGGCGTTGTGGGTCGCCGTAAGGTCCTCTTCCGGTCCCTCGAACATCAGCCGGCTCAGAGCGAATCCCAGCGCCTGGTCGATTGCCTGAAACGTGTCCCGCGCCGCCGGGAACCGCTCGGCCAGGTCCTTGCCCATCCCGACTTTTTGAGCGCCCTGCCCCGGGCAGAGCCACACAGTGGCAGCTACCACTGCACCACCATGCTCGCCCACGTGAACCCAGCGCCGAAGGCGCAGAACATCACCTTCATGCCTGGTTGGACCCGACCGCACCGCACGGCCTCGTCGAGCGCGATCGCGACCGAGGCGGCCGACGTGTTGCCGAACCGGTCCACGTTCACGTACACCTTGTCCATCGGGAGGCCCGCGTGTTTCGCGGTGGCTTCGATGATGCGGATGTTCGCCTGGTGGGGGATGAGCAGGTCGATGTCGGCGGCCGTGAGGCCGGCGCGCGCGAGCGCCTTGTCGCACGCGTCCGCCATCGACAGCACGGCGGCCTTGAACACCTCGCGACCCGCCATCTTGATGTAATAGGAGTGGTCCTTGAGCAGCGCCTCGTCCGGTGGGTGCGCAGCGCCGCCGCCCGGCCGGTACAACAGCTCCGCGAGCGTACCGTCGGACTTCATGTAGCTCGACAGGATCCCGCGGCCCGTGGTGCTGCGCCGCACGATGGTGGCCCCCGCCCCGTCGCCGAACAACACCGCGGTCGTCCGGTCGGTCCAGTCCATGATGCTCGTCAGCTTCTCGGACGCCACCACCAGCACGCGCTGTGCCTGCTCTGTGGCCACGAGGCCCTCGGCCACGTTCAGCGCATACAGGAACCCGGTGCACGCCGCGCCCACGTCGAAGGCAGCGGCGTCCTTCGCCCCGAGGATCGCCTGCAGGTCGCACGCCTGGGAGGGGAGCAGCCGGTCGGGGGAGCAGGTGGCGACGACGATCGCGTCCAGGTCCAGGGAGGTCAGCCCCGTCTCCCCCAGAACCTGATCGGCAGCGGCCTTCGCCATACAGGCGTTCGACTCGTCGGGCCCGGCCACACGGCGCTCGCGAATCCCCGTGCGCTCCCGGATCCATTGGTCCGACGTGTCGAGGATCTTCGAGAACTCGTCGTTGGTCAGCACGCGCTTCGGCGTGTAGCTCCCTGTGCCCCAGAGCTCCGCGATCGGTCGCTTCACCGGATGGCGCCTCCTTCCGCGAACTCCGCGCCGATGTCCTGATCGAGATGACTCGCGACCATCTGCGCGCCGACTCGCACCGCGTTCATGATGGCTCGCGCGGGGGAGGCCCCGTGACAGATGATGGCCACGCCCTTCACGCCCAGCAGGGGCGCGCCGCCATACTCGGAGTAGTCGAGGAACTTGAACAGCTGCTTGACCTCGGGACGGCCCAGCACGTCGGGGAGCGCTTGCTTCAGCATGCCGGCGAACATGCGGCCGGCGGACTCGTAGAACTTCAGGATCGCATTGCCGACGAAACCGTCGCACACGACGACATCGATCTCGCCGCCCTTGCCCCGGCCCGCCAGGATGTCGCGCCCTTCCACGTTTCCGACGTAGCGGATTCCGGGAGTCTGTTTCAGGAGCTGGTGTGCCTCCTTGACGACGGCGTTCCCCTTCTCGTCCTCTTCCCCGACGTTCAGGAGCCCGACACCAGGGCTCGACCGCCCCATCACGTCCCGGGCGTACACGGAGCCCAAGTGCGCGAAGCCCACGAGCTCGCGCGCGTCGCAGTCCACGTTCGCCCCGCCGTCGATGACCAGCACCGGCCGGCCCGCGGTCGGGAACGGCGTGCCGATTGCCGCACGCGTCACGCCCTCGTGCACGCGCAGCATCAGCGTCGCGGCGGCCATGACGGCCCCGGTGTTGCCGGCAGAGATGAACGCGTCGGACTGACCCTTCTTTTGCAGGCCCAGCCCGACCGCGATGGAGGAGCGGCGCTTGCGCTTGATCGCGGCGAGCGGCTTTTCGCCCATCCCCACCACCTCTGGCGCCTCGACGATCTCGAGCCGCCCGTGGTCGACGTCGCTGTGGGGCTTGAGGGCTGCCTCGATATCCGCCGTGCGCCCCACGAGCTGGATGCGGAATGTGGGTGGCAGCTCGCGCAGCGCCTGCACGGTCCCTGCGACTTCCATCCGCGGGGCCTCGTCGCCCCCCATCGCATCCAACGCGATGCGGATCACGTCAGTCCTCGACCGCCACGCGCTGCTCCCCACGGTAGTAGCCGCAGGTGGGGCAGACCCGGTGCGGCCGCTTCAGGTCGCCACACCGCGGGCACGGCTGGAGCGTGATGTGCGCCGCCTTATAGTGCGTGCGGCGGGCGCGCTTCTTTCGCTTGGACGTTCTGCGTTTCGGTACGGCCATGGAGTGTCCTTGTCAGTTGCGGGGCTTGCCTTTGAGAGCGGCCAGCGGCTGCCAGCGTGGATCGGCGGCCGGCGGGCAGCCGCAGGGGCCCGCGTTCAAGTCCTTGCCACAGCGCGGGCACAGCCCGCGGCAGTCCTCCCGGCACACCACCCACTGCGGCACAGCGAGCAGTAACTCCTCCCGCAGCGCAGGCCGGAGGTCGATCTGCGTCGCGTCCCGCGCCAGCGGATAGGAGTCCGGGTCCTCCAAGGCGTCCGGGTCCTGCGTGAACAGGGCGTCGATGTCGGCCGCCACGGCCACCGCGACGGGCGCCAGACAGCGCCGACATTCCCCGGCCACCCGCGTGCGCAGAGAGCCCCGCCAGTAGAAGCGTCCCTCACCGGCGGCGTGCAACCGGCCGAGCAGGCGCACCGGCGCGGCGAGAGCGACCTCCAGCGGTTCGAAGAGCGGATCGTCTGCCGCGAGCTCGGCGTGGGTATCGACGGGGCCGCTGGACAGCTCCCGCAGGTCGACCTGTAACATAGACGAGCGAACCTAAACCCTTGTGGGACTTGCGTCAAGCAAGCTCGTGCAGTTCCCGCCCCGGAAAGAAAAACGCGATCTCCCGGGCGGCCGTGTCGGTCGAGTCCGAGGCGTGGATCGCGTTCCGCTCCTTGGACTCAGCGTACAGCTGGCGCACCGTCCCGGGCTTCGCTTCGGCGGGATCGGTGGCGCCGATCACCTCCCGCAGCCGCGCGACGGCGTCGTCGCGCTCGAGCGCCAGCGCCAGTGCGGGACCGGACGTCATGAACGCGACGAGAGGGCGGTAAAACGGCCGCTCGCGATGCACCTCGTAGAACGCCTCGGCCTGGCCGGTGGTGAGCTGCACCAGGCGCGCAGCGCGGATTTTGAAGCCGGCGCTCTCGAGATGGGTGAGGATCTTCCCGGCCTTGCCGGCCCGCACGGCGTCCGGCTTGATGATGGCGAGTGTGAGCATCGGATGTCAGGACTCTGGTGTCAGGGCGCAATCAGGCGGCGAACGACATCCGCGCGCGTCAGGAAGCCGACCACGACGCCTTCGCGGACCACGGGGAAGCGGTCAACGTCCTTCGAGCTCATCAGGTTTGCGACGTCGCTCAGTGTCTGGTCCTCCGACAGGCACAGCACCGAGCGGGCCATCGCGTCCTTCACCAGGATGGCCCCGGGGTCCGCGGCGCCACGCTGCACCTGGCTCCGCGTCAGCGCGCGCACCTCGCCGGTCTTGGTGCGCTGCAGGAAGTCGGGCATGAGGTGCCGTAGCAGCTCGCGGTGAGTCACCATGCCGATGAGCGCGCCTGAGTCGTCGTCCACGACGGGCATCGCCCGGATGTCGTGCTCGATCATCGTGTGCGCCACCTCGCCGAGGGTTTGCGACGGCCGCACCGTGAAGACGTGCGGCGTCATGATGTCGCGCACCGTGAGCTGGCTTGGCAGCTGCACGGCGTCGAGCGCCGCGAGGTGGACCACCTGCTCCGCCGTCTTCGCGGCGAGCAGGGCGAGGACGGTGTCCGGATCGGACAGGGTGCGGGCGAACGCCCCGACGACCTGAAGGTAGAGCGCCGCGTCGCGCAGCGGGGCCACGATGAAGATCACGATGCGGGCGGCGCGGTGCGGGTCCTTCTCCCAGCGAATCGGCGCCGGCGAGATTCCCACTGCCGTGACGAGACGGCGCACCGCCTCGGTGCGGAAGTGCGGGAGGAAGGCGTGCTCTCCGACCGACACCATGTCCTCGGGCCACGTGTGGCGGATCACGGCGTTGAGACGCTGGGGCTCGGCCACGGCGCCCGCTTGAATGAGCTGTTCGGCGAGCCGCTCGGTCGCCTCCTTGACGGTGCCGGCGCGCAGCGGGACGATGACGTGCTCGGGGCTCAAGACGTCGGTGAGCTTCACAGTCGTTCCCTCAAGAGTGGCGCGACGTCGGCCGGCCGCTTCATCACCGCGATTCCGGCGCGCGCGAACGCCGCCATCTTCTCCGCCGCCGTGCCGCTCGAGCCCGAGATGATCGCGCCTGCGTGACCCATGCGGCGCCCGGGAGGGGCGGTCTGCCCGGCGATGAAGCCGATCACGGGCTTGGTCATCCCCTTGGCGACGAACTCGGCGGCCTGCTGCTCGTCGGTGCCGCCGATCTCGCCGATCATCACGACGGCGTCTGTCTCCGGGTCCGCCTGGAACGCCGAGAGGCAGTGGGTGAAGTGCGTCCCGATCAACGGATCGCCGCCGATGCCGATGCAGGTGGATTGGCCGAACCCGTGGGTCGAGAGCTGGTGCACGATCTCATAGGTGAGCGTGCCGCTCCGCGACACGACCCCGATGCGTCCAGGCTTGCAGATGTTGCCCGGGATGATCCCGACTTTGCTCTGCGCCGGCGAGATCAGGCCGGGACAGTTGGGGCCGATGAGCCGCGCGCCGCGTTCGTGCAAATAGGGCAGCACCTTGGTCATGTCGAGCACGGGGATGCCTTCGGTGATGCAGACGATCAGGCCGAGCCCGGCGTCGGCCGCTTCGTAAATGGCCGAGGCGGCGACGGCGGCCGGCACGTAAATCACGGCGGTGTTGGCCCGGGTGTCGCGCACCGCGTCCGCCACCGTGTCGAACACCGGCACCACGCCGTCGAACAGCTGTCCACCCTTCCCCGGCGTCACGCCTGCCACGACCTTGGTGCCGTAGCCGATCATCTGGCGCGTGTGGAACGAGCCGTCGCGGCCGGTGATTCCCTGGACCAGGAGGCGCGTGCCCTGGTCGATGAAGACGCTCACGCGGCCCGCGCCCGCGCGACCGCCTGCTGCACGGCCTCGTCCATGTCGGTGAGCGCCGGGAACCCGGCGGCGGTGAGGATACGCACCGCCTCCGCCTCGTTCGTGCCGGTGAGCCGGATGACGAGCGGGACGTGGAGGGGAAACTGTTGCGTGGCCTGCACGATGCCGTTCGCCACGTCGTCGCACCGGGTGATGCCGCCGAAAATGTTGAACAGAATCGCCTTCACGTGTGGGTCGGCGGTAATGATGCGCAGCGCGGCGACGACCTTCTGCGGGTTGGAGCTGCCCCCGATGTCGAGGAAATTGGCGGGGGCGCCGCCGTAGAACTGGACCAGGTCCATCGTCGCCATCGCGAGCCCGGCGCCATTCACACAGCAGGCGACCGACCCCTCCAGCTTGATGAAGGTGAGCCCCGCTTGCCGCGCCTGTACCTCGGACGGCGCCTCAGCTGAGGCGTCCCGCAGGGCGGCGATCTCGGGCCTGCGGTCGAGCTCGTTGTCGTCGATCACCAGCTTGGCGTCGAGCGCGAGGATGTTCCCGTCCGGCGTGGCGACGAGCGGGTTGATCTCCACCAGCGACGCACCGACCGCGTAGCACGCGGCGTACAGATTTCCCATGATCCCCGCCGCGCTGCGCGCCTGGCCGACGTCCCGGTACAGCCGGAGGGCGAGGCCGAGCGCCTGATGGGGGAGGAGCCCGTAGCGCGGGTCGATCGCGACGCGGTGGATCCGCTCGGGCGTCGTGGCTGCCACTTCCTCGATATCGATGCCGCCCGCGGCGCTCACCATCAGCACGGGGCGCTGCGAGGCGCGGTCGACGATGATCCCGACGTAGCTCTCCGACGCGATGTCGGCCGCGGGCGTCACCAGCACCTTGTGCACGGTGAGCCCCTTGATCGTCATCCCCAGGATCTGGGACGCCTGCGCAGCCGCTGCGTCGGCGTTCGCCGCGAGCTTCACGCCCCCTGCCTTGCCCCGCCCCCCCGCGTGCACCTGGGCCTTCACCACGACCTTCCCGCCCAGGCGCTGCGCGATGGCGCGGGCCTCGGCCGGGCTCTCGGCGACCTCGCCGTCCGGGACGGGGATGCCGTGGCGCTTGAGGATGTCCCGCGCTTGATACTCGTGCAGGTTCACGCGTGCTCCAAGGTGATCGTGGTGCCGGCCTCCCCCCGCAATGCCGGGAGCCCATGAGCCAGCTCGGCGATGATGGCGCGTCCCCCGCCCGCCCGTACGAAGTCCGCCGCCGCCTCGACCTTGGGGCGCATGCTTCCCGTGCCGAGCTCCTTCCCGGCAAGCAGATGATCTGCGCTGGGGAGGTCGAGGTGCCGAATCGCCCGTTGGTGCTTGGTGCCGAACCCGTGGTACACGGCGTCCACGTTAGTGAGGATCAGCAGTACATCGGCGCCGATTTCGCGACCCAGGATCGCCGCCACGCGGTCCTTGTCGGCCACCGCGTCGATCCCCTCGAAGCGCAGGACCGGGTCGTTGTAGACGGGCGGCCCGCCGCCCCCGCATGCGACGACGATGTGCCCGGCGGCGACCAGGTGGTGGATCATGTCCCGCTCCACCACGGCGATCGGCTTCGGGCTCGGCGCGAGCCGCCGCCAGCGGCCAGGCTGCTCCTCCCGGACCGGAACGGCGCGTGCCAGGAGCCGCGCCACTCGAGTCGCGTCGAGTGAGTGCCCGATCGGCTTGGTCGGGATGCGCAGGTTCGGATCGTTCGCGTCGCACAACGTCTGCGTAACGAGCGTGACGACCTGCCGCTCGACGCCTACACGGGCGAGGGCGTTCTGAAGCGACTGCTGGATCATGTAGCCCATCCACCCCGCCGTCGCCGCGACCAGCACGCCCAGCGGCAGCGGCTCCACCTGGTCGGCGGCGAGCTCGTTGCGCGCCAGCTCGTCGCCCACCTGCGGGCCGTTGCCGTGCACGAGGGCGATCGCCCATCCCTCGCGCGCGAGGTCCACGATCGGCGCCAGGCTCTCGCGGGTGTGGCGGAACTGGTTCCCGATGGTGGGCCGCTCGCCCGGCGGCGCGACCGCGTTCCCGCCCAGCGCCACGACGATCGTCCCCGGAATCACGGCGGCGCAACCTAGCGCGGGGCCGGGGCGGGAGCAAGCGCGCGCCGGCCCTGATCGAGCAGCTGCCTGAGCTGTCGGTAGTAGCGTCCGAAGGCCTCGAGATCCCCGGCGGCGAGGGCGGCGTCGGCTTGTGCCGCGAGGCGGCGCGCCTCCTCCCAGCGCCCGGCGAGCGAGGTGTCCGCCGCGAACCGGTCGCCGCGTGCGGCGGCCAAGAGGTCGCGCAAGGCGGCCCACGGCGTCGCGCCCTGGCCGCGCCGGTCGCTCCACGTGAGGAATACAGTGTCGATGCCGGCCGGCGGGCCGCCGGGCGTGGGTTCGTTGAACAGCGCCTGCTCCGAGAACAGGCCCCCGCCCACGTTCCACAGCCGCAGCACACCGGGCGCCGTGGGCGGCTGGGGTGACCCCACGAGCAGACTCGGCAGGCGCACCGCCGGGCTCAGGCGCCAGGCGAACAGTTCCGGCCCGCGCGGTCCGATCGTCGCGGCCACGAGCGCCGCGAACTCGCGCTGCGTCCCGGTCTCGAAGCCCTGAGCGGTCCAGGCGCGCGGGTCGCGACCGCCGTCGGTCCCGGGTGCGACGAGCTCGAACGGCTCCCGCGGGCGGGGCAGCCACGCGGCCGAGTCGGGTCGCGGCGGCGCCACCAGAGCCGCTGCGATGCGGAAGGTCTGGCGCGGATACGGCAGTTGCGAGCGCAGCGCCGCCGGCAGGCTGTCGGTCGGCCGAACCAGCGGATCGAGAATGCGGGCCCACGCAGCGGCGAGCGAGTCGGCGCCGGGCGCCAGATAGAGCAGCGTCGCGCCGCTCGCCGCGCTGACGGTGCCGAGCAGCCCCGCGCGCACGTAGCGCACGGGCCGCCCTTGCCACTCCACGCGCCGCACCAGCGGGAACGCCTCCGACTCGAGGTAGCCGTAGGTGACCCACCAGAGCGTGCCCTCCGCCAGCAGGGGCACCGGGGCGTCGAACGCGGCGAAGGGCGCGAGCCGCTGGAGCCGCTCCACGACGTCGCGACGCCACAGGAGCAGCAACCCATCGGTCTCACTGCGGGTCAGCTCCGGGCTCTGCAACGCCCAGGCAAGCGCGGTGCGCCGCCACGAGCCGGCGAGCGGGATGCCCGACGTTTGGAGCGACGGCCAGCTGTCGGGAGCCGCCACGGCGAACTCGCGAAAGCCCGGCCCGAACCAGGTGGTCGAGTCGTGCGTCGCGACGGGGGCGAACCGCAGGCCGCTGTCTGCCTCTACGGCGACGAGCGGCGGGCCGGCGCGGGCCCAGGCGCCGCGGTGAATTTCGGGCCACCCGGGCGCGGGCTGGGTGCGCGCGAGCGCGTCGAGGTCCGGCATCGCAGCCACCAGCCAGCTGGCGCGGCCGCCGCCGGGTCCGTGCGCGGACACCGCAATCCCCGCGACCTCGCTGCGCGGGCCCAGCAGCTCCGACGCCCGACGGGCAGTCGCCGCGCCGACACGCCCGGGGTCCCACAGCGGCAACGCCGTGACCGCCGCCTCCGCGGTCGGCCACGCCGGCGGCGCCCGGTCCACGAGAGAGTCGGCGCCGAAGGCCAGTCGCTCCAGTCGCGTCTGCTCCACGGCGAGCGCCGCCGTCTGCGGGCCGGCGCCACGCCACACGCCGGGGACCACCACGTAGACGATGCCCACCGCGCCGAGCAGGACGCTCCAGCTCGCGAAGAGCAGCGCGGGCCCGTCGCGCAGCGCCCACACGAGACTCGCGAGCGTCGCCACGAGGGCGAATGCCGTCACCAAGGGGGCGGCCGGGAGGCGCACCTCGAGCGCGGCGCGGTCGAGCGCGCCGTGCAACCCCGCCACGGTTTCCGCCGGATCGAGTACCGCGCCCCACGCCAGCGCCAGCGCCGTGGCGGCGAGCAGCAAGCCGAGGTGGCCCCGCGCGTGTGCGCTCGCCTGAGGGAGCCAGCGACGGAACCGCAGCGAGCCCATGCCGAGATACAGCAGGGCGACCAGGAGCGTGCCCGTCACACCCGCCAGGAGCAGCAGTCCGTGCATGCGCTCGAGCCAGGGGAGCCGACCGACATAAAAGCCCAAGTCCCGATGGAGCAGCGGGTCGACGACGCCGAAGCGCGGGGGACGCGCCGCGAGGCGCGCCGCCATCCACCAGTCGCCCGTGCCGAGGGCCAGCAGGAAGCCGAAGGCGAGACCGCTCGCGAGCGTACCACCGAGCAGCACGCGCTGGGGCACCGCTTCCACGATCTCGAGATCACCCAGCCGCCGCGGCAGCTGGACGGAGCCGATGGCGCGGTAGACGAAGAACACGTTGCCGGTGCCCCAGGCGACGGCGAGCAGCAGGATCAGCCCGCTCACCAGCCGGGCGACGTCATGCCCCACCACGTACACCTGACCGCCCGGGACGCTCGCTGCCCACGCCCGCTCGGCGGTCTCGAGGGCCAGCCAGCGACCCCCCACCAGCACGACGACCAGCGCGGCGGCGCCGGCGACCAGCCACGACCGCCGGGCCGGGCGCGTCACGGTCGGACGCCCTGCGCGGCGAGCCAATCCTCCACTTCGGCCCGGTACGCGGCGAGCGCGGACTCGCTGCCCGCCTCGAACCGCAGCACCAGGACCGGTTGAGTGTTCGACGCGCGCACCAGCCCCCAGCCGTCGGGGAACGTGATGCGGACGCCGTCCAGCGTGGACACGGGGTAGCGAGCGGCGAAGTGCTGCGCGGCGCGCTCGACGATGGCGAACTTGTGCTCGTCGGCACAGTCGACCCGTACTTCCGGAGTGGACACGGTGGCCGGGAGATCGGCGAGCAGGCGCGAGAGCGGGCCGCCGAGCTCCGCCACGTACTGCAGCAGGCGTGCGGCGGCGAACAAGGCGTCGTCGAACCCGTACCAATCACCGCCGAAGAACATGTGGCCGCTCATCTCGCCGGCGAGCGGGGCCCCGAGTTCCTTCATCTTTTGCTTGATCAGCGAGTGACCGGTCTTCCACATCGTCGGTCGCAACCCGGACCGCGTGAGCTCCTGCGCGAGCACCTGCGAGCACTTCACGTCGAAGATCACCGGGTGTCCGGGGCCCATCCGGCGCGCCAGGTCGCGGCCCAGCAGCACCAGCAGCTGATCGCCGAACAGGACGCGCCCCTGCTCGTCCACCGCGCCGATCCGGTCGCCATCCCCGTCGAACGCGATGCCGAGCTCCGCGTGCTCGCGACGCACCGCGGCCTGCAGGTCGCGCAGGTTCTCGACCACGGTGGGATCGGGATGGTGATTCGGGAACGTCCCGTCCGACTCGCAGAACAGCGGTACGACGTCCGCGCCGACCTGCCGCAGCGTGTCGACCGCGACGACGCTGGAGACGCCGTTCCCGCAATCGACGACGACCTTGACGCGCCGGGCGAGCGGGCTGTTGCGCTGCGCGATCGCATCGCGGTAGCGCGGCAGCACGGCGTCGTCGCGCTGGCGGGTGCCCCCCGGACGGCCGGCGGCGTCGCCATCTTCGATCAGCCGGCGCAGGCGCTGGATCTCCGGACCGGCCACCGCCTCGCCCGACAGTACGACCTTGAACCCGTTGAACTGCGGCGGATTGTGCGAGCCCGTGACCTGCACGCCGCCGTCGACCTCGAGCACGTGAGTGGCGAAGTACAGCGCCGGAGTGGGCAGGATGCCGACGTCGATCGCGTGCCCGCCGGCGGCGGCGATTCCGGCTTGCAGCCCCTCGGCGAGCCCGCCGCCCGAGGGCCGATTGTCACGGCCCACGGCGATCCGCGGCGCCCGCCGCAACCGCTCCCAGCCGAGGGTAGCGACCCCCTGTCCGATCGCCTGCGCCCCGTCGGCCGTGAGCTGGTCGCCCACGATGCCGCGGATGTCGTACTCGCGAAAAATGGTGGCGGGGAGCGGCATGGGACCTGCCCGCCTCAGCGGCCCGTCGGCTCTCGGAGGGGAGCGGGCGGCACGTCCGACGAGACTGCGGGCGCCGCCCGGACCGAGGCGCCGCTCACCCGGGCGATGTCGAGCAGCCGGTTCGGTCGGACGCCCAAGAACAGCAGGCCGGCGACGGCCGCCGCCACGACGGCGCTGCCGAGCCGGCCGAGCCGCATGCCGGCATGCGCGTCGGCGGAGGGCTCGGGCTGCATGTACATCGCCATGATCACGGGAAGATAGTAGCCTGCCGAGATCACGCTGGCGAGCACCAGGACCGCCGCGAGGAGCACCTGTCCCGACGAAGTGGCCGCGACCAGGATGTACCATTTGCCGATGAAGCCCGCGGTGACCGGGAAGCCGAGGAGGGAGAGCATGCACACCGCCAGGGCGAGTGCGAGCCAGGGCCGCCGTTGGGCGAGCCCCGCGAGATCGTCGATCCGGACGTCACGCTCCCCGTTCGTTCCCTTGGCGGCGAGCAGGGCGAACGCCGCGAGCGTCATCAGCGTGTACGCGACCAGATAGAAGAGGAATGCGGCCGCGCCGGCTCCGGTCCCGGTCGCCACAGCGACGAGCAGGTAGCCGGCGTGCGCGATCGACGAGTACGCGAGCATCCGCTTGAGGGTGCGCTGGGCCAGCGCGATCAGGTTGCCCACCACCATGGTGGCGACGGCCAGCCACCACACGATCGCGTGCCAGGCGGGGACGGCGGCGAACGCCTCGCCCAGCACCCGGAACAGCGCCGCGAAGGCGGCCGCCTTCACGGCCGTCGCCATGTACCCGGCGATGGGCGTCGGCGAGCCGTCATAGACGTCGGGCGCCCACATGTGGAACGGCACCGCGGCGACCTTGAAGCCGAACCCGACGAGCAGCAGTCCGAGCCCGATCAGCAACATCGCGCTGTGCTGCAGGCCGAGCGTCGCGATCTGCACGCCGATCAGGGTGAGGTTCGTGGTGGCGGTCGCGCCGTACACGAGCGCGATGCCGTACAGCAGGAAGCCGGAGGCGAACGCGCCCAACAGGAAATATTTGAGCGCCGCCTCCGCTCCCGCGGCGCTGCGCCGGCTGCTGCCCGCGAGCACGTACAGCGCGATCGACATGAGCTCGAGGCCGAGGAACAGCACCATCAGATCCTGGGCGCCGGCCATCAGCATCATCCCCAGGCTGGCGAAGAGCAGCAGCGCGAAGTACTCGGGCACCCACAGCTCCTCGCGCTCGAGGTAGTCGAACGAGACGAGCACCGTGAGCGCGGTCGTGCCGAGGAACAGCCAGTCGGCCACGAACCGGAAGTCGTCCACCGCGATCATGGCCGGGATGCCCGCCGCCCGGGCGGCTTGCCACCACAGGAACCAGGCGGCGAAGCCGGCGGCGCCGAGCCCGGCTAGCGTCAGCCAGCCGGCGAGGCGCAGATCCTCGGGAGTGCGGTGCCGCCAGGCGACCACGAGGAGCACCAGCAGCGCGGCGAGCGTAAGCACGAGCTCCGGCGCGAGCGCGACGAGGAGGTCGCCGGTGCGGGACAGGTCGAGCGCCTGAAAGTCGAGGTTCATCGCGCCGCCGCCGCGGGGCCGGGCGCGGGCCGGACCGACTCGATGAAGCGCTGCGCGCTCGGCTCCATGCGACGCAGCAGCGGCGCCGGATACACGCCGATCCACACGATGCAGGCGACGAGCGGGAGCAGCACCGCGAGCTCGCGCGCCGACAGATCCGTCAGCCCCGCGTTCTCCGGCTTGTCGAGCGGGTTGTAGATCACGCGCTGCAGCGCGGGGAGCAGGTACATGGCCGCCACGATCACGCCCACCGCGGCGATGCCGGCGGCCGCGGGATACGTCCGGAACGCGCCGAGCAGCACGAGGAACTCGCCCACGAAGCCGTTCGTGGCCGGAAGGCCGATCGACGAGAGCGACACGATGGTCAGCACGGCGGCGAAGAGCGGCACGACCTTGGCGATCCCGCCGAACGCCTCGATCAGCCGGGTGTGTCGCCGCTCGTACAGCATGCCGACGAGAAAGAACAGCGCGCCCGTCGAAATGCCGTGATTGATCATGACCATGAGCGCTCCCTGGACGCTCTGCAGTGTCAGGGCCCAGATCCCGAGCATCACGAATCCCAGGTGCGCCACCGACGAATAGGCGATCAGCTTCTTGAAGTCGGGCTGCACCATGGCGACGAGCCCGCCGTAGATGATCCCGACCAACGACAACGTGACGATCGCCGTCTGCACCGCCGGGTGGAGCGCCACCCGGGGGAACAGCGGCAGCGCGAATCGCAAAAAGCCGTACGTCCCCATCTTGAGCAGCACCGCGGCGAGGATCACCGAGCCCGCGGTCGGCGCCTCCACGTGGGCGTCGGGGAGCCAGGTGTGGAACGGGAAGATCGGGACCTTGATTGCGAACGCGAGGAAGAAGGCGCCGAACAGCCAGAACGCCACCGTTCCCAGCTCACCGACGTTGCCCATCAGGTGGAAGTAGGAGAACGAGTAGACGCCGGTGCGCTCCGCGACGAG
>QHTT01000128.1 GCA_003220935.1 Gemmatimonadota bacterium
GGCCGGGGCCAGGCCGCCCTGGCGGAGCAGGCCCAGCGTGTATCTTTCGGCGAAGGTGATCTGGCGGTACGTCATGGCAGGCTTCTTTCTCTTGGTGGAGAACAGAAGACTACCGTCTGCCAGGTCACCTTTCTCTTTGGGGACCCTGTTGCACTTACTATATGAATCCGCCCTGCTTAACAAGCGCTTGAAGCTGGCGGGCGTTGATCGCTCAAGGGAAGCGGAGTGTTGTGCCCCTGGCGGGGCACGGACTTCGTCCCTCACCCTTGCGCCGGCGAGCGAGTCGCCCGCAGCTTAAGCGCGATCCGTTAGGCGGACCACGCCCGCAGCCTTGGAGAGCTCTCTACAAAGGAGGGACACATGCTTTGTCGTCTACCCCTCCCACTTGCCGCCGCCCTGGTGGCCGGCAGCCTTTCGCTGTACGCACAAGACCCCGTTGCTGGCGCGAGCGATCCGGAGGCCCTGTTCCACAGCAGCGACCCGAAGCTCAATACGAACAAGCAGGCCGCCTACCACGTCGTAAAAGACCTGCTTGAGGCGGGGCACTGGGAACTGGCGGCCAAGTACTTGACGGAGCGGTACCTCCAGCACAATCCGAACGCGGCATCCGGACGCGCTGGTGTGGTGAAGTACTTCACCGAGGTCCTGAAGGTGAAGCCCGTACCAATGCCGGAGAAGATGAAGACGAAGGTCGTGTCGGTGGTGGCGGAGGGCGATCTCGTGGTGGTCGCGTATGTGCGCGAGCTGAAGGACGCCAAAGATTCCTCAAAGACCTACACGACGACGTGGTTTGATATGTGGCGTTTCAAGGACGGCAAGGCGGACGAACATTGGGATCCGGCGACGCGGATGGGTCAATGACTGTTGGAAACGGACCCAAGTATCGCCGGCCGAATAGATGCGCGGCCCGCTCCGCGCCACCGGGCGCGTTCCGTTAGGCCGCCTGCGTCCCGTATCCCCAGTCGCGATGAAATGTCAGCTGTGTGGCGAACGGACGCGCGGTACGCGACATGCTCCGCAGCGGCGAGCCGGGCCCCGAGGAACTCTACCCGATCGCCGCACAGCTTCTCTGGCTCAAGGACTACGTCGCCCGGTCCCCGGTGTTGCAGCCCGTCGCTCGTCGCTACGACCACAAGCGCGTCTACGTCTTCGGATTCGGCGGCTGTGTCTGGTATTTTTCTTACCGGTTCCGACGCTGTCGGCATGTTCAGATCACTTACGATACGCCGCGATGGCACACTGCCGATCATGTGGCAGGATCTGACGAAGCTGGATCTGGTGCGGGATTTTCTTCGTGAGCACACGCGAGCGGAAGGTCGCGTTGGCGGTTAAGGGCAGGCGGCCTAACAAGGGCAATAGCATACTTGACACGGTGCGTCAAACATGTTAGCGCCCTGCCAAGCGCGGAAGGCTGGCGGGCGCCGCCGCGCCACTTAAGCCAGATTCGTTAGGCAGCGCAGCGAGTCTCAGGCCTAGATCAGGAAGGCCACATGAACCCTGACTTTCTTGTGCCACTCATACCAATCGTGGCGATCATTGCTGTCGCGGCGGTCAAGATCGCTCGTCTGCGTGCCAGTCGTCCAGAATCACTATCGACCGACATCGCTGCGCGGTTCGAGGCCCTTGAACGTGGTGTCCAGGACCTCCAACAGGAGCTAGCAGAAACGCAGGAACGGCTGGATTTCGCCGAGCGTTCTTCCACCTCCCCCCATGACCGTCACTGTCACCGGTCGCGTCGTCGGCTGCTTGAAGGGTATCGCGACCGGTGACGCCATCGGCAAGCAGACGGAGACGCTATTGCATGACGAGGTCCTCCATTGGTATCCCCGCGGCATCCGCGGGTTCGAAGGCACCCCCGGGGCGATAATTCCCCGATACGCGAGGAATTCGAAACACGAGTGGCGGATCGGCGAGACGACGGACGATACCGAGCGGACCCTCGCCGTCGCCCGAGCCATCATCTCCGAACGGAACGTTTCGCACTCGAGCGTCGGTCGGGAGATGCTCCGATGCACGAAAAGTGTACATCCGGGTGTCAAGTCCCTATGGGAATTTCATCAGGCCGCCGACCCCACGCGGATCGCGAGGAACCATGACGGCTGTGGAGCCGCAATCCGGGTCGCGCCGGTGGGCGTCTTCTATACCTCGAACCGCCTGGACGATCTCGTTAACGGCGCCCGCGAAGCAGCGATTTCAACGCATGGCGGGTCACTCGCGGTCGCTGCCGCAGCCGCCACCGCCGCCGCGGTGTCGGCAGCTATCGATGAGGCCTCCCCACAACAGGTACTGGAGTTTGCCGAACGCGCGGCGGCGCAAGCCGAGAGTCGGTGGCCGGGCCACGCCGCCCCTGCGTTCGCAACAGCGATTCGCAGTGTGCATGACCAGCTCAGGCGCTTGCCTGCACTTCGACCGGTAGAGACGGCCGCGTGCTGCTTTCCGAATCAGCCCCTCACGATCGTGCCGTTGGCGTTAGGACTCGCGACAGTGATGCAGTCGGCGGAAGCAGCAATCCTCTTGGCCGCGAACATCGGCGGAGACAGTGACTCCGTCGCGTCCATCGCTGGCGGGATCCTCGGCGCCATGTATCCGAGCACTGTCAATGATCACTGGTACACTGTCGTCGAGCGGGTCAATGGCCACGACCTGGTTGCAGTCGCCAACGAACTGGCTCAGCTCCGACACTGATGCTCGCAGCACGCGACCAAATACCGTAGTGTTCCACTCGTGCAACTGACCAGGCAGCGATATGATTCCGAGTAACCTGCTGATCCGCATCAAGTTCGCGCGAGCCTGTGCTGTGGCGAGCCTGCTGCTTGCAGGCTTCGCCTGCCACGCCGCGCGGCCCGGCGGCACGACCCCCGCGGCGACCGGGTTCGTCGCGCGGACGACGACCGTGGACGGCATGCTGTACCGCTACCAGGTGTTCGTGCCGCGCGGCACCGACCGAGGGGCGCGCCCGCCCATCATCCTCTCCCTGCACGGGGCTGGGGAGCGCGGCATGGACGGCCAGCTGCAGACGATGGTCGGCCTCGGGCCCGTGGTAAGGGGCCGGGCCGAATCGTTCCCGGCTGTGGTCGTGATGCCGCAGGCGCCTTCGGACAGCGTCTGGAGCGGTGCCCCGGCGCGCGCGGCGATGCAGGCCCTGGATGCGGCGCTGCTCGAGTTCCACGGGGATTCCGCGCGCGTGTATCTCACCGGTCTCTCGATGGGCGGCTACGGCACCTGGCAACTCGCGCTCGAGTACCCTGGCCGGTTCGCCGCGCTGGTGCCCGTGTGCGCTGGCGTCCGCCCCCCGAGCGGCTTCTCGAGCATCCGGGTGGCGCCCGTTCCGTCCGACGCCCAGGATCCTTACGCATACGTCGCGGCCCGGCTCGCCTCCATGCCCGTGTGGCTGTTTCACGGCGCGGAGGATCGGGCCGTGCCCGTCACGGAATCGCGCAACATGGCGGAGGCGCTGCGCCGGGTAGGCGCGCCGGTGCGCTATACGGAGTACGCCGGCGTCGGGCACAACTCCTGGGAATCAGCCTACAACGAGCCCGAGCTGTGGCGTTGGCTGTGGGCGCAGCACCTCAGCCGGCGCGTCGCGCCGTCACCGTGATGCAGGCCGCGCTGGGATTCCGCGTGAAGTCCGGCTGGGCCACCGCGGTTCTGCTGGCGGGCCCGGCGCGGGCGCCGCGCGTGGTCGACCGGCGCGTGATCGAATTGAGTGACCCGGCGGTTCCGACCTCTCGCCAGCCGTACCACGCCGTGATGGGAGCATCGCGAGCGAACGGGGCGAAGATCGAGAAGCGCCTCCGCAGGGTAGTGGAGAGGGTCACGCGGCAGTCGGTGCGGCAGCTGCTGCAGGAGTACCGGAAGACAGGTCACCCAGTGCGTCGCGTGGCGCTCGTCGTCGGCAGCGAGATCGATCCCGCGCGGATCGCGAACGACCACATCCGCGCGCACGCGCTCGAGGGGCGACTGTTCCGGACGGTGCTCGAGCAGGCCTGCCGGTCGCTCGGCCTGAAGTCCTCGGTCCTGATCGAGCGTAACGCCTATCCGGCAGGGGCGACGGTATTCCGCCGTTCCCAAGCACAGCTGAAACAGGCAGTGACAGAGCTCGGCCGGGCGATCGACGGGCCGTGGCGAGCCGATGAGAAGACGGCAGCGCTAGCGGCGTGGATGACGCTGCGGTGACCGCAGCCCTACAACACTACGACGCTACGTCATAAGGAAGCCCTGCATAGGTGACGCGACGCCCCCACCCCCGACGTCGCGCTACTTGTGCAGAGCTCCATAAGGGTGTCGCGTCTTACAACGTAGCGTCGTAGCGTCCTACCACGCCCGTTATTGACCCACCGTAAAATCGATTCGCTTCAGTACGGTTCCGGCCGCGTCCCGCACCTCGACGTGCCACGCCCCTGTCCAATCCGCGGGGACCGTCTTCTTGCTCCAAGTGCGCCACGGCGACCCGCCGACATGAAGCTCGACGTCGCCTACCTGCGTGTCGCCATGGAACCACACGTGGTGGATCGTCGTCTCCCCGCCAGACGTGGCGCCGCTCACCTTGGTCCAGAGCACGAGCTGGCCCACGTCGACCGGGAACACGGAACCGGTGTCTTGCGGCACCCGATCCACTACGCCCTTGGCGACGGCTGCCTCATCGACGCTGACACTGGGGCTGGCCGCGGGGGGGGGAGGGGGGGCGGGCGCCGCCTTGGTGGTATCCTGCGCGGCGAGCCCCCGGCCGGCGAGCAGGGACAGCGCCACGATCGCCCCGATGTGCTTCATGATGGCTCTCCTTCAAGAGTTGTCCGCTGTACTTCAGAAGTTGTCCGTTGTACGGCGCGACGGCGGCGATGTTCCAGCCACGTACCCAGGGTGGCCGCGAGCACCGTGCCGAACCCTGCCCCGGCGAGCTGGAACCTCGCCAGGTACTCGCGCTGCCGCCCAACGCACTTGGCAGCAAACAGCGCGCCGACCATGGCGCCGCAGGACCCTTGGATCGTCGTGAAGCCATAGCCCGCGCCGGCCCCGAACAGGATGGGTAGCGCGCAGAGCACTAGATGCCGCAGTAAGATCTTCATGATATGGGTCGCTCAAGAGAAGTCACAAGGAAGAGAAGCGAGCGATGGCCGCGCGCTCGATGACGACGCTCACACTGGCGAGGGTCACACGTCCCCATGCGCCTACCTCCCCCGCTCGATCTTCCAACGGTCCACGACTTGTCCGTCGCGCACCACATGGTACTCATCGAAGTGCGCCACGGTGAGGCAGGAATGATTGGGGACGATCTCGAGCCGTTCGCCCACCCTGAAACGGCGTTCCAGGACGCCGGGCGACTCCGCCCGGATCAGCCCGTGCTCCTGTGACAGCGTCGCGACCGTCAGCTCCGGAGCTCCGCGCACCGCGCCCATGGCGGCCGGACCCACGTGCGCGGGCCCGGCGTCCTTCGACAGCTCGAGCGCACCGGCGTCCACGATGAAGTGCCCCGCGCCGGGCTGATGCGATACCACCGAAGCGAGCACCGTCACCCCCACCTCTTCCGGCGCGCAGCAGCCGATCAGCACCATGGTTCGGTCGTAGAACACGTAGTTGCCGGGGCGCGCCTCCGTGACGCCGGCGAGCGTCTGCGCCGCCGTCATCGCGGGGGTCGATCCCACACTGATGTCGCGCACGGGAATCCCTTCCCGCCGCAACCGCTCGGCGAACCCCACCATCACACCGCGCTCTGCTTCGGCCACTTGCGCAGCCTCCTGCTTGTTCGTCGTGCGGTACGCGTGCCCGGAGTGGCTCAGGATCCCGTCGAAGACGAGCCCCTGCTCGCGGCCCAGCTCCCGCGCTACCTCGACTGCGTACGGCGCGGACGGGTCGACGCCGGCGCGGTGATAGCCGCAGTCCACCTTCAGCCAGGCATGCAGCCCCGACCCCGCAAGCGCCCGTGCGGTGGCGAGGTCATCCACGACGACGCGCAGCGTTACGCCGGTCTGCTGCGCGAGGCGGCGCACCCGCGCGATGTGACCGGGGTCGAGCGGGAATGCCCACGTGATATCGTTCACGCCTGCGCGGGCGAACACTTCCGCCTCGACGGTCGTTGCGACCGTAAGCCCGTGGGCGCCGTGCTCGAGCTGGAGCCGGCCGAGCTCCACGCATTTGTGAGTCTTGGCATGCGGCCGGAGCTTCACTCCCAGCCGCTTCGCCCCTTCTCCCTTCTCCCGTTCTATCGCACCACGTGGAACTCGGTCTGACGACGCAAAATCCAGCGCATTTCCCCGTCCGCGCCGAGCTCGGCGTCTTCTTCCTGAGCTGAGCGCAGCGGCTGGTCGTGCCATTCGGGAACCGGCGTCGTGGCCTGGAGCTCGATGGAGAACCAGCTGTTGGGCACCAGTTGCACGTCGCCCCGTCCTGGAACGCCTTCCTGGTGGTCCCACAGCCCGATCAGCGGCCCGGCGCCGTGACCCCGGTCCCCGATCGGATGCGTGTAGATCGTGCCATTCAAGCCCGCCGCGCGCATCTGGGCCAGCGCTGCCGCGAGCACGGCGTTGCCGGTTCGCCCCGGCTTCATCTCGGCCAGCAGCAGATCCTGCAGCCGGTTCGAGTTCCGCAGGGCCTGTCGCAGGCCCTCGGGCACGCTCCGCTCTCCGCGGCGCAGCACGTACCCCATGTGCTGGGTGTCGGTATTCAAGCCGAGCGCCGTGAGACCGAAGTCGCAGTGCAGCACGTCGCCCCGCTGGATCACCACGCTGGAGGAATCCGAGAGATCGATCCCCGGCCGCTGCACGTCCACGTCGGTATGGAACCAGGTGCCGAAGCCGAGGTCGTTGACGCGCTGGCGCATCCACCACGCCACGTCGTCGGTCGAGGTCCTGCCCGGAGTGATGACCCGGTTCGAGAACGCTGTATCGATGATCCCCCACACGATCTCCATCATCCGGCGATACACGGGCAGCATGCCCGGGGCGCGGATCTCCTGATACTCGAGTGCCAGCTCCTCCGCCCGGACGACGCGCGGGCGCTGCTGCTCGGGCAATGCCGTCTGAAGCTGCTCCCATTCGCCGGCGGAGAGACCGTCGGCGAAGGCGTGCGTGTGCGAGATGTCGACGGCGATCGTGTGGGGGTCGCGCTCCTCGATCACCCGCCGCAGCAGGTCCCATTGGGCCTGGCCCACGAGCTCGGGCCGGCGGCCAATCGACGGGTCGATCGTCTCGCGTGCGTGGTAGGCCTCGTACACACCGCCCTGTGAGGCGCCGCCCAGCGCCAGCCGCTCAACACCCCGGTCGGCGCCACGATCGGTGAAGACGTAGATGGTGCGGCGGCGGGCGAAGAACGTGGTCGGGGAGACGAGGGCCCAGAACACCGGATCCTCGTTGTACTCCCGCATCGGAATCACCCACATCGAGACGCCGTGCTTCCGCATCAGTCCGGGGAGCACCGAGTCGAGTCGATAGCGCAGCCATTGCTGCTGGATGGCGGCCTGCTCGCGCAGGGTGCCGAGCGGTCGCGTGGGCGTGGCCGTGAGCTTACCGGCAGGTAGCTGCACCAACAGCGATGCGAGCAGGCAGGCGGCGAAGGTCATGTCGGTTGCGGTGCCGGTTGAGGTTGGGTGACGCGAGACGCCACGAGCGCGACGGCGAGCAGCACGCCGCCCCAGGTGTAGTTCGCTTCGCGGATGAACCATAACCATTGCGGATAGAGCCCGAACGTCAACAGTCCCGACGTCAGGATGGCGGCGACGAGCAGCAGCGCGCTGAGCTGCGGGGAACGCGGTGGGCGCGAGAGCACGGCCACCCAGCCCGGAAACGCCAGCGTGTAGTAGTAAAGCCACGCGACGGGGGACGCGAGCACGGCGATCACGGCGGCGAGCCCGACTTCGTAGACGGCGTCCCGCTCAGGGTCGCTCCGCCGCAAGGCCACCAGCGCCGCGGCGACGCACGCGAGCTCGAGTGCCACGACGGCGACCGGGGGCCAGCCGAGGAAGAACGTGAACCCGGCCAGCGACTGGGTCCCCAACCGTCCGATGGACGTGGCGGCGCTCGAGAGTCGCATCCAGTCGCGCACGGCGTGCACGGCGTCCACCGGACCATACGGCAGCATGGCGCCCACGGTGAGGGCCCCGCCCACTGCTATTCCGGCCGCGAGCCCGCGCCAGCGCCGCCGGTAGGCGAGGTACACGAGCAGCAGCGCGGGGAATCCCTTGATCGCGGCGGCGAGGCCGATCCACGCCCCCGCACGCCCGTCGCGCCGTGCCTCGAGATCGGCCGCGGCGGCGACGACCAGCGCGAGCAGCAGCGGGGTGAGATTCAGGTGCTCGAAGTTGCTCTGCAGCGGTTTCCCAACCGCGGCGACCGCCAGCACCAGGGGCAGCCACCCCGTGGTCCAGCGTCGCGCGAGCGCCAGGCTGCAGCCGAGGCAGCCGACATTGAGGACCGCCCAACAGGCCTTCGCCAACGCGAGGCTCCAGCGCGCCACGAGCGCGAACGGTGCGAGCCCCAAGGCCGTGAAGGGCGGCCACCAGATGCCCCCCTCCGGGTTCGCGCTATAGAGCGGCAGGCCGCGCAACAGCCGCTCGCTCTGGCCCAGCTCCTGGGTGAAGTCGCCACCCTTGCGGATGCCGATCGGGATCACGACCGCCGCGTAGAGGACGCCCAGGACCACGAGCGTCCGCCGCTCGCGCGGCGTCAACCGCGCGGCGGCGACGGGCCGGTCCATCAGTCGAGTCGACGCCCCGTGACTTCGATGCGGCGGATGTGCTCGATGCGGCCCGAGCTGCCGACGAACGTGGATGCGAGCCAGCCGGTGACCCCGACGACGATAGAGCCGAGCATCGCCGGCACGAGCCCCGCGATGGTAAACCCCGGCAGCATCCAGGCCACGAGCGCCAGCGAGATCCCGTTCACCACCAGGATGAACAGCCCCAGCGTGAGCAGGGTGAGCGGTAGGGTGAGAATCAGGATGATCGGGCGGATGACGGCGTTGACGATCCCAAGCAACAGCGCCGCGAGGATCAGGTTACCCACCCCGGCGATCTGCACTCCTGGGATGATCGTCGCGGCGGCCCAGAGGCCGAGCGCCGTGATGACGAGGCGAAAGAAGAACCCTGTCATCGGCTCTTCCATTCGGAGAGGTTGCGCTCGATCTGACGCGAGTGCTTCTCGAGGTGCTCGGCGTAGATGGCGAGCCAGTCCTCGGTCGCGTAGCGTCCGGATTCCGTATGGCGGCCCGTCTTCTGCCAGTCCTTGTCCGTCATGCGCTTGAGGAGCGGCAGGGTGTTCGCCCGCACCGCCTCCACGGTCGCCAGCGCCAGCTCGAGCGGGTGCGCGTGATAGTCGAAGGTCATGGCCCACCTGTCCTGGTCGTAGCCCACGATGACGGGCTCCGGCTCGGCGAGCAAATAGCGCAGGCGCATGTGCGCGTTGGTCTCGCTGTCGGCGCAATGGACCACGATCTCATGCGCCGACCACTTTCCGGGAGCGGGCTTCCACTTGAGGGCGTCGGGGGGGACCTTGGCGAGCGCCCGCTTGAGCAGTGTCGGGCCGTGGGCATACCGCTCGATCATCGCGGCGCGCTCGGCGGTGGTGAAGGGCATAGGGGTCTCCTGTGAGGTAAATATGTAGGGGCGCAGCATGCTGCGCCCCTACTCAGCGCGCCCGGCCGGCGACGAAGCGCGCGGTCACGCCGGGCGGCACTCGCACGCCCAGCCGCTCGTCGAACAGGATTGCCCCTGCAAGCGAGTCGCCCACCCGCACGGCGCCAATGCCGGCAAATGGGCCGAGCTCGACCGGCCAGCCGTACACGAGGGCCTGCTCCGGCTGGCCCAGCCACGTCACCGCCAGCGTCTCCGCGCGCGGCGCCTGAAACACCAGCGTACCTCTGAAGCGGCACGTTCGGCCCACCACGCGCCGGGCGGTATCGAGCACCATTGCGGTCAGCTTGAACCGGTCGCCCATCTGAGGGAGGGTGAGGGTGTCCCCGTGCGCCACCACCCAGTGGCCGGCGTAGCGCGCCGCGTAGCGGCTGCGCAGGTGCATCTCGGAGGATCGGCAGGGATCGGACGGCCCGCAGGCGGGGACCAAGAGCGCGAGACCGATTCCAAGCAGGGCTCGCGTCACGGTGTGACGCTGTCGGCCGCCCGAATCCCCGCGCTCGTCGAGTCCGCGACCCGCATCGCCTTGCCGACGGCGCTCGCGCCCGGAATCTTTGACTTGGCGAGGATGCTGTCGCGCTGGCGCTCAGTGAGAGAGTCGCCGGCCGTGCGGGACTTGCGGGAGGGGGTGCCGTTGCAGGCGGCGAGCAGGAGCGCCGTCGCGATGAAGGGACGCCTCATCGGGTCATTCTAGCGCCCTGAAGACCGGGTTGCCAATCGTACAGGTTGGCCCATAATGAATTCGCGCCCTGAGAGGGCGCGCTTGGCCCGGAGCGCGTCCTTAAGGACGCACCGGTGCCGAGCCCGGGCTCTCAGCCCGGGAACATCACGGAGCGACTCATGATCCGAATGCTGCCTCTGCTGCTCGCTACGACGCTCGTCGCCTGCGCGCGCCCCTCGCTCACCGACCAGCTGGCGCACGCCAGCTGGATCGATCTCACCTACGGCTTCGACTCGACCACAATCTACTGGCCGACGGCGAAGCCGTTCCGGCTCGAGGTAGTGTCGGCGCAACGCACTGCCGCAGGGTACTACTACGCCGCCAACAACTTCGCCGCTGCCGAGCACGGCGGTACCCACCTCGACTCGCCCGTCCATTTCGCGGAAGGGAAGCACACCACCGACCAGATTCCCGTCGCTCAGCTCGTCGGCTCCGCGTACGTGATCGACGTGAGCCGGCAGGCTGAGGCAGAGCGCGACTACCGCATCGCCCCTGGCGATCTGGAAGGGTGGGAGCAGGCGCACGGCCGAATTCCGGAAGGAGCGATCGTGCTGTTCCGCACGGGGTGGGGGAGTCGCTGGCCCGACCGGGCGCGCTACCTCGGCACCACGAAAACAGGCGTGGCGGCGGTGCCGGAGCTCCACTTCCCGGGCATCCATCCCGATGCGGCCCGCTGGCTCGTGGGACGCAAGGTCCGCGCCGTCGGCATCGACACGCCGAGCATCGACTACGGGCAGTCGACCACGTTCGACACGCACCAGACGCTGTTCGCGGCGGATATCCCGGCGTTCGAGAACGTTGCCCATCTCTCGGCCGTGCCCCCGACCGGGGCGTTCGTGATCGCGCTGCCGATGAAGATCAGAGGCGGGAGTGGGGGGCCGCTCAGGATCGTGGCGGTCCTCCCGGAGGGGGTTGGTCCGACGATGTAGGGGCGCAGCATGCTGCGCCCCTACACTCACGTGGGAAGTCCTTTCCGGAGGACCTCCTCCATCACATCCCCGAACCGGTCAATCTCCGCGAGCGTCGTGTACACGTTCGGCGTTACCCGCATGCAGCTGAACTCTTTATGCACGATCGGCGTGACGATAATGCGGTGCGTGTCCCATAGATGCGCGGCGAGCTTGTTCGGGTCCATCCCGTCGATCGCCACGCTCGCGAGGCCGCACGACTGCGCTGGGTCGTAGGGCGTGAGGATCTTGACCCGCGGCAGCTTGTCGAGCCGCTTCGCCCAGCGCTGGAACAGAAAGCGCAGCCGGCTGGCCTTGCGCTCGGCGCCGATCCCTTCGTGGAAGCTCAACGCCTCGGCGATAGCGTTGTGGTTCGCCGCCGGGTGCGTCCCGATCTCCTCGAACTTGCGGATGTTGCCGTTCAGCTCGGGCGGTGCAGCCATGAGCGGATAGATCTTGTCGATCTTCGATTTGCGCACGTACAGAAAGCCCGTGCCGTGGGGGGCGAGCAGCCACTTGTGGAGGCTCGTCCCGTAATAGTCGCAGTCGAGCTCGTCGCGCGTGAACGGAAAATGCGCGTACGCGTGCGCGCCGTCCACGATGACCTCGATCCCGCGCGCCCGCGCGCGCTCGACGATCTTCTTAATCGGGAAGATCTGGCCGGTGAGATTGGTAATGTGACAGACATGAATGACCTTCGTCTTGGCGCTGATGGCCCGCTCCACCCGCTCGGCGAGGTCGTCCTGAGAGGGGGGTGGGACGGGGAAGCTGATTTCTCTGACGACGATCCCGTCGCGCCGTTCCCGCTGGTGCCAGGTCGTGAGCATGCGCGGGTAGTCCTGGGTCGTCGTGAGCACCTCGTCGCCGCGCTCCAGCGGGATGCCGAGCTGTACGATTTCGAGCGCTTCGCTCGCGTTGCGGGTGATGGCCATCTCCTCGGGGTCGCAGCCGAAGCTCGTCGCGAGGCGGCGCCGCACCGACTCGATCTCGGGTTCGAGGATCTGCCACATCGTGTACGCCGGCGCCGTGTTGGAATAGTCGAGATAGCGCCGCATCGCTTCCTGCACGACGCGCGGGCTCGGGCTTACTCCGCCGTTGTTCAGGTTGATGATCGTGCGGTCGAGCGTGAAGGCTTGCTGGACCTCGAGCCAGAAGTCCTCGTCTTGCGCGACATCGGCAGGCGGGCGGCCGTCCACACGTCGCGCCAGCCGCCGCAGCTGGTCGAGGCCGTCGTTCCTGAGGACGGGGATGGCCGTCCCCGCGGTGACCATCGATTCCAGAAAGTGCCGGCGCGTCTGCATCGGGTCACCCTCCTCGGAGTGTGCGGCGCAGCAGCACTCCGTAGGCGATCAGGTTGACGACCACCACCAACGTTCCCAGCACCGCCTGCGTCGGGCGCGTCAGTGCGGCGGGATACAGCACCGGGATGACGTAGTGCTCGACGAATCCGCCGGCGTACCCTTCGAGACCGGCCCGCCGCCGGAACTCGTTCTCGAGCGGGGTGAGCGGGCAGATCCAGCCCTGGTACTCGATTACCGCGCCCCACACGGCGCAGGGCACATGCGGCCACACCACCCAGCTCCAGCGCCAGGCGAGGAACCCGCCCAGCACCACGAAGCCTACGAATGCTGTGTGCGCCAGCACGACCGCGTCGGCGAGGAGGCGGTAGCCCATCTTCAAGCCTCCCTTATATAGCCGAATCCCCCGCCGGGCCAGAGCCCGACGGGGGAGTGGCGCTGCCTGGGAGCGCGGCTCAGGCGCCCAAGAAATGCTCGGCCGGGTGGAACAGCTGCTCAATCGCTTCGACCAGGCGGTCCGGGAGCACGAACATCTGCACGATTGCCGCTTCCTCGTCCTGGGAGAGCGCGCTGCCGTTGGGGTGCCGGGCCTGGATGGTCGCGTCGCTGCCGCTGATCCGGGCGAACGTTGCGCCGTTCACGTACACTGTGAGGTCCGCCGTGACCGACTGGGTGGAGACCACGACCGAGACGGTTCCCGTCAGGCGAACGGTCTCCCCACCCCGCGTCACGCTGAAATCGATCGTGAGATTCACGTGATCCGCGTCCGGCGTGGTGAGCGACTCGTGCAGCGCGACGCTCACCGCGGGGTTGTCGAGGTCCCAGGTGACGTCCACCTGCGCGTCGGGGTTGTCAGTGTCGAGGTTCGTCGCATGGAAGGCGGCATTGAAATGCAGCGTCCGCGTGCCATCGCTTACCGAGCCCAGTGCGGTGGCGGTGAACTCGGAGACGGCCCCGGTGCCACTCGTTACGACCGTCGCGCTGACGACGTAGTCCGCATACGTCGTCCCCGCACTGCCGGGCCTCCCACCCTGCACAGTCACATGCACTTGATTGGTATTGCCGGAGCTCTGGTCGACGAGATCCACGAAGCCGACCGCCTGCGGCGGCTCGATCACCGCCCCGTTCGCATCCACCTGGTAGAGGATGATCCGCACGCCGGTGCTCGGGCCCGGATCCGCGCCGACGGCGTACTGGTGCGTGTTCACGTCCCACACAAACGTCTTCCCCCAGAGGTCGGGCGGGATCACTTGCGCCGTGAGCCTCGATGCGGCGCGGCGACGCGCGCCGCGCTGAGCAGCGCGCCCGCCGGCGCCGACGCTGCCACGGGCGAGCCGGGGACGGTTGCCAGTGCTGCGAAGCTCTGGAACGCGGGCGTTTGGAAGACGTTGCCGACCGTTTGCAGGTCGGAGCTCAGCTGCTGTGGGTTGGAGAGCGTCGGCGCAGGGCCGGCGCTCTCACCGCACGCAGCGGCGACGAGCGCGGCGCCCGCGGCGAAGCCGCGCCATGTACGACCAGAACTCGACATGCTGCCTCCGGTGTGGGCGTAGGGGGAACGCAGACTGCAACGTAGCCCCGAGGTGCCCGAAATACAGTGACCCCGCGCACGGGCGCGGCGCTGGCTGAATGCCTTTGTGGCAGAGCCGGTTACGCGATGACTCCGCCGCCGAGCAGGCGCTGGGTGGCGTCGTACAGCGCGCCTGACTGTCCCGGCGTGATGGCGCGCACCGGCTGGGCGAGATCGAGCACCAAGCTGTCCCCGACGCTCTCGCGCACGCGTGCCGGGACGGCGCCGGCGCGGTAGCGACACTGCACGAGGACCGCGTCGCCCGGAGCGGCAGGATCGCCGAGCCAGTTCAGGTCCTCGAGCGTGACGCCGTGGCCGAACAGCTCGTCCCCCCGGCCGATCACGACTTCACGAGTCTCGGGCCGGATGGCGACCACGTACATTGGCTCAGCGAAGCCGCCGGGGAGGCCGCGCCGCTGACCGATGGTATAGCGGGCGAACCCGGCGTGCTCGCCGACCACGTCTCCCCCCACTGTGACGAGCGGGCCGGGGGAGAGCGCGGGGGCATCCGCGGGGAGCCGCCGCTCGAGCACCCCGACATAGTCGTCGTCCGGGACGAAGCAGATCTCGACCGACTCGGGCTTTTCGGCGGTGACGAGGCCGAGCCGGCGCGCCACGGCGCGGGTCTCACGCTTGGTCAACTCGCCCACGGGCGTGAGCATGCGCGCCACGACCGCGCGATCGATCCCCCACAGGAAGTAGGACTGGTCCTTCTGCCGGTCGCGCCCGCGGTACAAGGCGCCGCCGCGGGCGATCGCATAATGCCCGGTCGCGATGTAGGCGCAGTCCAGCGCGTCGGCGTGGTGCAGGAAGTCGCGGAACTTCGTGAAGGAATTGCAGCGCACGCAGGGAATCGGCGTCCGGCCCCGGGCGTACTCCGCCACGAAGTTCTCGATCACGTCGCGGCCGAACCGGTCTTCCAGGTTCAGCACGTAGTGCGGGATGCCGAGCTTGTGGGCGACGAGCCGCGCGTCGGTGATCGAGTCGAGGGAGCAACACGGGCGGTCGGGGACTTGGTCGCCGTAGCAGAACAGCTTCATCGTGGCGCCCACGACGTCGTACCCGGCATCCACAAGCAGCGCTGCGGCGACGGACGAATCCACCCCGCCGGACATCGCGACGAGCACGCGCTCCCTCATCGCACCCCTCCCCCCCAACGCGGAACGCGGAACGAGGAACGCGGAACAGACCGCGCTGGCTTTGGGCTTCTTCTTTGCCAGCCTCCCGGATGGGACTTTCCCTTTCTGTTCCGCGTTCCGCCTTCCGCGTTCCGCGTTAACATCACCGGTGCAATACAGCCGCGAGGGCGCGTACCTTCTCGACGATCCGCGGGAGCACCGCGACCACCGCGTCCACGTCTTCCATGGCGCTGTCCCGCCCGAACGAGAACCGCAGCGCTGCCACGCCGAGCTCGCGCGGCACGCCCATCGCTGTGAGCACGTGCGAGGGCTCGACCGCGCCGGTCGAGCAAGCGGAGCCCGACGAGCAGGCGATGCCGTCGAGGTCGAAGTGCATGAGCAGGGCCTCGGAGTCGGTCCCCGGGATCGAGACGTTCGTCACGTGCGGCGCGCGCTCCGCCTGCGAGCCGTGGATCACGGCGTCGGGCACGACATCGAGCAGCCGCCGCTCCAGGTCGTCCCGCAAGGCGCGCACCCTACGGGCTAGCTCCGCCTGCTCCTGCGCGGCGAGCTCCATCGCCTTGCCGAGGGCGATGATGCCCGGCACGTTCTCCGTGCCCGGCCTTAGCCCGAACTGCTGGCCGCCCCCATGGATAATCGCCTCGACCGCGTGACGGTCGCGCACGATCAGGGCCCCGATCCCCTTCGGGGCGCCGATCTTATGGCCGGAGATGGTAATGAGGGTGCAGCCGACGTCCCTGAGCGAGACGGGGACCTTGCCGAACGCCTGGACGGCGTCCGCATGGAAGCAGACGCGCGCCGCGCGACATCGCTCGGCCAGCGCCGCCACCGGCTGGATCGTGCCGACCTCGTTGTTCACCCACATCACGCTGACCACGGCCACGCCGCGCGCCAGCGCCGCCTCGACCGCCGCTTCCTCCACCACACCGGACGCGCTCACGGGAAGGATGATCTCCTCGCCGCCCAGGTGCCGCACCGCGTGCGCCGCGGCGAGCACCGCCTTGTGCTCCGTGGCGCTCACCGCCACGCGGAACGGCCCGCCGCGGTCGCGCGCCGCCAGCGCAGACCCGATGACGGCCAGGTTATCCGCCTCCGTGCCGCCCGAGGTGAAAATCACCTGGCCCGGCTCGACCCCCGCCCCCAGAGCCGCGGCGACCGAGCGCTTTGCCTCCTCGACGCCGGCGCGGGCCGTCCGGCCGAACCGATGGGCCGACGACGGGTTGCCGAAGGCGGCCTTCCCGAGATAGGGAAGCATCGCCTCCAACACTTCGGGCCGTACCGGGGTGGTGGCGGCGTTGTCGAGATACACCAGGCGCTTGGCCATGTCCGGAAAATCTACAGGCTACAGGGACCGCACGCCAAGTTGCAGCACGTCCTGCACTTCCAGCGTCTCCTGGCAGAAGAACGGCTCGCCGTAGGGCCGCCGAATGAGCGAGCCGTAGTGGGCCGACTGCACGCGGATCAGCTCGTACAGGTCCTGCCCGGTCGGGAAGATCTCTCCCGCCGCCTTCGCCCCGTCGAACTGCGACGCGTAGCAGCGGATCGCCTGCATCTTCGCCTCGAAGCAGTCCGAGATGTCCACCACGAACGTCGGCTTGACCGGATCTTCGCGGTACGCGAGCGCGTGCAGGATTTTGAACGGGCGGTGAGGGGCGCCGGCGCCGCCGTACTTGGCGAGCCCGGCGAGGTAGCACGCGTCACGCCCCAGCTCGGAGGCGATCCGATGGTCCGGATGCCGGCCGACAGGGAAGGGGAGAATCACCACGCGCGGACGCGTCGCCCGGATGAGCTCCACGAGCGTGGCGCGCGACGGCTCGTCGTTCCGGAGGTGGGCGTCGGGGAGCCCGGCGTTGAGCCGCAGGTGCACGCCGAGGGCTTGCGCGGCGCGTTCGGCTTCCGCGGCGCGCGTCGCGGCATCGCCTCGCGTCCCGGTTTCCCCTTGGGTGAGATCGATGATGCCGACGCGATGGCCTGCGCGGACGGCCTTGGCGAGTGTGCCGCCGCAGGTCAACTCCACGTCGTCGCGATGCGCGGCGATGGCAAGAAGGTCGACGGTGTCACTCATTCGTGTCTCAACGCCTCCACCGGATCCAGCCGCGCCGCCCGCGCTGCCGGCGCGATCCCGAATACGATTCCGATCAGGATCGATACCGCGCACGCGACGAGCGCGCTCCACACCGGCACCGAGGTCTCGAACTGGAACAGCGCCTTGATGCCTTCACCCGTGGTCAGGCCCAAGGCGATGCCCAACAGGCCGCCGCTGAAGGTCAGCGTCGCCGCTTCTACCAGGAATTGCCACAGGATCTCGCGCCGCGTGGCGCCGACGGCCATGCGCATGCCGATCTCGCGAGTCCGGCTCGTCACGGAGACCATCATGATGGCCATCACGCCGATGCCACCGACCATGAGCGCCACGCTCGAGAGCACCAGCATCACGAGGAAAAAGGCGCCGGTGAGCTTGTCGAACACCCCCAGAACCTGATCGGAGGTGATCATATCGAAGCTGTTCGGCTCGCCGGTCCGCAGGCCGCGCATGCGGCGGAGCTGCAGCGTCGCGGCGTCCATCGCCACGCCGAGCGGCACGTCGGGCCGGGGCTTGACGAGGATGATCAAGGCGCTGGTCTCGTCGTAGCGGTACAGGCGGCGGCCGGTGGCGAACGGGACGATGGCGGCGATCTCCTGGCCTGGCGGCTCGAAGATGTTGGCGGGCCGCTGCCAGATGCCCACCACCCGGAGCGGCCGGCCGCCGACGCGCAGATAGCGGCTCACGGGATCGATCCGGCCGAACACCCGCTCGGCGGCCGAGCGCTCCAGGATCACCACGGCCTCGCCGCCCCCGGCTTCCGGCGCAGTGAAGGAGCGTCCCTCGAGGATCCCGCCCCCGAGGATCTCCATGAAGCGATCGTCGGCCCCGTACACCGTGACCACCTGGGTACGCACGCCTTGATACTCGAGCCGCTCGAACACCACCGACCAGATCGCCGCGTAGTGGATTTCCGGCAGCCGCGCGATGGCCTCGGCCTCCTGGGGCTTGAGCACGGGGCGGATGCGAACCTCGCGGGGCAGGGCGTCGGGGTTGAGGGGCGTCTGCGAGAAGAACCGCAAGATGCGGAACGTCGTGGGGCCCACGACCTCGAGCGTGTTGACGATCTGTTCGCGGATACCCTGGACGATCGAGGCCATCGCCATGACCGTGGCGACGCCGATCACCACCCCAAGGATCGTGAGCGCGGAGCGGAGCTTGTTGGCGCGGAGCTGTTCGACCGCGATGGCCATCCCCTCGCCCAGCGAATGCAGCTTCATTCGGCCCGCAACGCCACCACCGGATCGAGTCGCGCCGCGCGCGCCGCGGGATACACGCCGAACAGGACGCCGACGGTCGCGCCCAGCGCCAGCGCGACGGCCACGGACCACGTGGTGACGCGCGCCGGGAGCGGCGAGAGCAGATCGACGAGCGCGGCGATGGCCGCGCCGCCCAGCACCCCCAGGAGGCCGCCGAGCAGCGCCAGCGTGACGGACTCGGCGAGGAACTGGCGGCGGATGTCGCGGCGGCGGGCGCCTACCGACTTGAGGATGCCGATTTCGCGGGTCCGCTCGTTCACGCTCATCAGCATGATGTTCATGATCACGATCCCGCCCACGACGATGCCGATGCCGACGACCGTGGGCACGACCGTGAACAAGACCCTGGTGAGTCGCTTCCAAAACTCGACGAGTCCCTCGGCAGTGTCGACGGCGAAATCGTCTCCCTGGCCGGGCCGCAGCCGGTGGGCGACCCGCATCGCCTCCTCCGCGCGGACCATCCCATCGGCGACCGCGGTCGCCGTCGGCATCTTGACGGAGATCACGGTCGTTTGCCGGCGGCCATAGAGCGCCTCGAACGTGGTGAGCGGCAGCATCACGAAGCCGTCCCACGACTGCCCGAGCACGGTACCCTTCTTCGCAATCACGCCTTTGACGGTGAATTGCTGTCCATGGATGCGCACCTTCTGGCCGATCGCGAGCGCCGGCGTGTCGAACAGCTTGTGCCCCACGTCGAAGCCCAGGATCGCTACCGGCCGGCGCTCGTGCACGTCGACGTCGCTGAGCGGGTCCCCGGCCTCGAACTCGTAGTCCTGCACCAGCTGGAATGGAGCCGTGACGCCGAAGATCAAGACATCGCCGACGGTCTTGTTGCGCCACAGCACATCGGTCATGGGCGTGGGCCAGCCGGATTGCAGCGCGATCGCGATGGCGTCGGGGAGCGCCTTGCGCACGTAGGCGACGTCTTCCGGAGCGATGATCGGACGGCGCTGGATCTGGCGCCACTCCTCATCGTCGATGAAACCGAACTTGATGGGCTCGCGCCGGACCTGAAACGCGTTCACGCCGACGATCGCACCCGTCAGGTTCTCGCGTACGTAAGCGTTCATCCCCTGGATCACCGCGACCACCGCCACCAGAAACGCGACCGACACGATGATCCCGAGCAGCGTGAAGAACGAGCGGAGCTTGTGGCTCCACGCGGTCTTGAGCGCCTGGAGGACGGCTTCGGTGAGCTGCATGGCGCCGGAAATGTAACAACGGCCGGTCCAGGGGTTCGAGCTGACGGCTGATGGCTGACGGCGCTTTCGGCCGTCAGCCGTCAGCTATTCGTATCTCAACGCTTCTACCGGATCGAGCCGCGCGGCCCGGCTGGCGGGGTACAGCCCGAATCCGATCCCCGTGAAGGCGGAGGCACCGAGCGCGACGACTACGGACCACACGGGCACGTGTGCCGGAATCGGCGTGACGCGGGAGATGGTGAACGCGAGGCAGCCGCCCACTAGCATCCCAGCCGCGCCGCCCACCAGGGTCAGCGTGGAGGCCTCGACCAGGAACTGCCACAGGATGGCGCGCCGCGTCGCCCCGAGTGCCTTGCGGACGCCGATCTCCCGGGTGCGCTCCGTCACCGAGATCGTCATGATCGCGACGACGCCCACGCCCCCTACCATCAGCCCGATAGACGACAGCACGAGCATCACGAGGAAGAACATCCCTGTGACCTGGTTCCACGAGTCGAGCAGCTTGTCCTGCGTTACGATCGAGAAGGTGTTCTCCTGGCCGGGCTTCATGCCTCGGAGCGAGCGCAGCGTCGCGACCACTTCGTCCATCGCCTGCTGCTGGCTGTAGCTGGGCGCCGGCGCGACCGCGAGCCGCATCCACCCCTTGAAGTAGGGCACGTGCTTGGCGAACGCGCCGTGCGGAATCCCGACGAAGGGCGGCGTGCTGCCGCTGAAGAGGTTCGGAGGCGGGGTGTACACGCCGATCACGGTGAACGGTACGCCGGCGACGCGGATCGACTGACCGATCGGATCGCGCCCGCGGAACAGCTGGTCTTCCAGCTTCCGGTTGATCACGGCCACGGGGCTGTTGGCGAGGTCCTCGAGCCGCGTGAAGGTGCGCCCCGGGTAGACGTCGCCGCCGTTCACTTCCACCCACTGGGCGGACAACCCTGCCACGTTGACCGACTCGAGCCGCAGGTCGGCGAACTCCACCGTTGCGGAGCTCTCGTCACGCCGAGTGACGTAGCGCACAGAAGGGAGCAGGGCGATGCGGTCGGCCTCGATCTCGCTGATCGGTGGGTTGCGGCGCCAGGGGCTCGAGTCATCGGAGCCATCCGACACGTTGACCCCCGCTTGGAAGAAGCGCCACACGAGGAAAGTGCGCGGCGCGATCGACTCAAAGATGTTCGAGACACTGCGGTTGATCCCGCTGATCATGGCGGCGATCACCATCACGACCATCACGCCGATGGCGACGCCGAGGATGGTCAGCACGGCCCGCCACTTGTTGCTGCGCAACGAGTGGAGGGCAATGCCGACCCCTTCGAACAGGCCGGTCATGTCTCGTGCCGCAAGGCGGCGATCGGGTCGAGGCGAGCCGCGCGGCTTGCCGGATACACGCCGGCGATGATGCCCACGCCGGCGCCGAGCACCACGCCGACCGCGATCGACCAGGGCGCGACGGCGGCCGGGACCGGCGTGGTCGCCGCCACGGCGCCGGCGAGCGCGAGTCCAAGGGCGACGCCGCCGGCGGCGCCCACGGTCGCGAGGGTGGCGGCCTCGATCAGGAACTGCCGCAGGATGTCGCGCCGTCGGGCACCGAGCGATTTTCGGATGCCGATTTCGCGCGTGCGCTCAGCCACCGCCATCAACATGATGTTCATGATCACGATCCCGCCCACGACCAACGAGATCGCGACCAGGCCCGGGAGCGCGACGAACAGCACACGGCTGATCTTGCCCCAGAAAGCGAGCACCTCGTCCGCAGTTTCCAACGCGAAGTCGTCCGGCTGGCGCGGCCGCAGGTGCCGACGGCTCCGCATCATCGCTTCAGCCTGCGCCATTGCCTCTCGCATTTCGGGCTGCGAGTTGGCCTTCACCGCCAGTGCGTCCACCACGCGCGGCGGATTGACGTAGCGCTTGAGCGGCGCGTTCGCCGGCGCCACCGCGAATTTGTCGAGCGACAGCCCGAACAGGTTGCCCTGCTTCTCCACGACCCCGATCACCCGGTAGGGGAGCTGAAAGATCTTGACCTCGCGGCCGATCGGGTCCTGGCCCTCGAACAGCTTGTTCGCGAGTTCATGTCCCAGCACGAGGACCGGCACGCCGGCCTCCACCTCCTGAGCGGTAAAGGCGCGGCCCTGCTCGAGCCGGAGGGAACGGATGTCGAAATACGGCTCCGTGGCCGCCGTGACCTGCACATCCTTCGCCTGCTTCCGGCCGGCGGTGAGCGCCGCCCGGGTGCTCGACTCCCACGCCGCGAGCACTGGGATGGTCACGCCGCGCGCCACGGCCTGCGCGTCGTCGTAGGTCACCCGGGGGCGCCGGCGCCACACCCGCCACGTCGAGTCCGTGATGTTGCCGAGCTGCACGTCGGGGAACTGACGCAGCCGGAACGTGTTCACACCGAGGATCGTGCCGGCGAACTTGTTCGTCATGTAGCGGTTCATCCCCTGCACGACGGAGACGACGGCGATGAGGAACATCACGCCGATGAACACGCCGATGATGGAAAAGGCGCTCTTCAGCTTCTGCGCCCGGATGGTCTGCAAGGCGAGGCGGACGGCCTCGAAGAAGGCCATCTATTCGTATCGCAGCGCCTCGACCGGATCGAGCCGCGCCGCTTTACTCGCCGGATAGAGCCCGAACAGGACGCCCGTCAGCGCTGCGACGATCAACGCCACCACGACCGAGGCGAGCGGCACGTGCGCTGGGATGGGCGTCGCTACGGCCAGACCGACGGCCGCGAGGCCGCCGCCGATCATTCCCACGACGCCGCCGACGAGGGTGAGCGTGGCCGCCTCGACGAGGAACTGCCACAGGATCTCGCGCCGCGTCGCTCCCAGCGCCTTGCGCACCCCGATTTCGCGGGTGCGCTCGGTGACCGAGATCATCATGATCGCGATCACCCCCACGCCGCCCACGATCAACCCGACGGCGGACAGAATGAACAGCACGAACCGAATGATCAGGGTCATGCTGTTGAGGTTCTCGAGGAACTTCTCCTGACTCACGACCGCGAAGTTGTTGTCCTGGCCCGGGCGCAGATGACGTCGCAGCCGCAACGCCTCGGTGACGTCCTCCATCGCCTCAGCCGTCGTCGCGGCCGGGGCGGGGCCGACCAGCAAGTCCATCCAGCCCTTCCAATAGCGCACGTACTTGATCAGGGCGCCATGCGGGACGATCGCTTCGGCCGACGGCTGGCCCCCGAACAGCTGCGGCGGCGGGTTGAACACGCCGATGACGCTGTACGGCACGCCCTGGATGTGGATGCGCTGGCCGATCGGGTCGATCCGCTCGAACAGCAGCTCGGCCAGCTTCTGGTTGACGACGACGACCTGGGCGGAGGCGGCGTCTTCCACCTCGGTGAAGGATCGCCCCGGGGAGACGTCGCCGCCGGCGACGTTGGGCCACGCCGCGCTGCGCCCGAAGATGCGCACGCTGTGCTGGGTCTTGGCGCCGAATGTGACGTCCGCCTGTCCGCCCTCGTCCAGGGCCACCCAGCTCACCCGCGGCAGGCGCGCGATGACCTGGGCGTCCGCGACCGAGATCGGCGGGTTGTGACGCCACGGGCTCATCTCGTCCGAGCCGTCTGAGATAACGACGCCGCCCGAGAAGAAGCGCCCCACCCAGAACGTCTTCGGGCCGGATTGCTCCAGCATGTCGGCGACGCCCTTGTTGAAGCCGCTGACGATCGCGCCGATCACCATCACGACCATGACGCCGATCGCAACCCCGAGGATCGTGAGCGCCGCCCGCGCCTTGTGGGCCCGCAGCGACTCCAGCGCGATGCCGACGCCTTCGAGCAGCGGGGTCACGGGGTCACTCCTGGCGCAGGGCGGTGATCGGGTCGAGCCGCGCCGCGCGGCTCGCGGGGTACACCCCGGCGACGACCCCCACGCCGCCCCCCACGACCACGCCGAGCACGATCGAGAACGGCGAGACGGAGGCCGGGAGCGGGCTGACGGCCTGCAGCAGCACCGACAACCCGACGCCGGTGACGATCCCGAGGGCCGCGCCTACCGTCGCCAGGGCGGTCGCTTCGGCGAGGAACTGGCGCAGGATGTCGCGCCGGCGCGCCCCCAGCGACTTCCGGATCCCGATCTCCCGGGTCCGCTCGGCCACGGCCATCAGCATGATGTTCATGATGACGATGCCGCCCACGACGAGCGCGATCCCCACGAGGCCGGGCCCGACGGCGTAGAGGATGCGGCTCAGCTTGTTCCAGAAGTCGAGCACGCCTTCCGACGTTTCCATCGCGAAGTTGTTATCCTGGCGCGGGCGCAGGTGCCGCCGGCTGCGCATGACGGCTTCGGTCTGATTCATCGCTTCCCGCATCTCGGGCTCGGAGTTCGCCTTCACGATGAGGGCGTCGACCACGCCGGGCGGGTTCACTTCGCGCTGGATGGGGGAGAGGGCGGGCGCCACGACGAACTTGTCGAGCGAGATGCCGAGCAGGTTCCCCTGGCGCTCCACCACCCCGATCACCCGGTAGGGGAAGCCGTGGATGCGCACGCTGTGCCCGATCGGGTTCACGTCCGGAAACAGCTTGTGCGCCAGGTCGTACCCGAGCACGACGACCGTGATACCGGCCTTCGACTCCTGGGGGGTGAACGGGCGGCCGTCGGCGATCTGCAGGTTCATGATGTCGAAGTACCGCTCGGTCGCTCCCTCCAGCGTGATATCCTTGGCGACCTTGCCGTTGTACTCGACGCTGCCGCGGTCCTCGGAGTACCACGCCGTCACCACCGGGACCGTCAGATGCTGCGTCACCGCGTTCGCGTCCGCGAACTTGATGCGGGGGCGCCGGCGCCACGACCGCCACACCGAGTCCTGGACGTCGAAGTTCACGTTCGGCGAGCGGCGCAAGTGGAACGTGTTCACGCCCACCAGCGTGCCCGCGAACTTCTCGGTCATGTAGCGGTTCATCCCGTTCACGATCGACCACGCGCCGATCAGGAACGTGACGCCGATGAAGACGCCGATCGTCGAGAACACGCTCTTCAGCTTTTGCGCCCGGATCATCTGGAGCGCGAGCCGGATCGCCTCGAAGAAGGGCACCCTACGCCGCTTGCAGCTGGTCCGTGGCGATCACGCCGTCGCGCAGCGTGACGACCCGGGCGGCGTGGGCCGCAATGTCGTGCTCGTGCGTCACCATGACGATCGTCTGGCCGCCGCGGTGCAGGTCGCCGAACACCTGCATCAGCTCGGCGCTGGTGGCCGAGTCGAGGTTCCCGGTGGGCTCATCGGCGAGCAGGATGGAGGGCTGGTTCACGAGCGCCCGGGCGATCGCGACCCGCTGGCGCTGGCCGCCCGACAGCTCGTTGGGTCGGTGGTCCATCCGGTCGCCCAGCCCGACCCGGGTGAGCGCCTGGGCGGCGTGCTCGCGCCGCTCGCGGGCGGGCTGCCCCGCATAGATCAGCGGCAGCTCCACGTTGTGGAGCGCCGTCGCCCGCGGCAGCAGGTTGAACGTTTGGAACACGAACCCGATCTCCTTGTTGCGGATGCGGGCCAGCTCGTCATCCGACAAGTCGCTCACCTTCTGCCCGTTCAGCCAGTATTCGCCCGCGCTCGGCGTGTCGAGGCAGCCGATCAGGTTCATGAACGTCGACTTGCCCGAACCCGACGGCCCCATCACGGCGACGTACTCGTTCTTGCGGATCTGGAGGCTCACGCCGCGCAGCGCGCGCACCACTTCGCCCCCCATGTCGTAGTCGCGCGTGAGCCTGTGGGTCAGGATCACGATGTCGGGCAGCGGCGTGTCGCCCGTCCGGAACGGCTGCAGGGCCGTCATGCGGTCTTCTTCACGATCTTCATCGTGTCCGCGGC
>QHTT01000129.1 GCA_003220935.1 Gemmatimonadota bacterium
AGCGCACCAAAGGCGGCCAGCTCCTCGCCCGCATCATCAGCGACACCGATCAGGTCAAGACCGCCGTCACGGCGGCGCTCGCGTCGTTCCTCCGCAACATCAGCTTGATCGTCGTCTACCTCGCGATCCTCGTCGGACTCTCCTGGCGGCTTACGCTCGTCGCGCTGGTGCTCGCGCCGGTTCTGGCCCTCATCATCCGGCCGATCGTGGCGCGGGTGCGGCGCCGCTCGCGCGAGCAGGCGGACGATCGAGGCGAGCTCACGAGCCTGGTCAGCGAGATGGTGGCGTCGGTACGGCTGGTGCGCGCGTACGTCGCCGAGGCGTTCGAGGTCGAGCGCTTCCAGCAGCTTGCCGACCGGTACCGCAAGCGCGTGCTGCGGGCCCAGGGCGCCTCGACGCTGACGAGCCCCGTGAGCGAAATCTTCGCCGGGGTCGTGATCGTGCTGATCATTTGGTGGGGCATGAAACTCGCCCTCCGGCCCGAGCTGTTCATCGCCTTCGTCGCATTGGCGTTGCGACTCATGTCTCCCGTGAAAGCCGTGGTGCAATACCCTGCGATCATGGCGGGCGCGGTCGCGGCGGCCGACCGTTGCTTCGAGGTGCTCGACGTGCCCGCGGACGAAGGTGACCGGCCGGGCGAGACGCCGGCTCGCTTCAGCGAACGTATCGAATACCGCGGCGTCACGTTCTCCTACGACGGTGAAGCTCCCGTTCTGCGCGACGTGGACCTGGAGGTGCTCCGTGGTGAGGTCGTGGCCATTGTGGGGCCGTCGGGGGCGGGGAAGACCACCCTCGTGGACCTGCTGCCGCGCTTCTACGAGCCGACGGGCGGCCAGATCCTCATGGACGGCGTACCGGTCACCCGCTTTACCCGGCGCAGCCTGCGCGCGTTGATGGGGATCGTCTCACAGGAGACCGTGCTGCTCAACGACACGGTGTATGCGAACATCGCGTACGGCCGTGGTGACTTCACGCTCGAGCAAGTACGCAGCGCCGCCTGCGCCGCGAACGCGGACGAGTTCATCGCCCAGCTCCCGCAGGCCTACGACACCCTGCTGGGCGAGCGCGGCACGCGGCTCTCCGGCGGGCAGCGCCAGCGCATCGCGATCGCGCGGGCGCTGCTGCGCGATCCACCGCTCCTGATCCTCGACGAGGCGACCAGCGCCCTCGACACCGAGTCCGAGCGCCTCGTACAAGAGGCGATCGACCGCCTGATGGCGCACCGCACGGTGCTCGTGATCGCACACCGCCTCGCGACGGTGCGCCACGCGGACTTGATCGTCGTGCTCGCCGACGGCCGGCTGGTGGAGCGCGGTACGCACGACGTACTGTTCGCGGCGGGCGGGCTGTATCGCCGCCTGTACGACATGCAGTTCCGCGCCTAGCATGCTCTCGGGCTTCACCATCGTCCGCAACGCCGTCAGCCTCGACTACCCGATCGTCCCCGCGCTCCGCTCGATCCTCGAGATCTGCGACGAGGTCATCGTGAACGTGGGGCAGTCGGCGGACGGGACGCGGGACCTGGTCGCGGCGGTGGACGATCCGCGGGTGCGGATCATCGACAGCGTCTGGGATTTCTCGCGCGGCTCGGGCGTGCTCGCCCTGGAGACCGAACGCGCCATGCGTGCGTGCCGCGGCGTGTGGGGGCTCTACATCCAGGCGGACGAGGTGCTGCACGAGACGGGCGCGGCGATCCTGCAAGAGCGCGTGCAGGCGTGCGGCACCGATCCTCGGGTGGAAGGTCTGCTCGTGGACTACCGCCACTTCTACGGCGACTTCGACACCGTCGCCACGAACCGGCACTGGTACCGCCGCGAGGTACGCTGCGTGCGGCTCGACCGGGATATCCGCTCCTACCAGGACGCGCAGGGCTTCCGGGTCGGGTCCGCGCTGCGGCGGGTGCGGGCGCGGGTGACCGGCGCCCAGATGTTCCACTACGGCTGGGCCGGCGCGTCCCAGTCGCTGGCGCGCAAGCTCGCGGTGTCGCAGCAGATCTTCACCGAGGCCGGGGCGCGGCTGGGGCAGCGCGCCGCGGCGCGGCGGGATGGGGGTCTCGAGTGGACCCCCCTGCTGCGGCGGTTCGAGGGCACGCATCCTCGAGTCGCCCAGGACTGGATCGCCGCGCGGCGCTGTTTGCCCGCAGCGCCCGTCGTGGCCCCACGACGCCTCCGGCTCGGGCACCTCCGCCTCTACGCGTCGGACTGGATCGAGCGCCTTACCGGCGCCCGGGTCTTCGAGTACCGCAACTACGTCGAGGTATGAGCGCGCGCGCCGCTGCGTTCGCGGGGCTGCGCGTGGTGCTGGTGGCGGCGTTCAATCCCCGCTACCACCGGAGCGGGCGTGCGCTCGCACGGGCTCTCACCGAACTGGGCTGCGAGGTGCGCCCGTGCGAGGAGCGGCTGCGCGGGCTGAACGCCGTGCTGCGTCGCCCGCTCGCCACCCGGCTGGGCGCGTTGCTGCGGCGCGCCCGAGCGGACCTCGTGCTCGTCTTCAAGGGGACCAAGCTCGAGCCCGCCGATGTCGCGGAGCTCAAGGAGCGGTTCGGCGCCCGGTGGGTGAACTGGTTCCCCGACGACCCCCACGAGCTCGGCGTGTCGCTCGCCCTCGGGCCCGCCTACGACTACTTGTTCACGCACGACAGCTCGAGCCTGGAGCGGCATCGCCGTGCCGGGACGCGCGCCGCGTACCTCGCGTTCGGTTGCGACCCCGCGTACCACCGGCCCCTCGACGGCGGCGCGCGCTGGCGGGCGCCCCTTGTGTTCGTGGGATCACGCGACCGCGCGCGCGAGCGGGTCGTCCAGGAGCTCGCCGGGCTGGGCCTGGTCGCGTGGGGCCCGGGGTGGCCGAACGGGCCCGCGTACGGCGACGACTTCGTGCGGGTGCTCTCGGGAGCCACCGTCGGCCTGAACATCCACCAGCATTTCGGGGAGGGGGGCGACCCAGCCCGCTACGGTAGCGGCGCGAACATGCGGGTCTTCGAGCTCGCTGCGATCGGGACGCCCCAGCTGTCGGATGCGCGGGGTGACATCGTCCGCCATTTCACGCCGGATCGCGAGATCGTGCTGTACGGGAGCGCGGCCGAGCTACGCGAGCGGGCGTGGTGGTTGTTGGAGGATGATGCAGCACGCCGCTCGCTCGCCGCCGCCGCGCGGGGGCGCGCGCTGCGGGAGCACACGTGGCGACACCGGCTGGAAGAGCTGCTGACGGTCGCGCTGCGGTAGGCCGGGGTTCGTGGGAGATTCATCCCGTCTACTGGGTCCGGCCGCGGGGGGAGTAGCGCCGAGGTGTTACCCGATTCGCCTCCCCCGTCTCGGATCGTCCACTCGCACGCCGAGCCTGAGGGAACCCAACACGTGATCCCACACGGGAGTGACACGCGCCTCATCCTCGGGCCAGAAATCGAACGTGATGAGGCATTGGACGCGATCCCCTCGTGCGAGGCACATCCGCGAGCGGCACTCGCGATGCTCTCCCGGGTCGACTACGCGCAGCTCGGTCCACGCCAGCGTCAGGCCCTCGAGCCGCCTCTCCTGCACGGGCGCGATCGCGATCCGGTCCCGGTCATCGCCTTCGAGGGACTCGAGCAGCAGCTTCGACAGCGGCAGCCCGCTCCAATCGACCGGTGGAATCCGCAGGCAGGAGACCGCGAGCAGGCAGCTACTGTCGTCGGGGGTGGCCCCATCGCGAACGTTGACCTGGCCCGGAGCAGGCTCCATGACCCAGTCCGCAGGGAACTCCAGCAGCACGGCACCAGCGTCGAGCACGAGGATCTTGTGGCCCGGTGTCGCCGTCCAGCCGTGACCCTCGGGCAGCTGGTAGACCTCCCTGGTCCATCCCACGGTCAGACCCGGGGAAGGATGTCGGCGAGGGGGATCACGAGCGGCTCGGTCGCTCCCCGCGGGTGCCACACCAGCTGCTCCCGCTCGATCGCGGGGCACGCCGCTTCGGGAGTCCAGATCTCGTCCGCGCGGCCGTGGATATCCACGGTCCAATACCAGGGCACGCCATACTCCTGGTACAGTCGCCGCTTCGTGAAGCGGTCGTAGCGGCTGGTCGAAGGACTCAGGACTTCGATCGCCAACAGCAGCGTCTTGATCTGTTGCCAGTCAAACGTGCGTGCTTCCGCGACCGCAGTGACGAAGACGTCGGGCTGAACCAGGACGTCGGGAGCCCACGAGATATCCGCGGGCGAGATGAGGACGTGCCCGACGGGATGGATCCGCAGATAGTCCCGCAGCCGTGCCGCCAGTTCGAGCACCACGTACTGGTGCTCGAGACCCGGCGCGGGGGTCACGAGCAGCTCCCCGTGCACGGTTTCGTAGCGGTGTCCGTCGTCGGGGAGCGCCCGCACCATGTCGGCGGTGTAGTAGGTCAGGGCGGCCATACCCATATGATCGGCTCGGCGCTGAAGGGGACGCAACACGGCACGCGTCAACTTGGCGCCGGGCGACGGGAGGGTCGGCATCGAACAATCGCATAGAGGGCCAAACAAACGCGGGCAAAAAGCGCCGCTCGCCGGCCCGGACCACATCGTCAGGCCGCCGGCGGGGCGAGCGTGCGTCCCGGCGGCAGCTTCCCCGTGTCGAGCAGGCAGCGGTACATCCGGACGTATTCCTCCGCCATCACCAGGTGGGTAAACTGCCGCTCGGCGAACGCCCGGCACGCTTGAGGACTGCGCGTGTGGATCGTCTGGGCCGCGGCGATCATCGCTTCCATCGTATCACACAACGCCCCCACCTCCGGCGTGATCAGCTCGGGGAGCGCACCGCGGCGCGTCCCGAGGACCGGCGTCCCCGAGAGCAAGGCCTCGATCGTCACGAGACCGAACGGCTCGTCCCACTGCGCCGGATTCCAGAGACAGCGGGCCCGCGCGAGCAGCGCCGCCTTCTTCCGGCCGTCCACCTCACCCACGTACTTGATCGCCCCCGTGAAGCTCGGCCGCCAACCGCCCGCGAGCACCAGCCGGTGGCCGGCATGCTTGGCGGCTTCGACCGCCCAGTGGTAGCCCTTGGCGCTGTGCAGCTTGCCGAGGAAGAGGTCGAACTGTTCCGCCCGCTTGGGAAACCGGCGGAAGAAGTACTCCGCCGGATCGAGCCCGTTGTATACGAACACCTCGCTGCCGTGTCGACGGGCGTGGTCGCGCGACAGAAAAACCGTATTGGGGTGGAGTGGGGAACCGGGCTTGAGGTTGTGGTGGAATGTCTGGATGAAAGGCAGCGCTGGGGGGCCGTGCTTGAGCGCGAAGTGCGTGTGCAGCAGCTCGGCGTCGTCGGGGACATAGCGCGCGAGCTCCGTGGGGTCGCCGAACTTGCGGGCCGGAACCTCCACCAGCTTCGCTTCCGTCACGCGCGAGCCCGGCGGCGCGAGCAGGGTGACCCGATGCCCCAGCGCCGCCAGCCCGCGGACCAGTGCCACGACCACGCGCTGCGGGCCGCCGTACCCCTTCGCCGGCAGCTGCTGATGGGAGGCGACGACGACGTGCATCGGCGACCTAAGATAACTCTGTCCGCAATCGCTCCATAAGGCCGCCGTCGGGCGCGACCGGCTCCGCTCGCGCCCGCACAGAGGCCCTACCGTCGGACCTGCTCACCTCGCAGATTCTCTGCCGGCAGGGGGCACCGTCTCGCTGCCCATCAACCTTTTTCCCCCACTTGCCAGGAGCCGTGCCTATGCACCGAGTCCTGAGACTCTCCATCGCTAGTCTGCTGCTCGCGGCGGCCGCGTGTTATCACGCCACGATCGACACCGGCCTCACGCCATCCACCGTGGCCATCAACAAGAGCTGGGCCTCGGGATGGCTATGGGGACTTGTACCCCCGAGCAGGATTGCGACGGCGAGCATGTGCACGAACGGCGTTGCGAAGGTCGAGACGAAGCACAGCTTCCTGAATATGCTCGTCGGCGGCCTGACAGGCGGCATTTACTCGCCGATCGCAATCAAGGTGACGTGCGCCCAGACGGGACGCGCCTCGCTGTCTCCGGGCGTGCCAGCCATCGACGTAGCCAACGGTAGCACTGAACAGATTCGGGCTGCGCTCGAGCGTGCTGTCGACCTCTCGCTGCGCACGGGCGCACCCGTGTACGTGGAGTACTAGAAGGACGATCACTAGCTTCGGGTCATGACCGGCCAGCCGCTCACGATTCTCCAGCTCACGCACCAGGGCGGCCCGGCCGGCTCCACACAGTCGATCTTCAATTTGAGTCAGTACCTCGCCCGTCGCGGACACCGTGTGCTGGTGGGCTGTCGGGGGGATGTGCTGTTGGCGCGGCTCGCGCGGGCAGCCGGGCTCCCTGTCGTCCCGCTCGCGTTCATGCCGCGGGCGGCGCTCATGAGCGCCCTTACCGCCGTCCTGGGGCGGGAGCGGGTGGATGTGGTGAACGCCCACGCCACCCTCGACCGCCGCGCGCTCACGTGGCTGCGCTGGCGCGGGCGGCTGCCCCAGGCGTTCGTCGTCACCCGGCGGACGATGCCGCTCACCTCGCCCATCGAACTCCTGCCGGTCGGGCTGACGGCGGACCGCACCATCGCCGTGAGCGAAGCGGTCGCCCGCGCGTTGCGGCGCCGCCTGCATCCCGGGGCCCGGCTCCGCGTCGTGCCGAATGGTATCGCGCTCGAGCGCGTCGACGCGCCGGTGCCGCCCCACGACCTCGCGGCCGCTCGCGCGGCGCTCGGCGACCCGGGCGGGCGGCCGGTGGTCGCGATCGTCTCGCGGCTCAAGGATCAGCACGTCGTGCTCCAGGCGCTCCCGAGCGTCGAGCGCGGGGTCGTCGTGGCGTGCGTCGGGGTCGAGCCGGACGGCCGCCTGCGTGCCCTAGCGCAGTCGGCGCCAGCCCGCCACCGCGTGGTGTTCGTGCCCCTCATCGATCGCCCCCTCGCCTTCTATCACCTGGCGGCCGTGGCCGCCTTGCCGTCCCGGATGGAGGGACTGTCGCAGGCCTTGCTAGAAGCGATGGCGCTCGGGTTGCCGGTCGTGGCGTCGGCAGCTGGCGGCAACCGGGATCTCGTGCGCTCCGGCGAGACGGGGCTCCTGATCTCGCCGCTCGATCCGGCGGCGTGGGCGGCAGCGCTTGAGCAGATGCTCGGGGACGGGGAGGCGTCGCGCCGCCTGGGGCAGGCGGGCCGCACGCTGGTGCGTCGCGAGTTCACGCTCGAGCGGACCGTGGAGCGCACGGAGCTGGTGTACCGCGAGGCGCTCGCGCGCCGTCCTGCCAGGCGATTGCTCGGGGCGGCGACGCCCCGTTAGCATTCCGAGTGTGACCAGTCTCCTGCTGGCGCAGGACTTCCCCCCCATGGGTGGCGGCATCGCCCGTCTGCACGGAGAGATGGCGCGACACTTCCCCCGGGGCGAGCTCGTGGTGTCCACCCCACTGGATTCCGACGCTCCCGATGTCGACGCGCAGTTCGCCGCCGCGGTGGATCGCCTGCCCGTGAGCCGCGGCCGCACCAAGACCCTGCCCGGACTGCTGCTGTGGTCTCGCCGGGCGGCCAGCCTCGCGCGGCAACATCGGGTGCGCTTCGTCCACTGCGGGAATGTGAAGCCGGCTGGCTACCCTGCACGCTGGGTGTACGAGCGCTGTCGCGTGCCCTACGGCATCTTCTTCCACGGGGGCGACTTGCTGAGCGAGCAGCACAAAGTCCGGCAGTCGCGCTTCAAGCGCCGGTCCACGCGCGCCATCCTCGGCGGCGCCGCGGTGCTCATGGCGAATAGCGCCTGGACGCGGGACCTCGCTCTGACCGTGCTCGGCGAGCTCGGGCTCGACGGCCACGGCCGGCGGCTGCGCGTCGTGCACCTCGGCACCGATCCCGCCCGCTTCCGCCCCAGGGTCGATTCCACCGAGCTGCGCCGCCGCCTCGAGCTACCGGACGGCGCCAGCGGAGCGCGCTGGCTGCTCACCGTGGCGCGCCTCGAGCCGCACAAGGGCGTCGACACGGTGCTGCAAGCGCTCCCTGCGATCCTCGAGCGCGCTCCCGACGTCCGCTACGCCGTTGCGGGTGCAGGCGCGGTGGCGGAGCGCGAGAAGCTCGAGCAGCTCGCCCGCACGCTGGGCGTTGCCGAGCGCGTGCACTTGCTCGGCGAGGTGAGCGAGCGCGATCTCCCCGCGCTCTACGCGCTCGCGGCGGTGTACGTCGGTGCCTCGCGCCGCGCCGAGCGGATCGGGGTCGAGGGCTTCGGCATCTCACTCGTCGAGGCGTCCGCGTGCGGGCTGCCCGTCGTCGCGGGGAACGCAGGGGGCGTGCCCGACGCCGTGCGCGATGGGGAGACGGGCTTGCTGGTGCCGCCGGAAGATCCGGCGGCGTTCGCCGCGGCCATCTGTCGCCTGCTCGCGGACGCCGAGCTCGCCAGGCGGATCGGGGCCGCCGGACGCCGGGCGGTCGAGACCTATTACAACTGGGACCGGGTCGTCGGCGACCTGCGCGCGATCGAGGCCGAGGTCGTGGCATAGGCACCACCCTGCTCCTGGCCTTCAACTTCCCGCCCTTGGGCGGCGGCATCGCCCGCTGGATGGGCGAGCTGGCGCTCCGCTATCCGCCGGGTTCACTGATCGTCTCCACGGGGCGGCACGCAGGTAGTGAGGCGAGCGACCCGCATTATCCGCAGCCGATCGATCACGCGCGCATCCGCGCCACGCGGCTCCGCACCCTCAACGGGCTCGCGCTCTGGGCCGCCCGAGCGAGCATGCTGGTGCGGCGCGTGCGACCCGGCTTTGTCTGGTGTGCCGAGCTCAAGCCGGCGGGGTACCCGGCGCGCTGGCTGCGCGCGCGCTACGGCCTTCCGTACGGCGTGATCGTGCACGGGACCGAGCTGCTGCTGCTCCAGGCGAAGATGAGCCGCTCCCGCTTTAGGCGGTGGACGGCGCGCGAGCTGCTCGGCGGCGCGGCCGTCGTGGTCGCGAACAGCCGCTGGACGGCGGAGGTCGCGCGCTCGGTGCTCGTGGCGCTCGACCGTCCGGCGCTCGCTCGAGATGTCCGCGTCGTGCCGCTGGGCACGGCGCCGGAGCGCTTCCGGCCCGGGCTAGACCCGCGCCCCGTGCGAGAGAAGTATGGCCTCGACGCGGGGACGGAGGGCGGGGCGTGGCTCCTCACGGTGTCGCGGCTCGACATCCACAAGGGGATCGATACGGTGATCCGGGCGCTGCCCGCCGTGCGCGCCGCCGTTCCGTCGGTCCGGTACGTCGTGGCGGGCGTCGGCTCGCGTCGGCCGGAGTTCGAGCGGCTGGCGGCGGCGCTCGGGGTAGGCGACGCGGTGCGGTTTCTCGGCTTCGTCGGGGACGACGAGCTGCCCGCGCTGTACAACGCGGCCGACCTCTATGTCGGCGCCTCGCGCCGCTATGATCTCCTCGCCGAAGGCTTCGGTATCTCGATCGTCGAGGCGTCGGCGTGCGGCCTCGCGGTGGTTGGAGGGCGCTCGGGCGGTGTCCCGGACGCGGTGCGCGACGGGGAGACGGGGATCCTGGTCGATCCCGACGATCCCGCGGCAGTCGCCGCGGGGATCACACGGTTGCTCGCGGACGCGGGCGTGCGCCGCCGCATGGGCGCCGCGGGCCGCCGGGCGGTCGAGACGTACTACAACTGGGACCGCGTGGCGCGAGACCTCATCCAGATTGACGCCGAGTTGCGGCGGGAGTCGCCGCGGGCCGCGCGCTGATCGCGTACGTGGGGCAGTGCCGGATGAACTCCCCGTCGACGGGCGACCACTCCTGCTCCGGCCGCGTGACCACCGCCTTCCCTTGCGCGTCGAGCACGAACATCCCGGGGGGTGCCTGGACGAGGCAGGCGCCGCAGCCGATGCACCGCTCCCGCTGCACGCGCACGATGACCCCGCGCTTCGGGTAGACGCCCGTATCTCCCGGCTGCGGCCACTCGTCGGGATGGTCGAGCGCCGCCGCCGTGGCGCGGTAGCCTTCCTCGACCACCTCGCGCAGGTGATCGAACGAGAACGGCGAGATGTGCTCGACGCGCGGATGCACGTAATAGATGGGCGGTGTGCCCCAGGAGCGCAGCCGTATCTCGAGCAGCGACTGCATGGCGATCTCGGTCGCGCGGGCGAACACCGAAGCGAACCCCTCGTCCTGCACATCCGCCCGGAACGCGTTGGATGCCGACACGTCGACTGCGAGCACGACGTCGGCGCCGAGCACGAGCGCCGTCCCCACGGGGAGATTGTCGACCGTGGCGCCGTCGACGTAGAAGCGGCCGCGGATCTCCCGCGGCGGCAGGAAGCCGGGCAGCGCGCATGAGGCGAACACGGCCTCCCGCACGGGCACCTCGTCCAGCCCCTCGAGTCCCCAGAACACCTGCATTCCCGAGTTGACGTCCACGGTGTTGACCACCAGCGGATGGTCCAGCTCATGAAACGTGATATCGCCGACGAGGCGCTCGAGCAGCGTGTCGAGCGGCTCGCGCCGGAACAGGGCGGGGGAGCGCATCCGCTTGAACGCCATGTCGGCGTGCGCGACGGCGAAGATGTCCTTGCGGCGCAGATTGACCGCGATCTCGCGCAGCTCGGCGACGCTGTGGCCCGCCGACCAGGCAGCGCCGACGAGCGCACCCACGCTCGAGCCGACGATGTGCGTCGGGAGGAGGCCGCGCTCGGTGAGAGCCTGGAGCACCCCGATGTGCGCGAGGCCTTTCATGCCGCCGCCGCCGAGAACGAGACTGAAGCGTGTGTCACTCTTCAAGAGATCGCCGCTTGCCCGGAAGGTGAGTTTCCGAGTAACGTAGTCGTGGCCCCTATGCCTGCGCTACTCATTCACCAGCGCATCGTCCGCAGTCGCTGGGCGATGGCTGGCCTCGCCGTGGTGACGGCACTCACACTCGTCGCGCTCGCGGCACCGTGGCTTGCACCCGGTGATCCCTATCGGGGCGCGTTGTCGCACGGCCTCCGGCCGCCGTCGGGCGCGTTCCTGCTCGGAACCGACGCCCAGGGGCGGGACGTCCTGAGCCGCGTGCTGTTCGGCGCCCGGCTCTCGCTCGCCGTGGGGCTCGGCAGTCAGGCGATCGCGCTCGCGGTCGGAGTGGCGCTCGGGCTCGTCGCCGGCTTCTACGGGCGCTGGGCCGACGCCCTGCTGATGCGCGTCGCCGACGTCACCCTCGCCTTCCCTTCGCTCCTCTTGCTGATCGCCATCGCCGCCGCGGTCAAGCCGTCGCTGCCGGTCGTGTGCGTCGTGATCGGGGTCGTTGGCTGGGCCGGCATGGCGCGACTGGTGCGGGGGCAGGTGCTCGTGGTGCGCGCGCTCGATTACGTGCAGGCGGCGCGGGCGCTGGGTGCCTCGGACGCGCGCCTGGTGTCCCGCCACATCCTCCCGAACGTGCTCGCGCCGGTGATCATCGCGGCCACGCTCGGCGTCGGCGGTGCCATCATGGCGGAGGCGGCGTTGTCGTTCGTGGGTCTCGGAGCGCAGCCGCCTACCCCGTCATGGGGCGCGATGGTCGCGGAGGGACGTGACCTGCTGCGGGTGGCCCCGTGGGTGTCGCTGTTCCCGGGGCTTGCGATCGGGGTCGCCGTGCTGGGATTGAACCTGCTGGGCGACGGGTTGCGCGACGCGCTCGACGTGCGGGCATGACCGACATCGCGTACCACCCCACCCGCCTCCGGGCGCTGCGCGACACGTTCCGGGCGCTCCGCGCCACCGAGTTCCCCTGGACCGCCGACACGGTCTATCTGAACAACGCTTCCATCGGCCCGATCCCCGAACGCACCCGCCGCGCCCTCGACGAGTTCACGGCCAGGCGCACGGCGCCGCACCTGCTCCCCGATCGGGAACTCCAGGCCGGCCTCCAGGCGGCGCGTGAGGCGGTCGCGCAGCTCATCAACGCGGAGCCGTGCGAGATCGCCCTCGCCACCAACACGAGCCACGGACTGAACCTGGCGGCGCGCGCCCTGCCGCTCGCGACGGGCGACGTGGTCCTGGTGTCCGATCGCGAGTTCCCCGCGAACGTGTATCCCTGGCTGCGCCTCAGGAAGCAGGGGATTGAGGTCGAGCTCGCCCCGTGCGGGCCGCAAGGCTGGCCGGACGAAGACTACCTGGTCGAGCGGCTACACGATCCGCGCGTGCGCGTCCTCGCCGTGTCGTTCGTGCAGTTCTCCAACGGCTACCGCGCCGATCTCGACCGGCTCGGCGCCGCGTGCCGCGCCAACGGCACCTTCCTCGTGGTGGACGGCATCCAAGGCGTGGCGAACTCCCCACTCGACGTCCGCGAGACCGCGGTCGACATCATGGCGTGCGGCGGCCAGAAGTGGCTGCTCTCGCCCTGGGGGTCGGGGTTCGTGGACGACTTCTCCAAGCTCACCGACTACAACCCTACCTTCCGCGCTGATGCCCGCCGCTTCGAGATGGTGACGCTGCCGTTCCAGGACTTCTACGGGATGACCGAATCGGTCCGGATGCTGGCCGAGATCGGCGTCGCCGACATCGCGCAGCATACACGTGCGCTGCACGAGCCCGTGCTCAAGTGGGCGGAGCAGAACGGCGTGCGCGTCGTCTCGCCGCGTGACGACGACCATCGCTCCGCCATCATCTGTCTCGCGCCCCCGCACCCCGCCGAGGCGTACCACGCCGTCAAGCGGGCGCACGTCGTGTGCTCGCTGCGCGAGGGCGCCATCCGGCTGTCCCCGCACTGCTTCAATACAGTGGAGGAGATGGAGCGGGTGGTGGATGTGCTGGACCAACTCGATGGGTAGCGTGACCCCGGGCCACCGGCCCGGGGTCAGCCGAGCGAAGCGGTTTCCGGGCGGCTAACCCCGGGGCGGTGCCCCGGGGTTTCCGACGACCGCGCCCGCCTCCCGGTGTCGATCTCCCCACCACGCCCCCACCACGAAGAGCCACCCGAACACGATTGCCCCGATCGCGAGCGCGGGGCTTGGGGGTGGGGGGCTGAAGAGCGAGCCGAAGTACGCCGCCGCGAGGACCAGCACCAGCACGCCGAGACCGATGCGGCCCACGCCGTCGCGCGGCCGGGTAGTCGCCGCGTAGATCGCGACCCCCGCGGCGAACATCAGTCCCTCGATGATCACCGTGCCGGGCACCGAGTGCCACAGCCCGAGGCCGACCTTTGGTCCGCCGGGATAGAGCGGCATGTCCGGGACGTGGGTGACGAAATCGAGCAGCCAGTGGCTCACCACCAGCAGCCCGACAACGATAGCGCCGCGGCCGTAGCCGGTGCGCGCCCGGTACAGGAGCGCATAGAGCGCGCTCCAGCCGATCAACGCGAGCAAGCTGTGTGACACGGGGTACGCGTCGAATGTGAGGGTCAGGAACGGATTGGTCACGCCGGATGGGCTGACCCGCTCCCACCCCAGTAGCAGAAAGACCGGCCAGAGCAGGTCCGCAAGCGTCGGCGCCACAAACAGCGTGCCGAGCGACGTCCGCGGGGCGAGGCGCTTGGCAGCAAGACCCAAGGCATAGTGGCCAATGAACATCGGGATAATCTCCCTCGGCTGACCCCGGGCCGGCGGGCCCGGGGTCACCGCTACTTGCCGAGCCGCAGCAGGCCGTAGTCCTTCTTCCCCTTGCGCAGCAGCAGGTTGCGACCCGCGAGCCAGTCGGCGTTCCCGATACTCCGGGCGACGTCCTTCTCCCGTGCCTGGTTGACGTAGATCCCACCCTGCTCGATCGAACGACGCGCTTCGCTCTTCGACTTGGCGAGCCCCGCCCGCACCACCGCGTCGACGAGCGACAAGCCGTCCCGCGCCGCCACGGTCGCAGTGGGGAGTTCCTGCGCCAGGACGTCGAAGGTCGCGTCGTCGGCGGCGTGCGGGTTGAAGCCGCCGAACAGGACCTCGGACGCGCGGATGACCTTCGCAGTCGCGTCCGAGCCGTGGACGCGCTCCGAGACGTCGCGGGCGAGGGCGCGCTGTGCCTCGCGCGCCGCCGGGTTCGCCTTGAGGGTGGCGAGCACCGCGTCGATCTCCGCGCGTGGCAGGAAGGTGAAGAGCTTCAGGGAGCGCTCCGCGTCGCGGTCGTCCGTATTGAGCCAGAACTGGTAGAACTTGTAGACCGATGTGCGGGAGGGATCGAGCCAGACGGCCCCGCCCGCCGTCTTCCCGAATTTCGCCCCCGCCGCGGTAGTGAAGAGCGGCGCCACGAGCCCGTGCGCCTCGCCGTCCTCTACCCGGCGGATCAGATCGATCCCGGCGGTAATGTTCCCCCACTGGTCGCTCCCACCCACCTGGATGGTGCATTGCTCCTTGCGGAACAGGTGCAGGAAGTCGTACGCCTGCAGCAACATGTAGCTGAATTCGGTGTAGGAGATTCCCGCATCGAGGCGCGCCTTCACGGACTCCTTCTGCAGCATGACGTTCACGGTGAAGTGTTTGCCCACGTCGCGCAGGAAGTCCACCACGCGCTGCTCGACCAGCCAGTCGGCGTTGTTCAGGACGAGGGCGCGGGTCTCCCGCGCGTCGAAGTCGAGCAGGCGCGCCACCTGGTCGCGGTGGCGGTGCACGTTGTCCCGGATCTGCTCCTTGGAGAGCAGGGGGCGCTCGGTCTGCTGGCCGCTCGGATCGCCGATCAGCCCGGTGCCGCCGCCCATGAGCACGATGGGCTTGTGCCCGCGGAGCTGGAAGTGCCGCAGCAGCATCAACGGCATCAGATTGCCGAGCTGGAGGCTGGGCGCGGTCGGGTCGAAGCCGCAGTACACCGTGCGCCGCCCTTGCAAGTGGTCCTTGATGTGCTGCGTGGCGTGGTACACGAACCCACGCCACTCGAGCTCGGCGAGGAGGTCCGACATGGCGCGGAATCGTACGAGAAGCCCCACCCGCTGGCAAGCGCTGCTGACCCTTACTAGGTTGTAACGCGATGGCTTCGATCCCCGCGCCCGTTTCCCTGCCGAGCCCCGTCACCTGGTGGCACGATCCCAAGACCCGCGCCCGCCTGATCGCGGCGGCGGTCCTGGCAACGATGTACGTCGCGGGGCTCACCTATGGGTCATGGACCCGGGTCTGCGCCGGCGAGCACTGCCCGAGCATCTCGCGCCTGGTCGGTTCCGGCGACAAAGTGCAGATGCAGACATCGAAGGTCTTCGCCGCGGACGGCCGGTTGATCAGTGAGCTTGGCCTGGAGCGCCGCACGGTGCTGCCGCTCTCCGAGATTCCGGTCGCCGTGCGGCAGGCGTTCATCGCGACCGAAGACAAGCGGTTCTACTCCCACCATGGAATCGACTACGTCCGCATCCTGGGCGCCGCGAAGGCCAACCTCATCTCGTTCGGATATTCGCAGGGGTTCTCGACGATCACGATGCAGCTCGCCCGGAACATCTTTCCGGACGAGATCAGCCGCGAGAAGAAGCTGACCCGCAAGCTCAAAGAGGCGCGGGTCGCGGTCGAAATCGAGCACAACTTTCCCAAAGACACGATCCTCCAGCTGTACCTGAACCAGATCGATCTCGGAGCGGGCGCCCACGGGGTCGAGGCGGCGGCGCAGATTTACTTCGGCAAGTCGGCACGGCAGCTGAACGTCGCAGAGGCCGCCACGCTCGCCGCGTTGCCCAAGGCTCCCGCCTTCTATAATCCGCGCACTCACCCCGAGCGCGCCGTGCGGCGGCGCAACGTGGTGCTGAGCCTGATGCGGGACCAGGGGTTTTTGAGTCCCGAGGACACCGAGCTGTGGAAGGCCTACCCGCTCGTGCTCACCACGAACCGCACCAATTACGGCGACGTGGCCCCGTACTTCGTCGAGTGGCTGCGTGCCACCCAGCTCGACGCACGCTTCGGGCGCGACCTCTACGAGGGTGGCCTGCGGATCTATACGACGCTCGACCTCGACATGCAAGAAGCGGCCGAGCGCGCGCTGCAGACGCAGCTCGACGCGATCGAAGCGGGAGTGTACTCGAACGGGAAGTTCCCGGGGCGCACCACCTATCGCGAGTACATCGAGTCGTCCAAGGCGACGGGCGAGGACCACGGCCTGTTCACGCCCTACCTGCAGGGCGCGCTGGTCGCGCTGGAAGCGAACACCGGCTACATCCGCGCGATGATCGGCGGACGCGATTTCGACGACTCGAAGTACAACCGCGCCACGCAGGCGATCCGCCAGCCCGGCTCGACGTTCAAGCCGTTCGTGTACTCGGCGGCGGTCCGCGCGGGCCACCCCGTCACCGAGATCCTGGACGATTCACCGCTCAACCCACCGGTCATCCAGCTCGACTCGACGCCGTGGCAGCCCAAGGACGACGACGACACGACGCTGGGCATGATCCCGATGCGCGAAGCGCTGTACCTATCGCGCAACCTCGCCACGATCAAGCTCGGCATGTCGCTGGGCCAAGAGACCGTGATCGGCGAGGCGCGCCGCTACGGCATCACCACCCCGCTCCCGGCCTATCCCTCGATCCACATCGGCGCCAGGGGTGTGAAGCCGATGGAGATGATCGCGGCCTATACGGCCTTCGCCACGCTCGGCACGCGCGCAGAGCCGATCGGCATCCTCCGCGTCGAGGACCGCCAGGGGAACATCCTCTGGAAATCCGACCCGCGGCGCGAGGAGGTGATGGACCCCGAGCACACCTGGCTGATGGTCGACATGATGAAAGACGTGATCCGCCGCGGCACCGCGTTCAGCGCCGTGTGGAAGGCGGGGTTCACGGTCCCGGCGGCCGGCAAGACCGGCACCACCGACGACTACACCGACGCCTGGTTCATCGGGTATACACCGGAGCTCGTGGCGGGCATCTGGGTGGGTTATGACATTCAGCAGCGCATCCTCGAGCACAACGCCGGGGGCGGTCGGATCGTGGCGCCGGCCTGGACGGCGTTCATGCGCGACGTCTACGACCGCAGGCCTCAGCCGCCCGACTGGGAGCGGCCCGATTCCCTGATTACCCGTGAGGTGGACTGGTCGAACGGCTACCTCGCCACAGTGTTCTGTCCGCAGGACGTGCGCCACTGGGACTGGTTCTATCCGGGCACCGAGCCGACGCAGTCGTGCCCCGTGCATACGGCGTTCGGCATCGGTGTGTCGCCGTGAGGCGAGGGGCTCGGGGTCCGGGGTTAGGGGCTCGGGAGTGCGCCCGGCGGGCTCCGAGCCCCGAGGCCCAAGCCCCGAGCCCCTGATGCTCCGCATCCGTGCACGCTCCGTGCACCCCGTCACGGCGCCGCCCATCATGGACGGCGCCGTTCTCGTTGACGACACCGGGCGGATCGCGGCCGTGGGGCCCGACCGCGCCGTTCCCGCGCCCGCCAACGCCCAGCGGCTGGCGTTCCCGGAAGGGGCGCTCGTGCCAGGGCTCGTCAACTGCCACACCCACCTCGAGCTGACCCACCTCGCCGGCAAGAACGCCGAGCGAGAGTTCGCGCCATGGATTCGCGCGATCCGCGCCCTGAAGGACGCCACTACACCCGAACAGTTCTCGCGCTCGGCCGAGCAGGGGGTGCGCGACTGCTGGGCGGCGGGCGTCACGTGCGTCGCGGACACGGGCTCGAGCGGCGCCGTCATCGAGGTGCTGTCACGGCTCGGCGGTCGCGGCGTCGTCTATCAGGAGGTGTTCGGGCCCGACCCGCACCAGGCGGACGCAAGTCTGACGGAGCTGCAGCAGATGCTCTCCCGGCTCGAGCGACACGTCACCGCCCGCGTCGCGCTCGGCGTTTCGCCACACGCGCCCTACACGGTCAGCACCCCGTTGTATCGAGCGGTCGCGTCCCTGGCACGGCGCGAGCACTTCCCGCTGGCGGTCCACGTCGCCGAGTCGCGGGAGGAGACGATGCTGGTCCGCGACGGTGCCGGCCCGTTCGCGGAGGCGCTGTGGTCACGCGATATCGCCGTTGAACGACAGGATTGCTCGCCGGTCCAGTACCTGGAGCGCCTCGGGGTCCTGTCGCCCGACACGTTGTGCATCCACTGCGTCCAGGTGGATGCGGAGGACGTGCGGGCGCTCGGGCGCAACGGTGCCGCCGTGGCTCATTGCCCCCGGTCGAACCACGCTCATGGCCATGGCGCCGCCCCCTTCCCCGCCATGCGCGCCGCAGGGCTCCGCGTTGGTCTCGGGACCGATTCGGCGGTGAGTGTCGGTGATGTCGACCTCCTGGCGGAAGCGCGGGCGGCCGGTCTGAACGGCGAGGCCGCCCTCCTGGTGCTCACGCTGGAAGCCGCCCGCGCGTTAGGGCTCGAGAACGAGATCGGATCGCTCCAAGTTGGGAAACAGGCCGACTTGGCGCTGTTTCCCTTCAGCCCCGCGTACCGCCCGCTCCCGTCCGCTCCGGCCCTGCTCACTGTCGTCGCCGGACGGGTAGTCCACCGCTAGATTCAGGCCCCATGAAAACGCAGCGGCATGCCGCGATTCTCAAGATCGTCCGCTCCGGACGGGTCGCGAGCCAAGAGCAGCTGCGCGAGCTGCTCAAAGGGGAGGGCTTCGCCGTCACCCAGGCGACGCTGTCCCGGGATATCCGCGATCTCGGCCTCGCCAAGGTCGCCGCCCCCGACGGGGGCTCCCACTACGCGCCGCCCCTCGAGAGCGGCTCCGGCATCCGCCCCCACCTGGAGCAGCTCCTCCCCGCGATGCTCGTCTCTATGGACGGGGTGGGGCCGCTGCTCGTGGTCAAGACGCCGGCGGGCGGAGCGCAGGCGCTGGGTCTCGCGATCGACGGGGCGGGCTGGGAGGAGATCATCGGGACGATCGCGGGTGACGACGCGGTGCTGGTGATCAACCGGAGCGAGCGTGCCCGCCGCGCGGTCCAGACCCGCCTCAAGGAGCTTGCCGGCCTCCCCGACTGACCGTAGCGTTGAGCCTCGATTCCCCCCAACGAAGCCCGATGCACGGATAGAGAGAGGAGGAAGACGTGAACCAGCTCACGGCCATCACCCTGCTGGGGGCCTGCCTTGCGGGGGCGTTGTCGACCGCGCCGCAGGCTGCTCCGGCTCAGCAGGCATCGTCGAGCGGGGCCGCCCCGCTCAACTCGCTCACCACCGCCGAACGCGCCGCCGGCTGGCGCCTGTTGTTCGACGGTAAGACCACGACGGGGTGGCGAGGGTGGAAGATGGATTCGATGCCATCGGGGTGGCAGGTGGTGGACGGCACGCTCAAGCGCGTCAAGCCGGCGGCCGACATCATCACGACCGAGAAGTTTCGCAACTTCGAGCTGTCGCTCGAGTGGAACATCGCGAAGAACGGCAACAGCGGGATCTTCTACCGTGCGAGCGAGGACCGGGACGACAACGCCATCTACTGGAGCGCTCCCGAGATGCAGGTGCTGGACGACGCCGGGCATCCCGACGGCCAGTCGCGCCTGACGGCGGCCGGCGCCGACTACGGCCTGTACCCGTCGCCCGCCGGGGTCGTGAAGCCCGCGGGCCAATGGAACCAGGTGCGCCTCGTAGTGAACGGCAACCACGTCGAGCACTGGCTCAACGGCGTGAAGGTGGTTCAGTACGAGTTGGGCAGCCCTGACTGGGAGGCCAAGGTCAAAGCGAGCAAGTTCGCCTCGCACCCGCACTACGGGCGCAATGCCGAGGGCTACATCGGCTTGCAGGAGCACGAGTACCCGGTGGCGTTCCGCAACATCAAGATCCGGGTGCTGCCGTGAGCGTCCGCGCCCGGCTGTCGGCGATGATGTTCCTGCAGTTCTTCATCTGGGGTGCATGGTACACGACGATCGCGGTGTACATGACGCATCATGGCATGGAGACGCTGACGCACTGGCCCTATACGGTGAACCCGATTGCAGCCATCGTCGCGCCGTTCTTCCTGGGGCTCGTGGCGGACCGCTACTTCGCGACTGAGCGGGTGCTGGGCATGCTCCACCTGCTGGGCGGCGTGGTGATGTTCGCCGTGCCCCGGGCCACCGGCGCGCCCGTGCTGTTCATCGTGCTCCTGCTGGTTTACAACCTGTGCTATATGCCGACGCTCGGCCTCGCCAACAGCCTGGCGTTCCACCACATCCAGTCGCAGGAGCAGCAGTTTCCTCTGATCCGGGTGTTCGGCACGATCGGCTGGATTATCGCTGGGTGGTTCATCAGCCTCGTGCTCGGTCCGCTGACGGGCCTCATCCCCGAACAGACGGCGATGCCCATCTACACCACCGCCACAGCCAGCGTGCTGCTCGGCGTGTACAGTTTCACGCTGCCCCATACGCCGCCCCCCGGGGCTGGGCAACGGGTCTCGCTGCGCAGCATCGCCGGCCTGGATGCGCTGGGGCAGCTGGGCGACCGTGCCTTCTACGTCTTCATCGCCGCCTCGCTGCTGTTGTGCATCCCGCTCGCGGCGTACTACAACTTCACCCAGATCTTTCTGGGCAACGCGGGCGTCACCAAGATCGCGGCGACGCAGACGCTCGGTCAGATGTCCGAGACCGGCTTCATGCTGCTCATGCCGCTCATGTTCGCACGGCTGGGCGTGAAGCGCATGCTCATGGTGGGCATGGCCGCTTGGGTGCTGCGCTATGCCTTGTTCGCGATCGCGGCGCCCGGCGCGGTCTTCTGGCTCATCGCCATTGGCATCCTGCTCCACGGCGTCTGCTACGACTTCTTCTTCGTCACGGGGCAGATCTATGTGGACAAGAAGTCGACGCCAGCGGTGCGTGGTCAGGCGCAGGGATTCCTGGTGCTGGTCACTTACGGCATCGGCATGCTGATCGGCGCACAGGTGGCCGGGAACGTGTACAACCGGCTACTCGGCGGCTCGGCCAGCCTCACGCTCGACCGTTGGCCCAGCTTCTGGGTGCTGCCGGCCGGATTCGCGGCGGTAGTTCTGGTCCTGTTCGCAGCCCTGTTTCGCCCGGGGGGCGCGCGCGCGCCCGCGCCCGTGGCGGCCGACTGAGGAGGGTCGCATCATGTCACGCAAACGTATCTCGAGACGGAAATTCGTCGGCGACGTGGGCGCCGGCGTGGCGTTCACCATCGTGCCCCGCCACGTGCTGGGCCGGGG
>QHTT01000006.1 GCA_003220935.1 Gemmatimonadota bacterium
CTGTACCAGCATCAGAGCACACTGCGGCTGATCCTGAAGGGCCTTGGGGTGAACGTTTTCCCAGGCGCGGCGGCGAGTGCGCCGGACATGAGCGAGTTCTTCACGCCGTAAAGCGAACCAGTGCGAGGGAGTGACGGACATGACGTTCAAACACAAGCTGTCACGCCGGCTGGCGTTGCTGAAGGATCGCACGGTGCTCTTCGCCGCGGCGACCCTCGCCGCGGCGCTGATCAGCTGCGAGCGCCCCTTCGCCACGGATCAGGGCGCGGACATCGCGAGCCTCGTTGTTTGGCCCAAGACGGTCACCCTACAACAGAACCAGACCACCGACTTCGTAGCCTTCGGCATGACCACGGCCGGCGACACCGTGCTGGTCGCCGTCAGCTGGAGCGTCACCGGCGGATCGATCGTCGATTCGACGACCAGTAGAGGCCAGCACTACGGACACTACAAGGCAGGCGCGGACCCTGGCAACTTCAAGGTGGTCGGCAAGCACTTGGCGAGCGGCAAGTCCGACACCGCGACCGCGGTCGTGAGCCCCGTAGTGGTGCCGGTGGCTGCTGTTGTGGTTGCGCCGGCGACGGCGAACGTGATGGTCGACAGCGCCGTGCAGCTCGTCGCGATCCCGGTGGATTCGGCGGGTACGGCGCTCGGTGGACGGGCAGTCACGTGGACGAGCGGCGCGGCAGGCGTGGCGACGGTGGACGGCAGCGGCCTGGTGACGGGGCGCGCCGCCGGCTTCGCCGCGATCACGGCGACGTGCGAGGGAAAGAGCGGCAGCGCGGCAGTCACGGTGGCGGCGCCGCCGCCGGCGGCGGTGGCGTCGGTGAGTGTCAGCCCGGCCTCGGCAAGCGTGTCGGTCGGGCAGACGGTGCAGCTCGCAGCGACGCCAAAGGATGCCAACGGCAACCCGCTGACGGGGCGGACGGTGACCTGGTCGAGCGGTAACAGCGGCGTGGCGACCGTGTCAGCAAGCGGTATCGTGACCGGCGTCAGCCCCGGTGCGGCGACGATCACCGCGGCGAGCGAGGGGAAGAGCGGCACAGCGGCAGTGACGGTGTCCAGCGTGCCGGTGGCGTCGGTCGCCGTCAGCCCAACGTCGGCGAGCGTGTCGGTGGGGCAGACGGTGCAGCTCGCGGCGACGCCAACCGGTGTCAGCGCCGGCGCGGCGACGATTACTGCGGCGAGCGAGGGTCAGAGCGGCTCGGCGGCAATCACGGTGACCAGCGTCCCCGTGGCCTCCGTGGCCGTGAGCCCGGCTTCGGCGAGCGTGCAGACTGGCCAGGCGGTGCAGCTCACCGCGACGCCGAAGGACGCGAATGGCAACCCGCTCTCGGGCCGCACGATCGTGTGGATGAGCAGTAACACGGCGGCAGCGACCGTGAACACCAGCGGTCGCGTGACCGGCGTGGCGGCCGGTTCGGCCACGATCACCGCGACGAGCGAAGGCAAGAGCGGCACCGCGGCGATCACCGTCACGGCGCCGCCCGCGCCCGCTCCCGTGGCAACGGTGGCGGTGAGCCCTGCGTCGGCCAGCGTGGCGGCGGGTCAGGCAGTCCAGCTCAGCGCGGTGACCAAGGACAGCGCCGGGACGGTCCTGACAGGCCGGACCGTGACGTGGGCGTCGAGCAACAGCGGGATCGCCAGCGTGAGCGGCAGCGGATTCGTCACGGGAGTGACGGTGGGTGCGGCGACGATCACCGCCACGAGCGAGGGGAAGAGCGGGACGGCGGCGATCACAGTCACCGCCCCACCGCCGGTGACGGGCTCCTGCCTTGCATTGCCGGGACCGACGATCACGCTCTCGGGGCTGAGCACCAGTCCGTACCAGAACACCAGCCTCACGAGCGGCACGAAAATCGACGCCACGGCGGCGCAATGGTTGCTCAACACGCCCGATGTGTGGGGCTACATGGGCAGCAGCTCGAACCTGTGCTGGCACAGCGGCCAGATTCTCGGGACGATCCCACCGTCCACGCCGTATGAGGACAACCTCAACGGCTACCATCTCATGTACGGCGTCGACGTGCACGGGGCGAGCCCGTTGGTGGAAGGCCTGACCATCTTCACCGGCGGCGATGGGATCACGTTCGACGCGGCCGAGGACGCGAACTGGACCGTGCGGGACGTGCACATGACCTACATTCGGGATGACTGCATCGAGAATGACTTCCTGAACAGTGGTCTGGTGGACCGCTCGTTCTTCGATGGCTGTTATGACTTCATGTCGGCGCGCGCCTACGGCGGGGGCGCGGCGGATGGCAGCGCCAACACGGTGACGGTGCAGAACTCGCTGATCCGCGTGCAGGGGATGGACAAGCTGTATCCGGGATTGTCCGCGCCGGGCTACGGGGGGTTCTGGAAGTGGAGCGGGAGCGGCAGTCCGAATACCGACATCGGGCCGATGTTGGTGATTACCAACACGGTGTTCCGGGCCGATGCGCCGCCGGTCGAAGGCAATGGCGCCGGGCTATATATGGCTCCGGTCCCTGGGAAGGTGAAGAGCTGTGCGAACAACGTCATGGTGTGGCTGGGGCCGGGGAGCTTCCCCGAGCCACTGCCGAGCTGCTTCACCGTGCTGACGGGCCAGGCGGGGCGGGACTATTGGGACAATGCGGTGGCGCAGTGGAAGGCGGCGCACCCCGCGCCGGTGGACATGGCGCCGCCGATCGTGTCGCTGTGGTCGCCGGGTCTGGCGGGCTCGAGCACGCTCACGGGGACGGTGACCCTGGTGGCGACGGCGGTGGACGACCAGGCGTTGGGGGGCGTGCAGTTTGCGCTCAATGGCCAGCCGATCGGGGCGGAAGTGTCGACGGCGGCGACGCCGGCGAAGTTCCCGCTCACGTGGGATTCGCACGGCCTGGCGAACGGGACGTATACGCTCACGGCCACGGCGCGCGACGTCGCTGGCCACCGCACCACCTCCGCGGGCGTCACGGTTACAATCAGTAACTGACTGTTGCTTGCTGCGACACCCCTTCTCTTCTGACGAGGAGAGGGGGTGTCTTTTCAGCGGGCACAACGCTGGCGTGTATCTTTCCGACGTGCAGCTGATCCAACGTCGAGCGGCCACGCTGATCGCCGTGGCGACGTCGGCGAGCATCCTGGGAGCGGGTGTGCCGAGCCGGGGTGTGAGCGGCGCGGCTGGCTCGTGCCTTACTCAGGCGGGCCCCGCCATCGCCATGACCGCGGTGCAGCGGCGCCGGTTCGACAACACGAACCTGGCCGAGAGCACCAAGGTCGATGCATCCACCGGTCAGTTCGTGACGCCTGGGAATATCGCGATCTTCATCGGCGGTGGCCCCGGCATTTGTTTCCATGGCGGTCAGATCATCGGGCAGCTGCCGCCGTCGACGCCATACAAAAAGATGCACGACACGTACGGCATGGTCGTTCACGGAGCGTCGTTCAAGCTCGAGGATCTCCAGGTCTTCGACTATGGCGACGGCGTCAGCATGGACGCCAACGGGGACGCCACGTGGAGCGTCCGGGACGTTCATTTCAAGTACATGCGGGACGACTGTGTCGAAAACGACTTCGTCAACAGCGGCTCGATCGAGAACTCTCTGTTCGACGGCTGTTACGAAGGCTTCAGCGCGAGACCGTACACGCGCCCGGGCCACGGAGGATTCTTCAAGTGGCATCCGACGGCACCCATGATCTCGCTCTACAACAATGTGTACCGCGCCGACAGCCCCAACATTGAGAACGACGTCCTGGTCCCGCCGCCGGCCAAGCTCAAGGATTGCGTCAACAACGTGATGATCTGGTTGGGACCGGGGCCGTTCCCCGAACGTCTGCCGACACGGCCGGGGTGCTTCCAACTGCTGACGGGCGCCGCGGGCCGGCAATACTGGGATAGTGCCGTCGCGCAATGGAAGGCGCAGCACCCGAGCGCGCTGAAAGACATCGCGCCGCCCATCGTCTCAATGTGGTCGCCGTCGGGGAGCAGGACATTGACCGGTACCGTGAGTTTGACGGCGACCGCCGTGGACGATCAGGATGTCGCTGGGGTGCAATTCAAGCTGGGTGACCGGAACATCGGCGCCGAGGTGACCACGGAAGCGCCGATCACCAAATTCACGCTCTCCTGGGATTCCCGCAGCGTGCCGAACGGCGCGTATGCGCTTACGGCGACCGCGCGAGACGCCGCCGGCAACACCACCACCTCGGCAGAGATCGCGATCACGATCAGCAACTGATCGCCCGCCACGCAGCACCGAGCGGGGCGCTGCGACGTGTGCCTCGCCGCAGTCCCGACCCCCGTTCCGTTTCAAGACGAGGTGTCGACCGCTGGGCCGTAGGATGTTGACGTACATCACAGCCAACTTGGCAAGCGGTTCGGTACGTTGGCAGCGAGAGCGCGCTGCTCAGAGCAAAACCGCCGAAAGGCGGTGACGCAGAGCCACGGGGCTACGGCGACTGGATCGCCATGCTCGCCGGGCCGCCAGCGATCGACACGAGTCGACGTTGGCGGCCCGCTTCGTTTTGGACCTACCGGACCTCAGGTGTGACATGGCGTTCACGCACAAGCTGGCCGCTCGACTAGCACGGCTCAAAGATTCTGCGGGGATCGTGGCGGCGCTGGCCGTCGCCACGATCGTCGTCAGCTGCGAGCACCCCGCCACCGATCCCAGCTCCAGCATCGCACAGCTCGTTGTTTCCCCGCAGAACGTCACGCTGCAACAAAACCAAGCTGAGGACTTCCTCGCCGTCGGCTTCACGGCCAGCGGCGACAGCGCGGATATCGCCGTGTCGTGGAGCGCGACGGGTGGGAGCATCGACTCGAGCTCCGCCGGCAAGCGCCACTACGGGCACTACACCAGCGCCACCTGCGGCACCTTCACGGTCACGGCGACCAGCCACCCGGGGAACGTCTCCACGGCGGCGAGCGTCACGGTGACCGGGTGCCCGCTGCCGGTCGCGTCGGTGAGCGTGACGCCGGCGACGGCCACGATTGGGGGGGGGCAGACGGCGCAGTATGCGGCGATTACGCGGGATGCGTTCGGCAATCCGCTGGGGGGGCGGACCGTGACCTGGTCCAGCAGCAACCCGGCGGTGGCGACGGTGAACGGCGCCGGGCAAGCGACGGGCGTGGCGGTGGGTTCGGCGACGCTCACGGCGACGAGCGAAGGGAAGAGCGGGACGGCGGCGATCTTGGTGACCAACGTGCCGGTGGCGTCAGTGACGGTGAGCCCCGCCACAGCGTCGGTGCCGGCGGGCCAGACGGTGCAGCTCACGGCGACCCTCAAGGATGCGAACGGCAACACGCTGACCGGGCGCACGGTGACCTGGTCCAGCGATAACACGGCGGTGGCGACGGTGAGCGGGAGCGGGCTCGTGAGCGGTGTGGCGGCCGGCGCGGCCACGATCACAGCCACGAGCGAAGCCAAGACCGGCACCTCAGCCATCACGGTCACGGCCCCGCCGCCGGGGAGCTCGCAGTTCGGCCACGTCTTCGTCGTCACCGAAGAAAACACCGACTACGTGGACGTCACGACGTCGTCCATGCCCTACCTGATGGGCCTGGCAGCTCAGTACGGGCTTGCGACGCAGTACTACGCCAACACGCACCCGTCGATCGGCAACTACTTCGAGTTGGCGACGGGCCAGATCATCAGCAACAACGACAGCTACTCCCAGATCGTCTCGGTCGACAACATCGTGCGCGAGCTGGTGGCGGCGGGCAAGACGTGGAAGTCGTACGCGGAAGATCTCCCCTCGGTCGGCTACACCGGCGGGGACGTCGGCAACTATGCGCGCAAGCACAACGTCTTCGCGCTGCTCTCGGACGTCGCGAACGATCCGGCACAAACGAACCGCCTGGTGCCGTTTACGCAGTTCGCCACGGATTTGGCGAACGGCACGCTGCCGACTTTCTCGAACATCGTGCCGAATCTGTGCAACGATGCGCACGACTGCGGCCTCGATGTCGCCGACAGCTGGTTGCAGACCAACATCGCGCCGCTCATCGCGAGCCCGGTGTTCCAGCAGGACGGTCTCCTGATCATCGTGTTCGACGAGTCGGGTGGCGACAACACGAACGGCGGCGGGCGAGTCGCGTGGGTGGCGGTGAGTCCCAAGTCGAAGCGGGGCTACCAGTCCACGACGCAGTACCAGCACGAGAGCACGCTGCGGTTGATCCTGAAGGGCCTGGGCGTGACCCCGTTCCCCGGCGACGCGGCCGGCGCCCCCGACATGACGGAGTTCTTCAACCCGTGATCGACAAGGATGCGGGTTGGTCGCGGCGAGGGTGGGCGCGGTGCTGGTCGCGGCGCTCACTCTCGGCGGCTGTGCCAAGGGAGACAGCCCGACGGGCCCGGGCGGTGGGACGACGCCGCACTTCGGGCACGTCTTCGTTGTGACGGAAGAGAACACCGACTACGCGGATGCGATCGGGAGCGTCGATGCCGTACCTGAACGGCCTGGCGACCGCAGTACGGCTCCGGATATGAGCGAGTTCTTCACCTCTTGAGGCGGTGAGAGACAAGACCTATGACCTTCATGCATAAGCTGTCCTACCGCCTGGCGCTGCTGAAAGACCGGCTGCCAATCGCCATGGTGATGCTCCTCGCCATGGCCACGGTGTTCGCCTGCGAAAGGCCTGTCGCCGTCACAGGGCCCGGCGGCGGTACGATAAGCCACCTCGTCATCTCTCCCAAGACGCTCACCTTACACCCGAACGCGACGGCCGACTTCACGGCGGTCGCCTTCCTGGATACCGGCGACTCGGCCAGCGTCACCGTGAGCTGGAGCGTGACGAGCGGCACCATGGTCGACACCAGCAGCAACGGCAAGCGTCACTACGGCCACTACAAGGGCGGGCAGAACCCGGGACAGTACGCGGTCGTCGCGACGGGTAATCCCGGTAACGTGTCGGACACGGCGATCGTCACCGTGACGCCGGTGCCGGTGGCGGCGTTGAACGTGGCACCCGCCGCGGCCACGATCGCGGTCGGCGCGACGATTCAGCTCGTGGCGACCACGATAGACTCCGCCGGCAACGTACTGACGGGTCGGAGCGTCAACTGGGCAAGCGGCAACAGCGGGGCGGCGAGCGTCACGGTGTCGAGCATCCCCGTGGCCTCGGTGACGGTGAGTCCCGCCAGCGCCAGCCTGACGGTCGGTCAGACGGCGCAGTTCAGCGCCACGCCGCGGGACGCGAACGGCAACGCGCTGGCGGGGCGTCCGGTGACCTGGACCTCGAGCGACGGCACCATCGCGAGCGTGAGCGCCAGCGGGCGCGCCACCGGCGTCGCGGCCGGCGGGCCCGTGACGATCACGGCCACGAGTGAGGGCCAGAGCGGCGCGGC
>QHTT01000007.1 GCA_003220935.1 Gemmatimonadota bacterium
ACAGGAATCCCATGCTGGCAGCGCGAGGGTCAAAGTGCCTGGTGACCGGGGCTGCCGGCTTCATCGGTTCGCACCTCGCCCAGCGGCTCGTCGCTCTCGGACACGACGTCCGTGCGGTGGACAACCTAAGCACGGGCGATGTAGCGAATCTCGCGGGCCTCGATGGCGAGATCGAGTTTCTCCGGGGCGACCTGTGCGAATTCGACGTCTGCCGCCACGCGGTCACCGGGATCGAAGTCGTGTTTCATGTCGCCGCGCTCCCCAGCGTGCCCCGGTCGCTCAAGGACCCTTGGGCGTCTCACGCGGCGAACGTCAATGCCACGATGCGCCTGGTGCAAGCGTGTCTGGCGGCCGGAGTCCGGCGGATCATCTATTCGAGCTCCAGCTCAGTCTACGGTGACACGCCCGTCTTGCCGAAGACGGAAACGGTCGAGCCGCTGCCGCGATCGCCATACGCCGCCTCGAAGCTCGCTGGCGAGCAATATGTGCTGGCATTCGCCCGGGCAGGAACCGTGGAAGGCGTGGCGCTGCGCTACTTCAATGTCTTCGGACCGCGTCAGAGTCCGCGATCCACCTATGCGGCAGTCATCCCCAATTTCCTCCAGGCTGCATTGGACGAGCGTCCCGCGGTGCTATACGGCGACGGTCAGCAGACGCGGGACTTCACCTACGTCGACAACGTCGTCGACGCGAACATCCTCGCTGCATTGGCGCCGGCAAGAGTCGTGAGTGGTTGGCCGATAAACGTCGGCGCCGGCACGAGAACCTCCCTGCTCGGGCTCATCGGCATGATCGGCGCCGTCACGGGTCGCGAAATGGGCTATGTGCGAGAGCCTCCCCGTTCCGGAGACGTGCGCGACTCGCTGGCCAGTCTCGAACGCGCGACGCGGCTCCTCGGCTACCAACCGCGCATGTCGTTGGAGGAGGGTCTGCAACGAACTTGGGCGAGGCTGGCGGACGGTTGCAACGCGTTTGCTGCTCTGTCTGTCGGTATGAGTCAGAAGGATTGATGAAGGCGCTCGACGTCGGAGCCTACGTGGCCGCTGTCACGCTCGCGGCGGTTTGGTTGTTCTATCCGCTGGTCATGGGCGCGTTAGCCAGCCTGCTACGACATCGCGGTCGGGCTGCTGAGCCGAGTCGAGAACCGCCATTGGGGTCCGTCTCGATTGTGGTCGCGACACGGGATGAGCCGGCAAGCGTGTGGGCCCGCGTCGAGGACTGCCTGCAGGCCACCAACGCACCAGCGCAGTTCGAGGTGATCGTCGCCCTCGACCGTGGGCAGCGATGGGACCCGATTGAGAGCTCTGCCCCCAGCCGAAAGGCGGTGCGGTTTGTTTGGGGGGACGAACCAGGAGGTAAGGCCGCGACGCTGAATGCAGGGGTCAGGGCAGCCTCCGGCGACATCGTCATGTTCACCGACACCAGCCAGCGCTTTCACCCGGAGGCCATCGGCCGCCTGGCAGATGCGTTGCGCGAGCAAGGTGTCGGAGCGGTTTCGGGGAATCTTGAGCTGGGGTCGACGGGGCAGCCACCGTCGTTGGTGACGCTGTATTGGCGGTTCGAGCGGTGGCTGCGCCGGTGCGAAGCGGAGGTGCGCTCCTCAGTAGGCGTGACGGGCGCGATCTACGCCATCCGGAGATCACTCTGGAAGCCGCTTCCTGCGGGACTTCTGCTCGACGATCTGTACACCCCGATGCAAATCGTACTGCGTGGGTACCGGGTGGGGTTCGTGGAAGGCGCCCGGGCCTGGGAAACCCGGCAACCGCGCCCGACCGAGGAGTATCGGCGCAAGGCGCGGACGCTGACCGGCGTGATTCAGCTGTGCGCCTGGCTTCCCGAGCTGCTCAGCCCGGTGCGCAACGACATCTGGTTGCAATTCCTCTTCCACAAGCTCTTGCGGTTTCTGACGCCGTACTGCACCCTCGCGGTCGGCGCTTGGTGTCTCGTCGCGATCTGGCCGATGCTGACTCAGCACTGGAGCTTCTGGTTGGGTCCGGCAGTTGCCGCGCTGCTGGGCGTCTCGCTTCTCAGCGCCAACCGCACACGGTCTCTCCGTAATATGGTTGCGGAGACCTTCCTGCTGTCGGGCGCGGTGATGGCCGCGACGTTCCACGGGTTGAGGGGGCGCTGGGATGTTTGGCAGAAGTAGCGCCAGCGTGGAACCAGGTGCCCGGCGTCGCCTGGGCTTGCGCCACACGCCCTCGGTGGCGGTGGGGTTCGTACCCATCAATCCTCGACTGCCTGGACTGCTCCGACTGTTGCAACGTGTTCGGTACGTCCGTACGATCGTCACATCGGTGCGTTATGTCTGGTCGCTCTTGAGGTGCCTAGACGACTACGATGTCGTCCACGTGTTTTCAGCGTCGTACTTCTCGTTTCTGCTCGCCCCGACGCCTGCCGTCTTACTGGCTAGGTGGTACGGCAAGAGAGTCATTTTGAACTACCGGAGTGGCGAGGCCAAGGACCACTTGCAGCGCTGGGGACGGACGGCGATTCCCGTCCTGAGGCTCGCCGACGCGTTGGTCGTCCCTTCCGGCTATCTGGTGGACGTGTTTGCCCGCTTCGGATTGCACGCACGTGTCATTGCCAACATCGTTGACCTGGACCAGTTCGAATTCCGGGCGCGGAGGCCGCTCCGCCCGGTGTTCCTATCGAACCGCAATTTCGAGGCTCACTACAACGTCGCCTGCGTGCTGCGCGCCTTCGCGCTGATTCAGAACCGGTACAGGGACGCTCGCTTGATCGTCGCCGGAGACGGGAGCCAGCGCCGGCAGCTGCATCGCCTGGCGGACGAGTTGCAGCTCGAGAACGTCGCGTTCGTGGGGCGCGTGAGTCCAGACCGGATGCCCAGCCTCTACGCCGCTGCAGACGTGTATCTCAACGCACCAGATATCGACAACATGCCCGGGTCAATCCTCGAAGCCTTCGCCTCAGGGTTGCCCGTAGTCACGACGGATGCCGGTGGCATTCCCTACATCGTGCGGCACGGCGAGACCGGGTTGCTCGTGCCACGTGGCAATCACGAGGGGATTGCTGCGGCTGCCATCCGCCTCTTACAGGATGCGTCGCTTTCCAAACGGCTGGTCGGCTCCGCGCGGGAGGAATGTCGCCGCAGGTACACGCCCGAGCCTGTTTTGAGGGAATGGGTGCGTGTGTATCGGGCGCTCGTGGCGGACGGAATGGCGGGCAAAGCCGAATTCACTGCCCAGCCCGCGCGCCAGCTTGCGGACGCGTCAGAGATGGTGGAAAACCAGCCGCGCCCGCTCTCGCTCAGATGAGCCGCGACTCGCACGCCACTCCGCTCTGGACGAAGCTCAGGGGCCGGAGCGTAGCCGAGCTGAGGGTTCGGGCGCGACAATGGCTGGCTGCGTGGTCTGAGCGTGCCGGTATCTCCCCTGAGATTCGAGTGCCACCAGATGAGACGTTCGCCAGCGTGTTGACTGCGGGGTGGGCCGCGTCTCCGTCGTCGCTGGCCGCCGCCCTGCTTAGGGATTTCCGGGCGCGCACGACGCCGCGCTTTTTCGCCGCGTTCGGCCAGCGAACGGATGTCGTGGCGACCCTACGCAGCCGCTGGCCGGACCTTGAAAGACGTGTCGTCGCGAAGGCGGAGCGGGCTCGCCGTGGGCAGTTCGACTTCCTGGGACGTTCCCACCTGGATTTCGGCGACCCGGTCGATTGGCACCGGGACCCTGCATCTGGAGCGCGGCCGCGCGACTGGCATTGGAGCCGCATCGATCACCTGAACCCGAAGGTCGCGGGAGACTACAAGCTGATCTGGGAGCTCAATCGGCAGCAGTATTTCATAACCCTCGGGAAGGCCTATTGGTACACGGGCGACGAGCGCTACGCAGCGACGTTCGTCGAGCACCTGATGGACTGGATGGGCGCGAATCCCCCTAAGAGCGGAATGAATTGGGCCAGCAGCCTTGAGGTGGCCTTTCGAGTGATCTCGTGGATTTGGGGGCTGTACTTCTTCCGGACCGCGCCAAGTCTCACGCCTGCGGTGTTCCTCCAGGTGCTCAAGTTTCTCTACTTGCAGGGTCGACACATCGAGACGTACCCATCGACCTACTACAGCCCCAACACCCACCTCACGGGCGAGGCGCTCGGCCTGCTGTATCTGGGCACGCTGTTTCCCGAGTTCAGCTGTGCCAGGCGGTGGCAGCGCACTGGGTGGGCAATCCTCGTCGAGCAGCTGGAGAAACACGTGCGGCCCGATGGGTCCTACTTCGAGCAATCCACGTATTACCACTGCTACACGACGGATTTCTGCCTCCACCTGAGCGTTCTCGGACAGCTGAACGGTCTACCGGTCGAAGCGGCTATCCATGAGCGACTGCGGAGGCTGCTGGACCACCTGATGCATATCACCCAGCCAGACGGACGCACGCCGCTAGTGGGAGACGACGACGGCGGGAGGCTGTTGAGCCTGGACGAGCGTGCCTCCGACGACTTTCGGGCCGCATTGGCGACGGGCGCCGTCCTCTTCAACCGGCGAGACTATCGCTACGTGGCCAGTGACGCCGCCGAAGAAACCGTCTGGCTCTTGGGCTGCGCCGGCCTGCGTGCGTTCGACGAGCTGCAGGGCGAGGCCCCCCGGGCCACGAGTCGCGCGTTCGCTGATGGCGGCTACTATGTGATGCGCGACGGCTGGGCCAAGGACGCGAACAGTCTGCTGGTTGATGGCGGCCCGCACGGTGCGCTCAACGGTGGGCATGCGCACGCCGATGCGCTTGGCTTATCGTTGGTCGCGCGAGGCAAAGCAGTCCTCGTGGACCCTGGGACGTATACGTATACGTCGCCGGTGGAACGGCGAGATCACTTTCGGTCCACTGCCGCCCACAACACTGTGACCGTTGCCGATCAGTCCTCCTCAGTGCCGGGCGGCCCCTTCAACTGGCGACACGTGGCGCAGAGCTCTCTCATCGCGTGGACGTCAGGCGTACAGTGTGACTATTTCGAAGCAATGCAGGACGGGTACGCCCGCCTCACGCCCCCAGCACGCCACTATCGTGCGGTCCTGTTTCTGAAGGGCGCGTACTGGGTTGTTCGGGACCGCATCGTGACCGACGGTGACCACGACATCGCACTCCATCTGCATTTCGCGCCGGATGTTGCGCTAGAGATCCTGCACCCCAACCGTGCCGTGGCGAAGTGGGGGTCCGACTCAACTCGCGACGCGCTACAGATCGCTGTCTTCGGCCGCGAAGGGGTGATGAAGGGCGGCCAAGGTTCGGTGTCCAAGTCCTACGGGGAGTTGAGCTCGGCGCGCACGGCTGTGTTCATCGCGCGCGGCCATGGACAGCGGGAACTGGTGTCGTTCCTCGTGCCGCAGGATGGAGACTATCACGCGCTAGACATCCATGAGCGGCCGGCGATCAATGCCCGGTCGTTCATGGCAGTGGACGGCGGTTTCGAGGACGTCCTACTGGCCGGCGGAGGCGGCGCAGCAGCGAGCGGGGACTTGTCGACCGATGCGGGTTGGGCCTGGGTGCGAAGGCCTCGCGACGGGGAGCTGCCGTCCGAGTTCGTCATGCTGGGGGGTCGCTGGCTGTCATGGCGCGGTCGGCGGCTCGTGCAAGCGGACGCACCCATGCGCTACATCGCTGCCCGCGTACAGGGTTCGGAGCTGCGCGTCGAAGCGGACGCGGTGCGCGCTTGCGACGTGGATTCATTGGGGGCCGCTCGCGTCGTCCTGACGCGCGTATCGAGCGTCGCCGCTGACACGGCAGCGCTCGCGGCGGAGGTGGGCTGAGCCCTATGTGCGGCATCTGCGGCATAGCCCTCTCGGCGCGTTCGCACCGCCTGGTGGATCCCCCTGGGCTGCATCGCCGTCTGGCCGTCATCGACGTGGGGCGTGGACATCAGCCGATGCCCTCCGACGACGGGTCGCTCCACATTGTGTACAACGGCGAGATCTACAACCACCTCGACCTGCGAGTCGCGCTGGAACGACGCGGCCATCGCTACCGCACCAGCTGCGATACCGAGACCATCCTCCATCTGTACCAGGAAGAAGGCCCCCGGGCTGTCGAGCAGCTTCGCGGGATGTTCGCGTTCGCGATCTGGGACAGTCGCAAACAGGAACTCTTCCTCGCGCGGGATCGTCTCGGCGTGAAGCCGCTGTACTACGTGCACGCCACCGACGGGTCTTTCTACTTCGCGTCGGAGATCAAAGCGTTGCTCGCGGCCCGAGCGGTGTCGCCACGCGTCAATTACGAGGCCCTTCCCGATTACCTCGCCAATCACGCTCCGTCCGGAGCGGCCACGCTGTTTCAGGACGTGCACCGGCTGATGCCGGGGCACACGCTGCGGTGGCGGGACGGAGCGGTGGACCTTCGACAGTACTGGGACCTCAGCTTTGCCCCCGTGGATGAGGCGAGCCCGGTGGACGAAGATCTCATCGCGGGATTCGGTGAGCGCTTCACCGAGGCGGTGCGGTCGCATCTGATGTCGGACGTCCCCTTGGGCGTGTTTCTCTCCGGTGGCATCGATTCAGCGTCCATTGTTGCGGTCATGAGTCGACTCGTGAAGGAGCCGATCAAGACGTTCAGCATCGGGTTCGCCCAGCGAGAGGCGAACGAGCTCGGCTACGCTCGAACCGTCGCAGACGCCTACCACACTGAGCATCATGATGTTGTGGTGAGTCCCGAAGCGTTCTTCGCTGCCTTGCCGACCCTCGTGTGGCACGAGGACGAGCCCCTGGCGCATCCGTCAAGTGTGGCCCTGTACTTCGTGGCACGGCTGGCGATGGAGCACGTCAAGGTCGTGCTGACCGGAGAGGGGAGTGACGAGCTCCTCGGGGGTTACGGACGCTATGCACGGACCCTGTACAACATCCGGTGGGGGACGCCGTACCATCGGATCGTCCAGGCGCGCGTGCGCGATGCCGTGCGCAGCGGGATCGCGTGTCTGCACCGCGGCTCACTCCTGCGGCAGAAGCTCGAGCGCAGCTTCCTGTGCGTTGCACCTGATCTGGCGAGCATTTACTTGGACAACTTCGCGGTCTTTCCGCGCGCACTGCAGGCACAGCTCTTCACCCCCGTCGCCAAGGAGCAGATGTCCGCAGCCGACCCCTATCGAGTCGTTCGCGGTTACTTGGAACGGACGACTGCTCTAACCCCGCTCGATCGGCTGCTGTACGCCGACACCAAGACGTATTTGCACGAGCTCTTGATGAAACAGGACCAGATGAGCATGGCTGCCTCGGTCGAGAGCCGCGTCCCGTTCCTCGATCACCCGCTCGTCGAATTCGCCGCGGGCCTACCGGCCCATTTGAAGCTTCGAGGGTTCACCACGAAGCGAATCCTGCGGGAGAGCATGAAACACCTGTTGCCACCGAGCGTCCTCGCTCGTCCCAAGATGGGATTCCCGGTTCCGGTCGGCAACTGGTTCCGCGGTCGCTGGCGCGGCATGCTCACCGAGCTCGTGCTGGGCGAGCGGGCAACCCAGCGAGACATTTTCAATCCCGAAGTGGTGCGCGGCATCGTGAGAGAGCACCTGTCCGGCCGCACCCAGCACACTGAACAGCTGTGGGCGCTCGTGAACTTCGAGCTGTGGCTGCGGAGGTTTCTGGACCGAGAGGAGGACCTCCGGCTGCCGGACCAACGATACAGCGCCGCGATGTGCTGACAGCGCAAGGAGACGGGTGTTCGCGTGAACATTCTCTGGGCAAAAACCGAGCTACTGCACCCGCTGGACAAGGGTGGCAAGATCCGCACGTTCCAGATGCTGCGGGAGCTGAAGCGCATACATCACGTCACGTATGTCACGCTGCACGATGGACACACCGCGCTCGATGCGCGGGCAAGCGAGTACTGTCACGAGGCCGTGCCGATTCCGTTCCACGCCCCGCGCAAGGGGTCTCCTGGCTTCTACGCTGACCTCGCGAGCAACCTGTTTTCGCGGTTGCCGTACGCCATCGCCAAGTACCGGTCCCGTGCCATGCGGCGCGAGCTGGCCACCCGCGGGGCGTCGGGTGGAGTGGACGTGCTCGTGTGTGACTTCCTATTCCCGTCGGTCAACGTCCCGGACGGCCTTCCGTGCCCCACCGTCCTGTTCGAGCATAACGTTGAGGCCCTCATTTGGAAGCGGCATTGGCAGGTGGCACGGGATCCGGTCTCGCGCAGGTATTTTAGTGCCCAGTGGCGCAAAATGCGTGCGGTCGAGGCGCGAGAGTGCCGCCGGTACCAGCACGTGGTCGTGGTCTCTTCGAACGATCGAAACCTCATAAGCCGGGAATATGGTGTCCGCCACATCTCGGAAGTCTCGACTGGTGTTGACGCGTCGTACTTCTGTCCGAACGGGCAGGTCCCCCGAGAGGCTCACCGCATGGTCTTCACGGGCTCGATGGACTGGATCCCGAACCAAGACGCGATGCGGTTTTGCATCGAGGAGATCCTGCCTCGCATCCGGCAGACGGTGCCCGACGCCACGTTGACAGTCGTCGGTCGCGACCCTCCTCCCGCGCTCGTCGCGTGGGCCGCGCGGCAGCCCGGGGTGATCGTGACTGGTACCGTCGACGACGTTCGACCACACATGGAGCGCTCCGCCGTGTACCTGCTGCCCTTGCGCATCGGTGGCGGCACCCGGCTGAAGATCTTTGAAGCCATGGCGATGGGATTGCCCGTCGTATCGACGCGTGTTGGCGCCGAGGGCCTGCCGGTGAGGGAGGGAAGGGATATCGTGCTGGCCGACTCCCCTGAGGATTTCGCGGCTGCCGCGGTCGAATTGCTGACCAACGAGGGGAAAGCGCGAGCCCTGGGAGCGGGGGCGTCCCGCATGGTCAGGGAACAGGCTGGCTGGGACCGCGCAGCCGCCCAGCTCGATACGTCGGGTGCGTGTCCGCGGGGTGCTTCGCGAAGGCGGGGTGGAGAGTCATCGGGGTCGACGTCAATGGGATGAAGGTCGACATGATCAACCAGGGTCGCAGCCCGGTCCTCGAGCCGGGGCTCGCCGACCTGGTCCGGGAGGTCGTCGCAAACGGCCGTTTGCGGGCGACGACCGCTCCGGAGGAAGCGGTCGACGGAGCCGGCCTGTCCCTGATCTGCGTCGGCACGCCGAGCGGGTCGAACGGGACACTCGACCTCACCTACATCACCCGTGTGTGCGAAGACATCGGGCGGGCGCTACGGGAGCGCGAGCAACCTCACGTCGTCGTGGTGCGCAGTACCGTGCTGCCGGGAACGGTGGCCAACGTTGTGACACCGACGCTGGAGCGGGCGGCGCGGCGCCAGGTCGGACACACGCTCGCAGTGTGCGTCAACCCCGAGTTCCTGCGTGAAGGTACCTCGCTCCAGGACTTCTACCACCCGCCGTTTACGCTCATCGGCGCCGACGATCGAAGCGCGGCCTGCACGGTCGCCGAGCTCTACGCTGACGTGCACGCTCCCCTCCGCATCGTGGACACGGACGCGGCAGAGATGGTGAAGTACGCTTGCAACGCCTTTCATGGGCTGAAGGTTACGTTCGCGAACGAGATCGGCAACGTCTGCCGAGCCCTAGGTATCGACGGCGGCGATGTGATGCGCATCTTCTGTGAGGACACGAAGCTGAACCTGTCAGCGCATTACTTGAAGCCTGGCTTTGCCTTCGGTGGCTCCTGTCTCCCGAAGGACTTGCGGGCCCTGGTCCATCAGGCGCGGCAGCTTGACGTGGAGACGCCCGTGCTCGCGGCTGTGATGCAGAGCAATCGGCAGCAGATCGAACGCGGGGTCGAGATGGTGCTGCAGACAGGAAAGCGGCGCGTGGGGATCTTGGGCCTCAGCTTCAAGCCGGGGACCGACGACCTCCGGGAAGCTCCGCTTGTCACGCTTGCTGAGACACTGCTCGGGAAGGGGTTGCAGCTGGCGATCTACGATCCCGATGTATCGGGAGCCGCAGTGATGGGGACGAACCGGGCCTACGTCGAGCGCCAGATCCCGCACATCTGGTCGTTGATGCGGGCGTCGGTGAGTGACGTCATCTCGCACGCGGAGGTGATCGTGATCGGCAACAGGCTCGAGGAGTATCGGCAGGTCGAGGCGTTGCGGCGCGACGGGCAGATCGTGATCGACTTGGTGCGGCTGTTCGACAACCGCACGAGCGACGACGGTACGCATCAGGGGATCTGCTGGTAGTGGTAACGAGATAGGGAAGCGGCGTCCGCGATGCAACTGGGCCCGACTTACTGGTCCACGCCGGCCGTCGCCCCTAGCACGGCGTCGATGTCCGCACCGGGGGCCTTGCCATCGGTGCCATACGCTTTGTAGGCGCTATTCGCGGTCAGGTGATAGTCGCCGCCGTTCCCGTTGTTGTAGCTCAC
>QHTT01000130.1 GCA_003220935.1 Gemmatimonadota bacterium
TCCGTTGCGATCTTCGCGGCGCCGCGGCCCTACGTTGCGACCGTCGGGCTGGACGCGAACCACGACGGCACCGTCGCCGACGACTTCGTGGCCGATAGCGCAAATCGGGTCATCCGACCCGCGGCGGCGTGGAACAACATGTATCGGACCTTCGACCTGCGCCTCGCCAAGAGCGTGCCGGTGGGTGGCGACCGCCGGATCAGCGTGAGCGCGGAGGCCTTCAACATTTTCAACTGGGACAACTACTCCGGCTTCGTCGGTCGCGCAAACGACGCGAATTACGGAAAGAAGAGCGGTGCGTTCGCGCCGCGGCAGGCGCAGCTCGGGATGCGCTACGAGTTCTGATCACCTGACCGGAGAACACATCCACGACGATGGTGAGCGCTTCAAGCCGTTCGCTTGCGATGCACCGCGAGCAGCTCGTCGACGTCCGCGTACCCTGAGGGAAACGCGACGCCGCTCACCGAGGCACCCGCATCGAGCAGCGCCCGAACCGCCTCCGGCGTGCGCCGGTAGGTCCAGTAGGAGTCCACGCACGCCTTCACGGCAAGCGCCAGCGGTGTGCGCCCCTTCCCATCCTTCGCGTCGACCGGCGCTCCCCGTTCGATGAGCAGCTTCACCGTCGGGGCGAGTCCCTTCCAGGCCGCCACATGCAGCGCCGTGCTGTCCTTGGCGATATCGAAGTACGCGTCGCCCTCGTACAACACGGTGACAGGCACGCCGAGGTCGAGGAGCTGCCCGACTCCTGCGGTGTTCCAGGTCCCCGCGAACTCCGCGAGCAGCTTGCCGCCCTCCGCCACCACCTCACGCACGAGCTGGGGCTCGCGCGCCGCGATGGAGCGGATCGCCGCGGCGTCGTTCCTGGCACACGCGGCGATCAGCCGCTCGACGCCCTGCAGCTCGATCGCCAAGCCGCGCCGCTCGAACAGCTGGAGCAGGTCGCCCCGCCCCCGTCGCGCGGCCATCGCCACCGCCGACCTGCCGGAGAACGCCCGGCTCGAGCGGTCGGGGTGGTCCGCGATGAGCGTCGGGTCAGCGCCGTGGTCCAGCAACGCCTCGAAGATCTCGAGGGCGTTGTCGCTCAGTATCGCGTTATGCAGCGCCGTTTTCCCCCAGCGGGTCCGCCGATTCGGGTCGACGCCCTGCTCGAGCAGCCACTTGATCCCGGCGTGGTCGTGCCAGTCGGTCTTGCGAAGCAGGATCATGCCCAGGCTGTCCGCGTTCAGCTTGCCGCTCTCTACAAGGACCTTCAACGCCGCGTTGTCGTGGGTTTCCGGCGCGTGATATGGGACCTCCTCGTCGTTCGGGTCGGCCCCTCGCTCGAGCAAGAGCCGCGTCAGCTCGGCGTGATGCGCGACGCCGGCAGCGCCGTACAGCGCGCTCTCCCACTCGGGGTTGGGTTGATGATTCATCTCATACCACCCGGTATTCGCGCTGGCCCCGCCATCGAGCAGCGCCTGCGCGGCCCGCACGAAGCCCGCCGAGCGGGCCCGATCGAGCCGCAGGTACTTCGAGAAACAGAGATGGGTGAGCGCATCCCAACCGCGGGGGCCGCCTTTCACCGTGGCGTTCTCGGGCTCGAGCTCGAGGAACCGCCGCACGGCGGCATCGTCACCGAGGATCGCAGCTGAATGGATGTCGCTGCTCGCGATCTCCGGGTGCGCCGCCAGGATCGCCTCGGCGCGCTCGAGTGTCCCGTGCCAGACGGCGGCCTCGATAAACGCCGCCCGAGGATCGCTCATCGCTTCGCGGGGGCGAGCGGGCCCAAGCTCCGCGGCGGCCCGACGCGGCGAGCCTCGATCTGCAGCCACTTCGCTGTCCACGTCTTGCCGCCATCGATGGAGCGATCGCCGGTCCAGGAGAAGCGATCCGGCCCGATATCGTAGTAGCGGATCCGCCAGAGCGACGGGTTTGGGCTCATCACGCCGAACTTCTGCTCGATGTGCATCTCCGGGCCTACCTTGTGCGCGGTGCCCACGTTCTGCAATCCGGTTCCCTGCTCCGTGGAGATGAGGTCCCATTGATCGAGCACGGCGTTGTAGGCCCGGAGCGTGTTCGTCACGTAATAGGTCTGGCCGCTGTCGCCCACGACGCGGTACTCATCCAGGATCTGCGCCCCCTCGGCCAGGCGCACCGCACTCCAGTAGCCGCGGCCCTTCCCGAACTCCCGGCTTACGGAGGTGAACTCCCAATCGCCGAGCAGATAGTCGAAGTCACCCTGATGGGCGTTGTAGGACGCCTGTATCTGCTCGCGGGTTCGTTGACCAGTGGCCTGGGCGGACAACGATGGTGCGAGTGCCATCGCTGCAGCGAGCAGGGTTGCGCTGCACAGCGGGAGCATGGTGTGGCGCATGACGACCTCACTGTTGAGACGGGAACTCCTCGGGGTGTCTACCGCAATCGCCGCAGCTCGACTTCGGACATGATGAATCCGAACGCCGGCCACCCGCCGGAGCGCACCGAACGCTCGAACCAGCCACGCGCGCGCGCCGTGTCGCCCCGCACCAGGTACCAGTTGCCCACACCGTAGCTCAAGGTGGCCACGGCGATATCGCCGGTGTCGGCCGCCGTGATCACGTCGTCGGGGCGGATCTGCCCGCGATACAGCCGCAGGCGTTGGGCGTACGCGTTCGTAGCGGGAAGCGAGTCAGGGCGGCGGTCCAGCATCGCTTGCGCCTCGGTCGCCCGCCCGGCACGCGACAGCGACATCCACAGCCAGTCGGTCGCGCCGGCCAGCTCGCTTCCGTCAGGGGGGCGACGCTGCGCGCGTGCGAAGGCATCGGCTGCACCGGCAAAGTCGCCTCGTGCGTAGCGTACAATGCCCAGGTGATACCAGATGCCGTAATTGGTGCTATCGAGGCGACTGCCGCGCGTGAGATCATCCAGTGCGCGGTCGAACTCGCGCACCGAGAGGTAGCGGTGCCCACGCCAGCGATACAGCACCGCGTCGTTTGGCGCGATCGTCAGTCCGCGCGTGAAGGTTTCGATGGCTTCGCGGAACTGGCGCGCCCCGGATTGGGCGAGGCCGAGCTGAATGATCAGTTCCACGTTGCGGGGATCGGCGGCGAGCGCGCTCTCGGCGCGGGCAATCGCGCCCGTGTCGCGTTGCGAGCGGTACTCGACGCCTGCGGCCGAGCGGTACTGGATCGACTGGCCGCCGGCGGGCGCGGCGGCGGCAATCGAGGCCGCAACCAGAACAAGGGTCCACGCCAGCTTCGTGCGCATATCAGACAGCGCCTCCGATCATCGACGGCGCTCCCCGGCAGGTTGCCGAATCTCCCAGAGCACATTGAGAATGACCCACCGTCCGCGCCAGCGAATCAGATGCAGATAGTCGATCCAGCCACCGGCATCGATCCGCGCGCTCGCGGCGTTTTGGAAGATGTCGAGAATGCGCACCTCCGTCTTCTGGTCGGCGGTCGGGGTTCGCGAGCCTCCCCCTGCCCGTGTACCCCGGACGAGCTCTGTGGCGCCCATGTTGCGGATCCAGGTATTGCCCAGACTATCGGTATACATGATCCGCTTCGCCAACTCGGGGTGTAAGGCCTGCGTCATCCGATCACCGTCGGCCGCGTACCATCCCTCGATGTAGTCGAGAGCCGCGCGACGGATACCCAGCGAGTCGTCGTGGCTCTGGGCGCGGACGCGCTGCAGCCCGAAAGCGAGGAGCATCAGCGTGAGGAGTGAGACCAGGCGCATGGAACGATCCCCGGAGACGTGATGGGAGATGACGAAAGGGTGCCGCCGTGGCTCACGAGCTCCCAATTCGGGTGAATACCACGCGCCAGCGCCCGTCCGAGGCAACCCACTCGAAGTGCGTCGCATCCACGAGTCGCAGCTCGGACGCGACGAAGAGTCCGGGGATCTCCAGGTTGCCCGAGGCCGGATCGAACAGGATGGCGCGCCCAGACCCATCGGCGCGTCCGATCTGAGCCATGGGATGCGGCTCGTGCGTATACGCGCCGAGCACATAGTAGACATCCTTGGCCGAGTCGTACCCCAGGATGCCGGTGCCCGTATCCGACTTGGTGTCAAAACTCTCTGTCCAGACCAGCTTGGTCGAGTCGCTGAGCAGCCGCATCTGGCGCTGACCCGAGGTGACGGGGCTCGTCCGGCTGGACGTGTACAGGTCGAAATGCCAGACACCGGAGAGCTCGGCGAGGACCGCTTGCGGTCGTACGCTGCTCAGGAGCGATGCATTGACAGGGCGCGCCTGGCTCGCCAGAGGGCTGGAACCCAGGGAGGCGGCCGCGATCACGTAGCTGACCCAACGCATACTCATGAGTCCTCCATTCGCCTTGCGAGGGTAGCACCTTCCCTGCCGAAGCGAGGTTCCGGATCATCGCAGTGGAACTACTTCAGGTATTGTCCCACAAAATCCAGCACGTTCTTCCGATCCAGCCGGAAGACGCCGCCGGTCCCACCGCACGTGCCATTGAGCCCGAAGGAGGTGACACCGGCGATGACGTTGCTCGAGCCGCGATAATTCGGGCCGCCTGAGTCGCCGAAGCATGTGCCGCCGGTCGCTGCGTTGTTCGAGAGTAGCAACGAGAAGTCCCCGACGATCCCGCCGTCGATCTGGATCAGGTGCGGCTCGGCGAACATGCGGATTATCTCGGCCTCGATAAACGCGGGGTTGATCCGCTGGACCCCGTAGCCTACGGCGGTGAACAGGGTCGAGCTGCTCGGCTTCAGGGCGTCGAGCTCGTCCCGTGTGGGCAGCTTGCCGTACTGGCCGGCAGAGAGCTTCACGGCCTTGGAGAGCAGGACGACGCCCACGTCGTGCAGGAAGAACGCGCTCTCGGTGAAGAGCGGGTGTGCGTGCCACGCCGTGGCCTCGACGCTGTTGGGGCCGCCTGCGAACGGATAGGTGTTATTGCCGTCCTGGACGTCGGACTCGGTGAAGATGCGAACCCCCGAGAACTCGCCCGGCTCCCCGGCGCAGTGTCCGGCGGTGAGCACAACCTTCGGCGCGATGAGGGTGCCGGAACACCGGAACGTCGGCTGCCCGGCGACGTCCATCACGATCAGGACCACGGCGGGGTGGGCGTTCCCGTCGACCGCACCGTAAGTGATGAAGGAGGGGCGAGACGGGTTGCGGAGATCGGTGGAGACTCTGTCGCAGCCGGGCAGAGTGACGCAAGCGACGGCAAGCACCGCACTGACCAGACGTGCCCTCATGGTTCCTCCTCGCGGCTGATGCGATGTCGCTACCTTCACGGACGGATGCAGCGCGTCAAGCGCTTGTTACACGGCGGCCCGCTCCTGGCCACGAACCTGGAGCGACTGGAATAGGACCCGCCCCGCCGCGGCCACCTCGTGCACGGCCGTGTCGAACGCGGCCTGATTGGCCTTCGAGGGCGCGTGGAAGCCGCTGATCTTGCGAACAAACTGGAGAGCCGCGTCGTGGAGCTCGGCATCGGTCGGAGCGTGATCGGGGTGCCGCAGCCGTTTGATGTTCCGACACATCTGAAATCTCGCCGTTCAGTGATGTAGAGAGGAAAGGACCGGCTATGCGCGCTTCACCTGATCTGCAAGACGTTTTGGGGCTCGGTTGTGCCAAGCGATCGTCAGTGCCTCGCGAACCGCGGCCTTCTTTGCTGCGTGCAACCGGACATTGGTGGCACCAGCACGACCCCACGTGCCCTTGACCGGCGCGAACGCCCGCGGCTGCGCTCGCACGAAGAGCTTCTGTTGCTCTGGCGTGAGCTTGACCATGCCCCAGCCGCTGCGGGGATAGCCCAGCGTCGCGAAGATCCGGCCGGCCACACGAAAGTCCGGGTGGCCCATGTGAGCGGCTTCGGACGCGCTGGGCAAGCTCAAAGCGAGGCTTCGGAACTCGCGGGCTGTCATGCGAGGCACTCCTTGCCGTTCCTCGGTGGTTCCACTCCGCAGGCTGCCTCGCTGGCGTCGCGCTGCCTAACGGATCGCACCTTAAGCTGCGGCTATAATGGGTGCGCGCGCAAGGAGATCCGCACCCCCGGCTAGACCAACTCCAGGAGGTCACGGACGATCCAGTCGTATCCAGGGGCGGCATGCTAGAGGCGTTAAGATGGGGCACCGCTGATTCAGGGTGGGCCTGGTCCTCTGTAGCTCGACTCCCGCCGTCAGAATGTAAAGGTCTGCTCCTCAGCAATTAGAACAACGGGTGCCCCGCCGGTCGAAATCTTCGCCGCGTGCGCCAGCGTTTCTTTCCCTCCCGCCGACGCTGCACACGCCTGTAGGGCCTCGAGTGAGGGGAAGTGAACCTCCGCGATCCGGTAGAACGCCGGCTTACCCTGAGGCGACCCCTGGACCTTCGTCGCGACGAGCTTGGTCTTGCCAGCCAGCTGCTTGACCGCCATAGGGACGTGTTCGTCCTGATAGAGTCGCTCGCTTGCACATCCTTCGGGGGTGGGTACATCACCATCAGTTTGACCGCGGCCATAGCTCCCCTCCTCGTTCTTGACTAATGGGAAGTGTCCAACGGTGCCGCCGAACGGATCGCGGTTAAGACTGCGGGCGACGCGCGGGCTGGCGCAAGGTCCGTGCGCGCAGCGCGCAACACTGCGCTTCCCTAGTGACCTACGAGCAGTCCTGAGAGGGCGCCGCGCTCAGGCTGCGGCCGAACCGCCCCCCCCGGCGCCCTCAATGGTATCTATACCAGAGACCTTCCAACCCGAGCGGAATCTGCTCACGAACGCCTGGCCCTGGGACAGGCTAGCGGATGGCTCTAATTTCGGGAATCGGACTTCGACGACCCAGGTCCTTGCACCGACGGTCCTACCGCACAGGTGAAGGGCAATCGCCCCGAAACCGCCGCGCATTGCGGGATAGGCCTTCTCGATCTGGTAATCGCGCTCTGGTTGCTTTCCCGCTTGCAACGAGCGGCCAACCGCCGCTATGGCCTCCTGCTTCGCGGCGGGGCCAGGTTCAAGCGGATCGGCGGGGCAGTCGGGCGCTGTCGGCGGCGATGACGTGCTCCGCGCGGCTTCGGGCGCCTCCTCACGACACGTCGTAAACAGCGTGAAGATCGCCAACAAAGGCAGAACCGACTTCCGCAGAGCCACGTGTACGACACTCCCGGATCCTAAGAGCGCGGTACGGGATGGTCGGTGAGGACCGGCAGAAAGGGTGTCCACGGGCCTACCTCATCCCGGTATTGCTTCGCCATCACCCTCGCCACCTGAGCCACATGCCCGAGGTCGTGCACAACCCATGCTGCCAATAACTGACGGAGCGTCACACGGCCCAAACTCGGGTGTTCACCGGGGAGATCGAGCTGCGTCGCGGTAAGCTTCCAGGACTCGAGTTGCTGTAAGTTCGTGGTCCGCAATCGAGCAAACTCGGCGAGGAGTGACTCCGAGGAGCGTCCCGGGTTACGCGCCCGGTGGCGGAATCGATCGTAGGGCTCGAAGCGGAGATTGGGCCCCTGAGTGAGAATGATGCGCGCTCGCGGGATCCAATCTGTTTCTTCTCCGTCGATGAGGTGTCCTACCACATCGAATGGGCTGAACGTTTCGGGACCCTCGTTGCCTCGGATCCAAGGGTCGCTGAGACCATCGAGCAGCGTCCGGAGCGTGGCGGGCGAACGTCGCAACACTTCTATCGTTAGGTTCAGGTCGAAATCCATAGGTCTCAATAGTGCTTGTTAGCCGCTGCCCCGCCCTAATCGCGCGCGGTGCCACACGAACGAGTCCCGCGCGCTGTACAAGATGTCTCCGCTCGCAGCACGAACCGTCACCACCGCAGACAGCACTGCGGCGTCAAGGCTGTTAGTCGCGAATCGTGTGAGGAACTTACCGTCGATTGTGACGGTGCCCAGCTGGGGGTAGTCACAGCGGAGGTAGACGGTATCGGCCCTGATCAGGGCCTCAAAGCAGCCCGCCGGCTGCTCGATGCCGGCGGTCGTCCGGGCGAAGGTGACCAGTGCCTCGGGACGGAGGCTGAAACCGGTGAAGTGGAATCGATTCACACTGAAGCTATAGCCTGGGACATAGTACCCTTCGGCGTCGGCTTGAAGGGGCGGATGGCGCGGCTCCGCGACCGGCGGTGCCGGACGCCGTTCAGCATTGGTAGACGTGGGCGTACGCTGTCGCAGCACGAGGAGGAAGGCGACCGCGAGGCCAACCGCGAGGAGTAGCAGGAGACGATTTCGGCGCATACGCAAGTGTTATAGAAGGCTACCACACAGACCGGACGCCGCCAGCCTCAGGCGCGTGTGGGGTGGCCGGACGGCCACGCAGCGCCATCCTGACTTGACTCAAGTGATCGGGTGTCGCTGGCGAGGCTCATTTGGAGTATGATGCGCCCCCTCCGGGTCGATTGGGCTAAACGTTCGCAACGTAGGGGATGAGGGCGCTATGAAGAAAGCCATTGGCGATAACATGATTTTGAAGGAGTGGGGACTCGGCAAAGGCTTGGAACTCGTCAAGCAGGCCGGGTTCGACGGTATCGAGCTCTGGCTGGGTGACGTTCCGTGGTTTCAGATGAGCACCACCGATAGCGAAGTGCGGGAACTGCGGCGGAAAGTCGACAACGCCGGCCTAGTCGTATCCAACGTCTCGACCGGATTGCACTGGGCCTCGCCGCTCTCAGCGCGCGACCCGAAGGTGCGGGCCCTGGCCGTGCGCATCGTGGAGCGGGAAATCGAGACCGCGGTGCTGCTCGGCACCGACGCGATCCTGCTGGTAGCGGGCCTGGTGACCGCGGAAGTCCCCTACAACGAAGTATACCAGCGCTGCCTGGAAGCGCTCAGGCCGCTGGGTGAGAAAGCCGCGCGCGCCGGCGTCAGGATTGGTTGCGAGAACTGCAACGCGGAGCACCGGTTTCTCATCAGCCCACGTGAGTTCTGGCAATTTCTCAACGACGTGAACAGCCCCGCCGTGGGTATCCACCTCGATGTCGGCAACATCCACGACACGGGGTTTGCAGAACAGTGGATTGAGATCCACGGACCTAGAATCACTCGAATTCACGTGAAGGACGTGATGAAAAAACGCGGGCGGTGTGGCGACCAGAGTGTGTACACGAATCTGTTCCTCGGTGACAACAACTGGCCCGCCATCCGCGGCGCGCTGACCAAAGTGGATTACGACGGCTGGTTAGTGGCGGAAATGGAGGCGCGCTACCGCTATGCGCCGGACCTACAGTTTCACGACACCGCCCGGGCGATGGACCGCCTGATTTCGGGACGACTCTGAGATGGGCATCACCCGGAGACGGTTCCTGGGCTACGCCGCTGTCGCGGCGACCGCAGGGCTTCGGGGGAGGCCGCTCGATCTGTGGCGCCTCGGCCGGTCGGTCGGGACGAGTCGCAGCTGTGTGCTCCTTGACTTGAAAGCGCATGGTTGCCTCAGCGATTCGGTTTCCGGATACGAGTCCGTGCTAACCAGTGCAGGGGTGCGGTGGATGCGTGCTGAAGCGCGGTCGGTGTCCCCCGCTCGCGGCGCCGTGTTGATCGTTCCGGCGGCACTGGAGATTCCGCCGGCGGCGGTGCAGGCGATTGTGAGCTACCTGCAAGCGGGGGCGACCGTAATCCTCGAGTCAGGCGCAGGCTTCGCTGCCGGTCGGGAGTTCCGCGTCCACCGCGTCGAGCTGCGCGATTACCTGCGGGTCCGCGTCGAGGCACCGGTACAGCTGTGGTCCGCGCACACGAGCTCGCAGGGCATACCGTATGTTGACTACAGCTGGCCACACTCTGCGAAGGTCCGCGATTTCAGTCGTGTAGTGCCTCTGGGGCCCCAGGCGGGGGACGTCATCGCGTGGGTGGATGGTCTGCCGGTGGCCCTCAAGCGCCACGGTGGACGCGGCACGCTGGTCTTCCTTGGCTCGCCGCTCGGCCCGGCGCTTTGGGCAGGGGATGCCGAGGCGAGACGCTGGTTGTTCGACTGTCTGGGTGAGGCGGGAGGCTGCGCTGAACCCGCGATTTCGTGACGACCACATCAGCGTTGCGGGTCCACCCGGCGCGCTTCCGGTCCCCTCGCCAGCAGCCGTTCGGCGAAGTCGAGCCGCTCGTGAGCCTCGCTCAGCTGCTGCTGCAGCTTGCTCACCTCGGCTTCGAGCGCTTCGAGCCTGCTCACCTCGGCTTCGACCCCTTCGAGCCGAGCCTGGAGCTCGCTCCCGCCGGGTCCCTGCCGCAGGCGCTGGGCCCATAACCCGAACGCCAGCGCAAGCGCCGCGTGAGTCGCGGCATGCCACACCTCGCCTGGCCCGACCGCGAACCCAACTCCGACCAAGTTGATGGCGCTTAGCACGACGGCGATCGGGTACCAAATCGCGGGCTTGAAGGTCATGTCGAGTTCCTGTCGAGTCTCCCTAAGGGATCGCGGCCCGGTCACAGAGCCGAGGGGCCAAGCACATGCTCAATACTAGCGATCTCCGCTCGGAGTTTCGCATCGCCCGCCCGCTACGCGCGCCTGCAGTCCTATATTCATGACGACGGGCGCGACCTTGCGAATTCGACAGAATTTCTACCAAAACTGGTTCCATGAAAGAACGGGACCTCACACGTCGTAGCTTTGTAACACAGTCACTGGCTGCCGTCGCTCCGGCGATGGTCGCTGCGAACTCGCTGCCGTTGGTGTCAGCGCCAGCCGGGTCCGGCGCGGCGCGCCTGACGGTCGTTTGTGTCGGCGGGCATCCGGACGATCCAGAGTCGGGCTGCGGCGGGACGCTGGCGCGTTACGCGGCACTGGGGCACGCGGTGACGGTCGTCTATCTCACGCGTGGCGAGCGCGGCATCGCCGGAAAATCGTTGGACGAAGCGGCGACGATTCGTTCCGCCGAGTGCGAGACCGCCTGCAAGATCATCGGCGCGAAGCCGGAGTTCTTCGGCCAAATCGACGGCGCGACCGAAGTGACCCAGGCGCACGTGGACGCGATGACCCGATTCCTCGCCGTCGAGAATCCCGACTTGGTCTTCACGCACTGGCCAGTGGACACGCACATGGATCATCAGGTCGCGAGTGTCCTCACGATCCGCGCGTGGATGAGCCTGCGAACGTCACGCCTCTACTTCTTCGAAGTCAACAGCGGCAGTCAAACGGAAGGCTTCCTGCCGAACACCTACGTGGACATTTCGTCAGTGGTCGAACGGAAGAAGGCCGCCCTGTTCGCGCACATCAGCCAGGACGGGCAGGGCATCTGGCGGCAGCACCACGAGATCATGGCGCAATGGCGCGGACGTGAGGTCGGGGTGGCCGCCGCCGAAGCGTTCGTTCATCTCAACCGCGATGATCACACCAGCAACCTGCCGTGCTTGTAATCGGTCGCTCGGCTCGATCAAGAACGCAGGGTCCTCAGGCCCGCGCCGGAGGCGACCGCCAGCTTCACCGGCGCGGAGGCTGATCCTGCCGGCAGGATCATCGGCGACGACAATCAAGAAGCTGCCTGGCGGCTGCTGGGAGGCAACTGATCGGATGTAGGCGACAGCGTCAGCGGTACGGTACGGGTGGGGAAACCGATCGCGAAGGTTGAGCCACACGTCGCGGTCGTTGGCGTGGCGCGTGATGGCCCCCGCGTCAGACTCGCGCCAGAGGCGCAGGAGGCAGATGCCGCAGCGGAGCTCCATCCCAGGCCGGCAGTAGGGTCACATGCGCTTGCGCAGAAAAACATGAGTCGCGCGAACGCCTGCAACATGCTTCACGCATTCGTGGCCTAGCGCGGGCAGATCAATGCCGGCAAACAAGCCGCCCCCGATCGGGTTCTGAAGATCTTGATTCGGCCCAGCACCGTAGCCGTCGCGTGAGACCGCGAAGCTGTTGACCCGGAGTTTCGACACGACGTTCCTCTCAGGACTTCCCGGAAGGATTCGAGGCGCGCCGCGACAAGCGAGCCAGCACGGCCGCTACGGCAAGTGCGGCAAGAAACGCCGGAACAGCCGTGATGATTGGCCAGACGGGGAGCGCGAGAAGCGGCGCGCGTTGGCCGTATGTTCCAGCAAAGAGCCAATGAACGTTTGCTGCGAGCGCGAGGCCGAAGGCCCCCAGCGCGACCGCCCCGGCCGCATGCAACGCCGTCGGGCGAGGCGAACTGCCCAGTCGATAGTGCTCGTACCCGATATGCGCCGCGGCCACGAGGGCGCTGGCCAACCACGCTGCCAGCCGCCACAGGCGCATATGATCCGACTTGGCGAGCGCAGCGAACCCGATGCCGATGACCACATACGACACGGCAACAAGAATCATCGCACGGACCCACAAGCGCCGACCTGATACGTCCATGTGCGTGGCCTAACGGATCGCGCCTAAGCAGCGGGCGATCCACTCGCCGGCGCCAGCGGAATGGGCGACAGTCCGTCCCCTGCCGGTGACGAGTGCTTCTCGGTCATGCGGCCCGCCTTTCACGCACCTCGTAGTGTGCGGAGCGAGCGTCAAAGCGGCGCAGGAGGGCTCGCGCTGCGGGCGGTACGCGTCTGCGTTTTCGTAACTCGTCCAGCCATGCCAGATACGAGAGATCATGAGGCTTGTCCTCCCAAGGGGCGGCTGGCCTTCACCGCGCCCGTCGCCTGCTCGAGCGGCGGGCTGTCGTGCGTGCCCTCTTCCGTAGACCCATCGGCTTCGGCCGCGCGTGCCGCGGCTGGTAGACACCAAGCTTCCCGCCGCCCGGCAAGGTCACGTGCGTGAGCAACCCCCACCCCTCGTTGCGTACCGGTCCGCAGGCGACGCCCCGTTTCCGCATCTCCGTGACAAAGCCGTCGATATCGTCGGACATCAGGTAGAACTCATGCACGTCGTTCGTCTCGGATGGATGGACGGCCAGTTCGGCCGGCGGCAATCCGAAGATCAACCAGCCATCGCCCACATCGACATGCGGGAGCTCGAACACCTCGCGCAACAGGGCGCGGTCGGCCTCGGGGCTCTTACTATAAATGATGGAATGCGCGCCGATAATCATGTTATCGCGGGCCGCCTAACGGGTCGCGCTTGAGCCGCGGGCGACTCGCCTGCCGGCGCAAGGCCCTTGGACGGCAATCCGTACTCCCTCAGGATCACAACACCCCGATTCCCGCAGAGCGATCACTGCCCGTCAGCGTAAGCACTTGTTAAGCGACATCATCCCGAGACGACGACGGGGCACGCTCCCGACGCGTCGGCCGGAGCAGCACTCCGAGCAGGGCCAGCACCAACCCGCACAAGGCACCAACCAGGCCTAGGAGAGTGAAGAAAGGCACCCGACTAACGACGGGGGCTGCACCGCCGTACCCGGCGAGGGTGAACGTGAAGCACAGGACGAAGCCGTAGAGGGCGCCGGCAATCGCGGCCTCTCCCCTGCCCGCTCGGTAGCCCAGAGCGAGGGCCGCGAGTCCCCAGGGGACGAGCGTCCACCAGTGGAGGAAGAGTGCGTGGGCCGCGGCCCAGCCGAGCAGGAGACCAACTACGACAGCGGAAGCGAACCTTGGCATGGCACCCAATGATGCCGCGTAACGGATCGCGCGTAAGCTGCGGGCGACACGCCTGTCGGCGCAAGGGTAGTGGACGAACCGTCCGTCCCCGCCAGGGCACGACACGCTGCTTTCCTTTAAAGCGATCACCGCCCGCTTGTTAGGCAGCATCACATGCTCCGGGAGCTGACCTATTGGGATCGGGCTCGCTTACGCCGAATGTCACGAAGGGTGGTTCGGCGGGTTGAAGAGGTATTGTAAGGAGAACGCCTTCAGACCTGCGATCTGGCCAGAAGTACAGCGCCGCAGGCAGCAGCAAGACAAGCGAGCATCGCGAAGGATCGCCCCACGCCGGGTAGCCCCTCTACTCAGTGAACCGCTCCTTTGCCGCGGTTCGCTTGCGCAATTTGCCGGGACCCTCACCCTTCTCCGCCCGCTTGGCCGCCTTGATGTACCGAATGCTAGGAGCGGGGCCAACGCCCCCGGGCACAGAATACGCGAGCGCAACGATCCCGCTGACCGGGAGTGTCTTCTGATCCGCCAACACGAGCTTTGTCGCAACGCCGGGCGGAAGGAGCGGGACCCCGGCCCCGAGGAGCACAGGAACAACGGCGACCTCCACCGTGTCCACGAGGCCTGCGTCGAGAAGCGAGCGAAACAGGACGCCCCCGCCGAAGAGCCAGATGTCTTTGCCCGGCTTCGCTTTCAGCGCTGCCACGATTTCCCGCGGATCGTCGTTGCAGATGCGGACGCCACGGTGTGCGGCCGCCGGAAGGGTCCGTGAAAAGACGACGACATCGAGACCCGGCATGGCGCCGTGCCCGCCCTGCGCGGTCAGGACCTCATACGTCTTGCGTCCCATCACGGCTGTGTCGAACTCCTTGAACAGCGCGGCGAAGTCGATGGAGGGGTCCATCACGATCCAGTCGTATTCGCCGTTTGGCCCGGCGATGAAGCCATCCAGGCTCACAGCCACTTGGTAGCGCAGTCGTCTGCTCATCGATCGGCTCCGATTCGAGGCCGCGCCACGCTGCCTCTCACGTACCCCGCCGGCACGTGGCGCCGCGACAATGGCCACTCCCTCACTGGGGCTTGATAAAGTAACCGGCGACACGCCACGTCCCGTCGGGGTCCACAGTCAGGACGACCGTCTCGCTAACGCGCGTCTTGTCGCGCGCTGCTGTCGAGAACTGGAGTAGCACATACTCGCCGGGTGGCACATTGGGCAATTCACGCGTGTACTGGGCACCTACCTGGCGGCGAGCGCCCAAGGGGTCGACCTGTAAGCGCGCGGCGATGACGGCATCCTGCCAGCCTTCGCGAGTGATCTGGTGACGGAACATCGCCGCTGCCGAGTCCCAGCTCGCCTCGTAGGCCGTCGCGTCCACGAGCGCTAGCCAGCGCCGCGCCGCCCCTTCTGCGGCCTGAATCTTCGCTCCGGCGGTGGTGTCATTGTGGGCTTGCTGGGCGCGGCCGAGCGTCGAGGCAGCGGTGGTCAGCCAGATCGACAGGGAGACGAGATGGAGCTGTTTCACGGCTGGCCTCCGCGACATACTCTCGTGACGGCTGCCTAACGGATCGCGCTTAAGCTGCGGGCGACTCGCTCGCCGGCGCAACCGGGAGTGGACGAGGTCCCGGCGGCAAGGTCCCGCCGCAGCGTCGCTTCAGAAGAACCGGCTCACGGTGCCGGCCACGACGCCCACCATGATCCCCAGCCCAGCACCGTAGATGCCATAGGCCACCGGGCCGAAGCCACATAGAAGGGGATAGCAGTCTTTGAGATCGTGATACACTCCGTAGGCAGCGCCAACGGTGAAACCAACGCCCATTCCCATGACTCCCCCCTTCAGCTCCGGCGGCATTCGCCTACGCGGACGTTGCGGCGTGCTCCCGGCTGGTGGCCAGAGTGATAGGCTCGCTGCGACCGGGCTCACGGCGAGGGGCGTCAGGAAGAGGCTGTCCGCGAGCGCGGGCCCCGAGAGCACCCGGTGCGATTGCTCGACTCCCGCCCGAGGTGTCGCCTGGGCTCGGAGCGGTGCGACGTGTGCCGTCGCCGCAGTCGCGACGCCGAGGCTGATGAACAGTGCTACCGAGCGCATAGTCGCCAGTACCGCTATCGTCGAACGCCTCGATTGACCCTCACCTTAGGCTCCCTGGACGGCTCACTCACCCGGCGTGGTGGGATCGATCATCGGGCAGGTGCTAGGGATGCTGGTCTGGATGTTCGCCCACGAACTTGCCAACCGCAAGCACGTGAACGGGCCGCGCATTGTTACCTTCCTCAACCGCACCGTCGGACGGCTCACAACCACATCGCTCTCTGGGTGACCGCGGTCGCCCTCCCGCCCTCCCCTGCTTCATTCTCATCCGCGTGGCGGAACTGTGCATCTACCCTATCCTCACGCTGCTCGTCGGCCTGCCGCGATACCGCCACGCGGATTGGGTGAACGTCAGCCGCCACAAGTTCACCGGCCTGGTGGGACACGACCTGATCTGGTGCCTGTACTGTGACTGGATGACCGGCGTGTACTCCCTCGGCGCGGAAATGCTGCGCAACGTCGAGAGTTTCTGGTGCCCCATCCGCTTCGCCAGCGGGAAAAAATGCGACACCTGTAAACTCGACTTCCCGGACATCCACGGCGGATGGGTCGCGCCGGAGGGGACGATGGGCGACGTCGTGGCGACCTTGGAAAAGATGTACGGTGCGCCGGCGACAGCGGACCTGCCGCGGGACCAGCGGCACCCCTCGCGCCCTCCTCTATCCACGCCCGTTGTAGAAGTTTGGTAGACCTCGAATTGCCATGACGGCGTGAACCGCAAACTCGACTCCGATGAGCAGGGACCCTCCGTACCACCATAGCCTCAGCGGTGGGGCCTCGATCGTCAGGGCGCGTGCCGTGGCGGCCATGCTGAGGTAGAGCAACACGCCACCACCAAACCACACCAGCATTCGAGCTACTGCTTGTGTAACGCGTCCCTGTGGGATTCGGGCCCGCAGACCGTTCAAGAATGCGAGTTCGATGTAGTGTCCGCCAAGGGAGAACCACAAGGCAAGGGCCACGAGGGGGAGGAGCAGCTTGAGGTCATGTCTTTGGAGCGCGAGCACTGCGCCTACCACGGCGGCAAGCGCCACGTTTCTCGCCAACGCGCGGCGAAACGGCTCTTCGAATCGGGGCCAACTGGTGCTCGATCGCGCCGCCAGGTTCAAGCGCTTGTTAGGCAGCATGCCCGGACGAAATCGTGAGCTTGAAGCCGTCCGGGTCCTTCAACCGGAATATGCGGGCGCCCCAGGACATGTCGGCGGGCTCCATCTCGAGTTTACCGCCAAGCTCCTTGATCCGTTTCGCAATCTCGTCGACGTTCTGGTCTGTCGTAATCTGCAGCGAGAACCCTTCGCCCTTGACCCGGTCCAACCCCTTGGCTCCGTCATCCTGATTGATCAAGATCCGCACGTCGCCGGCTCTCAGCGAAACCGCCCTCAGCCTTCCGTCGCGCTCGTGCTTCCGGTCGACGGTGAAGCCCACCACCTCGTGATACCACGCCAAGCTGCGTTCGAGATCTTTCACGGTCAGCGAGGCCGAGAGACTGCGGGCCTGAAAGGACTCGGTCTCCGCGCGCGTGCTGGCGCTCTCAGGGACTCGTGAATTGGCGCTCATGGGATCTCCTGTAGGGGGCTTTCGGGCGTTTCGACCCATCCAACACCTGGAAAGGGTGGTCTGGAGCTCTCTCAAGTTCGCGACGGGCGTCGCTCACACCCCGAACTGCCGGAGGTGGTGCTGATCATCGTGAGGTCGTCGGCGACCTCCTCCACTTCGTCTAACAGGTGCGACGAGAAGAGCACCGCCGTGCGTCCTTCATCGGCGATGGTGCGAATAACGGCACCGAGAATGTCGCGGCGCTCCAGTCCAAACGTCTGCCGCAGCTCCTCCGCGTACACATCGTCCCAAGCGGGATAGAACGCGCGCGAGTAGCGCATGAGCTCGTCGACGCGCATCCAGCCGGGGACGTCGTTCTCCTCGGAGAGATAGCCGACGCGCGTCAGCTCCGACACGGTGACGACGGATTCAGTCACCGTGAACCACCTTGTGATTGCACAGAGGCTCGTCGCATTGTGGTGACTCTTAATCCAAGGCGAATCATTCGCCGCTGCGAGCACAACACTCCGCTTCCCTTAGAGCGATCAGCGCCCGCCAGCTTCAAGCGCTTCTTAAGCCGCCTGCTTGGCAGGGCGCGCATTACACCGAACCCTTAGGGAGACCTGCACGTGCCTCG
>QHTT01000077.1 GCA_003220935.1 Gemmatimonadota bacterium
GCCACCGCCACCCCCTGCCGGTCCGCGACCATCACCCCCCGGCTCCGCCCCGAGTTCGGCCCCGCCCACGGCCCGTAGTCGTAGAAGCGGTGATGCATGATTCCCGTCCCCCGCGTATCCGTCAAGAACTCGGAGCGGTACCCCAGCAAGCCCCGGGCGGGCACTTTGAACCGCATCCGCACGGTCCCCACTCCGGGGTTCTTCATGTCGAGCAGCGTCGCCCGGCGGGGGCCGAGCTTTTCCATCACCACCCCCAAATACACCTCGGGGCAGTCGATCATCAGCTCCTCATAGGGCTCAAGCTGCTCCCCGTTCGGCCCTTCACGCGGGATGATGCGCGGCCGGCTCACCTGGAACTCGTACCCCTCGCGCCGCATCGTTTCCATCAACACGCCGAGGTGCAGCTCCCCGCGACCCGACACGGTAAACGTCTGGGGATCGTCTGTCTCCTCCACCCGCAGCGCCACGTTGCGCTCGAGCTCCCGGAACAGCCGCTCCCGCAACTGCCGGCCGGTGACGAACTTCCCCTCCCGTCCGGCGAAGGGGGAGTCGTTAACCTTGCAGTCCACCGAGATCGTCGGCTCCTCGACCGCGATGCCCGCCAGCCGCTCGAGGTGGTCGGGCGCCGTGATCGTCTTCCCGATCTCGACGCCGGCCAACCCGGCGAGGGCGACGATTTCGCCCGCCTCGGCCTCCTCCAACTCCACCCGCTCCAGCCCCTCGAAGCCGAACAGCTTCACGACGCGCGCCTGCTCGTAGGGCCCATCCCCCAGGGGCCCCGGCGGGCCCAGCGGCAGTAGCGCGACGGTGTCGCCCAGCCGCATGCGGCCCCGCTCGATCCGCCCGATGGCGATCCGGCCCAGATACGATGAATAGTCGAGGGTCGAGACGAGCATCTGCAGTGGTCCGCTCAGGTCCGCGTGGGGCGCGGGGATCGTGCCGAGGATGGTGTCGAACAGCGGTTTCAGGTCGGTGCCCGGCGTCTTGAGGTCAAAGGTGGCCGTGCCCGCCCGGCTCGATGTATAAAGGAAAGGGCAGTTGAACTGCTCGGGGGTCGCGTCCAGCTCCAGAAACAGCTCCAGCACCTCGTCGTGCACCCGCAGGGGCTCCGCGTCCTGGCGGTCGATCTTGTTGACCAGCACGATCGGCTTCAACCCCAGGGCCAACGCCTTCCCCGCCACAAACTTGGTCTGCGGCATCGGCCCGTCGGCGGCATCCACCAGCAGCAGTGTCGCCCCAGCGTACCGCCGTGTTCTTCGCCAGGATGGTGATCCCCCGCTCGCGCTCCAGCGGGTTCGAGTCGAGCACCCGCTCCCCCACCTGCTGGTTGGCGCGGAACACCCCCGCTTGGCGGAGCATCTGGTCCACCAGCGTGGTCTTCCCATGGTCGACGTGGGCGATGATGGCGATGTTGCGGATCTGCAAGGGGCTACGTTCCTGATGATGGCTCGAATCGAGGGGCGCAGTATAGGAGGGTGGTCTCGAAAATACAAGACGGGGAGAGGGGAGAAGGGAGCGGTACCATACGGCCCAGGACGTGGTGACGCTCCTCACCGGAGGGTCCTTCCCCGCGCTTCCTGCTCCCGTCATTCACACGTCTGGTCTCGCTCCATTTGCACCGTCACGTGCCCGATTCCCATGTCCCCCAGGCGGTCCTGGACCGCTTCGAGCACGCGCTGGTTGTCGCCCGGGTTCTGGACGACGAGGTGCCCGCTCATGGCGATGATGCCGCTCGTCACCGTCCACACATGCAGGTCGTGCACCGACGCCACGCCGGGGACGGTGGCGATGCGGTCGTGCACCTCAGAGAGCGCGATATGGGCCGGTGCTGCCTCGAGCAGCACGTCTGCGCTCTCCTTCACGAGGCGCCACGCGCTGGCGAGGATCAGCAGGGAGATGAGGATCGAGGTCAGCGGGTCGGCGGCGACCCAGCCGGTCGCGAGGATGATCGCGCCGGCGGCGAGCGCCCCGCCGGAGCCGAGGGCGTCGCTCAGCAGGTGGAGATACGCACCCCGCTCATTGAGGGAGTGGTTGTGCCCGCGGTGCAAGAGCGTCGCTCCTGCAACGTTGGCGACGAGCCCGAGCCCGGCGACGGCGGCGAGCAGCGCACCTTGGACTGGCGCGGGGTCACGCAGCCGGTGCAGGGCCTCGATCGCTACGCCGATTGAGATCGCCAACAACGCCGCGCCGTTCACCAACGCCGCCAGGATCTCGAGCCGCAGCAGTCCGAAAGTGCGCTCCGCCGTGGCGGGACGCCGGGCCAGGTAAGCCACGCCGAGCGCGAGCCCGAGGGCGCCGACGTCGGCGAGCATGTGACCAGCGTCCGCGAGCAGCGCCAGGGAGTGCGCCACCCAGCCGCCATCGGCCGTCAGCCTTCAGGCCGTTCGCTGCGCCGAGCTGCCGACGGCTGACGGCTGACGGCGCCTTGTCGCACGCGCACCGCCTCCGCATGCCCAAACAGGCCCTCGGCTTCCGCCAGCGCAATGATGTGCGCCGCGTCTTGTTCGAGCTGCCATTCCGAATACCCGATCACGCTGATGCGCTTCACGAAATCGTACACCCCCAACGGCGAAACATACCGGGCGGTTCCGCTGGTGGGCAACACGTGTGACGGGCCCGCGAGGTAGTCGCCCACCGGCTCGGGCGTGGAGGCGCCGACGAAGATCGCCCCGGCGTGCCGGATGCGGCGCGCCACGGGCCACGGGTCGCGCGTCAGCACCTCCAGGTGCTCGGGCGCCCGCCGGTTGGCGACTTCGACGGCACTATCCAGATCCGGAACCACCACAACAACGCCGTGTGCGGCGAGCGAGCGTTCGACGATCGTCTTCCTCGGCGCGCGCGCCACCTGCCGCGCCAACTCGTTATCGAGCGCGTCCGCCAGCACAGTGCTCGTGGTGACGCACCACGCGCAGGCGTCTTCATCGTGCTCGGCCTGGGCGATCATGTCGGCCGCGATGAAGCGCACGTCCGCGTGCCCGTCGGCGATGATCAGCACCTCGGTCGGTCCGGCCATCATGTCGATCCCGACCTCCCCTGCCACCTGACGCTTCGCCTCGGTCACGAACCGGTTGCCCGGACCCACGATCTTGTCGACCCGCGGGATCGTGCGCGTGCCGTAGGCGAGCGCGGCGATCGCCTGCGCACCGCCGATCCGGAACACCCGATCCACTCCGGCCAGCCGCGCCGCGGCCAGCACCACGTCGGGCGTCTCGCCCCCGCGCCCGGGCGGCGTGACCATGACGATCTCCGCCACTCCGGCGACGACCGCCGGCACCGCATTCATTATTACAGTCGAGGGATAGGCGGCCTTGCCCCCAGGGACGTACAGCCCCACCCGCTCGAGCGGCACCACCCGCATGCCGATCTCGGTGCCGTGCTCGTCGCGCTCAAGAAAGCCCTCATCGGCCTGGCGGGCGTGATAGCCCCGCACGCGCCGCACGGCCGTTTGCAGTGCCGCGTGAACGGCGCGAGGGATCTTTTCGAGTGCATCCTGACACCTGACACCGGGCACCTCCCACTGCTCCGGCGCCAGATCCACGCCGTCGAGTCGCTTGGTGTGCTCGCGCACAGCCGCGTCGCGGGAGGTGCGCACATCGTCCAGGATCGCGCGCACCGCGCGCGCAGTGTCCGGGTCGGCTCCCCCGATCCGCGGCAGGTGGGGCGCCAGCACGTCATACGGCGGCGCTTGAAGTCGAGTGAGCACCGGCTATGTTCCCGCCTCTATGCCCGGGCCTCTGTCACAGTCGATCGGCATGCGCCTCATCGCGGTTGTGTTGCTGGTGCTGGCCAACGCGTTCTTCGTCGCGGCGGAGTTCGCGCTCGTCGCCGCGCGGCGCACGCGCATCGACGCCCTGGTGCGGCGCGGCGACCGGAAGGCTAAGACCGTCCAGACAGCGCTGCAAGATCTCTACCGGCAGCTGTCGGCCGCACAGCTCGGCATCACCGTCGCCTCGATCCTGCTCGGCTACGTGGCCCAGGACACCGTGGCCCACCTGTTCCACGACTGGTTCGCCGCGCTGCCCGCCGCGCTCAGCTTCCTCACGCGGGGCGGCGTCGCCTCGACCGTCGCCGTCGCGGTGATTTCCTTCCTCCACGTGGTGTTCGGCGAGCAGGCGCCCAAAGCCTGGGCCATCACCTATCCCGAGGGAACGAGCCGCTGGATCGCGGCGCCGCTGATCTTCTTCTCCTGGATCACGCGGCCGTTTACCGACCTGCTCAACTGGAGCGCCAACCGGGTCGTCCGGCTGCTGGGGATCCGGAGCGCGACCGCCGAGCTCGAGCGGATCCACTCCCCTGAGGAAATCCGCATGCTCGTCGAGCAGAGCCGCAAGACCGGGCGTCTCGCAGCGGACGACGCGCGCCTCCTCGAGGGCGTGTTCGAGTTCAGTGAGAAGACGGCCCGCGAGGTGATGACCCCCCGCACCGACATCGTCGCGCTGCCGATCGACCTGACGCTCGAAGAGGCGGCGGATCAGGTCGCCGTCGCCGGGCGGTCGCGCTACCCCGTGTACCGCGAGACGCTCGACGACATCGTCGGCCTGGTCCACGCGAAGGACATCCTCGCGGGGCTCCGATCGGCGAAGGGCGGCTCGCTCCGCGCCATTCTCCGCCCCGCCGTGTTCGTGCCCCGCACCCGCGAGGTGGAGGACGTGCTCGCGGACATGAAGCGTCAGAAGATTCACCTCGCCATCGTGCTCGACGAGTTCGGCGGCACCGCTGGACTGGTCACGATGGAGGACCTGCTCGAGGAGATCGTCGGCCAGATCTACGACGAGTACGATCGGCCCAGCGCCGAGACCCGTGCAGCGCCGGGCGAGGGCGCCCCCTTGCTGCCCGGCGCCATGCCGCTGCGCGACGTGAACCAGACCTACGGGCTCGACCTCGACGAGACGAGCTACACCACGATCGGCGGCTACCTGTTCGGCACGCTCGGCCGACTTCCCAAGGTCGGCGACCACGTGCCCGTGAAGGGCGCGGCGTTCGAAATCGTGCAAATGGACGGCCGCCGAGTCGGTGCCGCACGCCTGCTGCAGCGGGCCGCCGGTGAGGGAACGGCGCAGTGACCCGGCGGTCCTCCATCGCCCCGATTCCGCCGGGCGCACTCGATCTCACGGGCGCCGCCGTGCGTCGCCGGCGCACCCTCCAGAGCCGCATGCTCGAGCGGCTCGAGGCGGCTGGCTACGAAGAGATCATCCCGCCCACCTTCGAGTACGCCGAAGTCTTCGTGCGCGCCGGCGGCGGAGCGGCCGACATCGCGGACCGGCTGATTCGCTTCCTCGACCTGGACGGCAAGCTGCTGGCGCTGCGCTACGACTTCACTGCCAGCGTGGCGCGCCTCGCCGCGACCAAGCTCGCCGATCGGCCCACGCCGCTGCGCCTCTCGTACGCCGGCAAGGTATTCCGCCAAGACCCTGAGCGGGAAGGGCGCCGGCCGCGCGAAATCCTCCAGGTGGGCGGTGAGCTGCTGGGGGAAGGCGGCGTGGTGGCCGACGTCGAGGTGCTGCGCCTCGCGCTCGCGCTCGTGGGCTCCGCTGGCGTCGCAGAATTTCAGCTGAACTTGGGCCACGTCGGTGCGCTGGCGCCGGCACTCGCGGCCCTCTCACTCGACGAGCGCGCCGCGGTGCGGCGCCTGATCGACCGGAAGGACGCCGCCGGACTGGCCGCCGCCGCGCCCGGCCCACTGACCGAATTGCCGTTCATCATCGGCCGGCGCGAGGCGCTCGACCGTGCTGCTCGGGTGATCGACACCGCGCCCGGATCGAACGGTGCGATCGCGCGGCTCGAGGCGATCGACACCGCCCTGTCCGGAAGCGAGCGACACCACGTCGTGTACGACTTCGGCGAGGTGCGCGGTCTCGACTACTACACGGGCATCCACTTCGAGATCTTCATCGCGGGAGCGGGGACGGCTGTCGGAGCGGGTGGTCGCTACGACGATCTGATGGGCCGCTTCGGCCGGCCTCTCCCTGCGGTGGGGCTCGCGCTCGACCTCGATGCGCTGGCCGCGGCGGCGCCGTGACCGCGCGGACCATCCTAAAGATGGCGCTCGCCAAAGGGCGTCTCCTCGAGCCGTCCCTCGCTCTGCTCCGGACCAGCGGCGCGGCGGTGGCGGAGCCCGCTACCAACCGGAAGCTGCTCGTACCCTCGTCGGACGGGTCGCTGTCGGTGCTGTTCGTGAAGCCTGCCGACGTCCCGGTGTACGTGGAGTCGGGTGCGGCGGACGTCGGGATCACGGGCACCGACGTGCTGCGCGAAACGGAGGCCGACGTGCTCGAGCCGCTCGCACTCGGCTTCGGCCGCTGCCGCCTGGTCGTCGCGAGCCCGACCGAGGTTCCATACCCGGCCCTAACTGGCGGCGTCACGCCGCGGGTCGCGACGAAGTACCCCCGGTTGACGCGCGCCTTCTTCGCCGAAACCGGTCTGGGCGTGCAGGTGATCGCGGTGAGCGGCAGCGTCGAGGTGGCCCCGCTGCTCGGACTGTCGCACTGGATCGTGGACCTGGTCGATACTGGTCGCACGCTGCGCGAGAACGGCCTCGTCGAACGCGCGCAGATCCTGGACGTCGGCGCCGTACTGGTGGTGAATCGGGCGAGTCAAAAGCTACGACTCGAGCAGCACCAGCAACTGCTCGAGCAGCTGCGGGTCGCCGACCGGTCGCGTGCAACCCCGGGGCGTCGCCCCGGGGTCAGCCGCCCGTAGCCAAATTCAAGCGGCTGACCCCGGGCCGGTGGCCGGGGTCACCGGCCCTTCCGGCCCGCCAGCTCTACCGCCAGCTCGAGCGCCGCCCGCATGGAGCTCGGGTCCGCCACGCCTTTCCCGGCGATATCGAACGCCGTCCCGTGATCGGGGGCCGTCCGCGGAAACGGCAGCCCGAGGGTGACATTCACACCCGTGCCGAACCCGGCGACCTTTACCGCCGTCATCCCGACGTCGTGATACGGCGTGAGGACGGCGTCGAACTCTCCGCGGAGCGCCCGCACGAAGACGGTGTCCGCGGAGAGGGGGCCCGCCGCGGCGAGGGCTTCGGCCGCCGGGCGCAATACTCGATCGTCCTCGTCGCCGAACAGCCCTGAGTCGCCGGCGTGCGGGTTGAGCGCGCACACGGCGAGCCGCGGCTGTGCGATCCCCCACCACACCCGCAGCGCCGCCTCCGTGATCCGGCCGGTGCGCACGACGCGCTCAGTCGTGACGGCGCGCGGCACGTCCCGCAGCGGCAGATGAGTGGTGACGAGCACTACCCGGAGCCCGCGCGTGGTGAGCATCATCGCCACGTCGCGGTCGCCCGCGAGATGCGCCAGGAACTCCGTGAGGCCCGGGTAGCGGAATCCGGCGAGATGCAAGGCGTGCTTGTGCACCGGCCCCGTGACGACGGCGTCCACGTTCCCGTCCCGGGCGAGCTGTACTGCACGTTCCACCGCCTGGCCCGCGAGCCGGCCGGCGAGAGCCTCAGGGGAGAAGGGAGAAGGGAGAGGTTCGCTCCGGCGCACCGCAACCGATCGATCAGCTGAGGGGACCTCTCCCTTCTCCCCTCTCCCGGCGTTCCACACGCCGATCCCGACCTTGGCATCCGCTCGCAGGTCGCCGACCTGATCGTCCGCCCCGATCACCGTGACCTCGGCATCGAGGGGCCCGGACGCCAGCGCGCGCGCGACGACCTCCGGCCCGATGCCGCGCGGGTCGCCGAGAGTGACGGCGAGACGCGGGCGGCGGGCCACGGCGTCAGGGGCGGATGTCGACGTAGGTCGTGCGGCGCAGGATCTCGAGATAGTGCTGCACCGCGAGCTGCTGGCCCATGTTCTCGCGGATCCGGTCCTTCACGTCCTCGAAGCTCAACTCACCCTCGGGCAGGCGTTTCGTGAGCTCGAAGACGACGAACTTGGGCCGCCGCGAGTCCGCCCCCACCTCGAACACCGGCTTCAAGCCGGGGACGGTGTCGCTGCCGATCGCGCGCTGGTAGTCCGGCGGCAGCTGGGTCAGGGGCAGCTCCGGTACGATCTTGCCTTCCTGGGGATCTCCATAGCGGCGCGCCAGCGAGTCGAAGGGCGCGCCGGCGGCGAGAGCGGCGTGCACCGAATCGGCCACGCGACGCGCCCGCTCGATCTGCGCAGCGGAGATGCTCGGGGCGATCAGCACATGGCGCGCCAACACCTCCGCCGGCTGGACGCGCTCCACCTGGATGATGTGGTAGCCGAACTCGGTCTCGACCGGATCGGAGATCTCCCCGGGCCGGAGCCGGAAGGCGATGTCCTCGAATTCCTTGACCATTACGGCACGGCGGAACCACCCCAGCTCACCGCCCTGCTCCCGCGACGCGCTGTCGGCGGAGTATTTCTTCGCCACGTCCGCGAAGTTCGCGCCGTGCCGCAGCACCACCACCAGCGACTCCGCGAGCTGTCGCGCCCGCGCTCTGGCGGTGGAGTCCGCCCGCGGGGTGACGACGATCTGCCGGAACGAGATCGCCGCCGGGCGCTTCGGCTGCTGCGCGCGGTTTTCCTCCCAGAACTGGCGCATCTGCGCGTCCGTGGGCGGGATCGGCCGCAACTTGCCCTTCTCCCGCAGCTGATCGAGCAAGCGCTTCTGCAGAATCCCACGGCGCTGCTGATCCGCCAGCCAGCGGCGCCATTCCTCCTCCGACAGGAACTGGGCCGCCCGGAGCTGCGCTTGAAACTCGGTGATCGACGTGAATTGCTTCCGCACGTTCTGCACAGTCTGCTCGACCTGGTCCTGAACTTCCTGGTCGGTGACCTTGATCGTCGTGTCGCGCTCCGCCTGCTGGACCACCAGCTCCTCATCCACCATCTGACCGAGCACCTGGCGCCGCGCCGCGGCCCGGCCGGCGGAATCGGTGGGGAGCGTCATCCCCTGCGCCTGCGCCAGCACGAGCTGCTCCTCCACCTGCGACGCGAGAATCGGCTTCGACCCCACGATCGCCACGATGCGGTCGACGGGCCGAGCCGAGGCCAGCTCCCTTTGGCCTGCCGCACGTGCCGCACCTCCCAAGACGAGGGCGAGCCCGAGCCGCATCGCGCTGCCGCCGCGCATGTTACCGCGGCGCCCGCTGCTTCGCGCTGTCGGCGGGCGGCGCGGGCGGCGGCCCCGGCGCGGGCTTGAGACCGGTGCCGCTGCCACGGCTGGCGGAATCGCGCTGTGCGCGGATCGCCTGCGCGCGCTCCAGCGCCTGCGCCAGCCCCGCCTCGTTGACGGACCAGCCTTGCCCCGGACGCAGGGCCATCGCGAGAAACGGAGGCACCGGGAAGAACTGCGCCGCCCCCTGCTCGAAGACCCGATCGAGGTACTCGTTGACATGCCGCGTCGCGAGCTCAATGCGCGCCGGCTCCGTCGCCGCGGAGTCCTTGAGGACCCGCGGTGAGAGCGCGAGCAGGGTCCTCAGGATCGTCAGCACCGAGTCGTGTTCGGTCTGGAGTCCCCGCCAGTCCTCGGGCGTGAGCCGTACGCCGGCCGAGTCGACCTCCCGCAGCAACAGCTCGCGCTGCGCCAGACGACGGACGAACTCGGTGAGCTGGGCGTCGCTCGCCATGCCGATGCTGCTCACATCGCGCTGGTCAAGGGCGAACAGCCACCGAGCCAGGTCCCGCACCCGAAACACGCCGCCACGGTAGGTAGCGAGCTTGCGGCGATCCTCCGTGGCCGGCGCGACCTCCTGGATCGCCTGGCGGACGAGCGCCGCGGCCCCGCTCTGGACCTTCAAGTCGCGCTGCGCGGCGAGACTATCGATGTACGCCGAGTCGAAGTGCACCGCCATGGCGGTCTCGAGCTCCGTGCGGAACGAGTCGCGCACCTCCTCGAGCGGGGGACGGCGAATGATGTGAAAGCCGAACGGCGACCGCACCAGCCCGCTCATCGCGCCCGGGGCGAGCCGCCACGCCACGGTGTCGAATGCCGGGACGAACCGGCCGCGCCCCACCGCGCCGAGGTAACCGCCGCGCGACTTCGACCCGGGATCCTCCGAATAGCGCTTCGCCAGCTGGCTGAAGTTGGCGCCGCGCTGGGCCTGCACCTGCCGGAGCAATCCTTCCGCCTGCTGCTTCTTGTCCTGCTCGACCTTGGACGCAGCGCTCGGGGGGACGCTCACGAGGATGTGCTGGAACAGGCGGACGTCGCCGGCGTGGTACGCCGAATCCGTCTGGGCCGGCGTGAGCTTCGCGCGGGCGGCGACCAGTTGATCGTGGTAATGCTCCCACCGGAGCTGCGCGACGTTGGGCCAGTTGGCCTCCAGCACCAGCGCCGAATCGTCCATGTTGCGGCCGCGGGCGAGCTCCACTGCGAACACCGCATAGTCCAGGTAGACCGTAGTGAGCCCCGTGACCGCTTCGGTACGCAGCGGCACCTTCTTGGCTCGGCCGGCGAGCTCCGCCAGGCGCGCCACAGTCAGGGTCTGCCCCGCCGCGGTCCCCGCCACTGCAGGATGCGCGGAAAACGCGTCTCGGAGAGCGCCGCATCCCGCGAGCGTCAACAGCGCGACTACCAGACCCAACCGTCGCATCCTGTCTCCTTAGGCGTGAGAGTCCTGCAGAACCGCCGTGAGGGCCCGCACGAGACCGGGACCGATGGCTTCGCCGCCCAGCCGGCGCAGCCGGAGAGAGAGCGGCGCCGGGCGCCGCACCTCGGCCTCGAACTGCACGGCATCGAGCGCCGCCGTCAACCCGGCGAGGCGCGGATGCGCGTCCCGCCGAAACGTGAGCCGCGCCTCGTCGCCTTTGACGAGGACCAGCTCCAGTCCCGCCTGGGCGCCGAGCGCGCGGAGCTCGGACACGAGAAGCAAGCGCAGCGCGTCGTCCGGGAGAGGGCCGAACCGGTCGCGTAGCTCCTCGCGCACCGCTTGAATCTCGCACGGCCGCCCGGCCCGCGCCAGCCGCCGATACAGATCGAGCTTCGCCGCCGCGTCGGGCACGTAACTGTCCGGCAGATGAGCGGGTCGGTCCAGGATGACCTCTGGCGGCGCGAACGTCGCGCTGCCTGCCTGTCCCTCTCCACCTTTCAGCGCGTCGACGGTTTCCTGGAGCCACCGCAAGTACATGTCGAAGCCCACGGCCTGCGCATGGCCCGATTGCTCGCCGCCCAGCAGGTTTCCGGCGCCGCGCAGCTCGAGGTCGCGCAGTGCGATGCGATAGCCGGAGCCCAGATCCGTGTGATGCTCCAGGACGCGCAGCCGCTCCTCGGCGTCGGCGTCCACAAGGTCGGGCGCCAGCAGATAGCAATAGGCGCGACGGTGGCTGCGGCCCACACGCCCCCGCAGCTGGTACAACTGCGCCAGACCGAGCTGATCCGCGCGGTTCACGATCATCGTGTTCGCATTCGGCACGTCCAAACCCGATTCGACGATCATCGTGGACACGAGGATGTCCACTTCGGCCCGCACGAACCGCGCCATCACGTCATCGAGCTCCGCCTCCTTGAGCTGGCCATGCGCCACCGCGATACGCGCCCGCGGTGGCGCGAGCGCACGCACCCGCTCGGCGATCGTATCGATCGTCTCGATGCGGTTATGGACGAAATACACCTGCCCGGCCCGGTCGAGCTCCCGCGCCAGCGCCTCCTCGATCAAGGCGTCGTCCCAGGGCTCGATAAACGTCAGTACCGGCGAGCGGTCCTTCGGCGGCGTCTCGAGCAGCGTCAGGTCGCGCAGTCCGGCGAGCGACAGGTGCAGCGTGCGCGGGATCGGCGTCGCGGTGAGCGTCAGCACGTCCACCGCGAGCTTCAGCGCCTTCAGCCGCTCCTTGTGCCGGACGCCGAACCGGTGCTCCTCGTCCACGATCAAGAGCCCGAGCTCGTGAAACTTGACGTCGCGGGAGAGCAGCCGGTGGGTGCCGATCACCAGGTCCACGGTGCCCTGCTCCAGGCCCTGGACGACTCGCTGCGTGTCCCTGGGATTGCGGAACCGCGAGAGCACCTCGATCCGCACGGGGTAATCGGCGAGCCGCTCTCGGAAGGTGCGCCCGTGCTGCTCGGCGAGGATCGTCGTGGGGGCGAGGACCGCGACCTGTTTGCCCGCCTGCACCGCCTTGAACGCGGCCCGCAGCGCAACTTCGGTTTTGCCGTACCCGACGTCGCCGACCAGCAGCCGGTCCATGGGCCGGGCGCGCTCCATGTCGCGCTTCACCTCCTCAGCGGCGCGACGTTGATCGGGAGTGTCTTCGTACAGGAAGGCCGACTCCAACTCGCGCTGCCATGCGGTGTCGGGCGGGAAGGCGAACCCGGTGGCGAGCTGGCGGCGCGCGTACAGGTCGAGGAGTTCGGCCGCCATCTGGCGGATGGCGGCCCGTGTCTTGTCGCGCTGGCGCTGCCACGTCGTCGCGCCGAGACGGTGCAGCTTGGGCGGCGGCGTGTCTCCGTTCCCGGCGGCTCGGTAGGGCTCGAGCTGATCCAGCCGGTAGAGCGGGACGTTGAGCCGGTCGCCGCCTTCGTATTCGACGACCGCCACTTCGAGCGTGCCGCCCTCCGAGCCGACCGCGATCGTCTGGATCCCGCGATACAGCCCGATCCCGTGTTCGAGATGCACCACGTAGTCTCCCGCCTGCAGCGCACGGGCCGCCGCCGTGGGGGACGCCTCACGGTAGCGCCGCGGCCGCCGCAGGCGGCGTGCGCGCCGAAAGATTTCGTGGTCGGTCAGCACGCGAAGCGCCGGCAGCACAAAGCCGCCGTCCAGCGCTCCGATCACCAGCGTCGCGGCCTCCGCGCCGAGCAGCTCCTCCAGCCGCTCCAGCTGGCCTTCGTTGTCGCACAGGATCACCGTCGGCGGGCCACCCGCCACGAGCCGGCGCAGTCGCTTGATGTCGCGGTCCACCGGCTCGGGCGGGCCGACCGGGAAGCGGGCGGCAGCGTCCGGCGCATTCAGCACGAGACGCGCGAACGCCGCCAGCCCACGGTGCCAGCGCTCCGGAGCGAGGAACAGTTCGTCCCGCGCCGGCGGCTCCTCGCCCAGGCGGCGGGCGATCTCGAGGTGGTGCGCCGCGTCCGCCCAAGCGCGATCGACTTCCCGCGCCAGAGCGGATTCTTGTTCCAACACGAGCAGCGCATCGGTAGGGAGGAGATCGAGCAAGGGCTGCCGCTGTAGGGGCGCAGCATGCTGCGCCCCTACGGTGGTCGTGACCCCCTCGGTTTTCACCGGTAGTATCGTGACCCGCTCGATCGGCTCCCCTGAGCGCTGCGAGTCGAGATCGAACGTGCGCAGCGACCCGACCTCATCACCCCACCACTCGACCCGCGCCGGCGACGCCATCCCGAAGCCATATACGTCGAGGATCCCGCCGCGCACGCTGAATTGGGCGACCTCGGTCACCGTGGGGACGCGATCGTACCCCATCGCACCCAGCCGCCGGACGATCTCAGTGAGACTCCCGGGGCCCGGGGCCTGGGGCCCGGGGCCCGCCTCCAGCACCAGCCGCATCGCTTGCAGCGCCGCCGGCACGCCCGTGCGCTCCGCCGTGGCACGGGCCGTCGTGACCAGAATTCGGACCCTTGCCGACAGCAGCGACTCGACCGTCTCGATCCGTTCCCCTGCGATCTCGAGGTGCGGTTCCTCGGCGCCGAGCGCTTCCCGTTGCGGATAGAGCGCCGCCACGTCGCCTGCGAGGGCGCGGGCGTCCGCGAGCCAGCGCTCGGCGTCCGTCGGGGTGGCCGTGACCACGACGAACACTCGCTGGGAGAGTCGGCGCGCCAGCGTCGCGACGAGCAGGGCCGGACTCGAACCGGGAAGGCCGGACACCGGGACCCGGGTCCCGGGCCCCGGTAGACCGGCGGCGAGCGCTCGGGTCGCCGCTAGCTCGTCAAAGCGGTCGATGAGGAAGTCGAGCGACATCAGCGGGCGCGCGTCGCGACGCCAAGCTCCACCGCCGCGACGAGGAGTGCGAGCGCGAGCAGCAGGCCGCTCACGTCCGCCCGACGCGTGCCAGCGAACCGCTCCGCGGCGAAGCGCGCCTCGTCTTGCACCTCGGCGCCGATGGCGCGGCGCACGACAGCCGCCGCAGCGGGCGTCAGATCGGACTCGCGACCATCGGGCCCGGACACCGTCGCCCCGACCGTGTCGGCCCCGTGCACATGGAAAAGCACGCCGGGCGGGCCCTCCGCTTCCTCAATCTGGGCCTCGCCGCGCGCCAGGCGGTTCACGAGCGCATCCACGAACGGCACGAACGCGGGGGACGCAGGCAGCGCGGTCCACACGGTGTCGAGGCGGCTGCCCAGCAGCACCACGTCACCCTCCCGCACCAGCCAGGGATCGCCGTTCACGGTGGCGATGACGGCCGTCGAGTCTCCCCCTTCGAGCCGATAGCGCCGCGCGACCGAAATCCCGTTGAGGCCTGCGAGACTCGCCGTCGCGACCGGTCCGGGGGTCGCGGTGGCGCCGAACCGCCAGCGCTCGCCGCGCGCCGCGAGCGCGCGATTCGCCTGACCGACGAGAGCGGGATCCGCGGGCGGGAGCAGGACGGTCTTCCCGGCGCTCCCCTGCAGCCGCTCCCCCAGCGAGACGTCGCTTCCCTCGGCGATGCGTTTCCCCTGCATGAGCACGGCGAGCGCCGCCGCCACGAACCGCCCTGCGCTAGGGTCGGCGCGCACGCGGGCGGGAGGCGCGACGCGCCACACGAACGCTCGGCGGTCGTCGGCGCGCAGCTCGTCGGGATCGAGCACCGCCTCTCCGAGCCACCAGCCGGGCGTCACGCTCGGCAGCGGGACCGCCGCGCTCGACCCAGTCGAGACAAGCGCCCGTCCTACGTCGCGACTCCGCCCCCCGGGACTCGCCGTCGCTCGCAAGCGCACCGTCACCGGCGCCGGGCCGGCACCGGGAGTGCCCGCCAGCGTGATCGTGACCGCACCGTCGATGACCTGCGCTTGCGCGACACCCCGGTTCGCCAGCCCCTGGCCCGGCGGGGCGAGCGCAAGCACCCGTACGCCGCGCGGCACCTCCGCCCGGCCCACTCCGAAGGCGGTGCGCTGTAGATCGCTCACGACCTCCACCTCGCGTCCCGGGAGCGGCTCCGCGTCAACGAGCCGGGTCGCCCGCGCCACCGCCGCGGTGAGGTCGAGGCGCCGCCAGTCGGGCTGTACGCTGTCCACGGTTGCGAGCAGCGCTTCGCGCGAGCCGGCCCGCGCTACGCCGTCGGCCAGGATTAGCCACAAACGATCCCCAGATCCGGCGCGGGCGATCGACGCGCGTGCCACACTCTTCAAGCGCGCGAGCAGCGGGCGTCCATCCACGACCGCGCCGGAGGACGGAGAGTTGTCGAGGATCAGCACCAGCGCTGTCGGCTCGTGCGTCCCTCCCCCGCCGCCGGCATGGGACCGCACAAGCGGCCGCGCCGCGGCCATCACAATCAACGCAATCAGTGCGGTCCGCAGAATCAGGAGCAGCAGGTGCCGCAGTTTCAGCCGCCGCGCGCTCTGCCGCTCGGCCTCGCTCAAGTAACGAATCGGTGGAAACTCCGCTTCGGGGGGCACGCGCCGCTCGAGCAGGTGCAGCAGCGCGGGGATCGCCGCGGCGGCGAGCCCGATGAGCGCCAGCGGATGCAGAAAGGTCACGCGAGGAGACGCAGCGCCATGCCGAACGGCAAGTCGGTCAGCACGTGGTGGTACCCGATGCCGTGCCGTCGACACGCGGTACGCCACGCCGAGACCTCGCGCCGCACCGTCTCGGCATAGGCGCGGGCGAGCTCGCGCGGTCGTACCACAACGCTCGCCGGAGACTCGGGATCCCGGAACCGGACTTCGGGCGGACCGGACAGCTCGGCTTCCGCCGGGTCCATCAGGTGAAACACGATGACGTTGTGGCCGCGGTGGCGCAGGTAGCGGAGCGCGGTGAGCGCGAGGGTGCGGTCGAACAGCAAGTCGGACACGAGCACTACCAGGCCGCGGCGCGCCAGCAGCGCCGTGAGATGTAACAGCGCCGCCTGGGCGGCCGTGCCGCGGCCATCCGGCGTGTCGAGCAGCCCGCGTACCAGTCTCATCCACTGCCCTGTCTTTACGCGAGCCGGGATCACCTGGCGCACCACCTCGTCGAACGTGATCAGTCCCGTAGCGTCGCGCTGCCGCAGCAGAATCAGTGCGAGTGCCGCCGCGAGCCGGTCGGCGTACGCCCGCTTCGTGAGGCGGGTCGGCGCGCCCCGCCACGCCATCGAGCGGCTCGCGTCCACGAGGAGCATCGCGCGCAGATTCGTTTCTTCCTCGAACTGCTTCACGAATAGCCGGTCGGAGCGCGCCAGGATCTTCCAGTCGAGATAGCGCGGCTCGTCGCCCGGCTGGTAGGCGCGATGCTCGGTGAATTCAACCGAAAACCCGCGGAACGGCGAGCGGTGGATCCCGGCGAGGAAACCCTCGACCACGCCTGGCGCGACGATCTCGATGCCGCCCAGGCGGGCCACCTCCGCCGGATCCAGCAAATCGATGCGCCTGACGTCAGCCATGCGTGGCGGAAGCTAATGAGCGGCGGACTGTCCGGGGTAGAGGACAGCAATTCGAGCGTGATCCCCGTCTCACAGCGGCAACGCCACTGTTCGCAGTCACTTAGGAGCGTCCCGGTCAAGCGCCGACCTGGCATGGTCCCTGCCCCCTGCGCTGTCGGGAGGACATCTCTTATGCTTGCCACCTTGGCGTTCTTCAGCTTGCTGACGGTTTCCGGCCGGGCGCCGACGCCCCAGCCGGCTGCCTTTTCTTACCGTCCCCGCATCGAGGTCTGGACCAACCGCGGGGACGATCCGTATGCCAGCGGGCAGGCGGCGCGGGTCTCCTTCCGCACCGAACAAGACGCTTACGTCACCATCTTCCGCGTCGACACCGATGGCCGGGTGCGCGTCCTGTATCCGCGAGAGCCGTGGGACGACAGTTTCGCGCGCGGAGGCCGTGACTACGAAGTCGAGCAGCGCTCCTCGCGCGATGCGTTCTACGTCGACGACTACCCCGGCGTTGGGTACATCTTCGCCGTCGCGGCGGCCGATCCCTTCGTCTACGATGCCATGGAGAGCGAAGATCATTGGGATTATCGCGCTATTGCGGATGGCCGCGTACGCGGCGACCCGTATGTCGCCCTCACCGACCTCGCCCAACGCATCGTCCCGGACGGCTACGCCGACTGGGACTACGACATCGCGCCGTACTACGTGCAGCAGCACTACGATTACCCGCGCTTCCTCTGCTACGACTGCCACAGCTACGTCAGCTATCCATACTGGAGCCCGTACGACTACACCTGCGTCCGTTTCCGGATCGTGGTGTTCGACGATCCGTACTACTACCCCTACCGGTACTACGGCGGCACGCGCGTGGTCTTTACGCGGCCGCTGCGGCCGGCGCCGCGCTTCGTCTTCAAGGACCGGCAGGGTTCCAGCCTATTCGTGACGCGCGTCCCACAGCGCCCGGTGACCGACGACCGCCGGCGCGACGTGGGGGTGCGTGGACGTGACTTGGGCGGCGGCAGCATCCCCCCGCCGAACATTCAGCCGCGGCAGCGTCCGATCACCGGTGGCGGCCCCCCCATCATCGAGCGCCCCCGCGAGCGCCCGATCACCGGCGAGCCGCCACACAACGACGACGACCGCATCGGGCGCCGCCGGCCCGAGCATCCGGAGCACCCGGAGCACCCGGACCGGCCCGATCATCCTGGTCGGCTGGACACCCCGCGCAATCCCGCTCCGCCCGAGCGGCGCGAGCGCCCCGATCGACCGGTCCAGGACGTGCGGCCTGATGTGTTCCGTCCGGACCGCGTTCGGACTGAGCCGCCAGCGGTGGTCGCTCCCGAGCGGCCGCGCGCGGAGCCGCAGCGACCACCCGAAAGCCGGCCGCAGGCCGTGCCCTCCACGCCAGGGCGGGTCCAGCCCCCCGCGGCTTCGCCCCCGCCCCCCCCCGCCGCGCCGCCGCGCAGCGAGCCGCGCGCGGAGCCGAAGCGCGATGCGCCGCGAGAGAAGCCCAAGAACGACCCGGAGCTCAGGCGGCGTAAGCCGTAGTCCGGAGTGAAACGGTGTGACGCGCTCGGCCATAGTCCCCCCTGGTCGGGCGCGTTAGCTTTCGGTCCCTTTCCTTTGCAGGAGCCCATCCGTGCGTCAGCTGTTCGGTCTGGGTGCGTTGCTCGTCCCATGCGCTCTCGCGGCGCAGACTGCGGCGACCGTCCAGCGCGCCGTCAACTCGATCACCGCCGAGGATGTGCGGCACCACATTGGCGTCCTCGCGGACGACTCCATGCTCGGTCGGGCGACGCCGAGCCCGCAGCTTGAGCAAGTAGCGAGCTATGTCGCGGACCAGTTCCGTCGGTTCGGCTTGAAGCCCGCCGGCGACAACGGCGGCTACCTGCAGCGCTATACCGTCGCCCAGCGGGTCGTGGATACGGCCACCAGCGCCATTCGCATCGTCGGCGCGACGCCGGTGACGCTGAAGCCTGGCGTCGATGCGTATCTGTTACGGTTCACACCGCTACCGACGCGTGAGATCAGCGGGCCGGTGGTGCTGTTCACGGGCACGCCCGACTCGGCGAACCCGCTCGCGGGCGCGGACCTGAGGGGTGCCTGGGCGGCGATCATCGGCACTGCGACGGCCCAGGGCATCTCGATCAACCCAGGATGGATCATGGCGGCACTGCGCGCCGGCGCGATCGGGTGGCTGGTGATCTCCAATCGACCCGACGCGCAGTGGCAGAACCGCCTGGCTCGGACGACCCTCCCCTCGCTCACGCTCGAAGGGGTACCCGCGGACAGCGAACTCGCCGCTGGCTCCTTCGAGATCCGCGACCCCACGGCGGCGGCGGCCCTGGGCATCGACCCGCCGACGCTGCGAGCACGCACGAGCGGTTGGAGCGGCCGCCGGCTCCCCGCCATCACGATCACCTACCTTGTGAAGCAGCGCGAGCTCGTCCGCGCCTCGGCGCCCAACGTGATCGGGGTCCTGGAGGGGAGTGACCCCAAGCTCAAGGGCGAGTACGTCTTCTTCACTGGACACATGGATCACATTGGGACGCCCGGGGTGGGGGAAGGCTGCGTCGCCCAAGGCGCGGACTCGATCTGTAACGGCGCCGACGACGACGCGTCGGGAACCACCGCCGTGATCGAGACCGCCGCGGCCTTCGCGAAGCTCGCGCCCCATCCCAAGCGCTCGCTCGCCTTCATGACCGTGAGCGGCGAAGAGCGCGGCCTCTGGGGCAGCCAGTTCTTCTCGGAGCACCCGACGGTCCCCCTCACCAACGTAGTGGCCGACCTGAACAGCGACATGGTCGGCCGCAACTGGAAGGACACGATCGTCGTGATCGGAAAGGAGCACTCGAACCTCGGCGCCACGCTCAACCGCGTGGCGGCGGCTCACCCCGAGCTGCGGATGACACCGATCGACGACATCTGGCCACAGGAGCGCTTCTACTTCCGCTCGGATCACTACAACTTCGCGAGGAAGGGCGTCCCCATTCTGTTCTTCTTCAACGGGACGCACCCGGACTATCATCAGGCGAGCGACTCCCCGGACAAGATCGACGCGGAGAAAGAGGCCCGGATCGTCAAGCTCGTGTTCTACCTCGGGCTCGAGGTGGCGAACGGGGCCGAGCGCCCTAAGTGGAACCCGGACAGCTACAAGCAGATTGTGGGAGGCGCGAACTGACCGCTACGGCACCGGAGCCAGCAGCTCCTGGTTCGTCTTCGTCCGCCTGAGCTGCGCCAGCAGCACGTCCACCGCCTTCTCCGGCGGGAGCCCCACGAGGCCCCGCCGGAGTTTTTGTTTCGCCTCCACCGTGGCGGGATCGGCGAGCAGCTCCTCGCGCCGAGTACCGCTCGCGGCGATGTCGACGGCCGGATAGATCCGCCGGTCGGCGAGCTCGCGGGCGAGGCGCAGTTCGGCGTTGCCGGTGCCCTTGAACTCCTCGAAGATCACGTCGTCCATGCGGCTCTCAGTCTCGATGAGGGCGGTTGCGACGACCGTAAGGGACCCGCCGTTGGGCACCGCTCGCGCGGCCCCGAACAGGGCCTTGGGCTTGGCCAGCGCGTTGGCGTCGAGGCCGCCGGACATGGTACGGCCGCTCGATCGTCCGGTGGTGTTGTGCGAGCGGGCGAGGCGGGTGAGCGAGTCGAGCACGATCACCACGTCCTTGCCGAGTTCGACCTGGCGGCGCGCGTGCTCGAACACCATGTCGGCCACCGCCACATGACGCTCGTGGGGCAGGTCGAAGCTGGATGCGATCACCTCGCCGCGGCCCCAATCGATCATCTCGCTGACCTCTTCGGGCCGCTCGTCCACCAACAAGATGAGGAGGATCGCCTCCGCGTAGTTGAGGGCGACTGCTTCGGCCACTGCCTGGAGCATCACGGTCTTTCCGGCTTTCGGCGGGGAGACGATGAGCGCTCGCTGCCCGAAGCCGAACGGGCACACCAGATCCACCACGCGCTGGATCTCCGCGGTGCGCGGGCCCGACGCCTTGGGCGTCTCGAGCAACAGCGGCCGCGACGGGTGGACCGCACCGAGCTTCGCGAAGTCCGGACGGTCGGCGAGCGCGGCGCCCAGCGGCGCGCCGTTGACGCGCAGCACCCGCCCGTCCTCGAGTGTGAGCAGATCGCCCCGCCGCAAACCAGGGAGGCGCACGGACGGGTCGCCTTTCGCGGGCAGGTAGCTGTTCGCCGCGAGCCGCAGGTAGCCGCCCTTGGGGGCGGGGTCGAACCAACCGGTGAGCGAGGTCAGGTAGGCGTTGGTGAGAGTCTGGGGAAAGATGCATCGGTTTGTCCCCAGGCTGAAGCCTGGGCTCGGCACGGCGCTGTGCTGAAGCACATACGCCTTACCCTTTAGGGTGGAGTCGCGCCGAGCCCATCCTTCAGGATGGGAACACAACGGCAGGGCCGTTCATCCGCGCGCTTATATTTGTGCCCGTCATGCGCCAAGACCATATCCGCAACTTCTGCATCGTGGCCCACATCGACCACGGGAAGTCGACGCTCGCCGACCGGCTCATCGAGCTCACCGGCACGCTCGACAAGCGCCTCATGCGGGAGCAGGTGCTCGACACCATGGATCTCGAGCGCGAGCGCGGCATCACGATCAAGTTGAACGCCGTGCGGATGAGCTACCATGCCCGGGCCGGCCAGGTCTACGAGCTGAACCTCATCGACACCCCTGGGCATGTGGACTTCACCTACGAGGTGTCGCGCTCCTTGGCCGCGTGCGAGGGGGCGATCCTCGTCGTAGACGCGTCCCAGGGGATCCAGGCGCAGACGATCTCCAATCTGTTCCTCGCCCTGGACGCCGGACTCGAGATCATTCCCGTCCTCAATAAGATCGACCTGCCGGGTGCCGAACCCGACCGCCGGGCGCGCGAGCTCCACGACCTCATCGGAGCGACGCCGGAGGAGATTCTGCGCATCTCGGCGAAGGAAGGCACGAACGTGCCGGAGCTGCTCGAAGCGGTCGTGCGGCGCGTACCGGCGCCCCGGGGCAACCGCGAGGCGCCGCTGCGGGCGCTGATCTTCGACTCGTATTATGACCGCTACCGCGGCGCGATCCCGAGTATCCGGGTCGTCGACGGCGTGGTCACTCCGGGGATGAAAATCGCGTTCGGGGCCCATAAGGACGACGTCTACGAGGTAGACGAGGTCGGCTACCTGCAGCTCGGTCACAAGCCCACGGAACTGCTGGAGGCGGGTGAAGTGGGCTACTTCGTCGCCAACACCCGCGGCGTACGGGATACGCGCTCCGGCGACACAGTGTTCGAAGCCGACCACCGGGACGTCCCGTTGCTGCCGGGCTATCGTGACATCAAGTCGATGGTGTTCGCCGGACTCTACCCGACCAACGCCGAGCAGTTTGAGGAGCTGCGCGACGCGCTCGCGAAGCTGCAGCTCAACGACGCCTCGCTCCACTACGAGCCGGAGTCGTCGGTGGCGCTCGGCTTCGGATTCCGCTGCGGCTTCCTCGGCCTGCTCCACATGGAGATCGTGCGCGAGCGGCTCGAGCGGGAGTTCAACCTGGACTTGATCAGCACCGTGCCGAACGTGGAATACCACGTGCACCGCACGGACGGCACGGTCGAGCTGGTCGAGAACCCGAGCCTCATGCCGCACGGCTCCGCAGTAGACCACATCGAGGAACCCTTCGTCAAAGCGCGGATTCTCGCGCCCGCGGAGTACATCGGCGCGATCATGAAGCTCGGCCAGGAGCGACGCGGGGTGTATCGAGCCATGCACTACGTGGACCCGACGCGCGTCGAGTTCAGTTGGGAGTTCCCGCTGGGCGAGATCATCCTCGACTTCTACGACAAGTTGAAGACCATCTCCCGCGGGTACGCATCGCTGGACTACGAGTTCCTGGAGTACCGTCCCGCCGATCTCGTCAAGCTGGACATGCTCCTGAACGGCGAACCGGTGGATGCGTTCTCGGTCATCATCCACCGCGACAAGGCGTACGAGTGGGGCCGCAAGATCGCCGAGAAACTCAAGGAGCTGATCCCGCGCCAGCTGTTCGAGGTCGTGATCCAAGCGGCGATCGGCACAAAGGTGATCGCCCGCGAGTCGATCCGCCCGCTGCGCAAGAATGTCACAGCCAAGTGCTACGGCGGCGACGTCACCCGCAAGCGCAAGCTGCTCGAGAAACAGAAGGAGGGGAAGAAACGGATGAAGCAGGTCGGGACGGTGGAGATTCCGCAGGAAGCCTTCCTCGCGGTCCTCCAGGTTGACTAGCCTCGTCATCCAGACGGCCTTCCTCGGAGACGTCGTGCTCACGACGCCGCTGCTCGAAGCGCTCGCGCAGCGCTACGGCCCCGTGGACGTCGTCACGACCCCCGCCGCCGCACCCCTGCTCGAGACCCATCCGGCCGTACGCCGCGTGATCCCTTACGACAAGCGGGCGAAGGACGGGGGACTCGGGCCTTTGCTGCGGCTCGCCCGGACGCTCCGGGCGGAGCGCTACGAAGCGGCGTATCTTCCCCATCGTTCGCTCCGCACCGCCGCGCTAGCTTGGCTGGCACGGATCCCGAAGCGCGTGGGATTCCGCGACGGCTGGCCGATGCTGTACACCGAGGTGCGGCAGCGCGCCACGACGGATCACGAGATCGACCGTCTGCTCACCCTGGCCGCGGCGGCGGGGGGCGTCAGACCGCAGCGCCCGTCGCTGCTCCTGACCAGCTCCGACCGGACCGTGACGGAGCAGTTTCTGCGGGAGCACGGGGTCGGGGAGCCCTTCGTGGCGCTCGCGCCTGGTTCGATCTGGGGCAGCAAGCGCTGGCCCCACTACGACGCCGTGGCGGAGCGCCTCGCGGATCGGGCCGCGATCGTGGTGGTGGGCGGACCGGAAGACGCGGCGCTGGGGCAACAGGTCGTGAAGGCGGTGACGGACCATGGAGGGGCGCGGAGGGCCGCGAATGCGTGCGGCAGACTGACGCTGCGCCAGTCCGCGGAAGTCATCCGCCGCGCGGCGGTGCTCGTGACCAACGACAGCGCGCCGCTGCACTTCGCGCAGGCGGTCGGTACGCCGACGGTGGCGATCTTCGGCTCCACCGTGCCGGCGTTTGGGTTCGGGCCGCGCGGCCCGCATGACCGCGTGGTCCAGCTCGACGGGCTGCCGTGCCGCCCCTGCTCGGCGCACGGGCCGCCACGCTGCCCGCTGGGTCATCATTTGTGCATGAAATCGTTGTCGGTCGAGGACGTCCTGCTCGCCATCGAGGAGACCGGTGCGCTACATCGTCGGAATTGACATCGGCGGTACCAACATCGTCGTCGGCACGGTGGCCGAGGACGGCTCCGAGCTGCTGGGGCTCGTCTCAGCGCCCACCATCTCGGAGCAGGGCGCGGAGGCCGTGATCGAGCGGATCGTGAAGCTCGCGCGCGCGTCCATGGAGCAAGCGCGCGGCAAGGAGATCGCGGGCGTGGGGGTCGGCTCGCCGGGCCCGCTCAACACGAAGACGGGCATCGTGCTCCTCACGCCGAACCTCGGCTGGACGAACTTTCCGTTGCGCGACCGGCTGGGAAAGGCGCTCGGCCTCCCCGCCACGCTCGACAACGACGCCAACTGCGCGATCTTCGGCGAGTGGTGGCGCGGTGCCGCGCGCGGCGCGAACCACGTGGTTGGGCTCACGATCGGCACGGGGATCGGAGGCGGCATCGTGCTCGGGGGAGAGATCTACCGCGGGATCTCGGACGTCGCGGGCGAGATCGGCCACATGTCGATCGATTCCAACGGTCGGCGCTGCAAGTGCGGCAACGACGGCTGTCTCGAGGCCTATGCGTCGGGGCCCGCGATCGCAGCGCGGGCGGTCGAGGGCATCGAAACCGGCGCCGACACCTCCCTCCCGCGCTACGTGAATGGCGATCTGTCCAAGATCACCGCGCAGATCGTGTACGAAGCGGCGCACGACGGCGACGAATACGCTCTGGAGGTGGTGCACGACACGGCAAAGTTCCTCGGGACCGGCGTCGCCAATATCGTCAATATCTTCAACCCCGAGGTGGTAGTGATCTGCGGCGGCGTCACGCTGGCCGGCGAGAAGCTGTTCGCGCCACTGCGCGGCGAAGTGAAGCGCCGGGCCTTCAAACCCGCCGTCGACGCGTGCCGCATCGTGCCCGGGGAGCTCACCGGTACGGCGGGCGTGTACGGCGCCGCCGCGGTGTTCGCCCAGCGCACCTGGAGAACGGTGTGAAGCGACTCGGGGTCATCGGCTCCATGGTGTGGGACACCATCTACGGCCGCGACCCTGCGCAGTCTGCGATCGAGGAATGGGGCGGGATCTCTTACTCTCTAGCCGCGCTCGACGCCACGCTGCCGGACGAATGGGTGATCGTTCCCATCCTCAAGGTGGGACGGGACCTCGCCGCCAGGGCCAACGCCTTCCTGCGCACGTTGCGGCACGTGGCACCGGGTAGCCGCTTCATCGAGGTGCCGGAAGCCAATAACCGCGTGACCCTGCGCTACTACTCGTCCGAGCGCCGCTGCGAGCAGATGACGGGTGGCGTGCCCCCCTGGACGTGGCCCGAGCTCGGGCCCCAGGTGGTGGACCTGGACGCCCTCTACCTGAACTTCATCTCCGGCTACGAGATGGCGGTCGAGACGGCGCAGTTTCTGCGCCGCGGGTTCCGCCAGTTCATCTACGCCGACCTGCACAGCCTGTTCCTCGGTAAGGAATCGGACGGGACGCGCGTCCTGCAGCCGCTCCCCGATGCGCCGGCGTGGTTCGGCTGCTTCGACGTGGTACAGCTCAACGAGGAGGAGATGAAGCAGTTGGGGGACGATCCGCTCGCGGCAGCGGCCGCTGCGCTGGCGCAGGGGTGCCAAACCTTGGTCGTCACGCTGGGTGCCCGGGGGGCAGCGTATTTCACCGGGCGGCCGGTGCGCACGGCGCGGATCGCTGCCCCAGGCGGACCGGCGTTCGACGCGGGCGACCCCACGGGCTGCGGCGACGTGTTCGGGGCTACGGTCGTCGCATCGCTACTTGCCGGTGCGCCGCTGGAAGAGGCGTTGCAGCGGGGCACGCGAATGGGCGCCCGCAACGTGACCTACCGCGGCGCGACCGGACTGCGGGATCACCTGCTCGGCAAACTGACGACGGCATGACGCGCCTCGTCGAGGTGCCCGCGCAGTTCGACGACCGCTCGTTCGACCAGTTCGCTGGGGCGTTCGCCGCTGCAAACAAGGATGACGAGCGACTCCTGTTCGACGCGCACGCTGCAGAATGGGCGTCGCCCTACGGCCTGGTGGGCCTGCTTGCTGCAGGGCAGGCCGCCCGGCGCGCGGCAGCGGCGGGAACAGTCGAGCGGCCGCTGCTTACCGCGCCGACCAGCGCCGACGCGCTGAGCTACTGGGCCCGGGCGGGCTTTTTCCGCGAAGCCGCCGAGCTGTTCGAGATCCACGGCAAGGTACCTCGGGCGAGACCGGCGGAGGAAAGCGAAGTGTTGCTGCCCGTGACGCCGGTGCGCGCTGCCGAGGACGTGCATGCAGTGGTCAGCAAGATCCAGCAGCGTGCCTCTGCCATCCTGGCGTCCGAGCTGAGCCTCGATCCGAAGGCGACGATGGGCTTCGCTATGGCGCTTTCGGAAGCATGTCAGAATATTGTAGAACACGCCGGCACGGGCGGGTGGGTGGCGGTGCAAGCCTACCACTGGCGTCGCAAACTGGCCCGGCGCGTGGTCGTGATCGCGGTGGCGGATGCAGGCGTGGGATTCCGGCACTCCCTTGAGCCGACCCAGAGCAAGCGGTTCGGCGACCGCTGGGGCGACGCGGCGGCGCTGGAAGCGGCGTTGGTGCAGGGCGTGAGCCGGTTTCGCGACCCCGGCCGTGGCCAGGGACTCGCCGGGATCCGGCGGTATCTCGTCCGCTGGGACGGGAAGATCGCGATTCGGAGCGGCACGGCGCGCATCGCGATCGTGCCGAAGTGGGACGACGATGTCCCCCTGAAACACGGCCTGCCGCCCTTCCCGGGCGCCCAGGTGCTCATCATCATCCCTGAACAGGGGTCCGCGGAGCGGTGATACAGTACATCGACATACACGCGGTGCTCCAGGCGTCCGTCTCGGGCGTCTACGCGGACCTGGTCACGCGTCCCACGGGCCGCGTGGTGCGCGAGCGGATCGAGCAGGCGATCGCGGGACGGGAGCAGACCGACGAAGTGACGGTCGCCCGCATGGACTTCACTGGCGTCGGCTGCATCGACTACTCTTGCGCCGACGAGATCGTGGCCAAGCTGCTGCGCGACCGGCCGGCGGTGCTCGTGCTGTCGGGGATCACGGACGGGCATCGCGAAGCGATCGAACCCGTCCTCAGCGGCCACGGCCTCGCAGCGCTGAGCGAGCGGCCAGACGGGACCCTGGAGGTCCTCGGGGCGGCCGAGGCGGCGGCCGCGCTGCTCGACGAGCTCGTCGCCCGGCGCTTCGCGGCGCGCACGCCCGGAGGCAGTTACGCCCTGACGCTCGCGTGAAGCGCCGCCTCGGCTTCTCGACGCGGGCGATTCACGGCGACCCGGAGGCCCGGCCCGACTGGGCGCCAGTAGTGACGCCGCTGTACCAGAGCAGCACCTTCACGAATCCGGTCGGTTCGGCCGCGGAAGTCCTCTACACGCGCTACGGCAACAACCCCAACCAGACGGCCATCGCCAAGCGCCTCGCCGCGCTCGAGGGTGCGGAGGCGGCGATCTTCGTCGCGAGCGGGATGGGCGCGATCGCCCTCTCCCACCTCGCCGTGTTGCGGCCGGGCGACCACCTGTTGTCGAGCGAATGGATCTACGGCGGGGTGCACCGCCTGTTCGCGCAGGAGTTCGGTCGCTTCGGCATCGACGTGTCGTTCCTGAGCCCGCTCGAGTCCCGCACCTGGAAACGCGCCCTCAAGAAGAACACGCGCGCCATCTTCGTGGAGACCCCGACGAACCCGCTGCTGCGGATGCTCGACCTCGAGCCGATCGCGACGTTATGCAAGACCGAAGGACTCGCGCTGCTCGTGGACTCTACGTTCGCGACGCCGATTAACTTCCGGCCGCTCGAGCACGGCGCCGATGTGGTGATCCACAGCGCGACGAAGTACTTGAACGGGCACACCGATGTGATCGCCGGCGCGGTGGCGGGGACCGAGTCCGTGATCGAGGAGGTGCGCAAGCTGATGCAGGTATGGGGCCAGGCCATCGATCCGATGGCGGCGTGGTTGATCGACCGCGGCATGAAGACCCTGGCGGTGCGCGTCGAGCGCCAGAACGCTACGGCGCTGCACGTAGCAGAGTGGTGCAGCAAGCAGCCGCAGTTCGGCGCGGTGCATCACCCCGGGCTCCCTTCGCATCCCGACCACGCGGACGCGAAGCGACTGATGAACGGGTTCGGGGGCATGCTGGCGGTGGAGCTGAAGGGGGGCGCCCGGGCGGCGGAACGGTTCCTGCGCGCGCTCACGGTCGCAGCGCACGCGCCCAGCCTGGGTGGCGTGGAGACGCTCGTGTCCGAACCGCGGCTCACGTCCCATGCGAGCCTCACGCCAGAGGAGCGGTCCCGGGCTGGCATTCCAGACGGCTTCCTGAGATTTTCCATCGGACTGGAGGACGCCGACGACATCATCGCGGACTTCGCCCAGGCCCTGGCGCAGCTGTAAGTGATCAAATTCACGAATGTCTTCAAGGCCTTCCCAAAAGGGGGGCTCGCCCTGAAGGACGTCTCATTTCACATCGCGAAGGGCGAGTTCGTGTTTCTCACCGGCCATTCCGGCGCCGGCAAATCCACGGTCCTCAAGCTGGTCTATGCGGAGGAACCCGTGACGAGCGGCGAGGTGCGCGTATCGGGCTTCACGCTTGCCGACGCGCGCCGCAGGGACATCCCGAAGCTGCGCCGGCGGCTCGGCATCGTCTTCCAGGACTTCCGGCTGCTGGAGGACCGCACGGCGGAGGAGAACGTGGCCTTCGCGCTCGAGGTGACGGGGGCGCGGCGCGCGTCGATCCCCGCGCGCGTGATGCGGGTGCTCACGCAGGTGGGGCTCGCCGCCAAGGCCCACGCCTACCCCCGCGAGCTGTCGGGGGGCGAGCAGCAACGCGTCGCGATCGCGCGCGCCCTCGTGAACGAGCCCACGGTCCTGCTCGCCGACGAGCCCACGGGCAATCTCGACGAGCGTGCCACGCGCGGCGTGTTCCAGCTGCTGCGTGACATCAACGCGAGCGGCACCGCCGTGGTTATGGCGACCCACGATCTCGACCTCGTGCGGCAGGCGCCGTATCGCGTGATCGAGCTGCAGGAGGGCGCCCTGGTGTACGACTCCGCGGTAGACGAGCCGCGCGACCAGGCCGCCAGCCCGTGAACCTCGTGATCCGCGAGGCGCTGCTCGCGTTCCGGCGCGCCCCGCTCCTCTCCGCCCTCTCCGTCACTACGATCGCCTTCTCGCTGTTCGTCGTCGGACTGTTCGGGCTCGTCGCCGTGAACCTGCAACAGGCGCTGCGCGACGTCGCCGAGCGGGTGGAGATCGTCGCTTACCTGCTCCCGGGCGCGCCGATCGAAACCATCACGCTGGCGGAGAAGGACATCGAGGCATTTCCCGAAGTGCAGGCGGCCGCGTACGTGAGCGAAGATCAGGCGCTCGACCGTGCCCGCGCGGAGCTCGTGGAGTTCCGCGACGTGCTGCAGGAGCTCGAACGCAACCCCCTCCCTGCCTCGATCGAGGTGAAGCTCAAGCCCCGCTTCCGTGACGTGGAGCACGTGAACGAGGTCGCCGAGCGGCTGCGCGGCTTCGGCTTCGTGGACGACGTCCGGTTCGGGCGCGACTGGGTGGCGAACGTCGACCGGCTACGCCAGATCGCCGCCGCGGTGGGGCTCGTGGTAGGCGCGGCGTTCGCGGTCGTCGCCATCATCATCATCGGCACGACGATTCGGATGGCGGTGCTGCAGCGCAGCCGCGAGATCGCCATCATGCGCCTGGTGGGCGCGACCGACGGCTTCGTGCGACGCCCGTTTCTCCTCCAGGGCGCGCTCAAAGGGATGCTCGGCGGGCTGGCGGCGGTCGCGCTCTCCTACGGCGCCTACGCGCTCATTAACCGCTGGTTGATTCATGCCGAGTTCTTCTCGCGGGAGCAGGCGGTCGCGATCGTCGGGTTCGGGATGCTGATTGGGTTCTTTGGAAGTGCGGCGTCCGTTGGCCGGCACCTGCGGCGCATATGAAACGTCGAGCATGAGGCGTTACACGACGGCGTCACGCAACGGCGTCACGCGAACACGTCAAGGCGTTTACGGTGTCGCGCGACGGCTTTGCGTGACGTTTTTATGCTACGTCTTTTGTGCGACGTCTCTTGCCTCTCAGCGTCCCGCCCCCTTCGATCAGCAACTCCGAGACAACCAGCGACGGTTAGAGGATATCCGCCGCGAACGGACCCAGGTCGAACAGGAGCTCGAGCGACTGCGCACCCAGGTCCATTCGCTCTCCGACGAGCTGGCGAACCTCGAGCGGCAGAAGGAAACGACGAACCGCATCGTGAATGAGCTCGACCGCCAGATCAGCGGCCTCTCCGTCCAGATCGACAAGACCACCGTGGACCTGCTGCTCGCCCAGGACGCGCTCGAAGAGAAGCGAGCCGTGCTGGAGCGCCGGCTGGTGGACATCTACAAGCGCGGGCCCCTGTATGCATACCAGGTGCTCTTCACGGCCGCGAGCTTCGGCGACCTGTTGTCACGCTACAAGTATCTCTACCTCGTCAGTCGCCAGGATCGCCTGCTCGCGAACGACATGTCCAAGCTGCAGCGCCGGATCGCGCGCGAGCGCCAGACGCTGGTCGACGCACGCGACGCCCTGGGCCGCCGCAAGAACGAGCGGACCGACGAGCTGCAGCGCTACCTCGCGCTCGAGCGCACGCGCGAGGCCTCGCTCGCGGAGACCCGTCGCAGCGCGCGGGAAGCGGCGGAGCGCTTGTCGCAGCTGGAGCGCGACGAGAAAGGCCTGAACGACCGGATCGCCGCTCTCGAGCGGGCCCGGCGCGAGGCCGAAGCGCGCGGCGCAGCAACCGCGGCCGCCTCGATCACGACCGCCGACCTGGGCCAGCTCGAATGGCCGGTGGACGGCAAGATCGTCTACCAATTCGGCACCGCCGTCGGGCCCAACAACACGCGTATCCCGTGGCACGGGATCGGCATCGCCGCGCCGGAGGGGACGCCCGTGCGCGCCATCGCCAGTGGCAGCGTGAGTCTCGCCGGCCCGCTCGGGACCTACCTCACGTCGGTGCTGCTCGACCACGGGGGTGGCTACTACAGCTTCTACGGGTACCTGAGCGATCCCGCCGCCGTGGCAAAGGGGGAGCGCGTGGTCAAAGGGCAGATCATCGGCCACGTCGGCGGGCAGTCGAGCGACCGCGGCCCGCACCTCCACTTCGAGATCCGCGGCCAGGGAGGGATCGCGCTCGATCCCATCAACTGGTTGAAGACGCACAAATAAGCGTGAAGCGTCGCGCGGAGACGTCACGCGAAAACGTCACGCGGAAGCGACGCCTTTGCGCGACGATCTTGCGTGACGTCGTTTGTGTAACGCTGTTCGCCGCATGTCATCGCGACGCGAGCATGCTCCGGGTCTCAGGAACGGTGGAGATCCGCGAAGTGCAGCTCGCCTCGCTCGCGGCCGGCCGGCTGGTGCGGCTGCTCAAGGACGAAGGGGACACGGTGCGCCAGGGCGACACGCTCGCGGTGCTCGAACAGCCCGGGCTCGACGCGTTGATCACCCAGCGCCGGGCGCAGGCCAAGGCGGCCGGGCTGCGCACCGCCGAGGTCGCGGCGGCGCAGGCCGACAGCGCGCGCGCGGCGAACGACCTCGCGCGCGCGGAGCCGCTGCGCCGGCAGAACATCGTGTCGCAGCAGCAGTACGAGGCCCTCAAGGCGGCGGCCACGGCCGCTGCGGCGCGGCTCGCGGCGATGCGGGCCGCCCCCTCCGAATCCGTGGCGGCCGGCGCCGCGCTCGCCGTCACGCTCTCGACTCGCGACCAGCTGACCGTCCTCGCGCGGGACGACGGCGTGATCCTCACCCGCTACACCGAGCCCGGCGAGGTGATCGCCGCCGGGACGCCGGTCGCGTCGCTCGGGCTGGTGCACCGTCCTTGGATCCGGGCCTACGTGGGGGAGCGGTTCATCGCGCGCCTCAAGGTCGGCCAGCCTGCCACCATCCGGGTGGATGGCTATCCCGACAGACCGTTCGCGGGCCGCGTGGCGGAGATCGCGTCCCAGGCCGAGTTCACCCCGCGCGCGGCGCTCACCGAGCGCGAGCGCGCCGACCTCGTGTTCGGGATCAAGGTGGAGCCGGACAGCGGGGACGCGGGCGGGCGCCTCAAGGCGGGGATGCCCGTCACGCTCGAGCTCCCCCTCTTGCCGTGACGCAGGCTGCGGTCGAGACCCGCAACCTCACCCGGCGGTTCGGAGCCCTGACGGCCGTCCGGCAGCTCACGCTCCGCATCGAGGAGGGTGAGGTCTTCGGCCTGCTCGGACCGAACGGTTCGGGGAAGACGACCACAATCCGGATGTTGTGCGGGCTGCTGGAGCCGTCCGAGGGGCGGGCGACGGTCGCGGGGATCGACGTCACGGCCGCGCCGGAGCAGGTGAAGCAGCGGATCGGCTACATGGCTCAGAAGGTCGGGTTGTACGAAGACCTGACGACCGCCGAGAACCTCGATTTCTATGCCGGGATCTACGGCCTGAGGGGCGCCGCCAAACAGGGGCGCCTCGCTCAAGTCGCCGCGTTTCTCGACCTGGGAGAGCGGCTCGGCCAGCTCGCCGGGGAGTTGTCCGGGGGGTGGAAGCAGCGGCTCGCGCTGGCCTGCGCGCTGATCCACGAGCCGGCGCTGCTGTTTCTCGATGAGCCCACCGCCGGGGTGGATCCAGCCGCCCGGCGGCGGTTCTGGCGCACCATTCACGCCCTCGCCCAGGCGGGCACGACCGTCCTGGTCACCACGCACTACATGGAGGAGGCGGAGCAGTGCGGGCGGCTGGCGATGATGAGCCGCGGACATCTCATCGCGCTGGGAAGCCCTGCCGAAGTCGCGGCCCAGGTGGGGGGGCGAACGCTGGAGGACGCGTTCGTCATCCTGCAGGAGCGTGACGAGCGATGATGCCCCATTTCTGGCCGATGTTCCGCAAGGAGTTCATCCAGATGCGACGGGACCGCCTGACTTTCGCAATGATGGTCGGCGTCCCGGTTCTCCAGCTGCTGGTCTTCGGGTACGCCATCCAAACCGATGTGCGCAATCTTCCCGCCGTTGTGCTCGACGAATCGCGGACGCCCGAGAGTCGGGAGATTATCTACGCTTTCCAGAACACCGGGAATTTCCGCATCGTGGCGTACGTGGACGGGCGATCTGCGCTTGACCGGGCCATCGCGCGCGGTGACGCACAGGCCGCGATCGTGGTGCCCTATCAGTACCCCCGCGACCTGGCGCGCGGCCGGACGGCGACGCTCCAGATCATCGTCGACGCCAGCGATCCCCTGGCGTCGCAGGCCGCCATCGCGGCGGCGGGGGCGGTCGCCCAAATCCGCAACCTCGTGATCCTCACCCACGCCGCGGGCCGCGCGAGCCTCCCGCTCGAGGCCCGGGTCCGTCCGCGCTACAACCCGGGGCTCCGCAGCCCCAACTACATCGTCCCGGGCCTCGTGGGCGTCATCCTCACCATGACCATGGTGCTCATCACGGCGATGGCCATCGTCCGGGAGCGCGAGCGCGGCACGCTCGAGCAGCTCATCGTCACGCCGATCACGAAGACCGAATTGATGCTGGGGAAGATCGCGCCATACGTGGGGGTGGGCCTCATGCAGATGACCGCTGTGCTGATCCTCGGCCGGTTCGTCTTCGACGTCCCGCTCACGGGGAACCTCCTGCTCCTCTATGGCGTGAGCCTCGTCTTCATTATCGCGAGCCTCGCGCTCGGCCTCTTTGTCTCCACGCTGGTGCGGACGCAGCAACAAGCGATGCAGGCGAGCTTCGGCTTCATGCTGCCGAACATCCTGCTGTCGGGCTTCATGTTCCCCCGCCAGGCCATGCCGGAGATCGCGCAATGGCTGGGGCTCCTGGTCCCGCTGACGTATTTCCTGAAGGTGGTGCGCGGCATCCTGCTCAAAGGCGTGGGGCTCGAGGCGCTGTGGCGGGAGGTGCTGGTGCTGGCGGGCTTCGCGGTGCTGCTGATCGCGCTGTCGGTGCGGCGGTTCAGAAAGACGCTGGACTGAGACGAGAAGAGCCACCGATAGGCGTGAGGCGTCACGCAGAGGCGTCGCGCGGAGTCGTCACGAAGAAGTGTCCGACACGCCGATCCGATCGGGCTCACCTTTCTTCCCGCGGTCGAGCGCGGCCTCGACCTGGGTGAAGAGATCTTCCGGCCGCAGCACCTGCGAATGCGGGAACGCGACGACGCCGGCCGACACACTCGGTACCTCGCCGGGGCCGAGATCGGGGAAGGTGTGGCGGGCCAGCACCAGGCGAAGGCGCTCGACGAACTGCCGGCCGCCCCGGCCATCCGTCTCGGGCAGAATGAGCGCGAACTCGTCGCCGCCGTAACGGGCCACGAAGTCCGGCGCGCGGATTTCGCGCTGCATCATCGCGCCGACCTCGGCGAGCACACGGTCCCCCGCCTGCTGCCCCAGTCGCTCGTTGATGTCCCGCAGCCGGTCGATGTCGAGCACCACGACCGCGAAGCGCAGCGAATAGCGACGCGCGCGCTCGAACTCGTCCCGCAGCCGGCGGTCCAGGGCGTCGAGGCTGGCGCAGCCGGTGAGGACGTCCGTCACCCCGGCGCTGATCTGGCGCCGGTAGATCGCGGCGCGCCGCTCTTCGTTCTCGAGCACGCGGGCCGCGGCCTGCGCGATGGTGTTGGCGAACGCCACGTCCTGGGGACGAAGCCGCGGGTCGCCTTGCACCGTCCGGAGGAAGAACACGCCCGCCGCCCGGCCCTGCACGAACACGGGGAGCGCCACGGCCGACTGCACGTTCACCTCGATCGCCTGCTGCACCCAGCGCCGTCGGGTCGCGTCGAACAACGGGTGGTCGCGCACGTCGTGAATGATGACCGGGCGCTCGGTGCGGATGGCCTCCTGGATCTCGGGGTACCGCTCGAGCTCCACCCGCAAGTCGCGGATGGCCGGGTTCTCGTAGACGGCAACCACGCGCCCCTGGTCCTCGCCCGGAGCGGTGAGCACGAAAGAGCAGTGCGTCAACCCGAACGCCTGCCCGACCCGCCGCACGAGCGTCTGGAGAATCTCGTCGGCGCGTAGCGCCGCGGAGACCTCCTGGAAGATGTCGAACAGAAGATCGCGGGTGCGCAGCGCGTCGCGCGCCTCCTGCAGCTCGCGCCGGACACGGAGGTCGGCGTCGATACGAGCGCGGAGCTCACCGAAGTGTACGGGGCTCGCCATCGCGTCCTCGGCGCCGGCCTGGAGCGCATCCGTCACCGCGTCGGCACCGCCGTCCGCCACGAGGACGATCACCGGGACTGCCGAAAAGCGGGGCGCGGTGGCGAGGTCGCGCACCGCGTCCGCGAGCCGGGCCTCCCGGGCGGCCACCGCGAAGATCAGCAGATCGGGCGCGTTCTGGTCGGGCCGGTCCGTGCCGGGCGGCGGATACGCCGCCTCGGTGACCTGGAATCCGCCGCGCACCAGGAAGCGCTCCAGGCCGTCGGGTCGGGCGGCTGGGTCGCCGACGAGGAGGATGCGAAACTGCGTTTGCTCGGGCAACCGATCTCCCGCACGTTTGGAGGCGTGTCAAGCTATAGTTCACGATATGGGACGGCAACCGCGGAGCGCGGCACGTGAGCGTCCCGGCGCCTGAGACGCGCCGCCAGCGCCGTCGCATGGTGGCGAGCCAGCTCGCGGCCCGCGGCATCGCCGACCGGCGGCTGCTCGCGGCGCTGGCGCGCGTCCCGCGCGAGTGGTTCCTGCCGCCGCACCTCGCGGAGGACGCCTACGACGACGCCCCGCTCCCCATCGGGAGCGGCCAGACGATCTCCCAGCCGTACATCGTCGCCTTGATGACCCAGTGCCTCGCCGTGCGGCGCGGCGACTTGGTGCTCGAGATCGGCACCGGGTCGGGGTACCAGACCGCGATCCTCGCGCACCTGGGCGCGCGCGTGTGCACGATCGAGCGGCTCCCCGATCTCCTCGTCGAAGCCGAAGAGCGGTTCCGCCGGCTGCGGCTCATGAACATCGAGACCCGGCTGGGCGACGGCGCGCGCGGCTGGCCGGAGCGCGCCCCGTTCGAGGGCATCCTGGTGACGGCCGCCGCGCCAGGCGTGCCGCCGCCGTTGGTCGCGCAGCTAGCGCTGGGTGGCCGGCTCGTCATTCCGATCGGTGACCTGAGCGCCCAAGAGCTGGTCATATTCACGCGGACGCCTGCCGGGCTCGACGAGCGGCGCGCCGGCGGTGTACGGTTCGTGCCGCTCATCTCGCGGCTCGCGTTCACGGAAGGAGAGCAGAACTGAAGCCAAGTCGTGACGACCTGCTGGGCGCGCACGTGTCGACGCAAGGGGGGGTGGGGACGGCGCCGGCTCGGGCGGTGGCTATCGGCGCCAGCGCCATCCAGGTCTTCACCAAAACGCCCAACCAGTGGCGGGAGCCCGTGCTGGACGACGCCGACGTAGCGCAGTTCCGTAGCGGCCTCGCGGCGGGCGGGATCCGGGTCGCGGTGTCGCACGACAGCTACCTGATCAATCTCGCGTCGCCCGACGACCGGCTGCGGGCGCGCAGCATGCGCTGCTTTGCCGGAGAGCTGGCGCGCTGCCACGCCCTCGGGATCCCATGGGTGGTGTCGCATCCCGGCAACTACATGGACGATCGCGCCGCCGGCGTCGAGCGCAACGCGCGCGCCTACGCGGCCTGTCTCACGGCGGCGCCGGACGACGTCGGGCTGCTGATCGAGGGCACCGCCGGCGCCGGAACGGCGCTGGGGTCGACGTTCGAGGAGCTGGGGGCGCTGCGCGACGCGCTGCCGGCCGCCGTCCGGCCGCGGGTCGGGTTCTGCCTCGACACGGCCCATCTCCACGCCGCGGGGTATGATGTGGCCGGCGCGATCGACGAGGTGTGGCAGCAGTTCGACCACATGGTTGGTCTCCCCTTGCTCAAGTGTTTGCACCTCAACGACTCCAAGGGCGCGCTCGGCTCGCGCCGCGACCGCCACGAGTGGATCGGCGAAGGGGAGATCGGGCCCGAGCCGTTCCGACGGATCATGCGCGACGCACGCTTCGCGGGAGTGATTAAGATTATCGAGACGCCCAAGGGCGACGATCCGGTCCGGCACGACCGGCGCATGCTGCGACGGCTGCGCGCCTACGCGCGCGCCAACAGGCGTACCGCGCAAACCGTAAGAGAAGGGTGATCGAACTCCAGGTGCACCGTACACGTCGGACCGCTCCGCTCGCTGCGCTGCTCCTTGTCATCCAGGGCATTGCGGGAGGCGTCGTGCCGCTGGCGCACGCCTCGGAGCGCTTCACCGCGCCGGCGCACATCGAAGCACAGCACGGCTCCGGCTGTCTGGCGCTGCATGACGAGCTGCGGTGCGTGCTGTGCCACTATGCAGCCACGCGCGTCACCACGCAGCGCGCGCACCTGCAGCCCGCGGCGACCACCGACTCCGAGCGGTTGCGCGAGCGGTTCGCGGTCGCCCCGACCGCCTGCGCCGATCACCTCACCGCCCCACCCCGCGCTCCTCCCGTCGGATTGTAGCCGGCCGGCGTCGCTGCGTGACGCCGGCGACGACACGTGCGTCCGCCGCCTGCGCGGCCGGGCGCGAGGCTCAGCCGATCGAACGGGGGGAATCGAGGGAGATGACTATCCATCGCCACGCATTCAGCCGCCACGCATTCAGCGTCGCGCTCGCGTGTTTGCTCGCCGGGAGCGCCGGGAGCGCGGAGGCGCAGCAGCCGGTGCAGCGGCAGGTCGATTCACTTGCGGCGGAGCTGCGCGCGCTGCGGGCGCGACTCGACAGCCTGCGTGCGGCACTCGGACGCCAGCCGGGCGCCGCACCGGCCCGCGCCGTCAAGGATACCGGCGCCGTCGACGAGCTGGCGGCCCTGCGCGCCGCCGCCGCCGCCGCCGCGGGGACGGACACGTTGCGGGGACGGGCGGACACCAGCGGCCAGACGAAGTTCATCGGGCGCGAGCGGAACCAGGCGCAGCTCAACCCGGAGATCAGCGTCACAGGCGACGTCCGCGCCTCAGCGGAGCGTCCGGGCGTCCAACGGGACAACTTCGACCCCCGGGAGTTCGAGGTTGGATTCCAGTCCGCGCTCGATCCGTACTCGAGCACGAAAATCTTCGTGAGCCTCGAGAACGGCGAGGTGAGCGTAGAAGAAGGGTACGCCTACTGGACCGGACTCCCCGGGCACATCCGGTTCGACATCGGTAAATTCCGCCAGCAGTTTGGCGAGCTGAACCGCTGGCACCTGCACGCGCTCCCGGAGACGGAGTATCCATCTGCGCTGCGTGCGTATCTGGGGGACGACGGCCTCGTCGGCACCGGGATTTCCCTGTACCGGGCGTTTGGCGGGCTCGGCACCCACGAGCTGACTGCCCAGGTCACGCGCAGCTCGACCGACGCGTTGTTCGGAGGCAGCGGACGGCCAACGTACCTCTTGCACC
>QHTT01000078.1 GCA_003220935.1 Gemmatimonadota bacterium
ATTGTGGGAACGACGTGCCGCGACGCAAGCCGGTGGTTGACACGCCACCCCGACGTGGCTAACTTGCTCTCTCATTGGAGGATAGATCATGGCCACGACGCAGAAAGCGACCCCGATCACCCTGACCCTCACCGACAAGGCCGCCGCAGAGGTGCGCAAGTTCATGGCGGAGGAGAAGGCGACGCCCGAGACCGCGGGCCTGCGCGTCGGGGTGCTGCCGGGTGGCTGCTCGGGGTTCCGCTACAGCCTGAGCATCGAGGACAAGCCCGCTGACGACGACATCGTGATCGAGAGCGCCGGTGTGCGCTGCTTCGTGGATGGCTTCAGCGCCCAGTATCTGAACGGCGTGACGCTGGACTACCGGAGCAATTTCCAGGAGTCGGGCTTCGCGTTCGACAACCCGAACGCCACGGGCGGCTGCGGCTGCGGATCGTCCTTCACCGTCTGACCCTGTGGTCCGGCCCGCTGCGGCGGTGCAGGCCCGCGCACGGCGCGGGCCTTTTTGCTAGGTGCGCGCGCTCGACGTAGCGGTCATCTTCCTGTATTTCGCGGCCGTCATCGCCGCCGGGCTGCTCCTCGCTGGTCGCCAGCGTGACGCCAGCGACTACTTCCTCGGCCATCGCGGGCTGCCGTGGTGGGCGCTGATGTTCTCGATCGTCGCGACGGAGACATCGGCCGTCACGGTGATCTCGGTCCCCGGCCTCGCGGCACGGGGGGACCTCACCTTCCTGCAGATCGCGTTCGGCTACTTGGCCGGCCGGATCGGCGTCGCCGCCTTGCTCCTCCCAGGCTACTTCGAGGGGACGCAAGACACCGCCTACCAGCGTCTCGAGCGGCGCTTCGGTCCGGCGGCGCGGCGTACGGCCTCCGGCGTCTTCCTCCTCACCCGCGCGCTCGCCGACTGCGTGCGCATCTTCGCGACGGCGATCCCGTTGGCCATCATCACCCGCTGGAACCTCGCCGCCGGGATCCTCGCCATCGGGGTCGTGACGCTCATCTACACTTGGGTCGGCGGTCTGCGGGCGGTCGTATGGGTGGATGTGATCCAGCTCGGCGTATATCTGCTGGGTGGCATCGCGACGCTCATCGTCGCGACCCATCTCGCGGGAGGCGTGGGCGCGTTCGGGCGCGCTTGGGACGCCGGGAAGCTTGTGACGCTCGACTTTCGGCCCTCCTTCACGCTCCTGTACACGTTCTGGGGTGGCCTGCTGGGCGGGGCGCTGCTCGCCGGCGCCTCGCACGGCACGGACCATCTCATCGTCCAGCGGCTGCTCGCCGCCAGAGGCCTCAAGGACGCGCAGCGGGCCCTCATCGGGTCAGGAGTGCTCATCATCGGGCAATTCGCACTGTTCCTGCTGGTGGGCACGAGCCTGTGGCTGGCCGGCGCTGATATCGCCCAACAACGCAGTGATGCGATCTATCCGACCTTCGTCAAGACTCAACTTCCCGAGGGGCTCGCCGGGCTGGTCTTAGCAGGAATCCTGGCTGCGGCGATGAGCAGTCACGCATCGGCGGTCAATTCGCTCGCCTCCGCCTCCACCCACGACTTCTACGCGCCCCTGACGGGCCGCCAAGACCCAGGGCATCTTCTGTGGGTGGGCCGCTGGCTCACGTTGCTGTGGACCGCCGTGCTCGTGGCCGGAGCAATGGCGTTCCGGAACCAGAATACCCCCGTGGTGCAGCTGGCGCTCAGCATCGCGTCCGTGACCTACGGGAGCCTGCTGGGAACCTACGTGCTCGGAGGCCTGTGGCCGCGGGCGCGGCAAATCGACGTGATCACTGCAATCATCGTGAGCGTGGTCGCGATGACGCCGGTCGTGCTCGGCAGCGTGATCCCCGGTTTCCCCTGGCATCTGCTCCCTGGTCTCGCGTGGCCGTGGTACGTGCCGCTGGGGACGGGAGTGACGGTGGCGGCGGGGATGCTGACGTCGTTGGTCGGACAGTCGGACCGTCGGACAGTCGGACCGTGATTTCCCCTGACCACGCCTTCCCGTCCGACGGTCCGACTGTCCGACCGTCCGACGTTTTCCTGGGAGCGGACGCTGGCGGGTCGCACTCGACGGTCGTCATCGGCACTGCCGACCTCACGATCCTGGGCCGCGCCGATGGCCCACCCGCCTCGATGAAGCCGGGCGGCGCGGCCGCGTCGGCCGCGGTGCTCGGAGAGACCGCGCGCCGCGCCGCGACGCAGGCGAGGATCGACCTCCCCACCGAGCGCGCGGTCGTGGCCGCGGCGGGTGCGGGTCGCGCGCAGGAGCAGGCGGAGCTTGCGGCCGCGCTCATCCACGGGGGGCTGGCTCGGCATGTGCGCGTCATGGCCGACGGGGAGGTCGCGCTCTCCACCGCGTTTCCGGACGGAACCGGAATCCTCGTCAACGCCGGCACCGGCTCGATCGCATACGCGCGTGACCCGGGGGGGCAAGTACACCGGGTGGGCGGCTACGGATGGCAGCTGGGCGACGAGGGCGGCGGGTACTGGCTGGGGCGGCGAGCCCTCGACGGCGCGGCGCGCGCCCAGGACGGGCGCGGCGAAGGTTCGACGCTGCTCGCCCGCCTGCTCGGCGCGCTCGGCCTCCAGACGTTCGACGATCTGATGCGCTGGAGCTCGTCGCCCTGGTGATCGTCCTCGAGCGATATTACCCGGGGACGGGACCTGTCGCGGTCGCGACTGCCGGGGGCCTGCTGCACGCCCATTCCCCCCTCGCCGACGCATTCCGACACCGGCTCGCCGCGGAATCGAAGCGCGCCCGGCTGGTGTCGAACCCCGTGGATTTGGCCCTCGGCGCGTTACAGCTGGCGGCCCAGCGGGAATAGGGTCAGACCGCCGGGGCCAGGCGCACCGCACCGTTGACGACACGCGGATCCCACCCGCTCTCGGTTCTGGCCACATACACCGCGGCCGTCAAGTCTCCGCAGACGTTCACCGTCGTGCGGCACATGTCGAGGATTCGGTCGACGCCGAGGATGATCGCGATGCCTTCCGCCGGAACGCCTACCGTCGCGAGCACCACCATCAAGAGCGGCAGCGAGCCGCCAGGCACGCCGGCGGCGCCCACCGCGGTAATGACGCTCAGCACGAGCACGACGATCTGGCTCCCGAGGTCGAGCGACACGCCGAATACCTGCGCGAGGAACAGCACGGTCACGCCTTCGTAGAGAGCCGTGCCGTTCATGCACATCGTCGAGCCCAGGGGCAGCACGAAGCCGGCGATCGTGGGCGGGATCTTCAGCTCTTCCTCGGCGACGGCGATGTTGGTGGGGAGGGTGGCGTTGCTCGAACTGGTTGAGAAGGCGGTGATGATGCTCGCCCGGATACGGCTCCAGAACACCCGTGCCTTGAGCCCGCCGAACACCCGGACGAGGATCGACAGGCTCACACTCCCGTGGATCACCAAGCCGGCCAGCACGATGACGACATACAGCCCCAGCTGCCGCAGCAGCCCCCACCCGAACCGCGAGGTGGTAAAGAAAATGAGCCCGAACACGCCGTAGGGGGCGAGCTTCATCGCGAGGTCGATGATCTTCACGACCGCTTCGCCGACGGCGTCGAGTACCCGGAGCAACGGCCGCGCCTTCTCTTCCGGGATCAGCGTGAGCGCGGCGCCGAAGACGAGCGAGAAGAAGATGATGCCCAACAAGTCCATCCCCGCCGCCGCCTGGATCGGGTTGCGCGGCACCATGTTCACGAACGTCTCGATGCCGAATCGCGTCGAGCCCGCGGCCTGCAGCCCCTGCGCCTGCGCGCGGTACGTCGTCATCAGCTGCTCGCGCACGTCGGGCGCGAGGCCGGCGCCGGGCTGGAAGACGTTGACGAGGGCGAGCCCGATCGCGGCCGACAGCGCCGTGGAGAGCAGGAAGTACACGATCGTCCGGATCCCAACGCGCCCGACCTTGCGGATGTCGCCGATTCCCGCGACGCCCAGCGTGATCGAGGTGAAGACGAGCGGAATCACGGTCATGAGCAGCATGCGGAGGAACACCTGCCCCACCGGTCCGGCGACGTTGTCGCCGGTCCAGCGCACCCATGCCGCCCCCGGTGCGAGCGTGTTCGCGGCCACGCCGCCGGCGGCGCCGAGCACGAGACCCAGCACGATCTTGGTGTGGAGCTTCACGGCGCTGACTGGGCCGCCGGGTGCAGCCGGCTGTGACGATAGCCGTAGAAGACGTACAACCCGAGACCGAGGATCAGCCAGACGGTGAAGCGCACCCAAGTCTCCAGCGGTAGTCCGACCATCACGAGGAGGCACAACGCCGCACCGGTAAGCGCGACGATCCACACGAACGGCACTCGGAACGGCCGCGGGCGGGCGCGGTCCGTGTAGCGCAGCACCAGCACGCCGACGCACACGAGGACGAACGCGAACAGCGTGCCGATGTTGGTGAGGTTATACGTCTCGCCTGCGTCCCCGATCAGCGACCACAGCCCCACGAAAATGCCCGTGATCAGCGTCGTGATGTGCGGCACGCGGGTTTTGGCGTGGACCTTGGCGGCCCACGGCGGCAGCAGCCCGTCGCGCCCCATCGCGAAGAAAATCCGCGGCTGCCCGTACTGGAACACGAGCAGGACCGCCGACATCGAGATGATCGCGCCGAGCGCTACGATCCAGCCGACGGTCGTGAACCCCGCACTGTTCAGGGCCTTGGCGAGCGGGTCTGCCACGCCGAGCTCCGTGTAGGGCACCATCCCCGTCAACACAGCGCCCACGATCATGTAGATCAGGGTGCAGATGGCGAGGCCGCCCAGGATCCCGATCGGGAGGTTACGCTGCGGATTCTTCGTCTCCTCGGCGGCGGTCGAGATCGCGTCGAACCCGATGTAGGCGAAGAAGACGATCGCCGCCCCCTGATGAATGCCGCGGAAGCCGTTCGGCGCGAACGGGTGCAGGTTCGCCGAACGGAGATGCGTGAGCCCGGCGATGACGAACAGCCCGAGCACCAGCAGCTTGATCGTCACCATGATGTTGTTGGCCGTGGCGCTCTCACGCACGCCCAGCATGAGGAGCCAGGTGATCAACATGACGATCACGAAGGCGGGCAAGTTCACGAGGATCGGGATGTCGGCCACGTGGGGCGCGCCCTGGAGCAGGCCATGCAGGGCAGGATCGGGGGAGAGCAGCGCCGTGCGGTATCCCGTCGTGAGCCAGACGGGCAGCTGGAAGTCGAAGCTGCGGAGCAGCGACGTGAAATAATCGCCCCAGGAGATGGCCACGGCTACATTGCCGACGGCGTACTCGAGGATCAGATCCCAGCCGATGATCCAGGCGACGAGCTCGCCCAGCGTCGCATAGGAGTAGGCGTAGGCGCTTCCCGCTTGGGGGATCATCGCCGCTAGCTCGGCGTAGCACAGCCCCGCCAACGCGCACGCGACCCCGAGGAACAGGAAGGAGACGACCAGGGCGGGGCCGGCGCCGCTCCGGACCAGATGCCCGGCGGCGTCGTACTGCCCCGCCGCCGCCGTGCCGATCGCCCCGAAAATCCCGGCGCCGATCACGGCACCGATCGCCAGCATGATGAGGTCGCCGGCGCCCAGCGCGCGCTTCAGGGCGTACGGGCTCTCGCCTTCGACGACCAGCTCGGCGATCGGCTTGCGGGCGAAGAGTTGCCTAGACAAACAGCGGTGCCAGCACGAGAGTCACGGTGCTCAGCAGCTTGATGAGCACGTGCAGTGATGGCCCCGCCGTATCCTTGAAGGGATCGCCGACGGTGTCGCCCACGACCCCCGCCTTGTGGGCTGGGCTCCCCTTGCCGCCGTACTCCCCCGTCTCGATGAACTTCTTGGCGTTGTCCCACGCGCCGCCGCCGTTGTTGAGCAGCGTCGCCATCAGGATGCCGCCGATCGTCCCGACCATGAGGAACGCGGCCACGGTCTCGGCCCCGAGGTGGAACAGCTTGAAGAACAGCCCCACCGCGATCGGCATCGCGACGGCGAGCAGGCCCGGGGCCACCATCGCCTTGAGGGCGCCGATGGTCACGATGTCGACCGCAGTGCCGTAATCGGGGCGCGAGGTTCCCTTGAGGATGCCGGGGTCCGCCTGGAACTGGCGCCGCACCTCCTTGATCACGCTCACCGCCGCCTTCGTCACCGCCCCGATCGCGAGCGCCGAGAACCAGAACACCAGCATCGCGCCCAGCAGGCCGCCCACGAACACCTCGGGCTTCGAGATGTCGACGGCCTGGAGCGGGGAGCCGAGGGCGGCGACCTCGTCCAGATACGCCGAGAAGAGCAGGAAAGCCGCGAGCGCCGCCGAGCCGATGGCGTAGCCCTTGGTGAGCGCCTTGGTCGTGTTGCCGACCGCGTCGAGGCGATCGGTGCGCTTGCGGATCGCCTCGGGCTGGTGCGACATCTCGATGATGCCGCCGGCGTTGTCGGTGATGGGCCCGAAGGTGTCCATGGCGAGGATGTACGCGGCGGTGCCGAGCATCCCCATCGTCGCCACCGCCGTACCGAACAGCCCCGCATGCGCCAGCCCGCTCGAGGCACCGAGCCTGTAGGAGGCGATGATGGCGGCCGAGATCGTGAAGGTGGGCAGCGCCGTGCACTCGAGCGCCACGGCGAACCCCGCGATGATGTTCGTCGCCGGACCCGTGACGGAGGCGGCGGCGATCGATTTCACGGGACGATAGCGGTATTCGGTGTAGTATTGAGTGATGTAGACGAAGGCGATGGAGGTGGCGATCCCGATCACGCCGCACAGGGCGAAGTGCCACCAGGCGGCGGGGTGTCCCGCCGGATTGAGCAGCCAGTACGTCCCCCCCGCGAACCCGAGGGCGGCCAGCACCGCGGTCCACATGTACCCGCGATTGAGCGCGTGCATCGGGTCCTCGTCTTCGCGAGCTTTCACCACCAGGACGCCGATGATGGACGCGACGAGCCCGAACGCGCGTGCCACCAGGGGAAACAGCATCAGCCCGACCACCTGCGCCGGGCTGAACACGCCCAGGTTCGCGCCCGCGAGCCCGGCGCCGAGGATCATGGCGCCGATGTTCTCGGCCGCGGTGGACTCAAACAGGTCGGCGCCGCGACCCGCGCAATCGCCGACGTTGTCGCCCACCAGGTCCGCGATCACCGCCGGGTTGCGGGGATCGTCTTCGGGAATTCCCGCCTCCACCTTCCCGACCAGGTCGGCGCCGACGTCGGCGGCCTTGGTATAGATGCCGCCGCCAAGCTGCGCGAACAGCGCCACGAACGACGCCCCGAAGCCGTAGCCCACGATCATAAGGGGGATCTTGGTCGGCTCGAAGTGCAGGGCGTCGAGCACGCTGTACAGCAGCCCCAGGCCGAACAGGCTCATCGCCACCACGAACAGCCCGCTCACGGCGCCGCCCCGCAGCGCGATCTGCAGCGCCTTGTTGAGGCTCGAGCGCGCCGCGCTGGCGGTCCGAATGTTCGAGCGCACGGCGACGTACATCCCCACCAGACCGGCCACGCCCGAGCAGAACGCGCCGAACAGGAAGGAGAGGGTCGTCGTGAGCGCGAGTGTCACCGCCGCGGGCTCGCCGGGGTGCGGTTTGCGGAAGAACGCGTACAGCACGTAGATGAGCACGCCGAGCGCGATGCTCAGGAGACCGATCGTGCGGTATTGGCGCCGCAGGAATGCTTGGGCGCCTTCCTGGATCGCATCGGAGATCTTCCGCATCTCAGGGGTGCCGTTGTCCTGGCGAAGCACGTAACCTCGCAGACCCCAGGCGACGGCCAGGGCGAGAATGGAGAGCCCCAGGACGAGAGCAATCAGCATAGTGGGTTGTGACTCCTTGGAGCCCGCCCCGCGGACGGGCTAGTTACCGATTCGCAGAGGGACCGGAACGACGCTCGCCACGTTCCGCCCGTCCCGTGTGCGGGCCGGGTAGAACTGGTATGCCATCATGCGCTGCTGGAACTCCCGACTGTAGGCCGCGTCCGTGATCGGCGGGTCTACCTCGACCCGAGTGACGCGCCCGTCGGCCGCCACCCAGAACTTCACGACGTAGGTGCGGCCAGCCACGGAGCCGGGGACCTTCGCCAACGGCGGCAGAATCGCCGTCCGCGGCGAGGCGACGAAAATGTAACCGCCTTCGCCTCCCGTTCCAGGCCCCGCGTCCGCCCCCGTCCCACCGCCCGTGCCGCCCCCCTGCCCGCCGCCCGCGCCCGGGCCCGCACCGGAAACGCCGGCCGCCGCGCCCCCGAGCAGCGCGACCCGCAACGTCTCCCGCGGCATCTCGAGCGGCGGCAGATCGAGCTTCAGCTGTGGCAGGGAGCGGACATCGGCGAGGGCTACCGCGGGCGCGGCGGGGATCTGGACCGCCATCGGTCCGGTCGTCGGCAGGGTGAAGAAGTTGACCTCCGGCCGGTTCCCTCCCCCACCGCCGTGCCCCGGCGTCCCTGGGAGACGCTGCAGCACCTCCCGTGCGTGGACAATGAGGACTGCGATGATGAGCCCGTGCACCGCCAGGGAAATCGCGGCGCCCCGCTCCAGCCGTCGCCGGCCGAGCGGCAGGCGCAGTGCGGGGAGAGCCGGTCGCTGGGCGGGGGGCGGAGTCGGATGCGCGGTCACGACGATAGATACCCCAAGACACAAAAGTAGGGGCGCAGCATGCTGCGCCCCTACAGTACCCTGGGGCCCGCCATCCTGGCTACTACTTGTTCTGCTCCGCCGGCGTGAACCCGATCACCTGCACCCCCGCGCCGTGCGCGATGTCCATGGCCTGCATCACGTCGAGGTACTTGCGGTTCGGCGCCGCCTTGATGAACAACAGCTTCGCCGGACGCGGATCGTAGATCTGGTGGAACGCCTGGTCGAGCTGGCTCACCGCGTACGGCTGGCCGTTGATGGCATACGATCCGTCGCCCTTTAGCTCCAACACGATCTGGCTGGACGGCTTCTCCTTCGTCTTCTGCTGCTGCTTGGGCGGGACCTGCACGTCGAACCCCTTGCGCGACATCGGCTGCGTGATCATGAAGATGATCAGGAGCACGAGCAGCACGTCGATCAGCGGCGTGACGTTGATATCGGAGCTGAGCCCCTCGCCCGAGCCGGTGGACCCCATCGCCATGGGTCAGCCCCCTTCCTTCTTTTTCGTGAGCGACTGTTTCTGCTCGGTAATCGCAGCCACCACGCGCGCGCCAGCCTGGCGCGCGATCTCGATCGCCTGCTGCACACGGCCGAAGTCGAGGTTTTGATCGGCCTTGAGAAACAGGATCTTGTCCTTCGTGCGGTTGGTATAGATGTTCTCCAACCGGCCTGGAAGGTCCTCGTCTTTCACCTGCCTCGGCCCCTCGCCGAGATCGAGGAAGAACTTGCCGTCGCGGTCGATGCCGAGCCGGATCTCGTCAGGCCCCTCCGGCCGGTTCTCCGGATTCTCGGAGCGCGGGATGGTGGCCTGGAAGCCCGCCGCGATGATCGGCGTGACGATCATGAAGATGATGAGCAGCACCAGCATCACGTCGATCAGCGGCGTGACGTTGATGTCGCCTTTGACCGCGGACTTGGCGCTGGCGCTAGTGACTGACAGGGCCACTGGACTGTGACGCCTTCTGCGTCTGGAATTCCTTCGTGAAGATCGAGCGGCCGAACTCGGAGCCGACGCTCTTGATCAGGTAATCGATCAGCTCCTTCGACGTGTAGGTCATCTCGACCGACAGGAAGTCGATCTTGGTCGTGAAGTAGTTGTAGAGCCACACCGCGGGGATTGCGACGATGAGGCCGAACGCGGTCGTGATGAGCGCTTCCGCGATACCGGCCGACACCGAAGCGAGCGAGCCGCCACCGCCGGACGCCGCCATGCCGGTGAAGGCGTTGACGATCCCCATCACGGTGCCGAGCAGGCCGACGAACGGCGCCGTCGCACCCGTCGTCGCGAGGATGCCCAGCCCGCGCTTCAGCTCGGCCGCGACAATGAGCATCTCACGCTCGACCGCCCGTTCCACCGAATTGATGTCGGCGGCGGTGATGGTCGCGCGGTCACGCAGCAACGGCTTCACCTCCGACAGCGCCTCGCCCACCACGCGAGCTACGTGGCTGCGCTTCTGCTTCTCCGCCAGCTTGATCGCGCCGTCGAGCTGCTCTTCCTGCAAAAAGCGGGAGAACTCGGGGGCGAACCGCATCGTTTCCTTCTGGGAGCGATACAATTGCCACCACTTCTGGAACGCACCCGCCCACGAGAAGATCGACATGACGGCGAGCACGATGACGATGAACTTCGCGAACGGGCCCATCGATACAAACAGATCGTAGAGCGAGAGGCTCATGTGCTAGAGGCTCCTTTGGCCTTGAACAGGGTGCGGGCCTAACGGCCCGTGATCTTGAAGTCGATCGGAATGTTGATCAGCACGCGCACGGCCCGCCCGTGCACCCGGGCCGGACGGAACAGCGCCTTGAGAACGTAGGTCTTGGCCGGCTGGTCGAAGCCGGGGTTCGGACTCGAAATCACCTTGAGCGAAGGAGGCTCGGCCCGACCGGTGGTGTCGATGATCGCCTGAACCATCACCCGCCCTTGGATCCCGGCTTGCCGCAGCAGCTCGGGGTACTGGGGCTGCGGACCCGAGAGCACGGACGGCTTCTCCTCGACGATCGCCTCCATGAACACTTCGTTCCCCGTCGGCACGATGCCGGTGGCGAGGCCGCCCTCGACGCCGGTGCCCGAATAGTCTTTGGGATCGAACTTTTCCTGTAGGTTCACCGGCGGGATGTTGGTCGGGATGACCTCCGGTGCGACGACCGTTTGAAAGCCCTTGAGCGGCACATCGAGCTGCACCGGCTGCTGCTCCGGCGGCTTCTGTTGCTGCTGCTGATCGATGAACACCATCGCGGTGTCCACCTTGACTGTGTTGTCGGTCTGACCGGCGTTGAGCGTCGCGTACACCGCCGCCGCGATGATCACGGTGTGGACCGTCAGCGAGACGACGCCGACGCCGAACGACTTCTTGGTGGTCTTCTTCCGCTTGGACTCGATCAGGACGTCAAACACGTTTAGCCTCCGGTGTCCGGTACCTATGTAATACTTCACTTTTCGTCTGGATCGCTAGTGGAGCGGGCATTACAAAACGATGACAGCCGCGTGAGAGGTCGGCGTCGGTTCCGGAGCGCCGCGTCGCGAGCAGGTGTAGTTCCCCCTCCACACCCTCCCGACTCCTGGCTCACCGCGCGAGCACGCGATAGGTGTACCGGATCAGTCCAGTCCCCTCCGCTTCAAAGTCGAAGCGCAGCTGCACCCGCGTGCGCACCGGCACCCCGTTGGCGAAGCCGGGTCGGAAGCGGGCTTGCGGCAGCGCTCGCTCGATTTGCGCCACCACACCTACGGCGGTGCTGGACAGGAGGCGTACCGTTTCCGGCTCGACCAGCCCGTCTTGATCCACGACCGCCTGCAGCGCGACGAATACGTGGGCCCGCCGGGCCGGGAGCACGACGCCGTCCAGAACCACCTGGTAGGGGAAGAGGACGAATTGGGGCGGGACCACGCTGTCGGCGCACTTCGTGAGGCAGTCATACAGCGTCGCGACTGGCGCGCGGGCGGCCACTGTCCGTGGCCCGGTCGAATCGCCCACACCCACCGCGGCCCGCGCCTCCCCGACCAGGCGCGCGATCTCCGGGTCGAATGCGTCCAGGCCGGGCACATCCAAACCGGGGTCGAGGGAGAAGGCTTGGCGGAACGCCTCCGAGGCAGCCGAGTCGCTCGCCGAGTAGAAATTCACGATGCCGAGCAGTATCCAGGCCTGGACGCGGTCGGCTGGCGAGCGCGCGGGGGCCTCGGTCACCCGCCGGAGCAGCACCGCGGCGCTGTCGAGCTGTCTCGCGTGCAATTGGGCGCGCGCCTGCGCGATCAGCTCGGTTGACGCCGGCGCGCCGGTATCGGCTTGCGTGTACACAACCGCCGGGCCGAAGAGGAGCGGCGTCACTACCCAGACGGCTCGCTGCACCTCAAGAGGCCGCATGGGACCTCACTCGATTCTGGTCGGCAACGAAAAGTGCAAAACGTATGCCTATCGGGCCGTCGTGAGCACGAAGTCGATCGGCAGGCGCACCAGGACTCGCACCGGCCGGCGGTCGTCGCTCGCCAGGCGAAACTCGATCCGTTTCAAGTCGCTCATGGCCAAACGGAAGTCCGAGCGGTTCATGCCACCCAGGATCCTGATGGACGACCGTTCCGCATGGCCGGAGGAATCGACGACAGCCTCCAGCGTCGGGAGGACCCGAGTCGCACGGGCGTCCGTTCCAGCGTCCATGCCAGCGTTAGCGCTCAGCTGGTAGACCGAGTCTCCCTTGACGCGTACTGCCAGCCACGCCTCGCTCCAATACACCTCCTCAGCGTCAGGCGGTCGGCCGACGTGCTCCACCGCGAGACCCTGGGCTGTGGGGACCGTGAGGAGGGCTCCAGAAGCCTCCTGCTCGGAGGGAAATACGTGTCCGAAAGCGCAGATGACGAACGCCGTGTCGGCCTTGACAGGTGAGAGCTGAGCCTCCCGTGGCGCGAGCATGAGCAGGACTGCGTTCAATGCAACATTCGCAACGGCCAGTTTGGCGCCAGCTGACCATCGGTGCTCGGGTGGAGGGTCCGAAGCTATGAGCCTGTCGAACATGGAGAGTCGTCTGTGAAGAGGTCACCAGGACGATAGTGTCGGAGGCTTGCGTGGGGGTGCGAGGTTGATGACAAAGCGATTATGGCGGGATGGGAAGAAGCCGTCATCGCCACCCGGTGATGCGGAGCTCTGCCCTCACGCCCCGCCGCCGTTCGGCAGGGTGACGGTGAAGGTCGTCCCCCGCCCCGGGCGGCTCTGCACCTCGATGGTCCCGCCGTGCGCTTCGGCGATCCACTTGCAGATGGCGAGGCCCAGCCCCGCCCCCGGGCGCTCGCCGGTGCGGGTGCGCGCCGAGTCGGCCCGCCAGAAACGATCGAAGATGTGAGGCAAGTCGCCCGCCGCGATGCCGATCCCGGTATCGGCGACGGTCAGAGTGACGCGGCCGTCCGACTGCCCGAGTTGCATCCGCACGCTGCCGCCCGACGGAGTGTACTTCACCGCGTTGGTGACGAGGTTGAGGATCAGCTGACGGATGCGGCTCGCATCCACGGGCACGATCACCGGCTCCGGCGGCGTCGCGAGCTCCATTTGCACTCCCGCTTGCTCGGCGAGCAGCTCGCCCGTCTCGCGCGCTTCCTCGACGATCTCCCGCAGGTCCACCGGCTCGCGGTGCAGGGGCGCGATGCCCTCGTCCGCCCGGGCGAGCGTGAGCAGCGCGTCCACGAGCTCGGTCATGCGCTTGATCTCCTGCAGCGTCTCTTCGAGCGTGGCGAGCGTATCCTGGGGCAGTCCCGACGTCGTGAGCGCCCGCTCCACACCACCCCGCAACACCGTGAGCGGCGTTTTCAGCTCGTGGCTCGCGTCCGCCGTGAAGCGGCGCAGGGCGGCGAAGCTCCGTTCCAGCCGCGTCATCATCTGGTTGAGCGTCTCGGCGAGGCGCCCCAGCTCGTCCTTCACCATCGGCTCCGCGAGCCGCCGGTGCAGACCGCGGCCGTCGGTGATTTCGCGGACTTCACTGATGATCCGGTCCACCGGCTCGAGCGCGCGGCGCGCGATCCAGGAGCCGACGAGAATGGCCGCGATCAGTCCGATCGGGACGATGAGCACGAGCGTGGAGAGCAGCTGGGCGACCGCCAGCTCCGCGGTGCGCACGTCTGCGGCGACGAGCAGCGACCCGAAGCGCGGGCCGGCGCCGCTCACGATGTGCGCCACATAGCGGAGCTCCGGCCCGTCCGGCTCGAGGCGCACGGTGCCGCCGGTGCGACCCGAGAGCGGGGGCGTCATCAGCCTGCGCAGTTGCACGACCTGCTGATAGGTGAGCGACGCGTTGGACGACGAATACAGGATCTCGCCGTCCTGCGCCGTAATCAACAGGTAGTCCGGCACCGCCTCCAGCACGGCCTTGATGTCCGCCACCAGCGCGGGCTTGCCCGTCGAGTCGTAGGTGACGAGCGCACCGCGGGCCCGGTAACTCTCGCCGAGAATCGCGGCGCTCAGCTCGGCCTCGGACCGGATCCGCTGGTCCAGATCGTCGTAGGAAGCGCGGCGGCGTGCCACGTACAGCACGATCGCGAAGGCGGCCAGCGTGAGCACCAGCGCCGCCGAATACCAGACCGTCAGGCGACCGCGGATCGTCTGCATCTCACGCCTTCACAACGTAGCCCACGCCGCGCACGGTGTGAATGAGCTTCGGCTCGCGCGCGTGATCGATCTTCTTGCGCAGCCGGGTGATCACGACGTCCACGATGTTGGTGCCGGGGTCGAAGTGGTAGTCCCAGGCGTACTCGGTGATCAGCGTGCGCGGCATGACGCGGCCCGGGTGTCGCATCAGGTACTCCAGGACGGCGTACTCCTTGGGCGTGAGGTCGATCACTTTGCCGCCGCGCTTCACCTCCCGGCTCCCGGTATCGAGGCTCAGGTCCGCGACCTTGAGCACGGGCGGCACGATCGCCTTGGGCCGCCGCCCCAACGCCTCCACGCGGGCGAGCAGCTCCTCGAGCGAGAACGGCTTGGTCACGTAGTCGTCGGCGCCCATCCGCAGGGCCTGCACCTTGAAGTCGACCGCGTCCTGCGCCGTGAGGACCAGCACCGGCACGCCATTCCCCCGATCCCGCAGGGTGCGCAGCACCTCGAGCCCCGACGTCGTGGGAAGGCGGAGGTCGAGCACCAGCAGGTCGTACTGCCCGTTCGCGGTGAGCCGCAGGGCCTCCCCCCCGTCGCCCACCAGCTCGACGTGAGACCCCGCCTCGGCCAGCCCTCGCTTTACGTACTGCCCGACCGTCTTGTCGTCTTCGACGACCAGGATCTTCATTCGACCGGAAGGTACACCTTGAAATTCGAACCGATGCCGACCTGCGACTCCACCTCGATGCGGCCGCGGTGCTCCGCGATGATGCCGTAGCAGATCGAGAGGCCCAGACCCGTGCCGCGGCCCTGGGGCTTGGTGGTGAAGAACGGCTCGAAGATCTTAGGCAGGTCTTCCTGCTTGATACCGGTGCCGGTGTCGATGAACTCGACCAGCACCTCGTCCCGACGCTCGGGGTTCATCCGAGTCCGCACCGTGAGGGTGCCGCGCGAGTCCATCGCGTCCATGGCGTTCAACATGAGCGCCATAAAGCTCTGGATGAGCTTCTCCTGGTCGGCGAGCACGCCGGGCAACCCCGGCGCGAGCTCGCGCGCCACGGTCAGCCGCTTGAAGCGATTGTGATGCTTGAGGAGGAACAGTGTCTGCTCCACAACCGCGTTCACGTCCACCTGCCGCTTCTCCCCCGAGCGGGGCCGGGAAAAGTCGAGCAGGCTGTCGACGATGCGGCGGCAGCGCTGCACCTCTGTGTCGATGATCTTGAGGTATTCCTCTTGCGCGTCGCGCGCGGCGGGCGCGAGCTCCTCGCCGCGCAGCGCCAGCGCCTCGCAGCAGGCGAGGATCGTAGCGAGCGGGTTGTTGATCTCGTGCATGACACCAGCAGCGAGCTGGCCCACCGCCGCCAGCTTCTCGGTCTCGGACAGGCGCTGCTGCGCCTGGCGCCACTCGGTGATGTCTTCGCCGATGGTGATCACATGCGAGATGTGCTCGCCGTCCTGCCGCATCGGGATCTTGGTGATGCGGTAGTGGCGCGTCTCGCCGCTCGCCGCCGACTCCATCTCCACCTGCTGGATCTCGCCCGTGTCGAACACGCGGTCAAATTCGCGCTTCAGCAGCTCGCGCGGCTGGCGGTCCAGCACGTCGAAGACATCGTGGCCCACCGCGTCCTCGCGCGAAACACCCTGCGTGCCGGCCTCGCGCTTCCGGTTCCAGGCGCGGATGCGGTAACCCCGGTCGATCACGTACAGCCCGACGGGAAGCGAGTCGATGATCTGGGCGGCGAAGCTCCGCTGCGCCTCCATCTCGTGCGTGCGCAGCGCCACTTCGGACGCGAGGTCCTGTGACAGCTCGGTGGCGGCGATCATGGGGGCCAGGATCCGCGCCACCACGACGACGACGTCGTGCGCCACGCCTTCGTAGCGGCCAGTGGGAATGATGACCTCGAGCGCGCCCAGCGGCTCGTCCTCGTGGATCAGCGGCAGCCGCAGCACCGAGCCCCCGGCTGTCCCTTCGCGCTGCGCTCCCTGCCGCACCCAGTCGGCGACGGGCGGGGCGTACCCCACCACCTCCGCCTCGTCGCCCGACGTGGTCACGGGCGCGTACCGTGTGCCGTCTGGCGTGCGCAGCCACAACCGGCAACGGCGGAGGTTGAGCCCCCGGCGCAATGCTCCCACCACGCCCCGCAGCGCCACGCCCGACCTAACCTAGGGATGGGACTCCCGGCGCGCCAGCGGCGCTTCGAAGCGGATGCCCAGGAACGGGCGCACGTCGCTCGCCTGGCCGAAGAACAACGTCGGGCCGAGCAGCAGCCCGAATTGCACGCCGTCCGGATCGCCGAACTTGAGTCCCGGAAGCACGGTGACGGCACCCCACGGCGACCCTTGCGGAAAGGGGGAGCGGGTCCCGAGGTAGGCGGTGCCCTCGACCGTGAGGTCGACGCCGACCTCGCTCTTGCTCGTCTCGGTGCCGAGGTCGGCGAGCGGCAGCAGCCCGGTGTGCCCGCCCAAGGTCAACCCGAAGATGAAGCCGCGTGCACCGCCGAGAATCGCGCCTTCGTCGACGAACGAGCCGAGCCGCGCGGTGAACGACGCCACGCGCAGCGGCCCTGCGCGCACTGCGCGGGCATAGCCGACGTCCGCCGCTTCGACCTGCCACCCGCCGCCGAGGGTCCCCGCGAAGCCGACTGTCCACGCACCGCGCCGCTGGGCGTCGAGCGGCGTGGACAAAGCCACCAGGGCCGTCGACATTGTGATGATGGACAGACGCACGTTCGTGCTCCTGACAGGCGCCACTTCGGGGGCGCTGCTCCGTCCGCCCTTCCAGCCGTCCACCGCTCCGACCCGGGCGAGGGGGCGGTCGGGCGGACCGGCGGTCGGTCGGCTGAAATTCGAGCTCGACGAGCAACGTCGCTGGTCGATCTGGTACTACGGCGACGGCCAGCCCGTTCCCCTCATCCGGACCGCCGTCGTCGGCGCCCGGGTGGGCGACCAACTGGTCACGCTCGCCGATCTGGAAGATAGCACGGTGGGAAACCGCCGGCCGCCCGGGGGCGAGTCCGTCGTGGTGCGGGGGCGCGCGGCCGGCGTGTTCCTGGAGGCCGAGTTCCTCTCTGCCAGCGAAACGGGAGGTGGCGCGCCGCAGGCGGCAATCTCGGTGACGATCTACCCCGACCGCTACCTCCCCACGGTGAAGGGCATACGCTTCTTCCAGGCACCGGAGGCCGCCGTGCTCGCCGGCGAGGCACCCCTCGTCGCGCTCGTCAACGGCTATCACTCCTGGAGCCCCTGCCGGGTTGTGACGGTCTCGGCCGTGACCGACGAGGGACTCGCGAGCCACGGCGCGCTCGGCTTGACCCGGGGCGGCCGCGGACTGGCACTGGCATTCGACCCCGGGGAGCCGGGCGAAGCGACGGTGCAGCTTGCGCGGGACGGCCTGGACGCCGGCAGCGCGTGGCTCCCCACGCGACCGCTGCGCCCCGAAGGCGATGCGTCTCGCATGCGCATCTGCTACCAACCGGAGGGCGATGGCCTCGACGCGCTGACGGCGCTCTTCATCCCCTCCTCGCCGGTTGACCGCGAGCGGCTCGCGTCCCAGACGGCCCCCGCGGGATGGTGCACGTGGTATGAGTTGCTCGGCAAGGTGAGTGAGACGGACGTGGTGGCGAACCTCGAGTTCTGCGCTGCGAACTTCGACCGCCGCTTCTTCCGCTACATCCAGCTCGACGACGGCTATCAGAAGGCGACGGGGGACTGGGAAATGAATGCCAAGTTCCCCCACGGGCACCGCTGGCTCACAGACCAGATTCACGCCAAAGGGTTCAAAGCGGGCTTGTGGGTGGCCCCCTTCGCCGTGACGGAGCGCTCCGGCATCCCGGCCGCGCACGCCGACTGGCTGCTACGGCGCGACGATGGCCCGATCGTGTGGGACACCCGGGACGACTGGGGTGGCAAGGTCTACTCGTTGGATGGCGCGCACCCGCAAGTGCAGCAGTGGCTGTTTGATCTGGCGCGCCGCGTGGTGCAGGAGTGGGGCTACGATTACCTGAAGATCGATTTCCTGCTGTGGGCCACGGCCGGCGACTCCCATTACGGTGGCTTGACGCACGCCGAGGCCTATCGCAAGGGCCTCGGGGCGATCCGCGACGGCTTGGGAACCGAGGCGTTCCTGCTCGGCTGTGGCGCCCCGCTGCAGCACGCGGTCGGCTACGTGAACGGGATGCGAATCGGCACCGACGTGGACGCGAGCTGGGGCGGCGTCCAAGCGCCGGCGCGTGCTGCCGGGCTGCGCAGCTTCTATCACCGGTCCACCTGGCTCAACGACCCCGATTGCCTGGTCGTTCGGCCGCCGCTGTCTGGCGCCGAGGCCCAGGTGTGGACGTCGATCGTGGCCCTCTCCGGAGGCGCGACCGTCCTGTCGGACAACCTCCCTAAGCTCCCGCCCGACCGGGTGCCGTTGCTGCAGCGTGCGATCCCGGTGGCCTCGGTCGCCGGCCGGCCGCTGGACACGGCGTCCCCGGCGCATGAGGTGGCGCCCGCGCTCGTTGTAGGCGACGACGCCTATCCGATCGCCGGGCGCTGGCGGTTCCGCACCGGCGACGATCCCCGCTACGCCACGCGTGAGTTTGACGAGGACACGTGGGAGGCGATCGCGGTGCCGAAACGGTGGGAAGAAGCGGGGCATCCCGACTACGACGGGTACGCGTGGTACCGGACACGCTTCTCCTTGCCGACCGCTCCGCCGCTCCGCGCCGGGCGGTCGAGGGCGGTCGAGGGCAGTCAAGGGCGGGCGGTCTACTTGGAGCTCGGCAAGGTCGACGACGCCGACGAGACGTTCCTCAACGGCGTAAAGGTCGGGCAGACGGGCGACTTCCCGCCGAACTACCGCGGCGACTGGCAGGCGTACCGCCGCTACCGCGTCCCAGCCGACGCGCTTAACTGGGGCGGCGAAAACGTGCTTGCGGTCCGAGTCTACGACGGTGGCGGCGCCGGAGGGATCTGGAGCGTCCGCCGCGACCGACCCCCTGCCAATTGGGTGGTCGAGGGCGCGCCACGCTGGTGGACGGTCGCGCTCATCAATTGGGAAGAGGAGCCGCGCCAGGTCGCCGTGCCGCTCGGCACGCTCGGGATCAGCGGCGCCAGATTCGACGCGTACGACGTGTGGCGCGACGCCCCCCTCGCAGTCCCCAAAGACGCGCTCCTGGGGACGCTCGATCCCCACAGCACGCTCACCGTGGCACTGCGCGCCGCCGCGGCGCATCCGCAGATCATCGGCACCACCCGCCACGTCGTGCAAGGCGCCGTGGACATCGCGGACGAGGTGTGGGAAGCCGCGACGCGGACCCTCAAAGCACAGGCGGTGAACCTGGACAGCCGGGCCTACGCAGTGACCGTTGCCGTGCCGAAGGGCATGCGGCCGGGGGCGTGCAAGGCGGCGGGATATCCATTGGGAGCTGAGCTTCCGGCCCGTGAACAGACGGTGAGGTAGACGCCGAGGGTGTCTACCTCTTCACTTAAGGCCTGTCAGTTGAATTCGTCCCACGAAGTACCTCTGCGCCACGAAGTACACCACGAGCAACGGAAGCACCGCCGTTACTGCAGCCGCCATCTGATACGGCCAGTTCGTGTAGTACAACCCGTGAAAGCTGGCGATGCCGACCTCGACGACCCGCATCTCGGCCGACCGCGTCGCGATCAGCGGCCAGAGGAAGCTCTTCCACTGATCGACGAATGCGAACACCGCGAGGGTGGCGAGCGCGGGCTTCGAGAGCGGTAGCACTACGCGCCAGAAGACGGTCCACTCGCCCGCCCCGTCGAGCCGGGCGGCGTCCTCCAGATCACGGGGGAGGGTCACGAAGAATTGCCGCAACAGGAAGATCCCCCATACGGACACGAGTTCGGTGGAGATCAGCCCGGCGTACGTGTCCACCCAGCCGAGTGCGTTGATGATCAGGAAGCGCGGGATCAGGAGCACGACCATGGGGACCATAAGCACCGAGAGGTACAGGACGAAGACGTGGTCGCGCCCCGGGAAACGCAGCCGGGCGAAGGCGTAGGCGGCCATGGTGCTCGTCACGACCTGCCCGGCGACCACGCACACCGAGAAGATCGCCGTGGTCAGGAAGAATCGGTCGAACGGCAGCGCCGTGAGGGCGGCGGCGAAGTTCTCAGGGTGCGGCTGCGCCGGAACGAGCGGCGGCGGGTAGCGCAACACCTCGAACTCGTCCATCAGGGCGGTCGCGATCATATAAAGGAAGGGCACGAGCGTGGTGACCGCGAGCGGCAGCACCAGGGCGCCTCCCACCAAGCCGAGGCCCGACGCGCCACGTCTCCTGCTACGCATATTCCACCTGCCTCCCCAGCAGCCGGAACTGCGCCCGAGTCACCGCGAACAACACCACGAACAGGAGCAGGGCCAGCGCGCTCGCGTACCCGAACTGCAGGAACTCCCACGCCGTCTGGTAGATGCGATACACGATCACGTCCGTCGCGTGCAACGGGCCGCCGTCGGTGAGCACATAGATGTACGTGAAGACCTGGAACGAGCCGATGATCCCGGTGACCAGCACAAACAACGTCACGGGCTTGAGGAGCGGAAAGGTGATCCGCCAGAAGCGCTGCCACGCACTCGCTCCGTCCACGCGCGCGGCGTCGAGATACGCCGGCGGGACGCCCTGCAACCCCGCGAGGAACACCGTCATCTGGTAGCCGAGCTGCGCCCAGACCGACACGATCATCACGGCAGCGAGCGCTGTGCGGGGAGTGCCGAGCCAATCCACCGGCCGCAGATGTGCGGCCGACAGCACGTAGTTGATCAGGCCGAAATCGGCGTTGTACATCCACTGCCAAACGAGCGCGATCGCGACCACCGAAGCGACGTACGGCAGGAACAGGATCGTCCGTACCGCGCGCACGGCCCACGACCGCCCGTTGAGTGCCAGGGCCGCGCCGAGCGACAGGGTCATCGACACCGGCACGTACAGCACGTACAGCGCGGTGTTGCGAAGCGAGATCCACACCAGCGGATCGTGGAACATCCGGACGAAGTTCGCGAGACCGACGAACGGGGTCGCGGGGTCGACGAGGGTCCAGCGGTGCAGCGACAGGTACAGCGCGAACAGCATCGGCGCGAAGGAGAAGACCGCGAGGTGGAGCGCCGAGGGAGCGAGGAAGCCCCACGCCGCGACCGTCTCGCGCAAGCGCTGCGGGCGCGCCGCCTCGCGCTCGCCCCACGCGGCCAGCGCGGCGGCGAGGGGCCCGAGGAGCGCCAGTCCGAGCGTGAGCGCCAGCCACCCGACCGTGGCGGCCTCCGCCGGCACCGTGCGCAGCTCGGCCCACCGGCCGGGCGCCAAGCGGACGGCCACCGCCGCACGCGGCGTTCCGTCAACCGTTCGCCGCCACGCGCCGTCTCCCGCGCTGTCACCGGGCACGAGCTCCGCGCCGCCAACCATCTTTCCGAGCGTGGCGAGCGAGAACCGCGTCTCCGGCACACGCGCCACTGCCTCCTGGATCAGCAGCCGCGCGTCGCCGAGCCACCGGTCGGTCGAATCCAGCGCCGTCGTCCGGATGTCGTCGGAAGCTACGACCCCGAGGAGCGCCGCCGCCGCCGCGTACCAAGCGAGCCCGCGTCGCAACCGGCCGGGTGCGCCACCCACCGCCGCCGCCGCGAGCGCCCCGGCCCCGAGGCTGACGAGCACCGCGAGCGCAGTCCACCAGGACAGCCAGCCCCCACGCGCCGGCCACGCCGCCACCACGCCCACCACGTCCCACCCATCGCGGTCGAACAGCGGCGCGAGCGTGGCCGCGCCCGCCCAGCGCGCGGCGGCGTGCCGGCGCAGCTGGTCGAACTGGGACGGCGAGAGCGGTCGCGCGGTCGCGTGCACCAGCGGCGCGGTGCCGTGATACACCTCGACCTCGGTGGTAAACCCCGGCAGGCCGTCGAGCGCCCGAGTCTCGATCAGCAGCCGGGGCAGATCGTAATCGGCGCTGCCCCGCGCTGGGGGCGCAACGAACGCCAGGTAGGCGGCTGCGGTCGCGGCGACCCGCTGGGCGAGCGCACGCTCGGCGCGCACGCTCGCCCAGCGCACCGTGCTGAGCACCAGCAGGGCGCTCGCGATGACGGCCGCCGCGGCGCCACCACGCCACCGCGTCACCGCGTCACCGGGCTCACCGCGTGGCCCCCAGCACGCGGTCGAGCTCCCGCGCCGTCTCGCGCGCCGCCGCCGCCGGGTCCGCGCCGGCGAGCGTGATCCGGTCGACGAGATCGGGCAGGGCGGCCTCCACTTCCCGCCAGCGCTCGATCCGGGCGCCCCACGGCGCCCGCCCGGCAGTCGCGGCGCGCAGGAACGCCGCCTCCCACCCGAGCGTGTCGCGGGCCACGAGCGCCCGGGCAGCGGCCGTCACGGCCGGCAGCTCCAGCCCGGCCTGCCCGCGCACCGCGTCCGCCAGCGAGTCGGTGAGATACGCCGCGAGCTCGATCGAAAGCTTCCGTCGCGCAGTCATCGCAGGCACGGCGTAGCCCGAGGCGTAGATCACCGTCGCCGGATGGAAACCGCGACGGTGTGGGATAGCGACGAACCCGACTCGCAACCGGCCGGCCGCGACATAGGGACGAAACCGAGGCACCCAGAAGTGGCCGGTGGTCATCATCGCGACGCGGCCGCTGTTGAACAGACGGAAGTTGTCGCCCGCCGACTTGAGCAGAGTGTGGGCGCGCGGGGCGATGCCCTGCCTCGTCATCCAGCCCGTGTACCAGCGAATCGCCTCGACCGTCACTGGCGCATCGAGGCATCCCGACGCGCGCCGCCCGTCGGGGCAGAGCACGTCGCCCCCGCCGGCCCAGACCCAGGGAATCCAGAGGAGGGGACGCCGATCGAAGTAGGTGCCCCACTGGTCGATCACCCCGTCGCCATCCGTGTCGCGCGTCAGCCGCTTGGCGATCCGGAGGAAGTCGTCCCACGTCCAATCGTCGGTGGGATAGGGAATCCTCGCTCGGTCGAACAGATCCTTGTTATACGCGACCACCATCGGCGTATATCCCTTGGGAAGGGCGTACACCGCGTCGCCCCGACTGAAGATCGACAGCACCGTCTGGTCGAGACACCCCAGGTCCACGCCGGCGCGCGCGAGATACGGCGTCAAATCGAGCACCACGCCGCGATTCACCAGCGCCGGAACGTCGATGTTATCGAGCAGGAAGACGTCGGGTGGCGAGCCGGCCGCCATCGAGGTGAGCAGGCGCTCGCGATACTCTGCCTGATAGGTGGCCGCGTTCTGCTGCACGATGCGGAGCCCCGGATGGGCCGCGAGGTAGGGCGCGAGCGCGCGGTCTTCCAGTTTCGCCTCGAGGTAGTCGGCCCAGTTCGCGAGCTCGAGCGTGACACGGTCACGGCCCCCTCCCGTCGCCGCCTTGCAGCTCCACAGCACCGCACACACCGCGAGCGCACGCTTCACGCAAGCCGCTCTCCAGCTACGTCGAACAAATGCAGGCGGCGGCGATCGAGCCTGACGCCGACCACATCACCGGCCCGCAGCTCGACGAGCCCCGGCAGCCGCGCGATGAGCGCCTGCCCACCCGCCACCAGGTGCACCAACGTCTCCGCACCCAGTGGCTCCACCACCACCACCGTAGCGTTGCCTACGCCCTGGTCCTCGCCACACAGGCCAACGTGCTCGGGTCGCACGCCGAGATGGATCTCGCCCTCGTAATGCTCCAGTGCGACGGGAACCGATAGGCTGCCGCAGTCGACCACGCCGCCTCCTTCCTTCATCCCCCTTCCTCGCCCGGTCAAGACGTTCATCCCTGGGCTGCCGATGAAGCGGGCCACGAACACGTCGGCCGGCCGCTGGTACACGTCGACCGGGGTGCCGAGCTGGCGCAGGCGACCCTCGTACAGCACCGCGATCCGTTGCCCCATGGTCATCGCCTCGACCTGGTCGTGTGTGACGTAGACCATGGTCGCGCCGAGGGCGCGGTGCAGGCCGAGCAGCTCGCGGCGCAGCTCACTGCGGAGCTGGGCGTCCAGGTTGGAGAGCGGCTCGTCGAACAGGAACGCGCGGGGTGCGCGCACGATGGCGCGCCCCAGTGCCACCCGCTGGCGCTGCCCGCCGGACAGTTGCGCCGGCAGCCGGTCGAGCAGCTCCGTCAGGCCGAGCCGCTGCGCCGTCTCCTGCACGCGGCGCGCGATCTCGGGCCGCGCCACGCCCCGCACCTCCAACCCGAACGCCAGGTTGGCGCGCGCCGTGAGGTGCGGGTACAACGCGTAGTTCTGGAATACCATCGCGACATCGCGGTCGCCGGGCGGCAGGTGGGTCACATCGCGCTCGCCGATGAGGATCTCGCCCGTCGTCGGCTCCTCGAGCCCCGCGATGCAGCGCAGCGCCGTCGTCTTGCCGCAGCCGGACGGCCCGAGCAGCACGAGGAACTCCCCATCCCGCACCTCCAGTGACAGCTCCTGCAGGGCGGGCTTCGTCCGTGCGTCGAACGTCTTGGTGAGCCGCCGCAGGGTGAGCGACGCCATGCGGCTCAGCGCTCCCTCTGCGTCGGATGCATGCAGCCTCCGGGGCGAGCCGCCGCAACTATGCGGGAGTTTCCGGTCTCCCGCTACTCGGGGCCGTGCCAGATTTCAACGTTGGGCTCGCCGCTCAGCTCGAGCCGCACCGGCGACCGCCACAAGACCGATCCGACCCGTCATCCGAAGGCAATCGTCAGGGGCTCCCCGACGCTGCCTTCCCCCGCCGCGCGTCCGTCGATGCGCACGCGGAACCGGGCGCCGTCCACCGCCACCGCCACGTCGCGCCCCGCCACCCGCACGCCCGCGAGCGCGGCGCGCGTGATGCCGAGGGGGAGCGGCCAGACGGTGAGGCCCCGCGGGCCGTCCGGCAGCACGCCCATCACGTGGGACACGATCAGATCGTTCACCCAAGAGTGCAGGTAATCGTCGATGCCCCGGTAGACACTCGGCCGGCCGGTGTGGGGGTGATAATGCTCGAAGCAGTTCGGCCGGTCGGGATCGCCGGCGAAGGTCATCATCCGGGCGAACTGCCGGATCAGCTGCCCCAGCTGCCCCGCCCATTCGGCCTGGTGGAGTCGCACGATTCCACTCGGCGTCCGGGTTGAAGAGTGGGTCGTCCACGCTCGAGGAGGGGACGGGGTACTCGGTCCAAAACTCGGCGGGCTCGAACAGGTGACGCTCGAGCCCCGCGATGTGCCGCGTGTCGGCGAGATCGGTCCCGTACGGATAGAAGCACACGGCCGCCTTCACGCTCGTCGGCCGCGCCGTCCGCGGGTTCACGTCGAAGAACATCTCGGCCGCCGGGTCCCACATCTTGTCGAGGACGGCGCGTCCCGTGCGGGTCGCGGCCTCGCGCCAGCGGCCCACGTCCGCCACGCTCACACGCTCGGCGAGCCGCTCGAGCGCGCGCAGCAGCCGGTAAGCGTAGACGGTGACGTCCACCCCCTTGAGACGGATGCGGCTCTCCCACCCCACGCGGTCTGCCTCGGGATCGACTGCCTGATAGCGGGACATGTACTCCTGGCCGGTCTCGAACTGGTTCACCACATCGATCATCCCAGTGTGGTCGGCGTCGCGGGTCCGGAGCAGCCAAGCGGCATAGCGCACGAGGGCGGGATACACTTCGGCCTCGAAGGACGGATCCGGATGCACCGCCTCGAGCGCGTCCAACGCACCGCCCCAGTCGGCGTGATAGAAGTCCGTCCCCCTCAGATGATCGACGTAGACGCGCCCGGGGAGCGAGCCGTCGGGGTTCTGGTGCGCGAGAAACGTCCGCAGCACGCCACGGGCCCAGTCGCTATTGGCGAGCCAGCGCAGCTCCCGCACGTGGCACTGGGCGCTGTAGGTGATCGGTACGTGGAAGTAGCCGATCCCCTCGCACACAGTGGGATGCGCGTAGTTACCGATTCCACCGGCGATCGCGTTGAGCCGCAGGCCGTACCAGCGGTAGCGCCAGTGGCGGTCCAGATACGCGTCGGAGCAGCGAAAGCTCGGGACAGAGGCGAAGAACTCATGCCACCTCCGCTCCGCCGCCGCGCCCGGCCGGTCGGAGGCTCGCGAGCGGTGCGGCAGTCGCGCACTCGCACGGTCAGCGTCGCCGGTCCCCTTGCCCCCACCGCCCCCCCGACCCGCTTCGAGCGCCAGCGCAACGGATGCCGAAAAGCGCGCCGTGCCCCGGGGTGGGAGTCGGAACCGTCGCTGTAGCCCCAGATACATGACCCCATGGGCGTCGATCCCCTCGAGGTGCAGTTGGTCGCGCAGCCGGCCGCTCCTCTGCCACCGATCGTAAAACGGCGTCAGATCGAACCGCGGGGGTAGCGCGGGCGCCGACGGCTCCGAGCGGTAGGCGCCGAACGACTGTGCGGAGGGATCGAGCGTGAGCCGGTGGGCAACCCGGGCGCGGTGGTCCCGCCGGTCTGTGACTTCGCGCGTGAAACGCAGCGCGTGCTTCTCGGGGTACACATCAGCAGCCGCGAGCGACGCGCCATCCACCCCCGTCCAGACTACGACGTCCACGTTCGCGGCCCGCGCGGTGGGATTGCGCAGCTCCCACTCGGAGGCGAGCTCGCCGCCCGGCGCACTCCGGGTTTCGCACGCGCGCCAGGGCCCGAGCGCATGATCCAGCGTCAACGCCGCCGGCGTCCAACGCCGCCGGAGACAACGCACCGGCACAGTATGTCCGTCCGTCAGGAAGGTCACCGTGAACAGCGGGCGGATCGCGTACTGGAAGAGATGCGCCTCGTCCCAGAAGCCGGGCGCATCGAGCCACTGGGGGAACGGCGGCGCCCAAATCAGCCCGTCGCCCGCCCCCAGGTACCACTTGTCGTCCCGCGCCCGGAAGGACGCGTGCGCGGAGGTGGGAAGCCTATGCTTCAAGCGTCGCGATCTGCCGCAGCAGTTCGGTGTCGTCGCGCCGCTGCCCCAGCTCGGCCTCGGTGTGCTGCCAGCGGATCTGCCCGGCACGATCGATCAGGAAGTAAGCCCGCTGCGTGAAGAACTTCTCCTCGATCAGCACGCCGTACGCCCGCGCCACGGTCCGCTTGAAATCGGACAGCAGATCGACTTTCATCGCGTACTTCGCCTTGAATTCCCTCAAGGTGGGAACGGAGTCGACGCTGATCGGCAACACGGCGGTACCCGCGCTCGCGAACCGGTCGAAGTCCTCGCTGAACGCGCACAGTTCGGCGGTGCACGTCGAGGTGAACGCCAGCGGGAAGAACGCGAGCAGCACGTTCTGCTTGCCGCGGAAGCTCGAAAGCACGACATCCGTTCCGGCCGTGCTCGGCAGCTTAAAATCCGGCGCCAGCGTTCCCTCCTCGATCGCACACGGAGACGATTCGGAACTTGCCGTGATGGAGACGCGTTGTCGGGGTAATGTCACAAGCCACGCTGGGCGGGGCAACCCTGTGCGCCTGGCGGGTTTGAATTCACGCGACCGCGCGTGCAGCTTTAGGTCGGTCGCACCCGAGTCGAAACAGGAGCAGATGTCCGGGACACTTACCTCCACGGAGAAGGTCATGGCGCACTCCCTGCCTGCGCTGCCCTACGATTTTTCCGCGCTCGAGCCGCACATCGACACCCAGACGATGCAGATTCACCACGGCAAGCATCACCAGGCGTACGTCAACAACTTGAACGCAGCGCTCGACAAGCACGCCGAGCTGCACAAGAAGAGCCTCGAACAGCTGCTGCGCGGCATCAACACCATCCCCGACGACATCCGCATCGCCGTCCGGAACAATGCCGGCGGACATCACAACCACTCGCTGTTCTGGACGATCATGGCGCCCGCCGGCAAAGCCGGCGGCGGTGAACCAGCCGGGGCTTTGGCCGACGCGATCAAGAAGACGTTCGGAGATTTCCCCAAGTTCAAAGAGCTGCTCGCCGGCGCCGGGACGAGCCGGTTCGGGAGCGGCTGGGCCTGGCTCGCCCTCGCCGACGGAAAGCTCGAGATCTTCAGCACGGCGAATCAGGACAGCCCGCTCATGGATGGCAAGGTGCCCGTGCTCGGGCTGGACGTGTGGGAACATGCGTACTACTTGAAATACCAGAATCGGCGGCCGGACTACATCGCGGCGTGGTGGAACGTGGTCAACTGGCCTGAAGTGGGAAAACGCTTCGAAGCGGCGAGGAAATAGAGGGCGACCAAGGGCAGCGCGGGGCTCCCTGCGCGACAAAAATACGCAGTCGCTCCGGGAGCCCCCCGCTGCCCTTGTCCGAGCGCCTACAGGTGCGCGTTCAGAACGGGAAGGATCCGGAAGATCCCGCGATTGTTTTTCGCCCTGTTCAGCACTCCCAGCTGAACGCCTTTCAGCACGTAGGCCGAGTTGTAGATCCCGATGGCGACTCCACGCTGCAGTCCTCTCACCCGATTGTAAGCGCTCAGAGATAGCCCCTCGAGCTCTCGCGTCTCCAGGTACAGGCCCGCGATGTTCAACCCGGCAACGCGCGGGCTCTCGACACGGTACCCTGCGAGCGCGAGCCCAGTGATCTCCCGATCCGCCACGACGGCCAGGCCGGCCAGCCCGGCACCCGCGAGCCGGCCATTGGTGACGACCGCTAGCCCCCCGAACGCGAAGCCTGTGATCGAGCCGTTGGCGACGGTCGCGAGGCCGCCGGCACCCACGCCCCGCAGATCTCCGTTCGCCACTGTGGCGAGGCCGCTCAGCGCAATGCCGGAGAGGTCACGGTTCACGACCGTGCCGAGCCCCGAGATCGCGACGCCCGTCAGATCGCGGTCGGCGACGGTGCCGAGCCCACCGACTCCGATCCCGGTCAGGCTGCCGTTCGCCACTGTGCCAAGGCCGCCGAGCGCGAATCCGCGGATCTCTCCGTTTGCGACCAGGCCGAGGCCCCCGATGCCCAGGCCCTCGAGAGAGCCGTTCGACACGACCCCGAGCCCCCCGACGCTGATCCAGCGCAGCCGCCGTTCCCCCACCACACCACCCAGACCCACGCCGATCCCGCTCACCTCCTCCGACCCGGGCAGCAGGCCCACCTGTAGTCCGTTTACTGTCCCGGTGAGCGGCTCGCGCGGCTTCCACAGTGTGACGTTGACCCCGTTGACCCGCTCCAGCTCCGCATCCTGCACGTTGAGGCGGATGCCGTTCACGCGAGGCGCGTTGCCGAAGCTGAGGCCGTTGTCGTGGATGGTGAGGCCGATGTGGAAGTGGCCGTAGCGTGGCGGCGGTGTGGTGTCTTGGGCTGGTTGCTGATCCTGGGCGGCGAGCATAGCCCCGCCCGTGAGCATAGCCCCGCCCGTGAGCATAGCCCCGCCCGTAAGGGCGGGGCGAGCCAGCAGCAGTGCGGTGCAAACCCTCAGCAAGAGGGTCATGGCAGCCTGTCCGGAAGGATCGCAGCCCTACGGCCCGCCGCGGGCCAGCGTTTCAGCCGTCGAGCGGCTCGACCGAGACGTCGGCCCCACCGGCGGCACTATAGCGCACCGTCACGCGCCACGGGCGGCAGCAGACCTGACAGTCCTCCACGTACTGCTGTTGGGCGCCGCCCCCTGGATCGAGACCCACCTCGCTCGCCGCTCCGCAGTGCGGGCAGACGACAAGCGCTTCCGAGTCCGCCGTGCCGTCCCCGTCGGGAAGGTCATCTTCCGCGGGATCGGGCTCGGAAGGGGTATCGATCACGTGCTACGGCGTCAGCGGTGCGCGAAGACGGCGGTGCGGCCGGCCCGGTCGAAAGTCAGGATGGCGTAGCGCGCCGGCATAGGCGAGTCCATGCCCGGCGAGCCGGCGGGCATACCCGGCACGGCGACGCCCGCGAGCTCCGGGCGCTCCCGCAGCAGCCGGGCGATCACGTCCGCGGGCACATGCCCCTCGACCACGTACCCGTCGACCACCGCCGTGTGGCACGACGTGAGGTTCTTGGGAACACCGTAGCGCTCCTTGATGCCCGACAGACCGGTGGTGTCGTGGACGACGACCTGGAATCCCGTGGCGCGTACGTGCTCGACCCACTTGGCGCAGCAACCACACGTCGCGCTCTTGTAGACGGTAATCACGGCGCCGGGCGGGCGCCCTGCCCCGGCGTGCGCCAGCGGCGTGCCGCCGGAGATGAGGGCGGCGACGCCGACCGCGACAGGCATCCATGTGGTCTTAGGGAGCACGGGATGTAAGGAACCCCGAAGGCGCTCGCGGGGCAAGAGGCCTACGCCTGGCGCGTGCCGCCGGCCAGCGCGTCGAGCACCGCGTGGTGCAGTGTCCCGTTGGAGGTTACGAGGCTGCCGGCCGAGATCGAACGTTCCCCGTTGAGACCCGTCGCGCGTCCGCCCGCTTGTTCGACGATCACCTGCAGCGCGGCGATGTCCCACGGCTTCATCACGGGATCGATGCCGATCTCCCCCGCTCCCTCGGCGACGAGCATGTGCTGATAGAAATCGCCGAAGCCGCGCGTCCGATCGACTTGCCCGATCAGCCGCCAGATCCCACCAGCGGGGCCGGCCTCGCCGGGGCCGAGGTTCCCGTGGAACAAGGTCGCCTCCCGCAGCTCGCGGATCCTCGACACCTCGAGGCGACGCCCGTCGCGGAACGCCCCAGCGCCGCGCGCGGCGTGCCAGCGCATCCGCAGCGCGGGGGCGCTCACGACCCCGGCCGTGACTTCGCCACGTACTTCGACCGCGAGCAGCGTCCCGAACACCGGGATGCCCCGCACGAAGTTGCGCGTGCCGTCGATAGGATCGATGATCAGCCGCGCCTCGCCCTGTCCCGGCTCCTCCACCTGCTCTTCGCCGAGCATGCCGAGCTCGGGATGCCGCGCACGCACCAACGCGCGGGCGTTCGTCTCAATCGCCTGGTCCGCCTCGGTGACGGGGGTCGCGTCAGGCTTCACCACGACGCGCAGCCCCTTCACTTGGAAGAACCGCAGGGCGATCTCGTCGGCGCGATCCGCCAGCTCGGTGAGAAAGGGCAGCCAGTCGGCGGGGGCCGGGCGCACCGCTAACGCCCCAGGGGAATCTCGAAGCGAGACTTGAATACGAGCCGGTTCCCCGCAGATGTCGTGCCGAAGCCGACGCCGACACTCAACTCGGAGTCGTCTCCGAGCTTCAGGTCCACGCCTGGATAAAACTGGTGCACCTGCTCGCTGCCGGGCAGCGCACTGCCGAACAGGCCGCCCTTGCCGTAGTACTCGACGCTCAGAGTGACCACCTTGCTCACCGCCACCCCCACGCGACCACTCGGCTCGAACTCCCACTCCGCGTCCCCGCTCGTATCGTGCTCCGCGAGCGAGCGCTCGATCACCGGATTGAATTGGAGCTGCCATCGCCCGATCCGCTTTTCAAGGATCGGGCGAATCTCGAGCCCGGCAGTGCTCTCGTCGTAGGCCGCCGGCGAGAACTCCAATTCGGCGGCGAGTCCCAGATCCACCGGGAGTCGCCACGCCTCAGGCGCGCGCACGCGCGACCGCACCCGCCAGCCGGCGTATTCTACTCCGGGGCCGGGGCGATACGCCGACAGCAGGTATGCGGTCACTTCCCAATGATCCGTGAGCCCCCTGGTCAGCTCGAGGGCGAGATGGACCTGATGCTCGGTCGGGGCGACCGAGCCGTCAAAGACCGTGGTCCCGCGGGCAGTATAGTTGAGATGTGTATCGAACTCCCACTCGCCGCGGAGAGCGGTCTCATGGCCATACACCTCGATTTCGAAGGGGTCCTGACCAGCAGCCAGAGAAATGGGACACACGGCTGCGACCAAGACGGGCGCAAGAAACCTCGCTAGTCTGTTCACTCTGCATGGCACCTGTCTAGGGTGGGTGAGGTTCGACGAATCCCGAATGTAGTTATCGGCTTTCTTGTCATCAAGGCTGACTAGCTTGAGGGAAAACGAGGAATATCGGCCCGTGACCGAAGCGATGACTCCCGTGACAGGCGGCCCAGTTGCCCCGGGGACGCGAGCACCGGACTTCACCATGCACAGCACCCCAGACCAGACGGTCTCGCTGCGGGACTTGCGCGGCCGGCCGGTGATTCTCGCCTTCTATCCCGCAGACTGGAGTCCGGTGTGCGGCGACCAGATGGCGCTGTACAACGAGATTCTTCCGGAGTTCCAGCGCTTCGGGGCGGAGCTCCTGGGCATCTCGGTCGACGGCGTCTGGTGCCACCTCGCGTTCGCGCAGAACCGGAGGCTGCATTTCCCACTGCTGGCGGACTTCGAGCCAAAGGGGGCCGTCGCGCGCCGCTACGGAGTCTACCGAGAAGGCGACGGCACCTCCGAGCGGGCGCTCTTCGTGCTCGACGCCGACGGCATCGTCCGCTGGAGCTATGTCTCACCGATCGGCGTCAACCCGGGAGCGGACGGGATTCTGAGAGCGCTCGAGGCGCTCGCGACGCCGCGAGGGCGGGGGTGAGCAGGCAGCGGGACGCGGCCGTGCTGGCGTTGCCGGTGGGAGAGCGGGATCACGCGCACGGTCCCGCGAACGCCCCGGTGACGCTCGTCGAGTACGGCGACTTCGAGTGCCCCCACTGTCGTCGCGCGTACCCGATCGTGAAAGAGGTGCAGAATCGCTTGGGACCACGCTTGCGGTTCGTGTTCCGCAACTTCCCCCTCACCGAGCTGCACCCGCACGCTCAGCACGCCGCCGAGGTGGCGGAGGCCGCCGGAGCGCAGGGCAGGTTCTGGGACATGCACGATCGCCTGTTCGAGCGCCAATTCGCGCTCGCGGACGACAACTTGATCGAGTACGCCACAGACCTCGGGCTCGACGCTGCGCGCGTCGCGCGGGAGCTGGCGACGCACACGTACAAGGCAAAGGTGCGCGACGACTTCATGAGCGGGGTGCGGAGCGGAGTGAACGGCACGCCTACGTTCTTCATCAACGGGGAGCGCCACGATCAAGCGTGGGACGTGGAGCCCCTCGCGGTGGCGGTGGAGGACGCCGCGCGCCATTCTTAGCCGTCGCCTGCACCCGAGGCCGCCGCCCATGACCCCCATCCGCTCCGTCGTCGCGCTGCTCGCACTCTCCACCCTGCCGTCGCTCGCGCCGGCCCAACAGGCGGACACTACGTTGTGGACGCGCCTGCGCTTTCGCTTCGTCGGCCCCGAGGGCAACCGCGCCGTCGCCGTCGTCGGGGAGCCGGGCAACCCGTTCGTCGCCTACGTGGGCGCGGCGTCCGGCGGCATCTGGAAGACGGAGGACGGGGGCGTGCACTGGCGGGCGGTCTTCGACAGCGAGCCCGTGCAGGCCATCGGGGCCCTCGCGATCGCTCCCTCCGCCCACACCGTGCTGTGGGCCGGCACCGGCGAGACGTTCTTCATCCGCTCGACGACCGCCCTGGGCGACGGCGCTTACAAGTCGACCGATGCGGGCCGCAGCTGGCAGCACGTGGGGCTCGACTCGACCGGCCGGATCGCGCGCATCGTGATCCACCCGGCGAATCCCGAAGTCGTGCTGGTGTGCGCCCTGGGACGTGCCTACGGTCCCCAGCAACAGCGCGGCGTGTACCGCACCGCGGACGGCGGCAAGACCTGGACCCGGGTGCTGTTCGTGGATCCAAACACCGGATGCTCGGATCTGGCCATCGATCCCGGCGATCCCAATACGCTGTTCGCCGGCATGTGGCAGTTCGAGGTGAAGACCTGGCACCTGCAAAGCGGCGGCTCCGGGAGCGGGTTGTGGGTCTCGCGCGACGGCGGGGTCACGTGGAAGCGCCTCGCGGGCCACGGTCTCCCCGCGGCGAATCACGTCGTCGGCAAGATCGCAGTCGCGGTCGCCGCCTCCAATCCCAACACCGTCTATGCGCTGATCGAAGATCAGGACCCGACGCTGTACCGCAGCGATGACCGCGGCACCACCTGGCGCGTCGTGAGCCGCAATCACGACATGGCGGAGCGCGCACCGTATTACGTGCGCTTCACCGTCGCGCCCGACGACGAGGACCGCCTGTACTTCGTCTCGGTGCGGTTCAGCATATCGCGCGACGGCGGCCAGACGCTCACCCGCAGTCCCTTCTCGGCCGGCGGGGACAACCACGACATCTGGATCGACCCCTTGAACGCCGACCGCATCCTGATCGCGCACGACGGGGGCGCGAGCTTCACGCTCAACGGCGGCAAGAGCTACACGCGCGTGGTGCTCCCGATCGCCCAGGTGTACCACGTGCATGCGGACGCCCGCGTACCCTACTACGTCTACGGCAACCGGCAGGACGGCAGCTCCTACCGGATGCCGAGCCGCGGGCTCGCTGGCGGCATCACTGAAGGACAATGGGGACACGTCGGCGGCTGCGAGAGCGGCTTCGCGATCCCGGACACCGTCGACAACGTGACTGTGTGGTCGGGCTGCTACGACGGCGGGCTCGAGGTGTACGACACACGCACCGATCACGCCCGCAACGTGCGCGTGTGGCCCGAGGCCGGCTACGGCTGGCGGCCGGCCGACCTCAAATACCGCTGGAACTGGACCTTCCCGATCGCGTTGTCGCCCCACGATCACACCCGGGTCTACGTCGGAAGCCAGGTCGTGCACCTGACGACCGATGGCGGCGCCAGCTGGAAGGTGATCAGCCCCGATCTTACCCGTAACGACACGACGCACCAACAGACCTCGGGCGGCGTTACGACCGACAACCTCATGACGTTCGACGGCGCGACCCTGTTCGCCATCGCGGAATCGCCGCTCCAGGCCGGCGTCATCTGGGCGGGCTCGAACGACGGTCTCGTGCACGTCACCCGCGACGGCGGTGGGCAGTGGACCGACGTCACGGGCAACCTCCCCAAGCTGCCGCCGTGGGGCAAGATCACCAACATCGAGCCGTCGCACTTCGACGCCGGGACCGCCTATCTCGCGGTGGACCTGCACGAGCTGGACGACCTCGCGCCGTACATCTACAAGACGACGGACTACGGCAAGACGTGGAAGCGCATCACCGACACGTTCCCCCGCTCCACCCTGTCGTTCGTCCACGTGGTGGCCGAGGACCCGGTGCGTCGCGGGCTGCTGTATGCGGGGACCGAGAGCGGGCTGTACGTGACGCTCGACGACGGCACGCGCTGGCTGCCGCTGCAGACGAACCTGCCGCACGCGCCGGTGTCGTGGGTCACGGTGCAGCCGCGCTTCCGCGACCTGGTCGTCGCCACCTACGGCCGCGGCGTGTGGATCCTCGACGATGTCTCGCCGCTCGAGCAGCTCGACGCCCGGGCGCTCGCGGGACGCGCCTGGCTGTTCGCGCCGCCGCCCGCGTACCGCTTCCGGGCGACGCAGGGGGTCGCGAGCGCGCCCAACAGCGCCGTCCCGGCGCAGAACCCCCCCGGCGGCGCGGTCGTGACGTACCGTCTGACGGCCGCGCTCGCCGACACCGAGGCCCGGGCCGATTCGGCGGCGCGGCCCGACAGCACGCATCCGCCCGCCAGGCTGATCGTCGTGGACGCCCGGGGCGACACGGTGCGTGTGCTCCAGGGGGAGCGGAAGCCGGGGCTCAACCGGGTGTGGTGGGACCTGCGCTACGCGCCCCCCGCCGTCCCCAAGCTGCGGACGCCGCCCCCGGGCAAGCCGTTCGTGCGCGTCGGGTCGGACGGCACCCGCCCGCTGGTGACGTGGGACCTCGATCTGACGCTGCGCGGCCCCCTGGTGCCGCCCGGGACGTACGGGATCCGGCTCAGCGTGGGCGACACGACACTCGCCCAGTCGCTCACTGTGTTGAAAGACCCGAACACCGCGGGAACTGACGCCGACGTGCAGGCACAGACCCGGCTCGCCCTGGCGATCCGGGCCCAGCAGGATAGCGTCGCCCGTATGATCAACCGACTGGAGTGGATGCGGAAACAGCTGCAGGACCTCGCGGGCCAGCTGCGTACCGACTCGGCAATGGCGGGCGACGCGAGCGCGAAGCGGCTCGCGGTCCTCGCCGACTCGCTCGAGCACCGCGTCGTCGGCGTCGAGGGCGTGTTGTTCGATGTCCACCTGACGGGGGCGCGGGAAGACGCCTTCCGCAATCCGATGCAGATCTACGGTCGGCTCGCGGCGCTGCAATCCGACGTCGCCGACAACGGTGCCGATTTCGCGCCCACCGCGCAGCAGCTGGCGGTGCACGACCTGTTCGCTCAGCGCATCGCCGCGGCGTCCGCCCGCTTCGCCGACCTCATGGACAAAGTGGTGCCGGCGTTCGCGGCGGAGCTGCGCAAGACCACTCTCAGAGACGTAATCGCCAGCGGGATCGACGGCGCCATCCCGCCGCGCACGGAGCCGTGAGGGACGCGCCCGCGCGAATCGAGGATCGTTGGGGCGGTAGCCCCCCCCCGGCCGGCGCCGACGAGCTCGACCAGCTCGTCTATCTCTCCACTCTGATCGGGCGGGAGCCACGGCTGGTCCAGCCGGGCGGCGGGAACACATCGATCAAGCTCGGGGAGGCGTTGCTGGTGAAAGGCAGCGGCACCGATCTGCGCACGATCGGTCGCGCGGGGTTCACGAGCCTGTCGCTGCCGGGGCTGGCTGCATTGCGGAACGCCGCCGCAATGAGCGACGCCGATATGATGCGCTTCCTGGCGAGCTGCATGCTGCACGCCGACGGGCCGGCCCCGAGCGTGGAAACCCCGCTCCACTCGCTCCTCCCCCACCGCGTCATCGCACACACCCACGACGTCGCGACGATGAGTCTCACCAACCTGCGCGACGCGACGGCGGAGCGGCTGATCGCCGAGCTGTTTCGTGGCGAGATCGTGTACGTCCCGTACGCGCGCCCGGGATTCCCGCTCGCCCGGACGGTGAGCGGGATGGTGGATCGGATGCCCCGCGACGCCGTGGGCCTAGCGCTGGCACATCACGGCCTGATGGTGTGGGGACACGACCCGCGCGAGTGCTACACGCGCCTGCTGAACGTCGTGAACCGTATCGAGGACCACCTCGAGACGAGCCGGCGCAGCCGGGCCGTGCTGGGGGCGACGGCCCGCCCGATCCCGGCAGCCGAGTCACGTCGGCGGTGTGCGGAGCTCGTCTTGCCGGTCGTGCGCGGCGCGCTCGCGTCGCCTGAGGGAGGCCGGGTGATCCTGAATTTCGACGACGCCGACGACATCCTCACGGCCCTCGCAGCGGAGCGCTTGCCGGCGCTGGTCGCGCGCGGGATGGCGACGCCGGAGCACATCCTGCGGGCCGGTCGTCTGCCGCTCTGGCTCGACCTCGACCTCTCTGCGTCGGCGGATCAGCTGGCCGACGCGGCCCGCACCCAGATCTCGCGGCAGCGGGCGGACTACGAGCAGTATCACCGGCGCCACGCCGCCGCAGGGGAGCGCCCGCTGGACGACTGGGCCAAAGTCGTGCTCATACCGGGGCTGGGGATGATCACGGCGTGCCGCGACAAGCGGAGTTCGGTGACGGCCAATCTGTGCTACCGGGCGGTGCTCGAGACGATCGCGAACGCGGAAGCGATCGAGGCGTTCCAGTTCATTCCGGAGCCCGAAGTGTTCGCGTTCGAGCACTGGCCCCTGGAGCGGCGTAAGCTGGAAGAGCAGGACGCGCGCGAGCGTGCGTCGCTGCTGCTCCCGCGGCACGTCGCCGTCGTGATCGGGAGTGGGAGTGGCATCGGACGGGCCGCCGCGCGGCGGTTCGCCGAGGAAGGGGCGCACGTTGTTGTGGCGGATGTCGACGCGGTGGCCGGGGAAGCCGTCGCGACCGAGATCGGAGCGGCCTTTCCGGACCGCGCCATCGCTGTCCCCGTGGACGTCCGGGACGATCAGAGTCTGGCCCACTTGGTCCAGCGGACCGTCCTCGAGTTCGGCGGGCTGGACTGCTTGTTCTACACGGCGGGCCAGGCGCCTCGGTTCGCGGGGCTGACCGACATCCGACGCGAGGATCTCCAGCGGCAGCTCGACGTCCACTACCTCGGTGCGGTCCTGGCAGTGGGCGCCGCGGGGGCCGTGATGCGCCGCCAGCGATCGGGCGGCGCGATCGTCGCGTCGGTGTCGAAGGCGGCGCTCGCGCCTGGTCGCGACGCCGTGGCGTATGGCGCCAGCAAGGCCGCGCTCCTGCAGGCCCTGCGCGTCGCCGCTGTCGAGCTGGGCGGCGACGGCATCCGCGTGAACGCGATCAACGCCGACCAGATCGACACCCCGCTGTTCCGCCGGTTCGCGCAAGAGCGGGCCGCCAGCCGGGGCATTTCCCTAGAACAGCAGCTGGAGGCGTACCGCCGGCGCAACGTCATGGGGGTATCGCTCATCCCGGCTGACGTCGTCGCAGACCTCGCTGTGTTGCTGGCGAGCGAGCGGTTCCGCTTCACCACCGGAGACATACTCACGGTCGACGGCGGGCTCCCGGAGGCGTTTCCGCGCTGAATGCGCGGCTAACGCTTCGACACGCCCCGGCAATCGTTATTGCAGCGGCACTGAAACAGTCTTGACCTCCTCACCCTTTGCGAGCGTGACGTCGGCGACGGCGCGGCCATCCTTCAGCGATGGTGTGACGCTGACGGCGCGGGAGCCGGCGTTGCCTCGCAGGGCCTGCTCCACCGCTGCCCGAAGCGATCGCTGCGCCTTCGCCAGCGCCGCGATCTGGCTCTGCGCAGCGGTGAGATCTTCGCCTTCGGTGATCGGTTCGGCCTTGACGACCGTACCGCTGGTGTGGTCGACAACCACCTCGAAGAACTTGCCGCCCTTCGCCGTATAAACAGAGAGCTGCAGCTTGCCTTCCTCTAGCTCGAACTTTGCGGAAATCGGCTGCCCGTGACTCGCACTGGCCACAAGACCACGCTCGAGAGACACCCGAGCGCTCATCACAGCTTTTGCCACTGCAGCCTGGTTGCCTTCCTCTTCTTCCTGGGCCGCGAGGGTGCTCCCCCAGCACACCCCCGCCAGGGCCAGAACCAGTACAAGCCACGTCGTTCCCTTCATGTGATGCCTCCAATGTCAGCGTGCTGAGATCGTCCTAACCGGCTCTCTTGACATTCATCTTGTCCAACGCGGCGCGGAGCCCGTGCGCGAGCTTCAGGGCGTCGTCATTCGCCCAGTAGTGCATGAAGAACAGGCGCGGGCTGTCGGTGAGCATATGGCTGTGGAGGGCTGTGACAGCGATCCCGTTCTCGCGCAATGCACGGATCACGGGGTTGACCTCGCTCCCGATCAAGACGAAATCGCCGGTGATCGCCGCCCTACCAGCACTGGTCGGCTGAAAGTTGATAGCCGTCGCCAAGCCCATGGACGACGGGACCGCGATCCCGTCCGCAGTGATCTGCTCAGCGCGGGGTACACCCACCTGGTACACGCCCCCGTTGACCTTCCCGTGGTAGCCGAGAATCTGTCCAACCTGCGCTGTGTCGATGCCGAAGGGTCCGGCCGCCGCCGGCGCCGAGGGCGCCCCGAATGGCATCGTAGTGAGGGCCAGCGCAGCATGCACCGCTGCGGCAAGCCGCGCCGGCGTGCCACGCCCGCCAATGTGCATGTACATGACGTGCGGTGATTCATGCAGCAGATGGTTGTGGAGCGCGGTCTGTTCGATGCCGCCTTGCTGGAGCTTGGCGAGCACGGGGTCGACTTCGCTCTCGAGCAGCACGAGGTCGCCCATCAGCATCGCCTCGGTGTCGCTCACCTGGTGGAACGCGACCCACGAGCCAAGCGCCAACGCGGGCTTGACCGCCACGCCGGCCGCGGTGACGTGCAGGTCACTGCGCGGCATCCCGACCTTGTAGGCCCCGTCCGGCTGGAGTGCCCCAGACTTGCCTAGTCCCGCGTCCACCTGTTTCCAGTCGATGGGAGCGAACGGCTGCTGCGCCTGCTGGCGTACGGCGATGATCAGTAGGAGCGCGGCGAGTGCCGAGATTCTCTGACCCATACATGTCCTCCAGTGAGGAGATCCCATCCCGCGGAGCCTTGCTCGGAAAATTTTCGCATGATACACTTGTGATAGTCAAGGGATTCGTTTGGGAGGTGACACCTGCATGCCGCAGGCTGCCGCGAGCCGCTGGGTCCTACTCATCCATCAGATCCCGCCCAAGCCCGACTACTTCCGGGTCAAGGTGTGGCGCAGGTTGCAACGTCTCGGCGCAGTCGCGATCAAGAACTCGGTCTATGTCCTTCCCCGCTCGGACGAGACGGTCGAAGACCTGCAGTGGCAGATGCGGGAGATCGTGGCCGGCGGCGGGGAGGCCTCGGTCTGCGAGGCCAACTTCGTGGATGGCCTCACCGACACTGAGATTGAGGCGCTGTTTCGCACCGCTCGGGACGCGGACTACCGCGACATCGTGGCAGACGCGCAACGCCTTCTCAAAGCGTTGCGCGGCGGGCGCCGCGCACTGACCGATGGCCGAGGGCAAATCAAGGCCGACCTGGGCCGACTGAAACGGCGCCTCGCGGACATCGTCGCCATCGACTTCTTCGGGGCCCCGCGTCGCCGGGCGGCCCACGAAGAGCTCGCGCGGCTAGAGGCGCGGCTCCGCCCGCCGGACATTGAGGTCCCGGCACCGGCTGATCCCCCCCAGGCGCCTCGCGGCGCCACGTGGGTGACCAGGCAAGGCGTTTACATCGATCGGATCGCGAGCGCCTGGCTGATTCGCCGCTTCATCGACCCCGCGGCGCACTTCAAGTTCGTGGCACCCGAGGGTTACCGGCCGCGGCCGGGCGAGCTTCGGTTCGACATGTTCGAGGCCGAGTACACGCACGAGGGAGATACGTGCACGTTCGAGACGCTCCTCACGCGCTTTGGCCTCGGCGATCGCGCGCTCCGCCTCATCGCAGAGATCGTGCACGACATCGACTGCAAGGAGACGAAGTTCGGGCGGCCGGAAACCCCCGGCATCGAGCGACTGATCGCCGGCATCGCGAAGCAGAACCCGGAGGACGACACGCGGCTCGAGCACGGCACGGCGCTCTTCGATGCGCTGCACGCGGCGCTGACGGTCACCGCGGCCGAAACGCGTCGAACACGACCCGCAAAGCGCCGCGCCACGCGCCAGACCACGAGGCCGTCACGACGGTGACGACTGACCCCGGCAACGGGATGGACGCGGGGGACGCCGCGCAGACCACAGCCGCGCGATCCAGCCTGCGGGGGTTTCTGCTCTACTTCCTGCGGCTCGGCACCTTGGGATTCGGTGGGCCGATCGCGCTCGCAGGGCACATGCAGCAGGACCTCGTGGCGCAGCGCCGTTGGATCAGCGCTCAGGAATACAAGGAGGGCCTCGCCCTAGCTCAACTCGCGCCCGGGCCCCTCGCAGCGCAGCTGGCGATGTACCTCGGCTGGGTGCGTGCCCGGGGGCTCGGTGCAACGCTGGTCGGGCTCGCGTTTGTAGGCCCCTCGTTTCTGATGGTGCTCGTCCTTTCTCACCTATACGTCCGGTTCGGTGGGCTGCCGTGGATGCAGGGGCTCTTCTACGGAATCGGAGCGGCGGTCATTGCCATCATCGCGCGGAGCGTGCTGACGCTCGTGCGGATGACGCTCGGCCGCGATCGGCTCCTGTGGGCCCTCTTCAGTGCAAGCGCGGTGGCGACTGCCTCGACCGAGTCCGAGATCATCTGGGTGTTTCTGTTGTGTGGACTCATCCCAGCGCTCGCCCGCGGGCGACAAAAGGTGGCTGCCACTCCCGTCCTCGCGCTCGTCCCGGTCATCCCTGGACTTGCCACCGGTCTGGCGGGTGCAGCGTTGCCCGGTGTGTTATGGAAGATCCTGGCCTACTTCGCCGGCGCCGGACTCTTCGTCTTCGGAAGCGGCCTCGCGATCGTGCCGTTTCTCTACGGAGGCGTAGTGCAGCAGTTCCACTGGCTGAGCCAGCGACAGTTCGTCGACGCCGTCGCGGTTTCCATGATCACGCCGGGACCGGTGGTGATCACGGTGGCGTTCATCGGCTACCTCGTGGCAGGACTCGCCGGCGCGACCCTCGCCGCGATCGGGGTCTTCCTGCCCGTCTATCTCGTCACGGTGCTCTTGGCCCCGCATTTCCATCGCGTGGCAAAGAACCGGCAGGTGAAGGCGTTCGTGGACGGCGTGACAGCGGCGGCGACTGGCGCGATCGCTGGTGCGGCGGTCATCTTGGGCCGGCGCTCGCTCTCGGACGTGCCGACGATGCTGATCGCCCTGGTGACCCTGGCGCTCCTAATCACGCCCAAGAAGATCCCGGAACCGGTGTTGATCCTGGCGGCGGGGCTGGTCGGGCTTTTGCTCAAGAGCCAGCCGTGAAGACGCGTCTAACCATCGCGCTCGCGGGGTTCAGCCTGGTCACCCGCATCGGCTCGGCCCAGCAGCTGCGCGCCACGCCCAGGGGCGGCCCTGGAGCCCCAGCGACGATTCGCGCCGCACTGCTCCGCACTCCGCTGACGCTCGACGGCAGGCTCGACGAACCGGTGTGGGTGACGGCGGACTCGATCGACGACTTCCGCCAGCGCGAACCGCGTGAGGGGTCCCCCGCCACGGAGCGCACGGTCGTCAAGGTGGCCCACGACGCCGCGGCGCTGTACATCGCGGTGCGCTGCTACGACTCCGATATGCGCGCGCTGCGGGCCAGCCAACTCCGCCGCGATGCCGACCTTTCGAGTGACGATAACGTCCGGCTCTTGATCGACAGCTTCGACGACCGCCGCAGCGCGTTCGTGCTCGGCACGAACCCGAACGGCGCCATGTGGGACGCCCAGTTCTCGGGCGTCGATGACTTGAACGACAACTGGAACGGCGTCTGGGAGGTCGCCGTCTCGCGTGATGGTGAAGGATGGACGGCGGAGTTCCGCGTCCCGCTGCTCGCCCTGCGGTTTCACGCCGGCACCACCACGGAGTTCGGGTTCAATGTCCGGCGCTTCATTCGGCGGAAGAACGAGGAGGACCTGTGGCGCTCGTACGGCCGCGCCCAAGGACTCTACCACCTGAACAATGAAGGATCCATCACCGACCTCGCTCAGCTCCACCGCCCCGACGATCTCGAGTTGTACCCCTATGCACTCGGCCGCGCCGTGGAGACCGAGCACGACAGCGTCGGCGGGGAGACGACGAGCGGCTACGTTGGCGGGAAGGCCGGAGTCGACGCCAAGCTCGCCATCACCCCGACGTTGACCGCGGACCTCACCGTCAACACCGACTTCGCACAGGTGGAAGCCGACCAGCAAGTCATCAACCTCACCCGGTTTCCCTTCTTCTTCCCGGAAAAGCGCGAGTTCTTCCTGGAATCGAGCGGACTGCTCGACCTTGGGACGCCGGGCCGGGTGCAGCTGTTCTACTCGCGTCGCGTAGGGCTCGACACCAGCGGTGCGCCCGTGCCGATCCTCGCCGGCGGGCGGGTCTATGGGCGGCTCGGGCCGTGGCGGGTCGGCGTCCTCGACGCGCAGACCGGCACTGGGGACAACGCCAATGACGCCGTCGTGCGCGTCCAGCACGATCTCTTAGCCCGGGCCTACATCGGCGCCATCGCGACTGTCCACGCCAGACCGCGTGGCCGAGGCGTGGAGCGGGCGGGCGGCTTGGATCTCGACCTGCCGCTCATCGTCCATGGGGGGAACCTCGAGCCGAAGCTATGGATCGCCGGCAGCCAGACGCCGGGGGTCGCGGGGACGCCCGTCGCGTGGCGGCTCTCTACCGACAATCCGAACGATCTGTTCGACAACTTCGTCTCGCTCTACCGCATCGACTCGGGCTTCGCCCCGCCGCTCGGCTTCGTCCGCCGCACCGGGATCTGGGAGACGACGGGGCACGTGGACTTCATGCCGCGGCCCGGTGTCCTGGGAATCCGGCAGCTCGACTTCACCTTTCCCGTCCCGAGCTGGGACATCATCGCTCACGAGACGGGCTCACCCTTGCTGAGCGCGGATTGGGAGACGGCGTGGTTCGAGTGGCGCGTGTTCGGAGGCGACCGCCAGAATGGCGATCACTTCGAGGTCAACCTTCAGCGCTTGCTAGACGCGCCTAGCGACACCTTCGACATCTTCCGTGGCGTCGGGATCCCGCCCGGCCGTTACTGGTGGTCCCGCTACGAGCTGCAGTACTTCATGAACCCGGGCCGACGCTTGAGCTTCGGAGCGTTCGTGAACTGGGGTCCGTTCTACGGCGGTCACAGCACTGACCTCGAGCTCACCGCGGTGTGGCGCGGCGGTGGTCACATCATCGTAAGCACTGCGCTGACGCGGACCAGAGCTCAGTTACCCGCTGGCGCCTTCACGGCCGTGCTGTCGGCGAACCGGTTCGAGTACGACTTCAATACCCGCACGAGCTTGCTCGCGTTCGTCCAGTACGACAACGAGAACGAGCGCGTCGACTTCAATGTGCGGTTCCACTGGATCCCGGTGATCGGGGACGATGTCTTCCTGGTGTGGAACACGGGGTACACGACCGATCCGCTCGCCCCGTTTCGCTTCCCGGATACGCGGGCCCTGTCCCGCCCGCGCAACGGGGCGTTCGTCGTCAAATTGGTTCACCGTCTCACGCCGTAAGGAGAGATCGCTGATGGTCAAAGGCACTCGATTCGCCGCGACGGTGTGGAGCGCAGTCGCTCTGAGCACGGTCCTCGGCGTTTCTCGCCACCGGCACGCCGCCGAGCCCACGCCGCCGCATCGGCAGACGGTACCAGCGGTCATTTGGCATTTCGATTCGCTGGCCCCGGGGCGGCCGCCCGCCGGCTTCGTGTTCGGCCGCACCGGTGGCGGCCGCGTAGGTCGCTGGATCGTGCAGTCGGCTCCCGACGCGCCGAGTCCACCGAACGTGCTGGCGCAGGTCGACAGCGATCGCACCGACTACCGGTTCCCGGTCGCGGCGGCACCGTCGCCGGCCTTCACCGACGGCAGCGTGTCCGTGAGATGCAAACCCGTCTCGGGGCGCGTCGACCGCGCCTGCGGCGTCGTGTTCCGGTACCAGGATGAGAACAACTACTACCTCAGTCGCGCGAATGCGCTCGAGGACAACGTCCGCTTTTACTACGTCAAGAACGGACGCCGGATCCAGCTCGCAAATTGGACCGGAAAGGTCACCTCCGGGGTCTGGCACGAGCTGCGCGTCGACTTCCAAGCGGATCATGCGGAGGTGTACTGGGACGGCACCAAGCGGATCGACGTGCACGACCACACGTTCAGTGGGCCCGGCCGTGTAGGCGTCTGGACCAAGGCCGACTCGTACACCTTGTTCGACGACCTCACCGCGAGGCCGCGTGGGCCCTAGCGCCCTGCGCGCGCTGCCGCGTGACGGCTGGCTGCTATTCCTCACGCGGTTGACCCGCCTGTTCGCGTACGGCTCGCTATCCGTCGTCTTGGTGTTCTACCTCACCGGCCTCGGCCTGAGTGCGTCGCAAACAGGCATGCTGCTCACCCTCACGCTGGCCGGCGATACCCTCGTCTCCCTCTACCTCACGACCCGGGCCGATCGCATCGGGCGACGGCGCATGTTGATCATCGGTGCCATTCTCATGGCTGCGGCCGGTCTGACCTTCGCCTGCACAAGCAACCTCGTGTTCCTGATTGTCGCCGGGACGGTTGGCGTCATCAGTCCAAGCGGCAACGAAGTGGGCCCATTTCTGTCGATTGAGCAGGCTGCGCTGTCGCACGTCGTTCCCGATCACGCCAGGACGGCGGTATTCGCCTGGTACACGCTGGCCGGGTCGTTCGCCACTGCTACCGGCGCACTGTGCGGAGGGGCTGTTTCTCACCTGCTGCGGGCCAGCGCGATGACGCCCCTGGAGAGCTACCGCGCGGTTGTGTTGCTCTACGCCGCTCTGGGCGTTGTGCTGACATTCCTGTTCGCCCGCCTGTCTTCCGCTGCGGAAGTGACTCTCCCGCGGGCTGCATCCGCGGCTCCAGCGGCAATAGGGACGGTCTTTGGCATCGGCCGGTCACGGGAGGTCGTGCTCAAACTCTCGGCCCTGTTCGCGCTCGATTCCTTTGCGGGCGGCTTTGTGGTGCAGAGCTTCGCTGCCTACTGGTTCTATCTCCGTTTTGGCGTGAACCCTGGAACGCTCGGCGTGATCTTCTTCTGGGCGAACGCGCTGGCCGGAATCTCCGCACTGCTGGCGTTCCGGCTGGCCTCGCGCTTCGGCCTCGTCAAAACCATGGTGTTCACGCACCTGCCTTCGAACATCTTGCTCATTCTTGTCCCACTGATGCCGAACCTTCCGCTCGCCGTCCTGGTGCTGCTGGCGCGCTTCAGCATCAGCCAAATGGATGTACCCACCAGGCAATCGTACACTATGGCGGTGGTTGGTCCGGAAGAGCGATCCGCGGCAGCCGGGATCACCGGCGTGGCGCGAACCACCGGCGCTGCTATTGCCCCCCTTTTCGCAGGATTCCTGTTCGCCCGGCCCACGCTGATAAGCGTGCCCTTTTTCATTGCAGGAACGCTGAAAGTCATCTACGACGTGCTGCTCTACAACGGCTTTGCCGCCGTGCACCCGCTGGAGAAAGCAACGTAGGGAGAAGCCTCTGCCTCACTGCTGTCCCGCCACGCGAACAGGCATGGCTCTAGGCGTTGTCGTGCCGTCACCCAGCTGGCCGTTGACGTTGGATCCCCAGCAGTACCCGACGCCACCGGTCGTGACGCCGCAGGTGAAACCGGCGCCGGCGCTCACGGTCGCGAAGGTCAGCTGGCCGGTGACGGGTACCGGCGCCGAGGTCTGGGTCGTCGTGCCGTCACCGAGCTGACCCTGGTCGTTTCTCCCCCAGCAATAGGTGACCCTGTCCGTCGTGACGCCGCAGCTGTGACCGCCACCCGCGCTCACCGCTGCGAACGTGAGTCCCCCCGTGACGGGCACCGGGGTGGGGCTGTCTGTCGTCGAGCCGTTGCCGAGCTCGCCGAAGAAGCTGCTCCCCCAGCAGTAGGCGACGCCGTCCGTGGTAAGGGCGCAGGCGTGACCGTCCCCGGTGCTGAGGACCTTGAACGTCAAGCCGCCGGCGACCGGCACCGGCGTCGGGCTGTCCGTGCCCAGGCCGCTGCCGAGCTGGCCGCGGACGTTGCTTCCCCAGCAGTAGGCCGCAGCGCCGGTCGTGAGGCCGCAGGCGTATTGAAAGCTCGCGCTCACTATCTCGAAGCTGAGTCCACCCGCGACGGGCGTCGGGACCAGGCTCTCATTGGTCGCGCCGTTGCCGAGCTGCCCGGCCTGGTTCGTCCCCCAGCAGTACGCGGCGCCGTTGGTTGCGACGCCGCAGGTGAGCTGACTGGCGGCGCGCACCCCCAGGAACGGGACGCTGCCGGTCACGGGCACCGGTCTCGCGGTGTCGGTTTTCAAACCGATGCCGAGCTGACCGCTCTCGTTTTCGCCCCAGCAGTACGCGGTGTGGCTGGCCGTGAGGCCGCAGCTGTGGGCCGTGCCGGCGCTCAGGGCGCTGAAGCTGACACCTGGGGGAGCGGAGACGGCCACCGGCGTCGTGCTGATGCCTCCGGTGGTACCGTTCCCGAGCCCGCCGTCTTCGTTAAACCCCCAGCAGTAGGCTGCGCCGTCCGTCGTGAGGCCGCAGGCGTGCCCGTTGCCCGCGCTCAGCACCGAGAATACGAGTGGCGGGCGCGGCGCGGTAGACTCGGAGCAGGCGGCAAGCACGAGCCCGCTTACCCCCAAGGCAATGAGGGCCCGGTTTCGCAGCCGCGGCCTCCGTCGCGCGGGCTGCAAGAGTCCAGCAGCCCCGGTTCGCAAAAATCTAGAGGCCGCGCGTTCTGAGCATGCCGGCCCCGCGTTCGGCCGCGAAGCCGACCGCCGCCCCGACCGCGAGCGCGACGCCCGCGCGAATCGCCTCGTTCAGGGTGTTCACACCGAGGCCGAGGGCGACTCCGGCGCCAGCGAACGCCGCCGCGGTGAAGGAGAGGAACGGCACGCGCGACTGGAGCGCGAGGGCGCACGCCAGCGCGCCGAGCAGCACCGGGCCGACGAGCCCCCGCGCGCCGATGGCGACGCGCACCGCGTGGTAGATCAGCACCCACACCACGCCGGACAGCGCCGCCACGATCGTCTTCTGCAAGGCGGGCACGCCGCCGCCGGCCGCGTAGAAGCAGCCGAGCGCGACCACTCCAGCCCACAATGTGAGATGCAGCCGCGCCACGTCGGTCAACCAAGCCCACAGGGCGATCAACAGTCCCACCATGAGCGCCCGCGCGGTCATCGTGTTCATGGGTTCGCCTCCTTCGGGTTGAGGCTAGCGCAGGATGAAGCGGATGGGGTCAAACCTCGACCCCCTGGCTGCAACGCAGATCGAGCAGTGTCCGAGCTACGACACAATGTAGCACTCCCCGGTGTTCGGGGCATCGGGGCGTCGGTGTTTTAAGGCGCCTTAGCGGCCGCGCCGCAAGCTGCGGTGACGGCCTAGGCGCGCTGTCTGCAGCAGGTTGCCGCACGCGGTCGCGCCCCAAGACAAGAGCAGCGCCGCTGAAGTCCGCCACAAGACGAAGAGCGTGACCGCCGTCCCGATCAGCAGCGGAACCGCGCCCGGGCGTGCAGGCGTTGCGCCGTACTTCGTTCCGAGATAGGCACCCAGACCCGTGATCGCGGCCACTGCGAGGGCCAGGAGACCGTCAGGGCGGGCAAGATCGGCGATCCAGCCGAAGTGGGCCCCGGTCGCGATTCCGCTGCGCACTGCGCCATAGACGGCCGCGACGATCGGCAGTTGAACCGCTGCTCCCAGAATCCCCGTCGTGGTGAGGGGGCGATATCCCGCCCGACGATACAGGGCGATCGTCTGCTGAGCGAGGCGGTCGGGCTGATTGCGGTACTGGACCCGCAGACGGTCGAGCTGTGGGCGCAGCGAGGCGAGAATCGCCTGCTGGGCGGCGGCTCGGCGCGCCAAGCGTATGGTGAGCGGCAGGAGCGCCAGGCGCGCCAGGAACGACACGGCGATGATTGCGCCACCGATGCTCCCGCCGAGGAGGTGCCCCGCGGCAAAGAGCGCAGCTCGTACGACGTCGACCAGTGCGGCGATCAAAGATGGCCTCCGGCGCCCTGAAAAGTAGCATCTTCGTCGCTGGTTGCGAGCAGCCCGACCGAGCGCGGGACCACGGTACGCTGAGGGTGCGGAAAGGCCCGGGCAATGAGCTGGGCGGCAGATTCCCCTTTCAGACGTTGCGGGACGGCGGGATGGTGAACGCCGACTGCCAGCAGTCGAGCGAGCGGCCCTAGGAGGCCAGTGGTAAGAGCTTCCTGCAAAGCCGGCGTCGCCCCGTCGACTAGATCGCCTGCGATGTGAGCCGCCGCCTCGTCGAAGAGCCTCACCTCCAACGCTTCGCCAAATGAGTCATACAAGGCGGTGGGAACCGGCCGGGCCAACGATTTCATGGCTTCGTAGCCTCGGGTCGCCCAGTAGAATTGGCGCTGCAGCCTCTCGTACCATCCGGCCTCCGGCAGGAGGTGGGAACGATCCCCGGTGGTGAGCCCGGCTGCCTTCACCAACGGCCAGGCCAACTGCTGTTCGCCTTTGCACAGGTAAAGCTCCGCCCTGGTCAGGAGCGCGGTAACCTCGTGCCGCCATAATCCTGAGCGCCGCGCAGCGGCTTCACACAGCTCCACCGCCCTCTCCGCCTCTGGCACACTGGCCAAGACCAGGGCGAATCTTGCGATGCTGGAGTACGCCTCTACCGATGCGCGTGGCGAAGACAGCGCTTCCAGCGGAGCCAGCAGTGCGCGGAAGCAGCTGACCGAGGAATCGAAGAAGGCGAGGTCGTGGTATTGGTTCGCGAGACACATGCGGCTGTGGGCGATTGCCGCGGGATGGCCGCAACGGTCGGCAACTGCCACGGCTTCACGCAACGTGCTTGTCGCGTCCCAGAACCTTCCCAGACCCTTGTAGCATATACCCAGGGTGTTCAAAACCCGGCGCAACTCCACCAGCAGCGCGAGCGATTCCAGAACCGGGGCGGCCTCGGTGAGTCGTGCCGCGGCCTGGACGAGCTCGCCTCGCGAGAGTGCGCCGTACCCGAGCGTGAGGTTTGCCAGGGCGACGGACTCGGGGGGTGCGCCTGAGGCGACTATTCTGGCTGCCAGTGACTCTGCTTCCGCCCGCGCGGCCAGGTCCCCTGAATCCAAACTGACTTCCATTCGGATGTAGTTAGCCCGGACCAGGAACGATGCGGCGTTGGCCCGTTCGGCCAGCGTAATCGCCTGCTTCGACGCCGCGATGATGGCCTCGTCGCCGCCCAGCCGAGCCCGTTGCAGCGCCTCGGCACGGAGCAAGGCCGCCAGGGCCAGGTCGGTCGACGATGCGTCATCGGACCGCCAGTCTGCCAGGGCATCCAGCCCTCGCTGGTATTGACCCGCCGCGACCAGGGAGTGCGCCAGGAGCAAGCGGAGTCTGGAACCCGGAGTGACGGCGTAAGCCCCGAGTAATCGCGTCAGGACCCGCTCGGCTTCCCGCGGAGCACCTCGAGCGATGGCGACCTCGGCTGCCTGCAGCGCGGTCTCCATCGCTTGAGGTCGCATGTCCGCGCAGATGAAGTGATGAACCAGTTCGAGCATCGGCTGGAGGTCATTTCGGTCCGGGGAGGCTGCCAGCCGCTGGGCGAGCTGTGCGTGATGGTACTGACGGCGGTCCTCCCCCATCGCGTAGTACACATACGCCCGGTGCAACTCGTTCTTGAACGACAGCCGCCCTTCCTCCACGCGACCGACTCCGCGATCCAGCATCTCGAGCGCTGCCCGCTCGACCACTCCGTCTTGCAGCCCCAGCAAACGCGCCAGCTCATTCGGGGCCATCGCCTTGCCCGCCACCGAGAGTATCTGCAACACGTGCTGCGCGTCGGTCGAAAGGCCCCCGTATTGCCGGGCAAAGGCGGCGCGCAAGTCCTCCGGAGGCGTCCAGGAGATCGGCCCGGCGTCTCCCGAGCTCTCCGCCGCCGCCAGCGACTTCGCCCGGTGCGTCCGCCAATCCGCCAGCAGCATTTCGATGTGATACGGATTCCCCTGCGCCAGGCGCACAATCGTTTCTCGGATCGGTACGCCCACGTCCTCGGCATCAGCCGAGACCTCGCTGATCAGGTTCAGAGCTTGGGATCGCTCGAGCGGCTGAAGGTGAATGGTTTCCTTCCAGACCAATCCGCCGCCCCCGGTCTCCTCGGGCCGCAACTCCCCGTCGCCCGCACGCGCTCCAGCCAGGATGAGTGTGGGCACCCGCTCCAGCCCCCGCGTGATCAGAAACAACACTTCGCGGCTCGCCGGATCGACGAACTGCAGATCGTCGAACGCGAGCAGCACGGGGCCGTTGTCCGCCACGGCTTCCATCATCCGGATCACGGCTTCAGCCACGCGCAGGCGAATCGAATCGGGGGGCGCGTCGGGAGCCGGGGGAATGCCGGGATAGATGGCCCGCAAGCCCGGACACACTCGGCTCGCCTCAGCCAGCCAGAGCGGCTCCGTCCCGCTGGCCGCCGGATCACGCCCCAACGCGGTGATGAGCTCCGAGACGGTGGCATAAGGAATGCCTTGGCCGATTTCCTGACACGGCACCATGAAGACGGGCAGCGCGCGCGCCCCGAGGGAGGTCGCGAATCGACGGATCAGCGAGCTCTTCCCAATCCCCGGCGCGCCGCTGATCAGGCACGTCTGGTAAGCGGCGCCGCCCACGCGACTCCAGATCGCTTCCAGTTGTCCCAGCTCGACTTCCCGGGCGACGAATGCGCGCGGCCGGATGAGCCGCTCGGGGAGCGGAGATGGCTGAGCCAGAAACCCAGGTCGCTCACCGCGCTCCAACCGTCGCAGGAGCCGAGCAATCTCGGGGTTCGGATTGGCTCCGAGCTCGGCCTGCGCGCGCCGGACTTGATCCTTGAGCAGCCGGACCGCAGCCACCGTATCTCCGTCGAGCAGGGCCCGCTCGGCGAGCGCGTACACGGCGTCAGTACACAGCGGGTCAAGGTCGTACAGCGCTGCCGCCAGGAGATGCGTCTCCGACAGATTGCCTTTGGCCCGCTTCTGCTGGAGCGCGGCCCGGAGGGCGTCTCGCGCTTGCGCCTTGAGCCGCACCCGCGCGCCGTCCACCCAGTGAGCGAATTCGGCGCCGGCGCATTCGTCGAGCCCCAGCAACGGTTCTGCCACACGCACAGTCGCTAGTTGACCCTGGCGCAGGGCGGAGAGCTCCGACGGTAACTCCGCGAGCAGTTGCACGTCCTGCTCCCGGCCGGTCACCGCATCTGTGCCGAGACGAGACCGAATAGCGAGCAAGGCCTGCGACAGCGAATGCCGGCCCTTGTCGGCTGGGACGTCGGGCCACAGCAGATCGACGAGCCGGTCGCGCGAGATCGCGCGCGCCCGTCCTTCGAAATGCAGATACAGCAGAACGGCGAGATGCTTCTTGGTCCGGAAGCGGACGAGCGCGCGGCCGCGCACGAGCTGGGGCGATCCGAAAAGCTGGAGCTGAAACTGAGCGACCATTTACACTCCCAGCCACACCTTAACGGGTTCCGGCACAACGTGTTGAGACCTTGTTGAGGTCGGGCGGCCACGTTGCCCCCGTCCAAGGTACCGCCGGAAGTACGGTGTGGTTAGACGTGCCCATTCGGCCGGCGGGCGGATGGTACGCGCAACTGCTCACGTTCAGGAGGGGGGTGACGCTCCATGACGCTGATCGCGCTTTTGTTTGTGGCTCTCTCGAATTACGCAATCGCTTGGTGACGAGGCCAGGGGTCTCCCGAGACCTCTCCGATTCCTCGAGGAGTCGGGGGGGCTCGGCGACTCTCGCACTGCATCCTACATGACGCGTCTCTAAAGAAAATCGCACTCTTTGGCGCCGGCGGCACGATCGGCCGGCGCATCGCTGCGGAAGCGCTGCGGCGCGGGCACCGGGTCACTGCCGTCGGGCGCGACCCGACGCGCTTCGCCACGCCGGCCGAGACGCTCGACGTGGTCAAAGGCGACATACTCGATCCGGCGAGCGTCGCGGCGGCCGTCCGCGGTCAGGACGCGGTGATCAGCGCCGTCGGTCCCCCCCACACCGGCGACGTGCGTCCGCAGATGCTGGTCGACGCGGCCCAGTCGCTCATCGCGGGGCTGCAGCGCGCGGGCGTCCGCAGGCTCGGGGTGGTGGGAGGCGCCGGCAGCCTCGAGGTAGCACCCGGAGTGCAGCTGGTGGACACGCCGGGGTTCCCGGCCGCGTGGCGCCCGGTCGCGCTGGCTCACCGCGACGCGCTTACGGTGTACCGTGCCACCCCCGCCGCCCCCACTGGGCTCGACTGGACTTACTTCAGCCCGGCGGCGCTGATCGAGCCCGGGGAGCGGACGGGAACGTACCGCATCGGCACGGATCAGCTGCTGACGGACGTAAGAGGTGGGAGCCGCATTTCCGCGGAGGACTTCGCCGTGGCGGTGCTCGACGAGCTGGAACGTCCCGCGCACCCCCGGCAGCGGATCACGGTGGCGTATTGATGTGAGACGCCGAGGAAGTGGAGCGGAAGGGATTCGAACCCTCGACCCCCTGGTTGCAAACCAGGTGCTCTCCCAGCTGAGCTACCGCCCCTTCACCGAAAATAGGGATTCAGGCTCGAGACGGGTAGGATCACTCGCCTCAATCACCGCCGCTTGGCGACGTTGACTGCTTTGCTCGCCGTGTCTGCCAGCTCCGCTCTGAACCTCGCCGCCTGCTCCGGCTGCCCGAGCGAGTCGTACGCCACCACCAGGTCCTTTCGTGCGTCCACCAGCCAGCTCACTCCCCGATCGGTCCGCTTCGCGAGTATCTCGTAGCCTGCGAGCGTCTCTCGCACCGCTTCCGCGTAGCGGCGTTGGCGCAGCAGCGTCCGGCCCAGTTTGATCCGCGCAATGCCAGTGTTCAGGTGCTCGGCTCCTTGACTCTCCGTGAAGATTTCGATCGCCTCGCGGTACAGCGGCTCGGCGCGGGCATACTGCTGCTGCGCCACGTACACGCTGGCCAGGTTAGACACCCCGACGCCGGTAAACGCGTGCTTGCCGCCGTAGACCGTCCGGTAGATGGCCAGGACGCGCCTGGCGAGCACCTCCGCCTCGGCGAACCTGTTGCGCGCCAGCGCTACGCCTCCCATCTCATTGAGCGTCGACGCGACCTGGGGATGCACCTTCCCGAACACCCGCTCCCGTATGACGAGCGCCTGTTCAAAGAGGCGAGCCGCCTCGTCGTTGCCCTGTGGCTCGAAGCGGAGGGCCCGCCCTAGTACGGTCAGACCGGCAGCGGTCTTGTAATGGTTCGGGCCGTAAAACGCTTGGGTAATGTCGAGCGCCTGGCGGTAGTACTGTTCTGCTTCCTTATAGTGCCCCCACTCTTGCTGCACGGCGCCGAGGTTGATGAGATCCTCGGCGACGAGGGGGTGACGCTCCCCGTTGAGCGTGCGGGTCATCGCCAGGACGAGCCGGTCCAGCGAATCGGCGACCGCAAGGTGCCCCGCGTAGAAGTGGGTGTTCGCCAGCTCGCGCATGCTGGCGGCCAGCTCCGCAGTCGGCGTGCCTCCCGCGGCGCTGCGCAGCCGAACAGCCTGCTCGAGCACCTTGATCCCTTCTTGGTACTGGCCGCTCTCCTCTAAGGCCTGCCCGAGCGCAACCGTGGCGCTGGCGATCGCCGGGTGGCCTGGCCGAAGCTGCCGCTTGCTCATCTCCAGGCCTTCCCGGATCAGCCGCTCCGCTTCCTTGTACTCTGCTTGGTCCACCCGCAAGCTGCCGAGCGCCACCAGACTCTTGGCGGTCTCGGCATGGTCGGATCCGAACAGCGCGCGGCGTTGGGCGAGGGCGGTGCGGAGCAGCGAATCCGCCCGGTCGAGCTTGCCTAGCTTCTGGTAGATGCTTCCCAGCGTCTCGTACAGCTCGGCCTGCACCGCGGGCTCCGCATCGAGGCTGCGCGCGTCCTGCACGCCCCGGTCGACGAGCGTCACGACGCGCAGACTGTCCGCGGGCCCGACGGCTTCGTCGCCTCCTTGGAAGAGGTTCAGCATGAAGCGCTGGATGCGCTGGGTCCGAGCCGCCTCGGCAACGGCGGCGTTCCGCGCCGTCGCGAGCCGCACCGTGTAGAAGACGACCAGACTGATGACGATGATGAAGGAGGCGGCCGCGGCGGACACCGGGCGCCAATTGCGCCGTACGTACTTGCCCAGCCGGTATCCCAACGTGTCCGGCCGGGCCTCCAACGGCTCGCCGGCGAGGTAGTGATCGACATCCCGGATCAACGCCTCGACTGTCCGATACCTCCTCTCAGGCTCCTTGCGCATCGCGGTGAGACAGAGCACGTCGAGATCCGCCCAGGCCCGCTTGCTGACTGAAGGAAGGGGGGAGCCGCCAGCTGCGGTCTCCCTGGCGGTCGCCGACGGCCGCTCCGGGCCCTGCTCGACAATCACCGTCGCAGCCTCGCCCGGCGTCCGGTTTGCCAAATCGAACGGCAGCCGCCCCGTCAGCAACTCATACAGCACGACGCCGAGGGTGTAGATGTCGGTATGAATGCCGACAGGCTCGCCCAGGATCTGCTCGGGCGCAGCGTAGGCCGGCGTCATGAGCCGCAGCCCGGTGCGGGTCCGATCCACGGGCCCCTCGAGGCTGTCGAGCTGCTTCGCAATGCCGAAGTCGAGCAGCTTCACGCTCCCATCCGGCTTGACCAGGATGTTCGAGGGCTTCAAGTCGCGATGGACGATCAGATGCCGGTGGGCGTGCTCCACCGCCTCGCACACCGCACGGAAGAGGCGCAGACGCTGCGGCATCGCGGAGGCGTGCTCCTCGCAGAACTTCGTCAGGGGGACGCCCTCGACGTACTCCATGACGAACCAGGGAGTCCCGTCGGGGAGGGTGCTGGCATCGTACAGCCGCGCGATCGCGGGATGATTGAGCTGGGCGAGCGTCCGCTGCTCGCTGGCGAAGCGTTCCCGGCGATCCGGTGAGAGCCACGCGTCGCGCAGGATCTTGATGGCAGCGACGCTGCCGAGGTCCGCGCGTTCGGCGAGGTAGACCACCCCCATCCCTCCCTCGCCGAGCATCCGCTGCATTCGGTAGGGACCAAAATCCTGATCCAGGAGGGCCGGGGGGATCCCTTGCTCGAGCACCTGGCCAGCCACATTGGCTACGTCGCGATCCAGCAACGACTCGCCCCGCGCATCTTCCTCGAGCAGGCCCAGCACTTCGGCCATGAGCGCTGGGTCGTCGCGGCATTCCGTCTCGAGGAATGCCCGTTGAGCGGGTCCCGGCAGGTCCGCTACTTCATGGAATAGGACCTGGATCCGTTCCCAGCGCGCGGCATCCATCTTGGGGGCTCAGCTCGCTCGCCGCAGCTGATGGGCAAGCCACGCCTTGGCGGCTCGCCAGTCGCGGAGAATGGTGGCCTCCGATACGCCGAGCAGCTCCGCGCTTTCCGCCACGTCGAGGCCGCCGAAGAACCGGCTCTCGATCACCAACGCCTGGCGCGGCTGCAGACGGGCGAGCTGCTCGAGGGCGGCGTCCAGGCCCAGCAATTCGTCGGCGCCGGCAGGCGTCTGATCGACGGCCTCACCCAGCGTGACGATCGTCAGTCCTCCCCCACCGCGCTTGTGAGCCTTCCGCCTACGGGCGGCCTCGATCAAGACCTGGCGCATGGCGCGCGCGGCGATGCGCTTGAAGTGCAGGCGGGAGATGTTGGCGAGCCCGGGTGAGCTCCGGAGCTTGAGCCAGGCTTCGTTCACCAAGGTCGTGGGACTGAGCGACGCGTTCGGGTCGCTGCGCCGGACGCTCGAGGCCAGGCGTCGCAGCTCCTCATAGGTCACGCTGAACAGATGGTCCAGGGCGCTCCGGTCGCCCAGCAGCGCTTCCAGCTCGCCACCCTCCAGACCGTGCTCCGTTCGAATGCCTCGAAGCGTCATGACGGCATTTCCGGCGGACTCGCGCAATGCAGGATGGCCGCCACCCTGCCCACCGGGGGGCGATCGGGCGGAGCCGTAACCCACGAAGCCGTAACAGTATCACTTGGAGAAGCGGCGGTGCAACCAGCGGAATGGCGCGAGGTCACGCAATCACCATGTGTCGCTGGCACGACTTTGCGCTCCGACGGCATTCTAGCGGACTGTCGTCCCAGCGTCCATGTTGGTGCGCAACTCAGATGCTGTGATCCCCAAGGCGCGATGTCGTGCGGCTCGCCAATGCCTCGGGGGGAGGGAATCGCGAAACCGGCTGGGTGGGGGCAACCCACGTGGCCGGTTTTTGCTTTTGTGCTTCAGGCGGAAGAGCAGCGGGCGTCGGACGCTCCTGCTCACACCTTGCGCCGGATGCGACGCCTGGTGTCACCACACCAGGTCCGACTGGGCGAGGGATCATGCGTCACTCCGTTCTGAAGCACTGGCTGCGTCCTGGTCTCGTTCTGGTCGCCAGTCTGGCCCTCGTAGTGGTTGGCTGCGGCAAAGAGGGGGGCGGCACGGGGCCGGCCGCCGACTACACGCTGTCGCTCGCACCGGCGGCGCTCACAATCGTCCAGGGTGCCACCGGCAACACGACGGTGACCATCACGCGCACGAACTTTTCCGGCGCCGTGACCTTGAGCCTGGGCGGCGCGCCCACCGGGGTCACCGGGTCATTCAGTCCCTCAGCTCCCACCGGGACTACGTCAGCGCTCACCGTGAGCGTCGCAGCCGCGGTGGCGCCCGGGGTCTACAACCTCACGGTGGCCGGCACCGGGGGCCCCGGCAATCGCTCGACGCCGCTCACCCTCACCGTGAGCCCCGCCCCCGACTACGCGCTGTCGCTCGCGCCAGCCACGCTTACGATCGTCCAAGGGGCGAACGGCACCACAGCGGTCACGATCACCCGAACCAATTTCACAGGGGCTGTGACCCTGGGTCTGGGCAGCGCGCCCAGCGGCGTCACCGGGTCGTTCGACCCGGCGGCGCCCACCGGGACCAGCGTGACGCTCACCGTGAGCGTGGCGGCCGCGGTGGCCCCCGGGGTCTATAACCTGACGGTGGACGGGACCGGGACCCCGGGCAACCGTTCGACGCCGCTCACGCTCACAGTGAGCGCGGCGCCGGACTACACGTTGTCGCTCGCGCCGGCGGCGCTCACGATCATCCAGGGCACGACAGGCACCACCACGGTCACCATCGCACGGACCAACTTCACCGGCGCCGTGACCTTGAGTCTGGGCAGCGCGCCCACCGGGGTCACCGGCGCGTTCGATCCAGCCGCACCCACGGGCACGAGCTCCGCACTCACGGTGAGCGTCGGGGCGGCGGTGGCACCCGGGGTCTACAACCTGACAGTGGCTGGAAGCGGGAGCCCGGGCAATCGCTCGACACCGCTTAGCCTTACCGTGAGCGCGGCGCCGGATTACGCGTTGTCGCTCGCGCCGGCAGCGCTCACGATCGGCCAGGGCGCGACCGGCACCTCGACCGTTACTATCACCCGCACCAACTTCACCGGCGCGGTGACGCTGAGTCTGGGCAGCGCGCCCGCTGGAGTCACGGGGTCGTTCAATCCGGCGGCGCCTACGGGGACCAGCTCCGCACTCACGGTGAGCGTCGGGGCGGCGGTGGCACCCGGGGTCTACAACCTGACAGTGGCTGGAAGCGCGAGCCCGGGCAATCGCTCGACGCCGCTCACGCTCACGGTGAGCGCGACGCCGGACTATGCGCTGTCGCTCGCACCGGCGGCGCTCACGATCGTCCAAGGCGCGACGGGTACCACGACCGTCACCATCACGCGTACGAATTTCACCGGTGCAGTGACCTTGAGTCTGGGCAGCGCGCCCACCGGGGTCACCGGGGCGTTCGATCCAGCCGCACCCACAGGCACGAGCTCCGCACTCACAGTGAGCGTCGGGGCGGCGGTAGCGCCCGGGGTCTACAACCTGACGGTGGCTGGAAGCGGGACCCCTGGCAACCGCTCGACACCGCTCAGCCTTACCGTGAGCGCGACGCCGGATTACGCGTTGTCGCTCGCGCCGGCAGCGCTCACGATCGGGCAGGGCGCGACCGGCACCTCGACTGTTACTATCACCCGCACCAACTTCACCGGCGCGGTGACGCTGAGTCTGGGGAGCGCGCCCGCTGGAGTCACGGGGTCGTTCGATCCGGCGGCGCCCTCGGGGACCAGCTCCACCCTCACGGTGAGCGTCGGGGCGGCGGTGGCACCCGGGGTCTACAACCTGACGGTGGCTGGAAGCGGAAGCCCTGGCAACCGCTCGACGCCGCTCACCCTCACCGTGAGCGCGGCGCCGGACTACTCGCTGTCGCTCGCGCCGGTGGCGCTCACGATCGAACGGGGCGCGACCGGAACCGCGACCGTCACGATCACCCGCACCAACTTCACGGGCGCGGTGACGCTGAGTCTGGGCAGCGCGCCCGCCGGAGTCACGGGGTCGTTCAATCCGGCGGCGCCTACGGGGACCAGCTCCACGCTCACGGTGAGCGTCGGGGCCGCGGTGGCGCCAGGGGTCTACAATCTGACGGTAGACGGCGTCGGAAGCCCGGGGAGCCGCTCAACGCCGCTCACCCTCACCGTGAGCGCGGTCGGGGACTACACGCTGTCGCTGACACCCGCGGAGCTCACGGTCGAACAGGGCGCGACCGGTACCGCGACCGTCACGATCACGCGCACCAATTTCACGGGCGCTGTTTCCTTGAGCTTGAGCAACGCGCCCACCGGCGTCACCGGATCGTTCGACCCAGCGGCGCCAACCGGGACCAGCTCCACTCTCACGGTGCACGTCGGGGCCGCTGTGGCGCCCGGGGTTTACAACCTGACCGTGGACGGTACCGGAACCCCGGGGAACCGCTCGACGCCGCTCACCCTCACGGTGAGCGCGGCCCCGAACTACGCGCTGTCGCTGTCACCGGCGGCGCTCACGATCGGACAGGGCGCGAACGGCAGTACGACCGTCACCATCACCCGCACGAATTTCAGCGGCGCGGTGACGTTGAGCTTGGGCAACGCGCCCACCGGGGTCACAGGGTCGTTCGATCCCGCAACGCCAACCGGGACCAGCTCGACGCTCACCGTGGGCGTCGGGGCTGCCGTGGCGCCCGGGGTCTACAACCTGACCGTTAATGGGACCGCGACAGCGGGCAACCGCTCCACTCCGCTCACGCTCACGGTGAGCGCGACGCCGGACTATGCGCTATCGCTCTCACCGGCGGCGCTCACCATCGTCCAGGGCATGACCGGCACCACAACCGTCACCATCACGCGCACGAATTTCACCGGCGCGGTGACGTTGAGTTTGGGCAGCGCGCCGTCCGGGGTCACGGGGTCGTTCAACCCGGCGGCGCCCACCGGAACCAGCTCCACGCTCACGGTGAGCGTTGGGGCTGCCGTGGCCCCTGGGGTCTAC
>QHTT01000131.1 GCA_003220935.1 Gemmatimonadota bacterium
CTTCTTCTCCTGGTCCACCTGGGCCGCGAGCCGCTTCTCATCCGCGATCGCCGCCGCCACCTGCTGCTTCGCCTTCGCCAGCTGGGTCCGCATGTCGACGATCAGCTGGTTCAGCATCTTCTCGGGGTTCTCAGCGCGGGAAATCAGGTCGTTGATGTTCGACCGGATGAGCGTCGAGAGACGGTCAAAGATTCCCATGATGACCCTCTATGTGCTGGCGGGCCCTCATTGTCCCGCGCCCAACTTGCGCCCGCGCTGCTCGGCGAGCAGCCGCTCAGCGAAATCTAACCGCTCCGCGAGCTCGGAGATCTGCCCCTGCAACTGCGAGACTTGCTCCTCCAGCGCCGCCACGCGCTGCGGATCCTCGCTCATTCCCCCCACGCCCACCCCCCAGCGTCCCCGCGCCCGCAGCCGAATCCGCTCGGCGAAGGCCTCGCCTACGGGGGTGCGAAACAGCCAGCGCAGGCCCACGAACACCACGACCAGCCCCACGATCGGCATCAGCTGGTCGAGCAGGAAGTTCAAGTCCACCCCCGGCGGCGGCGTCGGCGGCAGAGGGGGCGTGGCTACTTGCAGCATGTGGACGCTGTACGCCTCCGGGGCGACCAGGGTTTCCCGCCACATCTAGCGCGGTGGCGCGAGCTTCGGCCCTTCGTGCTGCTTGGCCAGGAGCCGTTCCGTAAAATCCACCCGCTCCGCGAGTTCCGCCACCTCCCGCCGCAGCTCTTCCACCGTCGCGACCAGCTCCTCGTGCCGCGCGTCGCCGCCGGGCGCCTGACCCTGCGCCTGCAGCTTGGCCGTGTACGCCTTGCTCACGGTGCGCACGATCATGAAGGCGAAAAACCCGCCGATCGCGGTGATGGGGATCAGGACGGCCACGGCCTCGGGGTTCATCCGCTCCTCGGTGGCGCGAGCCGTTCCGCTTCGCGCTGCTTGGCGAGCAGCCGCTCGGTGAAGTCCATCCGCTCCCCCAACTCGGCGATCTCGCGCCGCATCTGCTGCAGCTCCTGCACCACGTCGTCCCGCAGGGCCTGCAGCTCGTCCTTGCCCGCCTCGGGGCGGGGTCGCAGCCGCTCGGCCAGGGCCCGGACCACCGGGTAGAGCAGCACGAACCCTCCCACCATGGTGACGAACATGAGGAAAGCGACCGCTTCCCTGGGCATCACCGGCTCCCGGGCGGCGCCAGCCGCTCCGTATCGCGCTGCTTGGCCAGCAGCCGCTCGGCGAAGTCCATGCGCTCGCTCAACTCGCTCACCTCGGTGCGCAGCTGTTGCACCTCGCCGACCACCTCCGAGCGCAGCGCGTCCAGCTCGGCCCGCACGTCCTCGGGTAGCGCGGCGCCGCCGTGTCGCCTGATCCGTTCGGCCACTGCCTTGCCGACCGGCGAGATGGCCAGCAGAAACAGGGTGCCGCCCCCGAAGATGAAGACAATCGCGAGGACGTCTGTCACGTGCTATCCTCCGTTCGACTTGAACTTACCGAGCTAGTCCCCCGCCGCCAGCACCTTGCGCAAGAACTGGCCCGTGAACGAGGCCCGCACCCGGGCGATCTGTTCCGGTGCCCCTTGGGCGACCACCGCCCCCCCCGCCGCACCGCCCTCTGGACCGAGATCGATGACCCAGTCGGCGGTCTTCACCACGTCGAGGTTGTGCTCGATCACCACCACCGTGTTGCCCTTGTCCACTAGGCGATGCAGCACTTCGAGCAACAGGCGCACGTCTTCGAAGTGCAGTCCGGTCGTCGGCTCGTCCAGGATGTAGAGGGTGCGCCCCGTGTCGCGCTTCGCCAGCTCGGTCGCGAGCTTGACTCGCTGCGCCTCGCCTCCGGACAGGGTGGTAGCCGATTGGCCGAGGTGGATATAGCCGAGCCCTACGTCGTTCAAGAGCTCCAGTTTCGCGCGGATGCGCGGCTGGTTCTCGAAGAAGTCGAGAGCCTCGCCCACCGACAGGTCGAGCACGTCCGCGATCGACTTTCCTTTATAGCGCACCTCGAGCGTCTCCCGGTTGTAGCGCCGGCCCTTGCACACCTCGCACGGGACGTACACGTCGGGGAGGAAGTGCATCTCGACCTTCACGAGGCCGTCGCCCTGGCACGCTTCGCAGCGTCCTCCCTTCACGTTGAAGGAAAAGCGCCCGGGCCCGTAGCCGCGGATCTTCGACTCGGGGAGGAACGTGAACAGCTCGCGAATCGGGGTGAAGAGCCCCGTGTACGTGGCGGGGTTCGAGCGGGGAGTGCGGCCGATGGGGCTCTGATCGATGTCGATCACCTTATCGACAAAGTCGAGCCCTTCAATCCGGTCGTGCGCCCCCGGCATCACCTTGGCGCGATAGAAGTGCCGCGCCAGGGCCCGGTACAGGATGTCGCTGATGAGCGTGGATTTCCCCGAGCCCGAGACCCCCGTGACGGCGATGAACAGGCCGAGGGGCAGTTCGACGGTCAGGTTGCGGAGGTTGTGTTGGCGGGCCCCGACTACCCCCAGCTTGCGCTGGGGGTCGGGGGTTCGCCGCCGCGGCGGCAAGGGTATCCGCAGCTCGCCGCGCAGGTAGCGCGCCGTGAGGGAGTCAGCGTGCCCGAGGACGGTGTCGAGGGGGCCCGCGACCACCACCTCACCTCCGTACCGGCCGGCGCGGGGGCCCAGATCCACCACATGGTCCGCCGCCCGGATGGTTTCCGCGTCGTGCTCCACCACCAGCACCGTGTTGCCGAGGTCGCGCAGCTCTTTCAGCGTCTCGAGCAGGCGCGCGTTGTCGCGCTGATGGAGCCCGATCGACGGCTCGTCGAGGATGTACAGCACTCCCACGAGTCGGCTCCCGATCTGGGTAGCCAGCCGGATCCGCTGGGCCTCGCCGCCGGAGAGCGAGTCGGCCGAGCGCCCCAGCGTGAGGTACTCGAGCCCGACGTTCTTCAGGAACCGCAGCCGGTCGTTCACTTCTTTCAGAATCGGCCGCGCGACGCCGGGGTCGAGCCCCACGCGCCCGTTGGTCCGCAGCGGGATGCTCTCGAAGAAGGCGAGGGCGTCGCTGACGGGCAGGTCCACGACGTCGCCGATGCTGTTGCCGTGCACCAGCACAGACAGGCTCTCGGGCTTGAGTCGCTTGCCACCGCACGCCGGGCACGGCTGCTCCACCATGAACTCTCCCAGCTGCTCGCGCACGCTGTCGGACGCCGTCTCGCGGTAGCGGCGCTCGACGTTTTTCAGGATTCCGTCCCATCCCGATTCGTACTCGCCGTGCCACTTCTCGCTGTCGTACTGAAACGTGAGTTTCCGGCCCGGCGCTCCCTCGAGCAGCACCTTGCGCGCGGCCGCGGGCAGGTCTTTCCAGGCGGCGTTCAAGTCGAACTTGAAGGCGCGGGCGAGACTTGGGAGAATGACCTTGCGGAGATAGCCGCCGGGCTCGCCCCAGGGGAGCACCACACCTTCGAGCAGCGACAGGCTCGGGTCTCCCAGCACGAGCTCGGCATTCACCTCGCGCCGGGTCCCCAGCCCGGAACACTCGGAACACGCGCCGAACGGGGAGTTAAACGAGAACTGGCGCGGCTCGAGCTCGGGCAGCGAGAGCCCGCACTTGGGACAGGCGTAGCGCTCGGAGAAGAGCGTCGCTTTCGCGCCTCCCGTCCCTCCCCCGTGACGCGCGACTTCCACAGTGCCGTCCGCAGCCCTGAGCGCCGTCTCGATCGAGTCCGCCAGGCGGCCGCGGTCGGCCTTGCGCACCGCAAGTCGGTCGACCACGACGGCGATGTCGTGGTTCTGCCGGCGATTCAGCTTGGGCACCTCGGACAGGTCGTACGTCACGCCGTCGACGCGCACGCGTACGAAGCCCTGTTTGCGCGCCGCTTCGAACACATCGCGAAACTCACCCTTGCGCCCGCGCACCAGCGGCGCCAGTACCTCGATCTTCGTCCCCTCGGGCCACTCGAGCACCAGGTCGGTGATCTGCGATGCACTCTGGCGCTCGATCGGCGAGCCGTCCTTCGGACAGTGCGGGGTGCCGAGCCGCGCCCACAGCAGGCGCAGGTAGTCGTAGACCTCGGTAATAGTGCCGACCGTGGAGCGGGGGTTGTGGCCGGCCGCCTTCTGCTCGATCGAGATCGCCGGGGACAAGCCCTCGATCGCGTCTACGTCGGGCTTTTCCATGAGCCCGAGAAACTGGCGGGCGTACGCGGACAGCGATTCGACGTAGCGCCGTTGGCCTTCGGCGTAGATGGTGTCGAACGCGAGCGACGACTTGCCGGAGCCAGACAGTCCCGTGATGACGGTGAGGCTGTTCCGCGGGATCTCGACGGTGATGTTCTTGAGGTTGTGCTCGCGGGCGCCCCGCACGATCAACGCATCGCTCGGCATAGACTCGTAGGCTAGATAGGCCCCGGTTCCCCGGTCAACTCTCCGGAGGCAGGCGGTGGAGGTTGCGGAGGTCGTGGAGGTCGTGGAGGTTGTGGAGGTCGGGGAGGCCTAACCTTCACCAAACCCCCACCGTCCTCCACCAACCTCCAGCCCAGCCTTGCCTAACCGCCCTTCTTTTCCTACGTTAGCCCTCCCCCATGGCCCCGACTGCGCTGGTGGTGCTGACGACCCTGGCAACCGACGCCGACGCCCGGACCCTCGTCACAGCCCTGCTGGCGGAACGGCTGATAGCTTGCGGGACGCTGCTCCCGGGCGGGCGCTCGATGTACCGCTGGGAGGGCGAGGTCAACGAGGAGAGTGAGGTGGTCGTGCTGCTCAAGACCGACGTGTCGAGGTGGGAGGCGCTGTGCCGGGCGGTACGGGAGCGGCACCCGTACGAGGTGCCCGAGCTGCTCGCTCTCCGCGTGGATCGGGGGTTCGAGCCGTACCTGTCATGGCTGACGAGCGAGGTGGTCAGGTGATCCGCAAGCGCGAGCCGCGGTGGCAGTCGGCGGCCGAGCGGGCTCGCGTCGCGGCGGAGCTGATCGAGGAAGCGGAGTCGCTGACCGAGACCAGCACGATCGCGACGCCGGCCGACGTGCGGCGCGCGAGCCTCCCGCCGCCGATCCACGCGGAGCTGCCACCCGAGCTGCGGCCCGAGCTGCCGATAGCACCGGCGCCGCCGCCGCCCGCCGTGCCGCCCACCCTCGACGGCGCGCTCGCGGCCGATCCCGAGAACGTGGGACTGCTGGTCGAGCGCGCCAGGCGCTTGGCCGCTGCCCGCCACTACACTGCAGCCGAGCGCGACCTCCAGCGCGCGCTCCGGAACGATCCGGTGCACGCCGACGCCCTCGCCGCGTTCGGGGTCGTGCTGTCGCGCAAAGGACTGTGGAGCGAAGCGGTGCCGTTCCTGCGGCGCGTGGTGGAGGCAGAGCCCGGCCGCGCGGTCGGCTGGTACCAGCTGGGCGAGGCTCTCAATAAGATCGACGATCTCCCCGGCGCCCGCGCCGCCTACGAGCGCGCCGTCGAGCTCGAGCCCCGCAACGCCAAGGCGTTGTACGGACTCGGCATCGTGCTCGACCGGCTGCGCCGGCCCGAAGAGGCGACCCGCATGTACCGCCGTTCGCGGGAGGCCGCCGACAGGTGATTCGCGTGGTGGTGGACGATCTCGCGTTCCTCGCTTCCGACGCGATCGTCCGCCCCGCTACGACCCGGCTCGATCCCACGACGCCGGCGGTGCGCCGGCTGGAGCAGGTAGGCGGCGCCGAGTTCACGGGCCACATGCGCATCCAGAAAGAGCTGGCGGTGGGCGCCGCGGTCGTGACCGCGGGCGGCGGCGATCTCCCTGCTGAATTCGTGATTCACGCGGTGATCCGGAGCGACACCGAGCCCGTCACCAGGGACGGCGTGGCGCGGGCCTGGCAATCGGCACTCGAGCGGGCGCAGGAGTGGGAGTTCGCGCGGCTCACCGTGCCGCCGATCGGCACCGGCGCCGGCAACCTCTCCGTCGAGGACGCAGCCGAGGTGATGGTGCGGGTCCTGAAGGCCCACACAGGGAATGCGTCGTTCCCAGCCGACGTCGCCATCGTGGTGGAGACGCCCGAAGACCGGGACGCGTTCGAGGTGGCGCTCAAACTCCGGGGAGCCGCCGAGTCGTGACCCGCCGCGCCTGGGCGGCGGCGATCCTCGTCGCGTGGGCCGGATCGCTCGGGTGGCTCGCCTGGCGCGAATTGTTCCGCACCACGAGCGCCCGGCTGGCCGACGCGGCCCTCTCGGTGCCGCCCGGAGCCGTCTACTACCGGCTCGACATCGGCGGTCAGCAGGTCGGCTTCGCTTCCTCCACGATCGACACCGCCGGCAGCGCCATCCGGGTGGAGGACGTCCTGGTGCTCGATGTCCCCGCCCTCGGCGTGCTGCACCGTACCACGGCCCAGAGCCGGGCCACGCTGTCGCGGGCGCTGCGGCTCGAGGACGTCCAGGCGACCTTCGACGGCGACGTCGGGCGGTTCTCGTCACACGGGATGGTGCTGGGCGATACCGCCCTCGCGATATGGCTCGTCGCCGGCGGCGATTCGGAGTTCACCCGGGTTCCCCTCAGCCGGCCCATCGTGCTGCCGACGCTGCTGCCGCGGCGTCTAGCCTTCGGCGGCGAATTGAAGCCCGGCAAGACCTACTCGGTCCGGGTGTTTGATCCCCTGTTGCTCGCGATGCGCGATGTGGGCGTGACCATCGCCGCCGAATCGACGCTCGTAGTGCCGGACAGCGCGGACTACGACTCGACGGCGATGGCGTGGGTGCCCGTCCACTTCGACACGGTGCGTGCGTTCCGGATCGAGCAGCTGCGGGACGGCGTCCGCGGCAGTGCGTGGATCGACGCGGCGGGTCACATCGTGCGCGCCACCAGCCCGGTGGCCTTCACGATGGAGCGCTCGGCGTTTGAGATCGCGTACGAGAACTTCCGTCGCCGGGACACGGCGCGCGTCGCTCGGGCCAGCGCGGCGCCTCGGGTGGGAGACGTGGTCCCCACCACCGCTATCGCCGCGGGCGCTCGGCTGCTTCCCGCGGCCACGCCCGAGCTGCGCGTGCGGCTGGGCGGGGGCGACGTGCGGGGCCTCCAGCTGGGGGCGGGTCGCCAGCGTCTCGCGGGAGACACGCTGATGGTGCGCCGGGAAGCGGCTGGGGAGCTCGCGGCCCGGTATACGCTGCCGGCGAGCGACACGAGTTTGGGCGAGTACCTCGAGCCGGAGCCCCTGATCCAGAGCGACAACCCGCGCATCCGGGCGCAGGCGCGGGCGATCATCGGCCGCGAGCGAGAGCCCGCGCGCGCGGCGGAGCTGCTGCTGCACTGGGTCGCGGATCACGTGGCACAGACGGTCGCCACGCATCTGCCCAGCGCGGTGGAGGTGCTCGCGCGGCGGCGCGGCGACTGTAACGAGCACACGGTGCTGTACGTGGCGCTGGCGCGGGCGGTGGGGCTGCCGGCCCGCGCCGCTGCGGGACTCGTGCTGCTGGACGGCCGCTTTTACTATCACGCCTGGGCGGAGGTGTATCTGGGCGACTGGGTCACGGTGGACCCGACGTCCGGCGAATTCCCCGCCGACGCAGCGCATCTGCGCTTCGTGATCGGCGGTCTGGCCCGGCAAGTGGAGCTCGCCCGCCTGATCGGGCGGCTCACGCTCGAGGTGCTATGATCCGGCTGGAGAATCTGACGAAGCACTACGGCAGCTTCGTGGCTGTGGACGACATCTCGCTGGAGGTGCCGCGCGGCGTGCTCTACGGGTTCCTCGGGCCGAATGGTGCCGGCAAAACCACGACGCTGCGCATGATCGCCGGGATCCTCCGCCCCACCGACGGCCGGGTCCTGCTCGGTGGGGACAACGTCCACGACAACCCGACGGCCGCGAAGATGCGCCTGGGCTTCATCCCCGACCGGCCGTTCGTCTACGACAAGCTCACCGGTGCGGAGTTTCTCCGTTTCGTGGCAGGCCTGTATGGGCAGGAAGGAGACACGGTGGAGCGGCGCATCGCCGAGCTACTCGAGGTGTTCGAGCTCGCGAGCTGGAAGGACGAGCTGATCGAGGCGTACAGCCACGGGATGCGACAGAAACTGATCATCTCGAGCGCGCTGATCCACCGGCCGGAGTGCATCGTGGTGGATGAGCCGATGGTGGGGCTCGATCCCAAGGCAGCGCGTCTGCTGAAGGACATCTTCCGTCAGTTCGTGGCGCGCGGGGGTACGGTGCTGATGAGCACTCATACCCTGGAGGTGGCGGAGGCGATGTGCGACCGGGTCGCCATCATCCAGCACGGCAAGATCGTCGCCGACGGCACGGTCGCCGATCTCCGCCGGCAGCACCGCGCCGGCGACGCGACCCTCGAAGAGTTGTTTCTCAAGCTGACCGGCGGCGCGCGCGTGCGTGAGCTGGTGGAAGTCCTGGGGGAGAGCGCGTGAAGCAGCCGTCGCTGTGGCACGTGCTACAGCCGAAGTGGCGCACCGCGTTACAGCGCCTGCGCGAAGAGCGGTCGCGCGGCGGCAGCGGCAAGCTGCTGCTCCTCATCGCCGTGGGGTTGCTGTTCTGGGTCGGCGTGTACGGAGTGCTGTACTTGATCCTGAAGCACGTCCGCAGCGCCGAGGAGCTCGGGCCGTTTCTCGCCGCCAAGATCCTCGGGCTGGTGCTGCTCTCCTTCGTCACGATCCTGGTTCTGTCGAACGTGATCACCGCGTTGTCGAGCTTCTTCCTCGCCAAGGACCTCGATCTGCTCGTGTCCGCCCCGGTCGATTGGCTGCGTCTTTACCTCGCGAAGCTGGGCGAGACGCTGCTGCACTCGTCGTGGATGGTCGCCCTGATGGCGGTCCCGATCCTCGCGGCGTATGGAGTCATCTACCGCGGTGGCGTCCTGTTCCTGCCCTACGCCGTGGTGACGATCGTGCCGATGCTGGTCCTGCCGGCCGTCGTGGGCAGCGCGATGACGCTTATCCTGGTCAACCTGTTCCCGGCGCGACGCACCCGGGACCTGCTTTCGATCATCGCCCTGGGCGCGGCAGCGGGCCTCATCCTGCTGCTTCGCGTGATTCGGCCCGAGCGGCTCGCCCGCCCGGAGGGGTTCCGCAATCTCCTCGACTTCCTCGCCGTCCTGCGCACGCCGACCTCGCCCTTCCTGCCCAGCGAGTGGGCGACGAACGCAATCATGGGCTACCTGCGCCACGCGCCCGATCCGTTGCCCCTGATCCTGTTGTGGACCACGGCGGCAGCGCTCGTGACGCTGGGCGCGATGCTGCACCGCCAGCTGTTCGCCTCGGGCTTCACCAAGGCACAGGAGGGGGCGGAGCGGTTCGTGCGCGGGAAGGTGTGGCGGCGGACGGTCGGCTGGTTACTCACGCCGCTCCCGGTGGCGAAGCGCGAGTTCGTGCTCAAGGACATCCGGCTGTTCTTCCGGGACACCACCCAGTGGAGCCAGCTGATCCTGCTCGGGACGCTGATCGTGGTGTATCTGTTCAACATCAATGCGCTACCGTTGCACCGCGGCGAGCCGGTGGGGTTCTTCTACGTCACGCTGGTATCGTTTCTGAACCTCGGTCTCGCGGGCTTCGTGCTCGCCTCGATCGCGGCCCGGTTCATCTTCCCCGCGGTCTCGCTCGAGGGGCGGCAGATGTGGCTGCTGCGCTCCAGCCCGCTCGATCTCCGCGCGCTGCTGTGGTCCAAATACTGGGTCGGCACCGTGCCCCTGCTCGTGCTCGCGCTCCTCCTCACCGGGCTGACCAATGTGCTGTTGCGGGTGGGGCCGTTCATGATGGTGATGGGGCTGGTGACGATCTGTGGGCTTACGTTCGCGATCGCCGCGCTGGCGCTCGGGTTCGGCGCGCTCTACCCGCAGTTCGAGACGGAGAACGCGGCCCAGATCCCGACGTCGTTCGGCGGCCTCGTCTATATGATGGCCACGATCGCGCTGCTCGCCGCGGTGATCGTCGCGTTGTGGCAGGCGGTGTACGCTTACGTCCGAGCCGTGTACCTGGGCGAGCCTGTGGTCGTCGACGCATGGATGATCTTCTGGTTCGCCGTCGCCGCCCTCCTCTGCGGGGCCGCGACCGCGATCCCGCTACGCGTCGGCCTGCGAAAGATCGAGAGCTTCGAGTTTTAGATCGGGAAGTTGAGCCCGCCCAGGAGGTTGAACGACGTGTTGCTTGCGAACACGAACCGCGCTTCGAGGAACGGCTTGACGGGCGCGTAGCGCCGGCCCTCCCAACCTCCGAACACGTTGGCCCCGGTGTCGGTGTTTCCCGACGCGTGTAGGATGGCGAGCCCGCCGCCGAAGTAGAAGAAGCCGTATGCCGTGGGCGGGTGGAACTTCACGTCGACATTGAGGCGGTACGGCGTGCCGGTGGTGCCGAGGTAGAAGTCGGCCGAGGGCGCGAGCGCCCAGCGACGCCCGACGGGAAAGTTGAACTGCCCGCCGAGGAAGGCGTGATCGGTGTCGAAGTCATACCCGACCCGCGGACCGACTCCGGGACGCTCGACCCGCACCGCGCGCCCGCCTCGCATGCGCCGCTGGGCCTGCGCGGAGGTCGAGACGACCATGAGTCCGGCGACGACGATCGCGATGCGCACTGTGCGTGTGCTCACACCGGCGCTCCTCGGTTGAGGGACGCACACTGATAGGCGGGTGGGTCGACAAACGCAAGGGCGGGACGCGGGCCGGGGTCGAGGGGTCCCGCTCCGCGACAAAAATACGCAGTCGCTCGCGGGACCCCTCGACCCCGGCCCGCGTCCCGCCCCGCCCTCCGGGCTCCTCCTACTCGATCCGGTATGGAATCCCGACCTCGTGCGCCCGGTAGTTGTCGGGTGTGCCAAGCAGCAGCGTGGCCGCGTCGAGCGCGTCGACGACGAAGCGATCGATGCCGGTGCTGCGCGCGATCCAGCGGCGCTGCCACGTGCCGTCGCCGTTGTCCTCCATCTTGACGCGGTGCCACGACGTCCCGAGCGGGTCGATGTGGCGCACGTGCAGGAACACGAACGTCGCAGGCGTGAACCCGCTGTTCGTCGTGTTCGACACTGCCGCGACCACCTTCACCGTGTCGCCGAGGCGGAAGCGCGGAATGCGGGCGCCGACGTCGTACAGGGCGCTGGGATCGGTCACGTCGACGAGCAGGGTATCGTTGCGGTACACCTTGACGTCCGTGACGCCCACGGTCTTCCGGCTGGCATCTAGGACCGCCCAGTCCTGGGGCGGGGCGGGCGCGATGTTAAAGCGTGAGGTGCGTCACAGTCGAGCGCTTCCAAACCGGGCGGCACCTTGGCAGATTGGCCATCACAGCTCATGACACCGAAGCACGCTGGACCCGCGCCGCCCATCGGGCCCCCCACCGGTCGCTCCCCCGACCCAGAGCGGCCCGATGCGCCCGTTCGGGCCGATTCCGCTCCCGCCAACAATCGCTCCCTCGTCGTCGTCTCGAACCGGCTGCCGTTCACCGCGGAACGGCGGCCCGAAGGCACCCGCTTCCGGCGCTCGGCGGGGGGACTCGTGGCCGCACTCGAGCCCGTGCTCGCCCAACGCGGGGGCGTGTGGGTGGGGTGGACCGGTGCGGCCCGGGAGGACGGAGCAGGGGACGCGGCGGGCGGTGCCCTGCCGGCTGCCACGGACCACGTCAGCTACCGCGCCGTCCCGCTCACGGCTCATGAGATCGCGTTGTACTACGCGGGATTCGCCAATCGGACGATCTGGCCGTTATTCCATTACTTCGTGGGCCACACGCAGATCGACGGCGCCACCTGGCGGGCGTACGAACGGGTCAACGAGCGCTTCGCGCACGTGGCCGCCGAAGCGAGCGATGACGAGGCGCTCGTCTG
>QHTT01000001.1 GCA_003220935.1 Gemmatimonadota bacterium
GAACGTCATCCCCGCCTTCACGTGCACCGGGACTTGGGTGACGGCCTCGAGGTGGTATTCGACCGGGTCTTCCACCGTGATGATCTTCTCCTCGCGGGCGTTGCGCAGTGCGAGCGCGGCGTACAGCGTCGTCGTCTTGCCGCTGCCCGTCGGCCCCGTGGCGAGGAGCATCCCGTGCGGGCGGGCCGCGAGCCGCCGGAACTGTTCCAGCAGCTCCGGCGGCATGCCCAGCTCTTCGAGCGCGACCGGCCGACCACCGCGGTCCAGCAGCCGCAGCACGACCGACTCGCCGTACAGCGTGGGGACGGTCGCGACCCGCAGGTCCAGCTCGCGCTCCTCGAGGCGCACCCGGATGCGCCCGTCCTGCGGCTGGCGCCGCTCGGCGATGTCCAGCTCGGCGAGGAGCTTTACCCGGGAGACCACGGCCGCTTGCAGTCCCTTGGGAGGGCTCGGCACGTCCACGAGCACCCCGTCCAGCCGAAACCGCGCCCGCAGCCCCTCGCGGGAGGACTCAAGATGAATGTCGGACGCCCGCGCCTCGTACGCTTCGCGGATCAACAGGTTGACGAACCGGATCACGGGCGGCTGGTTCGCGAGATCGCGCGCATCCGCGACGGTGGCGTCCCCGCCCTCGGTCCGTCCGCCTACCTCCGCATCGAGATCGCGCACCAACTCGACCACCGATTCCGCCGCCGCGTAGGCGCGGCGGATCCCGTCGAGGAGCTCATCCCGCGACACCGGCACCAGCTCGAGCGCGACACCGAAGGAGACCTCGAGGTCATCGAGCACTTCGACGGCGGGCTCGCCGGCCACGGCGACCCGGAGGTGGTCGTCAGCCAGCTCGAGCGGGAGGATGCCGTTGAACTCGAGGTACCCCGACTCGAAGGAGTCGGGCAGGGGCAGCTTGGACAGCAGGGCAGCCGGCATCGCGCGGGCCTCGGGGTCGTGACCGCACGGAGGGAAGGCACGCGGCGTGCCAGGCGCGCGCTGCGGAACCCGTTGCTAACCCGCAAGAACCAACGCGGTTGGAGAACAGCGCCGCGCGTCAGGGGAGCCGTGCCACGACCTGGATGCACAAGCTGCACAGCGATGCACAAGAGCCTTGTGCACCGCTGGATCGCGCGTCGGGAGGCAGCCAACGTGCGGTGTTGCAACGCGCTCCCAAGACAGCGCCTCGGTGCTGATCGGATCGCATGCACATCCGGGAGCCGTCGCTTGTGCAGATGCGCCAGACTGATGGCAGGGAGCAAGAGCAGTGCGTCACGCGCTCAAGTCGTTGCACGGATGCGCGATCAACGAAAACGATGGCGGGGAGGCGCGGAGCGGCACACTGCGTGCCTTCAGCGCGGGTGACCTCTTCGCTTGGAGCTTCCCGTGGTCGCTCGCCACCGTCGCGCCGTGTGTTTCCTTCCGTCGGCAAGCTTCGCGTGCCTCTTGATCGCCGGTCTCTCCATGACGCCTGAGCCTGTGGCGGCCCAGAAAGGCCAGCCGTTGTGCCAGACCGGCTGCATCGTCTACTCGACGGATGTCGAACCGCATGGTGGCTCCGTCACGCGGCCGCCGAACAGCGGCCCATACACCGCAACCTTCACCGTCTACAACACTAGCACTCCTAACGGCACTACCGACACCTACACATTCTCGTGCGGTTCCGACGGGGGAATCAGCTGCGAGTCGGTCAGTCCGCAGTCGGCGACGTTGTCGAGCGGCCCTGGCAACGGGCCAGTGATCCAGTCTCACCCCAGCAAGGGCGGTGCGCAGGCGGCGTTCCATGTTGGGGCGGCAGGGGCGGCCTACCCTACGTCGGTGGAGGTGCAGGTGACCTACACGGTGGGCTCTTTGGAAGGCACCCTGTATCTGGCGGCGAATGGCTACTTCTCCAGCGATCAGGGGTGGTACACCGTGACCATCGCCGCCCCGGCCGGCCCGCCCACCGTCGCGCTGCGCAACCAGAACGGGGACAACGTGGATCGTTCGCTGTGTCTCACGTCCGGCGCCAGTCAAGCCGCGGGGTGGGAGTGCGGCGACTTGGTGGTGACGCACGGGCTACCCGGATACGCCACCCTGGGCCGGGAGCGGTCCCTGACCTTGCTGTACAACTCGGCGCAGGCGGTGCCGAGGCCGATCGTGGCGGCTTCGGTGAATGAAGGCGCCGTGAGTCAGCCCACGAGCGTCTTCGTCCGCTTGTCCATCAACGGGAGTCCGCGGGATTCGGCGACGTACAACGGGTGGAGCAGCGCACCGACCACCCGGCAAGTGGTGCTGGCGCACGACCCCGGCAATGACACCACGGGCGTATATCCATTCACGCTACTTGTCCGCAACCAGTATCCGGGCGGGAACTACGATGCCACGGCGTCCGGCAACCTCATCGTGGTGGATCGCTCCCGCAGCGACTTCGGCGCCGGGTGGAGCCTGGTGGGCGTCGAGCAACTGGTGTTCAACCAACCGGTGGGCGCTCCCAACGGTTCGGTCCTGTGGGTGGGCGGCGACGGCTCGGCGAAGCTGTACGCGCCGGCCGGCACGAACACCTGGGTGGCCCCACCCGGAGCATATCGGGACACGCTGACGTACGACGGCATCGGTACCTACACCCGCACGCTCCGTCACCGGATTCAGGTCAAGTTCGACGCCAATGGCCACCACATTCAGACCGTGAACCGCGTCGGGCAACAGACCATCTTCACCTGGACCGGCTCGCCGGCACGCCTCACGAGCATTCAGGTGCCTCCCGGCGTTACCGGGACCACCTACATGCTGACATACGACGGCAACGGCAAGCTCGACAAGCTTACCGACCCGGCGAACCGGGTGCTCGATGCCACGGTGGTGAGCGGGCGGCTCACGAGCCTCCTCGACCCGGACGCGGTGAGCACCGGGTTCGCCTACGACGCCGCGGGGCGGATGACCGGGCGCACGAACCGCCGCAACTACACGACGAGCTTCGTCTACGCAAAGGGAGTGCGCGTAGATACCGTGAAGGTCCCGCTCGACCCGGCCAATCTCGACACGGCCACGACGTGGTTTCAGCCGTGGGATGAGAACGGCCTAGCGGCGGGCAACGGCTCGAGCGGCAACGTGGCGGTGGACACGGCGGTGGCGTATACGAAGATCGACGGTCCCCGCATCGATGTCGCGGACACCGCTGAGTTTTGGATCGATCGCTGGGGCGCGCCGGTCAAGGTGCGCGACCCGCTGGGCTACGTCACGAGCCTCGCGCGCGGCGATGGGAACAACCCGGCGCTCGTGACGCGAGTGCAGTTCCCTGACGGTCGGATCCTCGGCGCCGTCTACAACACTCGCGGCAACCTCCAGTCCGTCACCGACAGCACGTACCAGGGCACGGGCACCACGCAGCCGGTGACGACCTCGTATGTCTACGGGGACGCGAACGTGCCGGACTCCCCCACCAGCATCCGGGGACCGGTGGATACGACGCTCGTCGCCTACGATCCGTCGCTCGGCCTGGCGACCCTGTTCACCGCGCAAGGCGGGCACCGCACGGCGTTCCAGTACTTCACGAGTGGCGCGACCCGGGGGCTCCTCTCCACCGTCACGGATAGTGCGGTGTCGGTGGTGGACACGATGCAGTGGACTAAATCGTCGCAGCACCTGATCACACAATTTGCGTACGATGCGTGGGGAAACGATTCCGTGATCACCTCGCCTAAGAACGTGAAGACTGAGATCCTGCGCGACAGCTACCGCCGCCCGCGGTTCGTCCGCGACCCGATGCGTCATCGGACGGACTACGCCTACGATCTCCTGAACCGCATCGATACGGTGAAGGTGTACGACGACACGTTGCTGAATGGACCAAAGTTAACCCAGTACTTCTACAGTCCGACTGGAACGATCGACACGGTCTTGGATCCTCGCTTGGTGATGCGCCGCTGGACGTACGACGCGGCAGACCGGCCCATCACGATGATCGACGACATGGGCAACACCGAGTACCGTTACTTTAACCGCGGTGGTCTCCTCGACTCGCTCAAGACCCGGCTCAGCCACGTGATTAAGAACACCTACGACGCAGCCGGACGTCTGCGCCAAACGACCTACCCGGCGAGGAGCTATCTCGGGAAGACGATGGCGGGGGACACGATTGTTAGGAGCTACGATGCGGTGGGCCGCTTGTTCACGGCGGAGAACCGCAACAGCGTCGATACGCTCCAGTACAATCCCGAGGGCACTGTACGCTCCGAGCGCCAGATCGCACGGTGGGACGATAAGTCTATACTCTTCGACGTCGCGATGCGCTCGTGGTACGACATTGGGGGCCGGCGCGTGACGTTTTTCACAGGCAAGGATACGTTGTACTACGGCTACGGTGCGGATGCTCGCCTGGCAAAAATGAAGGTAGCGTGGCTCGAGGGTGGCTTCCAACCGGATTCGTTTTTGTTCACCTCGGACGCCTTGGGGCGTCGCGACCGAATACAATATACGAACGGCACCGACGTCACGTTCGGCTACGACGCCGACGGCAACCTGCGGATGGTGTGCTCCAAGCACCCGGGTAGCGACACCGGGGTGCTGGACGCGCTCGAGCAGCGAGTAGTCTACAGCGCCCTGAATGCTGATGGCCTGGTATTGGGCATGGAGCACTGGACGGGCGCTGCCGAGGGATCGAGTTGCGGGAACCTGAACGGCAACAAAGTAGAGTCCATGAGCGGGACGGTCTAC
>QHTT01000002.1 GCA_003220935.1 Gemmatimonadota bacterium
TGGTGCTCGTCGCCATGCCGCTCGCGCTCGAGTGGTCGGGCACCTGGTCCGTGGTGACCGAACACGCGCGGCGCATGGATGACGCCATCGGAACGCCCCGCGCGGCGACAGTCGTGCTGCTCATCCTGGCGGGGTTCATCGTCGCGACCTGGAAGCAGCTGGTGCAGAGCTTGCACATCGGCCTGACCGGGCGTGAATGGATCGTCAAGGGGAGTGTGTTGCTCACGCTGACGCTCCTCATCTTGCTCGGACCCATCGTCGAGTGGATCATCGACAGCCCAAGCGTGCAGCGCGCCTTGTGGAACGCGTTGCCCCTGATCCTGGGCATCCTGGTTGGCATCAAGATGTCCGCTGCCGCTTGGATCGCGACGCGCCTCGATCGCAGCCGGCTACTGGGCGACCGCGCGCTCGTCGCCGGCGCGGCCTGCTGGGTCCTCGCCGTACTCGCGCTCTACGGTGTGCTCGTGTGGTTTTTCTCCACGCCCTTCGTCGCGCATTACCAGCTCGCGCTCATCGCGATCCTGGCGGTCCCCCTCGCGCGAATCTCGGCGGCGCCGCTGGCGCTCGCGTGGAACCGGCATCGGTGACCGCGCCACCCATCATGCGGGAGGGAAAGCGCGCCATCGGCGCCGTGCTGGCGTTGTTGAGCCTACCCGTGCTGCTGGTGTTGGTCGAGGCGCTGTCGTTCCGCGTGGCGAACCGGCCCAACGGTTCGTTCATGTCCTCCGGGCGGAAGCGCGAATACGTACTCTACGTGCCGAGGAGCTACGATCGCGCGAAGCCGACCGCGCTCGTGATCAGTCTGCACGGCGCCGGGCTGTGGGGCGCCGCGCAGAGGGAAACGAGCCAGTGGGACCGGGTCGCGGACGAGTACGGCTTCATTGTCGTGTACCCGTCGGGAGAGGGCGGCGGCGGACCACGGGTCTGGCACGAGGGCGGCGGAGCCGAACCGTCGCGTGATGTCCGATTCATCTCCGAGCTGATCGACACGCTGGAGGTGCGGTACAACATCGATCCGCGGATGATCTACGCAAACGGCCTTTCCAATGGCGGAGGCATGTCGTTCGCGCTGTCCTGCACGCTGTCCGACCGGATCGCCGCGGTCGGGATGGTGGGAGCTGCTCTCCTCTTACCGTTCAGCTGGTGCACGGACCAGCGACCGGTGCCGATGATCGCGTTTCACGGGACCGCCGATGCGGCTGCTCCGTACAAGGGAGGGTTCTCGTGGGTTGCCCCCCAGCGATTTCAGGGCATCCGTGCCTTTACGGCGAGTTGGGCCCGAAGAAACCGGTGCGATACGAACCCGGTCGATTCTGTGGTCGCGACGGACGTCACGCGCCTCGAATACACGAAGTGCGCTGACGACGCGGCGGTGGTGCTCTATACCATTAGAGGAGGAGGCCACACCTGGCCCGGTGGCCAGCCGCTGCCGGAATGGTTCGTCGGGCGCACCAGCAACAGTATCGACGCATCGAGCCTGATGTGGGCGTTCTTTCGTGCGCATCGGCTTCGAGAGGCGCAGACCGGAGCGCTGCACAAGTGAGGTGGCGTGCGGAGATGTGCTGTGATGGTTATCCGGGTGCCGTTGTGTTGACCGCGCCGTCTAACAAGCGCTTGAAGCTGGCGGGCGCTCTCGTTCTAAAGGAAGCGGTTGTGTCGTGCCCTGGCGGGCACGGACTAACGTCCACTACTCTTGCCCCGGCGGGCGAGTCGCCCGCAGCTTAAGCGCGATCCGTTCGACGGACTAACAGACATTGAGGGGCGTGATGCGACGTGACGCGTGGGCGGGTGTGGCTGTCTCTCTGCTGTTCTCGCTTGCGGGTCCGTGCGCTGCGCAGACCGCCTGGCAACCATCGCCGGGCCATACGCAAGTGCCGATCTGGCCGGGTGTCATCCCTGACGCGCGGCCAGTCGAGGGGCCCGAGGTGTCCGGCACGGTAGTGGACGCCGCGGGTAGCAAGAGGCTCGTTGGCGGCAGGCCGTGGGTCTATGTCGACAGAGTCTCGCAACCGACGATGACCGTCTATCCGCCAGAGGGACGCAACACGGGCGCGGCGGTGGTCGTGTTCCCGGGCGGAGGCTATAACGTGCTGGCCATCGATCTCGAAGGCACGGAGGCCTGTGATTGGCTGACGTCCAGGGGCATGACCTGCGTGCTGCTGAAATACCGCGTGCCGTGCGTGAAATCAGGTCCGTATCTGGATTGTCTGACGGCACTGGAAGACGCGCAGAGGACGGTGGGGCTGGTGCGCTTCCACGCCGCGGAGTGGCATATCGATCCGCACAGGATCGGCGTGCTCGGCTTTTCGGCAGGCGGTCACATGGTCGCCGCGATGAGCACGCATTTTGAGAAGCGTGTTTATCCGGCTGTGGACGCGGCCGACAAAGAAAGCTGCCGCCCCGATTTTGCCGTGGCTCTCTATCCGGGGCATTTGGCGGCCCGCGAGACAGATTTCGCGCTGAATCCAGCTATTCACGTCACCAACCAGACGCCGCCGACGTTCTTGCTTCAGGCGGAGGATGATCCGACAGATCCGGTAGATAACTCGCTCGTCTACTATGCGGCGCTCAGGAAGGCTGGAGTTCCCGCAGAAATGCATGTGTATGTGAAGGGCGGGCATGCGTTCGGGCTGCGCCGCACGGAATCTCCGATTACGGGATGGCCTCAGCTGGTAGAAACGTGGCTCGGGACGATCGGAATGATTTCGAGGTAGGTCCGTGCCCGCCGTCGAACAAGGGGATGAAGCTGACGAAGCCTCGTCAACTTCGTGAGCTTCGCAGCTTATCCCCGGCGTTAGGCGGCATGCCGCGAGCATGAACTGATGCACGAAGAAGGCAAGTTGCAGGAAGCCTCGCACTTCCTCGGCCAGATGAGATCCTCGCTGGAGGACCCGGAAGTGTTCAGATATAACCTCAGCGCATTCTTGTCCGCAGGCAGATCCGTGGCTCAGTACGCTTTGAAGGAAGCTCAGACCAAGCCCGGCGGTCAGGTCTGGTATGATCGCTTCGTAACACAAGACAAGCTAATGGGTTTCTTCGCGTCCAGGCGCGACGCCAACATACACGACCAACCAGTTCAACTCGACGGTCACGTTGATGTTTACGTGAAGGACGCCGCCTACCTCAGCGAGCGCGCGGTTGTAGAGAAGTTCGATCGCGAAGGAAACTTGGTCGAAGTGGTGGAGGGGGAAGCTCCCAGGCCCGCAACAGACACGGAATGGAGCCCCGACCTCGCGTTCGTGCTGCACTATAGGTTCGTGGACTGGGAGGGGAACGAGGAGATTCCTGAGTTGTGCGAGCGGTACCTAGCTGTCCTTAAGCGTCTTGTCGTGGATGGACGTGCACGCGGGATGTTGTCTACTCCAGAGCATGCCGCCTAACAAGCGCTTGAAGCTGGCGGGCGCTCTCGTTCTAAAGGAAGCCGTTGTGTCGTGCCCTGGCGGGCACGGGACGTTCGTCCACTACTCTTGCGCCGGCGGGTGGGTCGCCCGCAGGTTAAGCGCGATCCGTTAGGCGGCGCACCGTGGCCGA
>QHTT01000132.1 GCA_003220935.1 Gemmatimonadota bacterium
CCTCGATGAGGGGCAAATCTCCGAGCCGACGAACGAGTTCGTGGACGCGGCCTACTTCTACGTCGGCGAGGCGCGCTGGTGGGCGGACACCACGATCGGACGGCTCGTTGGCTTCAAAGCGAAGAGCGTCTTGTCCAACGACGACGACCTGGCACGCGCGTACTTGTACGGGGCCCTCGTCTATACCGCCATCGGGAACCTGTTCGACAACTTCCCGATCGGCTCCAGCGGCCGCAACGCCGCCCCGCCCCTCGGTGCCAGCAAGATGGACTCCGTTTACAAGACGGCGATCAACTACGCGACGAACGGCATCACACTTGCTCAGGCGACGAGCAACAAGGCGCTCGAGCTCGACCTCACTGCGGCTCGTGCAACGGCGCGCTATTACCTGGCGCTGTGGGGCAAGCTCAACCCGGCCCCAGCGAGCGTGCCAGTCGCCAGTCCACTGGTGAACGACGCCGGCGCGGTCACTGACGCCAATGCTGCCCTCGCGCTCGCGACCACACTCAAGCAACCGAACTACCGGTTCCAGCTGACGTTCAGCTCGGCCACCGTCAACTTCGCGGACATCGGGTTCGAGGTGAACGAGCGGCTCGAGATGCGCATCGGTAGCGCCTACGTGTATCCGTTGTGCACCCAGTCAGGCTGTGGTAGTGGCGGGAAGACGATCTTCGTCGACAGCATCCGGCTCCGGGACCCGATCGACAACAGGCCAGACCCTGAGCTCGCGCGCTTCTTGTGCGGATCGGCCACGGTCGCCACTTGTCCGAAACCGAAGGTGGCCGGCGGCAGCAGCGGATTCCTCAACACGACCCACTTCACGCCGCTCACCGTCCTCTCGGCACGCGAGCTGCGTCTGATTGTAGCCGAGGCGGCGCTCGCGGCCGGCAATACGGCCGGCTTCCAGGTCGCGATCGACAGTCTGCGGGCCCTCGACGGTCTGACCGCGTGGACGCCGGCCAGCACCGTGACCGCGCTCGATCTCTTGAAGTACGAACGCCAGGTGAACCTCTTCCTCCAGGGGCGGCGCCTGTCCGACGAGTACCGATTCGGCATTCCTGCGGACATTTGGCAGCCGGGGCAGGAAGCGTTAACGATGCCCGGCACCTTCCTGCCGATCACGATTAGCGAGCGGCTGGCGAACTCCGCGTGCCTTGCAGATCCAACGGCGTGCGGCGGGCGCTGACCGTCGGCTGGACGAATGTAAGACGGACGTAACAGGAGAGGCGGCCCAACAGGCCGCCTCTCGCATTTCGCGGTTTGGCCGACGACTCCGGCTTCACTTGTCCGGCCGATTCTCGTCATCCACGATGTCGTCCGCCGGCGGGTTGCTCTCGGCGCCCGGGCCGAAGCCCGTCTTCCCGGGATGGTCAGGGATTGTGATCCGCACCTGGCCGATGTTGTTGGCGTAGTTGCTCTCCTTGAACATGTGGCAGAACCCCTGCGGATCGACCGCCGGGCACGGCTCGGTCCGCTTGGCCGTGAACGGGGGATTCACCCAGATCCGCAGCGTGTATTCGCCCGGCGGGACGGGGTCGGCGTTGGGATCGTTCAGCACGAAATACTGCCCGGCGAGCCACTTGTAGTACTCGTCCGCGTAGCCGACGCTGATCCCCTGGTTCCCGGGGACTTCCGGGAGGCCCAGCTCCGGGCGCGCCGGCCGGCCGCAGGCGCGGTACACCCACGACTTGGGCGGCGCCCCGTCGTTGTACGGCTTCACATCGATCATGCAGAAGCCGTTCTTGCGCGCTTTGGTGATCTTGCCACTGCCATCGATCAGTTGATACAGGGCGTAGTTGCGGAAGTGGTAATGGCGGTGGCAGGCGTTGTTCTCGAACAGCCCGTCCGAGTCGCTGCCGTCGCCATCGCCGTTGGGATCCCAGTGCCGGTTGGGGTCGCCGATGTAAATGTCCGCGTCACCGATGTTGGGGGTGACCACCGTGAACCGGAGCAGGCGGTACTGCCCGGGGGTGAGGTTCGCTTCCTGCAGGCTGCAGGATCCCTCCCGGATCTCGTGGTCGTAGACCACCCACGACGTGGCGAGCGTCTTGGCGTCCACGATCATATCCGGGGTGCCGACCAGGTCTTGGACGTGAGAGTCAAACTGCGGACCGGACGGCGCCACGACGACCCCGCGCTCGGCCGGGGTACAGGTCGCAAGAGCGAGCGCCGCCGACACGGCGGCAAGTCGGGCGATGCGCATGGAGACGCTCCTCGATGGGTAAGGGCGGTGAAGCTGCGGCGCGCGGGCTGGGGCGTCAAGCCAGGCTAGTGCAGGCCCCCGCCTGCGAGCTGCTTCACCAGCTCCCCGATCACCGCCTTCGCGTCGCCGAACAGCATCCAGGTGTTGTCCTGCACGTACAGCTCGTTGTCGATGCCGGCGAAGCCCGGATTCTTGCTGCGCTTGATGGCCAGGACCGTCTTCGCCTTGTCCGCGTCGATGATCGGCATGCCGTAGATGGGACTGCCCTTGGCATAGCGGGCAGCTGGGTTCACGACGTCGTTCGCGCCGATGACGAGCGCCACGTCGCACTGCTGCATTTCCGGATTGATCTCTTCCATCTCGACGAGCGCGGTGTACGGGATGTCCGCCTCGGCGAGCAACACGTTCATGTGCCCCGGCATCCGCCCGGCGACCGGATGGATAGCGAATTGCACCGTGACCCCGCGCTTCGTCAGCTGGTCGTACAGCTCGCGCACCTTGTGCTGGGCCTGGGCCACGGCCATGCCGTATCCCGGGACGACGACCACGTGGCTCGCCTGCTCGAGCAACTGCGCCGCGCCCTCGACCGTCTCCTGCTTCCACACCTTCTGCGCCCCGAGCGCCGCCGTCTTCTGCACCGTGCCGAAGGCGCCGAATAGCACGTTGGTGAACGACCGGTTCATCGCGCGGCACATAATAACGGAGAGGATCAGACCGCTCGAGCCGTCGAGCGCGCCGGCGGTCACCAGCAGCTTGTTGTTGAGCACGAAGCCCATCGCGACGGCCGAGAGACCCGCGTACGAGTTCAGGATCGAAATGACGGTGGGCATGTCGGCGCCGCCGATCGGGATGATGAGCAGCACGCCGAACAGCACGGCCAGCCCGACGATCGCGGAGAAGACCTGTCCCGACCAGGCGGCCGTCGGATGCACCGCAACCAGCACCCCCAGCGCGACGGCGATCACCAGCACGCCGACGTTGACGACGTTTTGTCCCGGGTAGGTGACCGGCCGCTGGGGGATCCACTTGACCTCCTGCAGCTTGCCCGCTGCCATCAGGCTCCCCGTGAATGTCAGGAACCCGAGGATCACCTCGGCCACGATGGCACTCATCCGGAACGCCGTGAGCTGCGCCGGATTCTCACCCGCCCCGAGGAAGTATTCCGCGGTGCCCACCACTCCAGCGGCGAACCCGCCGAAGGCGTGCGACAAGGCGGTCCGCTGCGGCACGGCGGTGAGCGGCACGCGCGACAGCGGCACGCCGACGATGAATCCGGCGACGATCGCCAGGACGATCCAGCCGTGGTGGACGATCTCAGGCTGGATCCACGTCGCCGCCACGGCGATCGACATCCCCGTGACCCCCGCCACAACACCCCGACGGGCGGTCTTCGGATCGTTCATCCAGTGCAGCGAGAAGATGAACAGCGCCGTCGCCAGGACGGCGGCGAGTTGAGCGATGGCGTAGGTCACTGCTTCTTGAACATCTTCAGCATCCGGTCCGTGATCAGGAAGCCGCTCACGATGTTCGTCATGGAGGCGAACAGCGCGACCGCGCCGAGGATGCGGATCGTCCCCGGGTAATCGGCGCCCGCCACGACGATGGAGCCCACCACGGCGATGGCCGAGACCGCGTTGGTGAGCGACATGAGCAGCGTGTAGAGCAGCCGGGACACGCGGCGGATCACGCCCAGCCCGATGAACGTCGCCAGTACGAGCACGAACAGCATGGACCAGTAGTCGATCATGGCTTCCGCACCTCCCCGGCGTGGGTGACGCAGGTGTCGCGAACGATCTCGTCGTCGAAGTCGAACCGCAGAGCGCCGTCCTTGATGAGCTGGGAGAGGAAGCTCGAGATGTTGCGCGCGTACATCTGGCTCGCGTGTTGCGGCAGCGTGCTCGGCAGATTGAGCGGCCCGAGCAGCAGCACGCCGTTCCGCACGACCTCGCGCCCGGCCTCGGTCAGCTCACAGTTGCCGCCCGTCTCGACCGCGAGGTCCACGATCACCGCGCCTGGCTTCATCGCCCGCACGGCGTCCGCCGTGATCAGGACCGGCGCGCGCTGGCCCGGGATCGCCGCTGTCGTGATCACGATGTCCGCGTCCTTCACCTGCTGCGCGATGAACGCGAGCTCGCGGCGGTGCGTCTCCTCCGACAGCTGCTTCGCGTAGCCGCCCGCGGCCTCCGCGTGCTCGCCGATCTCCATCTCCAGGAATTTCGCCCCCAGGCTCTGCACCTGCTCCTTCACCACGGGCCGCACATCGAACGCCGACACGACGGCCCCCAGGCGGCGCGCCGTGGCGATCGCCTGGAGCCCCGCCACCCCGGCGCCCAGCACCAGCACCCGAGCCGGCGCGAGGGTGCCGGCGGCGGTCACGAGCATCGGGAAGAAGCGACCGGCCGCCGCGGCCGCGAGCAGGACCGCCTTGTAGCCCGCCACCGTCGCCTGAGAGGACAACACGTCCATCGCCTGCGCGCGTGTGATACGGGGGAGCAACGCGAGACTGAACGCAGTTACCTTGCGAGCCGCGAGCTGGGATACGGCCTCCCGCTCGGCTGACGGCTGGAACACCGCGACCAGCGCGACCCCCTCCCGGCACAGCGCTATCTCCTCGCTCGAGGGCGGCTGCACCTTGAGGACGACGTCGCTCTGTCCGAAGACTTCCGCCGCCGTCGCGACCACCGTCGCCCCGGCGGCACGGTACGCCTCGTCGTCGAACGAAGCGGCCTGGCCCGCGGCCCGTTCGACGTGCACCGGCAGGCCGGACTTGCCGAGTCGCCCAGCCACATCCGGCGTCAGGGCTACACGGCGCTCGTCGGCGACGGTCTCCTTCGGGACCCCGATCTTCATCCCGCCTCCCCGGAAGTATTCGGTAAGGGGCGGGGCCTTTCCCCGGCCTTTCACCCCTTCGGTAGGCTTCCCCGCTCCCGCGCCTGGGCCAGCAACCGCTCCGTAAAATCGAGACGCTCGGCGAGCTCGCTCACCTGCGACTCCAGCAGCAGCATGCGGTCCTCGAGGTCCGCAACGCGGCGCCGGGAGGGTGGGCCCGCACTCTCGTCCGCGCCGACCTCCCAGCGGGCGACGCGGCGGTCGTCCCCGTCCCGAAAGTCTCCCGCAGCGATCACCACAACGTCGTAGAGGTACCAGATCCCGCACCCACCGAGGGTGAGGCACATCCACACCGCACTCTGCGCCCGGCCAGTGTAGAAGCGGTGCAGGCCGAAGATACCGCCCACGAGGGCGAGCCCCAGTGCCACCCCGCGCGAGCGCTCGGACACATCGGCCCGCGCTCGGGGAGACGGCGCCGGGTCGTAGCGCTGCGGCGTGCCGGAGGTCATGTCACGAGCGGACAGCCGCGTCCACCAGGGCGTCGAGCTGCGCGCGCGACAGGACGCCTGTCTGCCGGCCTGCCGGGCGGCCCTTCCAGAACACCAGCACGGTGGGGATGGCGCGGATATCGAAGCGATGCGCCGTCGCCGGATTGCGGTCGGTGTCGAGCTTGGTCACCAGCACCTCCCCGGCCCGATCGTGGGCAAAGTCATCGAGGATCGGCGCCACGACCTTGCAGGGCCCGCACCAGTCGGCGTAGCAGTCGACCACCACCGGCACCTCGGTATCGGCGATCACGCGCTCGAACGTCGCATCGCCGACGGCGATCGGGCGGTCGAGGAGAATCGGCCGCTGGCATTCTCCGCACCGCGGGCGATCGGCGAGCCGCCCGAGGTCCACGCGGTTCAGCGTGGCGCAGAAGGGACACGCCACCGTGGCCTTCTTACCGACATCCGTCACAGACACCGGACCGTCACCTCCTCCGCGAATCTACCGCACCATGCGCTTCCACGACGGCCTCAGCCTCGATCTCCACCAGCATCTCCGGAGCCACGAGCGCGCTGACGGCCACCATGGTACTCGCCGGCCGGATGGCGCGGAAGACCTCGCCGTGCGCCCGGCCGACTTCCTGCCAATGCGCGATGTCGGTCAGGTAGAGGCGAGTCCGCACCACGTCCCGGAGCGCGGCGCCGGCCTGCCGCAGCGCGCGCTCGACGTTGCGCAGCGCCTGGACCGCCTGGGCATATGGGTCGCCGACTCCGACAATCTTGCCGTCCGATCCCGTCGCCGTGGTGCCCGCCACGTGAACGACGGACCCCACGCGCACCGCCCGGGAGTATCCCACGATCGGCTCCCAGGGCGTCCCGCTCGAGATGTTCTGACGCGCCATGTTACCCTTTCCGCATGACGGGAGTCTCCTTATGAAACCAACTTCCAGCGGTGGGGCGGAAATGTACACAGAGCGCGCGACGCCCGGGCCTCCGGCATCACCGCCGGCGCCCGCTCACGTCCTCGCCCGCAAGGTGTGGGCAGCTTTTGCGTTCACCTTCGTTCTGTCGCGGATCCTCGTGTTCCTGATCATGTCCGGCAGGATGCCGGACATCCATTCGCATTTCCGCGGGACGCACCTGCATCATCTCAACTATGGGATCTTCCTACTCGCCGCCGTCGGCGCCGTGCTGCTGTTTCGCCGTCCCACCGGCCGGTGGCTCTCGGCCACCGCGATCCTATACGGGGTGGGACTCGCCCTCACGTTCGACGAGTTCGGGATGTGGCTGCACCTCAACGCGGATTACTGGCAGCGGGCCAGCTTCGACGCCGTGGTGGTGATCGGCTCGCTGCTCGGCCTCGTGGCCACGGCGCCGACGCTCAAGCAGTTCCGGCCGCGGCACTGGGCGACGGCCACGGCGCTCGTGGCTGTCCTCGCAGTGTTCGGGGTGTTGCTGGCCGACTCCTTCCGCTACGCCGGACACCGGCTCCAGCCGTATCTCGAGCGGGTGCAGGGACAACCGCTGCCCTAAGGAAGCTCTGCACAAGTCGCGCGAAGTCGGGGGTGGGGGCGTCGCACGCGTCACACGCGAGGGCGCTCGGGCGACACATCTACGCCGAAGCATGGGCGATATCGAAGCTTCTGTGCCTGCCGTGCGCCCTCGCGTGTCAGCGTGCTAGCCCCCACGCCGACTTCGCGTCACCTATGCAGAGCTTCCTTAGGATGGGAAGTCCGATGCCGCGGCAGCGCGTGCCGTTCAACACAGCGACGTCTGGTCGGGTTGCCCGGGATAGCGCAGGCGCCCGTCCGCCAGCACCTGCGCATAGGGCGACAGCCGGTGGTCCCGGGGCTCCCCCGCCCCGAGGATGTGCCGCACGGCGATCCCTCGGGCCAGCAGCGCGTCCGCGATGAGCTGGCGGTGGCAGCGCCATGGCACGGCTTCAGCGCACATGACGGCGACGGGCTGCGCGTCGGCGAGCGCAATCACCCGCGCGACGGCTTGCTCGAACGCGGGGGTCTCCATGTGATCCGCGTAGCCGCGGAATGCGGCGCTGCGCCACGCCGTGTTGGGGGAGTCCCGGCGTGCCCGCCGCCGCCCGCCCAGGTCGGGGTCGTGCCGATAGCCGATCCCCGCCGCCTGCAACGCGGCGGCGAGCGGGTGCTCGGCGAAGTGCGGGTGCCGGCGAGAGGCCGGATAGCGGCGCACGTCCACGACGAGCCCCACCCGATACGCCGTCAGCAGCGCCACGAGGGCCTCGAGGCTCCGCGTCGAGTGGCCGACGGTGTAGATCACCCCTCGAAGATACCTGGCTCGTATCCTCCCACTGAGGCGCAGCATGCCGGTCCGCTGGATCATCGCAGGCCGGCCGACGTATTATTGGCAGCCTGTGCCGCATACCTCGCAAGGAGGAAGCCATGACCGAGAAGGAGCAGTTCCTGGGAGCGTTGCAGAAAGAGGTCCCCACCACGATGAAGGTGCTCAAGGCGTACCCAAGCGCCAAAGCAGACCTGAAGCCCCACGCTAAGTGTAAGTCGGCGAGGGAGCTCGCGTGGATGTTCGTGACGGAGCAGAAGGCGAGCGAGCAGGCCCTGGAAGGTGGGATCGAGTTCGGCAAGATGCCGCCGGCGCCCGGCACCCTGCCGGAGGTGATCGCGGCGTACGAGAGGTCTTCTCAGGCGTTTGTGGAGCGCATCAAGAAGACACCGGAGGCGGAGCTCAACAAGACGGTAAAGTTCTTCGTGGCGCCCAAGCAGATGGGGGACATCCGCAAGATGGACGTGTTGTGGTACATGCTGATGGACAGCGTTCATCACCGCGGCCAGTTCTCGGTGTACCTGCGGATGGCGGACGGCAAGGTGCCATCGATCTACGGGCCCTCCGCAGACGAACCCTGGATGTAGTCCCCCGGAGCCCGTCGGGCCTCCCTTCGCGACAAGAATACGCAGTCGCTCCGGGAGGCCCGACGGGCCCCGGTTGACTCTGCTCACCAAATTCGGCCGCCAAATACGGATAGATCGCGGCACGAGGGCGCGCTAACTTCTCCAGCGTGACCCGTGCCGCTGTTGTCACCGGCCTGACGTCCGAGCGCCATTGGCGGGCCGTGCTGGCCCGCGACGCTGGCTACGACGGCGCATTCGTGTACGCGGTGCGCTCGACCGGCATCTACTGCCGGCCGTCGTGCGCGAGCAAGAAGCCGCATCGGGAGCAGGTCGCGTTCTTCCCGGTTCCCGAGGCGGCCGAGCAGGCAGGGTTCCGCGCCTGTCGACGCTGCCGCCCCGGCGAAGCCAGGCCGGCGGACCCACGGATCGCGCTGGTGCGCGCCGTGTGCCACCGAATCGATGCACATCCGGACGCGCCGGCGAGCCTCGGGAGTCTGAGCGCGCGCGCCGGCACGACACCGCATCGGTTGCTCCGCGCATTTCGGGCCGTGCTCGGGCTCACGCCGCGGCAGTACCGCGACGAGCGCCGGCTCGCGCGCTTCAAGACCCAGCTCAAGGAGGGAAAGAAAGTGAGCCCCGCACTCTACGAAGCAGGCTACAGCTCCACCAGTCGCGTGTACGAGGGCGCGCACGCGCGGCTCGGCATGACCCCAGCTACGTACGGCCGCGGCGGCGCGGGGACGCGCATCGCGTTCGCCGTCGTCCCCTGCGCGCTCGGGCGACTACTCGTCGCCGCCACCGAACGCGGCATCTGCCGCATCGGCATCGGCGACGACGCTGCCGCGCTCGAGCGCGGGCTGCGCGCCGAATTCCCGAGCGCGGTCATCGCCCGCGACAACGCCACGCTGCGCCCGTGGGTGGCCGAGATCACCGCCCACTTCGACGGGCGCCAGCCGGATCTCGATCTCCCGCTCGATCTGCGCGCTACGGCATTCCAGCGGCGGGTATGGGAGGCCCTGCGCAAGATCCCGTACGGCAGCACCAGCTCCTATTCCGCAATCGCACGCGCCATCGGGAAGCCGCGGGCGACCCGCGCCGTGGCGCGCGCGTGCGCGACGAATCCGGTGGCGGTGGTGATCCCGTGTCATCGCGTCGTGAGTAAAGGGGGGGACCTCGGCGGATACCGGTGGGGGGTAGAGCGGAAGAGAGCCCTGCTCGAGGGGGAGCGAGCGAATAGGTAGACGCCCAGATGCCAAGACGCCCAACTCAGCGTCTCGGCGCCTCAGCGTCTGCCTCGCCGTCTACCCGTCCAGTTGTCCCCACCCGAATTCACCCGCGCACGCCGAACCCCGGCGCCTCGCGAACCTGTCGGGCCTGCCACAGGTGCCGGCGGTCGTGTGCAATTACGAACGCGAAGTAGGCGCCGAGCGGCATCCGCAAGAGCGGGGTGACGGGCGAGACGACCCGGGGACGTCGCAGGTCGAGCCCGTCCGCCTGGCGCACGCGCTCCGCAAGCTGGTCGCGGACACGCAGGAACTCGGGCAGCACCTGGCCCGCGGAGTGGGTGGCGCCGGGCGGCACCAGGAAGATTTTGAACGTCTTCATCCGGCGCTTCGGCGGCGGCTCCATCGAGCGCACCATCCAGTTCGCGAACCAGCTGTAATGGAAAGGCCCCCGCCCGACGAGGCCGCGGGATCGTGCGTGCTCGATCGCCCGGTCGAACGCCGGCAGCGTCTTCGTCACGGCGATGTTCAAGTGCACCAAGCACTCGGCGATGGACCAACGCTCCGGCCCGGGCCGCCAGTTCAGCTGGGCCTGCGATAGCCCCGAGACCAGCGCCTGGCCTTCGCGCTTGACCGCGTCGATCTGGCGGAGGTACTCCTGCAACTCTTCTGTCACCGCCGTCTGCTCCTAGGTAGGGGATGCGGTATACGACGCCTGCTCGGTCGTCGGACACGAGCATGGCGCCATCGGACATGATGAGCAAGTCCTGCCGCTCCGAGCGCGCGTTGCCGCTCCGCTTCTCGACCCCTAGGTTCCGCGCATGCAACGCCTTTTCGCCGCCGTCGTCACGACGGTCGTGCCCGAAGCGGCCCGGTTGGATGCGACGGGGTGGACCGACCTCGAACGAATCGTCGAGCAGGCGCTCGCGGACCGCCCTGCGTCGCTGCGACGCGGGCTGAAAGTGTTCCTCAGGCTGATCGACTGGATCGCCGTCGTCCGGTACGCTCGCCGGTTCAGCGCCCTCGACGCCGCACGCCGCGCGCGGCTGCTTGCTTCCATCGAGCGCGCGCCCCTCCTGCTCGTGCGGCGCGGCTTCTGGGGGCTCCGCACGCTGGTGTTCATGGGCTATTACGGGCGGCCGGCCGCCGCGACGGAGATCGGCTATCGCGCGGACCCGCGGGGCTGGGAGGTGCGCCGGTGAGCGAGGCGGCAGAGCGTCGCTACGACGTGGTGATCATCGGCTCGGGTGCCGGGGGCGGGACTGTCGCGCAGGAGCTCGCGCCGCTGGTGCGTGACGGCAGGCGGGTCGTGGTGCTCGAAAAGGGGCCGCGCTTGGGCGACGCCGAGTTCACCGGGCGGGAGCTCGAGATGGCCGCGGCACTGTATGCTGACACGGGCGGATTTCTCACGGCCGACGGCACCATGACCCTGGCGTTCGCCTCCGTGTACGGCGGCTCCACCGTCGTCTACACCGGCACCTCGCTCACCGCGCCCGAGCGTGTGATCCGGCGCTGGAGCGTCCCCGGCCTCGATCACGCCGACATCGTGACCCGCTCGGAGCGGTTCGCCGCGCAGAACGGCGTCCACCTGCTCGAAGACTCCCTCATCAACGATAACAACCGGTTGTTCGTCGAGGGGGGACGGAAGGCCGGATTCAGAGTCGAGCAGTTCCCCGTCAATGTGCAGGGCTGCCGCGGGTCGAGCCTGTGCAACCTCGGTTGCCCGAACCAGGCGAAGCAGGGCACGAACCGGGTGCAGCTGCCGCGCGCCGAGCGCGAGGGAGTGGCGAGTGGCCGCCGGGGGAGTATCGGGTCCGGGCGCGGACCGTGGTGTGCGCGGCTGGCGCGATCGGGACGCCCGCCCTGCTGCTCCGGTCCGCCCTCCCGGCTCGCTTGCCGCAGCTCGGCCACGGTTTCACCTGTCACCCCGCGCTCGTTCTCGTAGGCGAGCACCCGCGCGACATCACCAACGATGTGGGTCACCCGAAGAGCTACTTCGTCGACCGCGCCGCGGAGGACGGCTTCGTGCTCGAGACGTGCATGTATTTCCCGTTCGTGACAGCGAAGAGCCTGACGGGATTCGGCGCGTCGCACAGCGCGATGATGCGCGCGTTTCCGCGTCTCCAGATGATCCTCCTGCTCGCGTGCGACCGCGCGGTGCCCGGCAACCGGGTCGGAGTCGACCGCGCGGGGCGGCCCGTGGTGCATTATCGCTTCACGCCCGAGACGCTCAAGGCGCTCGCACGCGGGACACGCGCGGCGGTGCGCATCTTCTTCGCGGCCGGCGCGCGACGCGTGCACGTCCCCGCCGACCCGCCCCTGATCACAGCGAGCGAGGCGGACCGGCTGGACGCGCGGGTCGCCGCCCGGCACTTCCTTCCGGGCCGGGTGTCGATCTCGGCAGCGCACCTGATGGGCGGCTGCGGGATGGGCGGGAGCACGGCGGATTCCGTGACCGACGCCTGGGGCCGCGTACACGGGCTGCCGTGGCTGCGGGTGGCCGACGCGAGCCTCTTCCCCGATTCGCTGGAGATCAATCCCTATCTCACGATCATGGCGCTCGCCGATCGGGTGGCGGAGTGCGTCCGCGCCGAGGTGCGCGAGCCGGTGAATGCCTGAGCCCGCGCGCGTGCTCGTCGTCGGAGCGGGGCCGGCAGGCCTCGCGACCTCGCAGCAGCTCCAGGCACGCGCCGTCCCCCATCGAGTGCTGGAGCGCGGTGACAGCGTCGGCCACACCTGGGCCAATCTGTATGACAGCCTCACCCTCCACACCGGGAAGCACATGTCGAACCTCCCCGGCATGCCCTTCCCCCACTCCGCCCCGCTGTTCGTCCCGCGGCGCGAGTTCTTGGAGTACCTGCGGCGCTACGCCCTGGCGTTTGACCTGCCGGTGGAGACGGGCTACGCCGTCGAAAGGATCACTCGAACGGACGGCTCGTGGACGGTGCGGACGAGCCGCGGGGAATACGCCGCCCAGGTGCTCGTCGTGGCGACGGGGATCGTGGCGAACCCCCGGATACCGGCGCTGCCCGGCCAGCAGTCGTTCGGTGGACGGATCGTTCACAGCGTCGAGTACCGCCGATCCGATGCCTACCCGGGCAGGCGCGTGCTGGTCGTGGGCGTGGGGAACTCGGGCGCCGAGATCGGTAGCGAGATCGCGCGGGCGGGCGGCAAGGTGACGATCGCCGTCCGATCCGGTGCCAACGTGGTGCCGCTCACCCTTGCCGGCCTTCCGATTCAGTACGTGTCCTACTGGGTGCGGACGCTGCCGCGCGCCATCCAGGAAGCCGCCGTCGGCCTGGTACGCCTCCTCACCGAGCTGCGCCGGGGTAAGCCCGTCCTGCCACGTCCAGCCTACAGCCCCCTCGATGCCATCCCCGTCATCGGCTTCCACTTGGTGGACGCGATCTGCGAGGGCTTGATCGACGTGCGCGCGGGCGTGGCAGAGCTCACGGCGGACGGGGCGCGCTTCACGGACGGAACGGCCGGTCGGTTCGACGACGTGATCCTCGCCACCGGGTTCAGCGCCGCGCTCGCGCCGCTCGGGGGTCTGGTGCAACGCGACCAGGGCGGCTTTGCCCGCCGCCGCGAACGGGTGGTGAGCCTCGACCAGCCCGATCTCTATTTCGTGGGACACAATTACGACGCGACGGGCGGTCTGTACAACATCAAGCGCGACGCGCGACTCGCCGCACGGCTGATCGCCGGCCAACTGCAACGGCAGTGAAAGCAGCGGGGCCCGGCGCTACCCGGGCACCGCGCGCGCTCAGGGTCCTTCGATCGTATGTCCAGAGTCGTCAGCGTCGGCGTTCTCGACCTGGAACTCGACCCTGATGGCGTCGATCGTCAGCGGGTTGGTGCTGTCAACGAGCCTTCGCCCTCCGACTTGACGGTCTTCCCGGCCGTGAGCGCGGCCTGGACGTCGGCGAGCGAAGCGAGGTGCTGGTCTGCGTCCTCTTCCCTTTCTTTGGCTTCGATCTCGGTCCCCGCGACGATCCGGATGATCGTGCCGCTCTTCAGAGTCACGGTCCCGGCGGTGGCATCTACCGACTGCACCACGCCTTCGAACTCGTGCTCCCCCTCGATATCAGGCATCTCGGCCCGAAGTGTCGTGGTGCCCTCGGTGACGCGGAGCTCGATCTTCAAACCGAGCACGGTGAGCCAGCCGTCCGGCGGCGGCGTCGTGTTGTCGCTGAGGTTGGCGGCCGTGATGTTCAGCTTGATGGCGGGGTGATCGGCCTCGTCGTCCAGCCTCAACTCATCGGCCGTGAAGCTCGCGTCGCCGGGCGCCTGCGGCTGGGCGGGCGCACTGCGGCGCACCTGCACTGCCGGGTGGCTGCCGGCTGCCAGCTCCGCCTGTACCCGCGCCACAAAGTTGGCGAGCGCCGTGGTCCCCGCGTCGGGATCGTTGCCGTCGTCGGGACGGAACATGGTGGACGAGTTGAAGCCGACCTGCAGGTTTCCCAAAGCGAGGGTGACGGTGCCCTGACTGCCCGTGGCGCTGATCGCGGTGACTCGACTGCGAATCTCGTCGCGTCGCGTGACCTCGTCCGGCCCCTTTATCTCCACGCTCCGGGCGGTGAGCCCACCCGGAATGACTCTCACTTCCACTCGGGCGGGGCCGGTGGTGAGATGGGTGCGCAGGTCGGGAAGACTGATAACGCGGGAGAACTGAGCGGGGTTGCCGAGCTGGGGACCGGTCGAGCCTTGGTCGCAGCCCGCGGGCAGCAGGGTGAACAGCACGGTTGCCGCTGCCCCGAGCGCCGCCCCCGGAAGAGGCCGAAGCGATATGGGCATAGGGCGCCTCCTGAGATTGGCGTGATGCGTGTCCGCTGTGAAGAGGGCGAACCAAATTAGCAGGTAACGAGCACGCGGCGTGCCAGGGGCAACTGTTTCTAGGTGGGGCGGCAGCGGTTCCAAAGCGATACTGTCTGCCACGCATGATCCGATTACGTTCTTTTTGCGTCTGCCTGCATGACTCGAGCTCCATCGTTCGAAGACCCGCTCGGCGACTTCACCGCCGACACCCGCGTCGTCACTCTCGCCGCCATGGCGGCGCTGGTGGGCGTGATCAGCGCGTTCGTCGCCCTCGCGCTGGTGCGCCTCATCGGCTTATTCACGAACCTCGCCTACTTCCAGGGTTTCGACACGAGCTTCACAGCACCGAGTGCAAACGCGCTCGGGCTGTGGGCCGTCGGCGTTCCCGTCGTGGGCGGGGTGATCGTGGGTGTGATGGCGCGGTACGGCTCCGAGAAGATCCGCGGCCACGGCATCCCGGAGGCGCTGGAAGCGATTCTCATCGGCCAGAGCCGCATGTCCGCGAAGGTCGCTATCCTCAAGCCGCTGTCTTCCGCGATCTCGATCGGCACGGGTGGACCGTTCGGCGCCGAGGGGCCGATCATCATGACGGGCGGCGCGTTCGGCTCGTTGTTCGCCCAGGCGTTCCATCTGTCGCCCGCCGAGCGGAAGACGCTGCTGGTGGCGGGCGCGGCCGGCGGGATGGCGGCGGTGTTCGGCACACCGGTGGCCGCGGCCCTGCTCGCGGTGGAGCTGCTGCTCTTTGAATGGAAGCCCCGCAGCTTTATTCCGGTCGCCTGCGCGGCGGCGGTGGCGGGCGCGTTGCGGGTGCCGCTGCTCGGCAGCAGACCGCTCTTCCCCGTGACGCCGCACGCGCTCCCGGCGTGGCCGGAGCTGTTCGCCGCGCTGGGGCTGGGGATCGTCGCGGGGTTCGGGTCGGAGTTCCTCACCTGGCTCGTGTACGCCTCTGAGGACCTGTTCCGCAAGCCGCCGATCATTGGATGTGGTGGCCGGTGCTGGGCGGGGCG
>QHTT01000133.1 GCA_003220935.1 Gemmatimonadota bacterium
GCCGACCCTTCAGGGTCGACTTGGTCCAGGTTCTCTGCCACGTGGGACAGGCCCTCGACGCGCTTCCACACGCCCGACGGCGCCACCGCAATCACCCCGAGGGCGAGGCCGGCAACGATGAGCGGCGTCCGCAAGCGCCGGCGTTGCCCACGCAAAGCGAAGGCAGCGAACACGCACAACGCTATGAAACCTCCCCGTGACTGAGTCATCAGGATGAGTACGGGAAGCACCGCGATCCCTGCGATCGCACCAAGCCGGATCCAACCGGTGCGTTCGGTCGCGAGCAGCGCTGCCGCAGTGGAAAGGGGCAACAGGGTCAGGGCAGCGAGGTCGTTGGGATTACTATACATGTAGTTCCACAGGGCGCGCCCGAAAATAGTGTAGTGGGCCACGAAATAATTCACCATCGTCCCCCGCACCGGAAACAGCGCGTAGCACGCGAGGAAGAAAATCATGAAGAACCGAACCTGGGCCGGCGAGCGCAGAGCGTTGACGGCGACCAGCATTATCAGACACAGCTTGGCGAGGACGACGACGTTCTCCCAAACTACCGCCGGAAAGTCTGTATACAGATAGCCGAGCGCGCACCAGCCCAGCAACAGACCCGACCAAAGGAGCATTGCCGGCAAGCGCAGCCGTTCCCGTTGGAGCAGCAAGCCTATCAGCGCCGCAATCATGGACAACTCGGCGATGGGTAGCCTATAAGTCGTGACAGCGAAGATGTAACCCAGAAACGCCACGAACATGAACGTCCAGCCGACCTGACGCTCGACCCGTGCGCGCTGAAAGGTCGCATGCCGTGGTACGCCAATGCTGGTGTCGCCGCGAGTCGGCCGACGCGGCTCAGCCACCTGCCTCAACATCAAGCGCGACATGCCGGTCATCACGCTCCCCCGGCGCGGCCGGCCCCGGCATCGCCAGTCCTGGCGGCCATCCGAAGCGACCGCTCCGGCGCCTCGAACACGAACTGGTTGCAACCCATGCTACCGCCGCAGGTACGTAGCTGTCGCAGCTGCAATCCGCGCTCGGTGAAGAACTGGAACACGACCTCCGGTTTGGCCACCTCGAACGGATAACCACCAAGCCAGTCCAGCCAATCGCGAAACACCGACATGCCGCGGGTGCGGTGGTATTTCGTGTATCGCGCTAGCGGATTGCGCAACCACACTAAATCAGCCGCGAGATCCCTTAGTACGAAACCCGGGATGAATAGCCCGTGCACCAACGCACGGCCGGGCCAGCCCGACGAGCACAGGCGCTTCACAGTCCTCCACCGGGCCGACCAGGCGCCCTGGTCGTTGTAGATCGAGATGAACAACCTGCCGCCCGGCGCCAGCACAAGCGTGAGGTTTGCGCACGCGCGCCACATCGCGCCGGTGTGGTGCGCCACGCCCCAACAGTAGACAACGTCGAACGCGCCCAGTGCCCGCATGTATCCCGCGTCCAGCACGGTGCCGCGCTCGACGCTCCAGTGCGCGTCAGCTGGGAGGAACTCCTCCCTAACCGCGAGCGTACACTCGACTGAAGTAGGATCGTAGTCGAATGAGTGAACCCGGGCGCCAAGCCGTCGCGCAGCGAGGCTGAAGAGGCCGCTGCCCGAGCCCACGTCCAAGAAACTTCGACCCACCAGGTTCTCCACCCCGAGCATCTCGATCAGCGAGCGCTCCGCGGCGGCGATCCGCTCCGCGTTCAAGACCTTGAGGAAGCCTCGCCAATTCCTGCCGAACGGAAATCGCCGACCGAGTTGTGACTCGGCGCTGGCGCTCACGTCGCCGCGGGGAGCCCTATCCCGCTCGGTCGGTCGCTTCAGGGTCAGGTGCGACACCGACCGACCAGGCTGATGTACAGCGCCTCAAGCGACGCGATCACGCGCGTCGCGCCGAAGCGCTGGTAGACGTCACGTCGCGCCGCGATGCCCATGGCTCGACGACGAGCGCGATCGCTCAACAAGCTGCCTAGCGCCCCCGCCAAGCGAACCGGATCGGCCGTGGGCACCAGCAGGCCCGTCACGCCGTCGGTCACCGCATCGCGATTGCCCCCGACGTCTGTGGCCACAACGGGAACTCTCTGCGCCATCGCCTCGATCAGCGTGTTCGGAAAGCCTTCGCTGAGCGAGCAAAGCACCGAGATCTCGAACAGTTGGTGGAGCTGCGGCCCGTCCTCTCGGAGGCCCGCGAAATGGACGCGCTCACCGAGTCCCAGTCGGATAGCCAGCGCTTGGAGGGCGGCACGACACGGGCCGTCTCCGACGAACACAACGTGAACATCCGGCCACTCGGGAGCCAGCAGTGCCGCGGCGCGGAGGAGAATTGCGTGGTCCTTGACCGCGCTCAGAGTGGCCACCGTTCCGACAACCCGAGCCCCGCGAGGTACTCCCAGCGCTCGGAGCAGCCTGGCGCGCTCCTGCGAAGCAAGCGGTGCGACGGCTTGGTCGTCCACAAAATTGGGGATTACCACCACTTGCTCAGGTGGGAAGCCCTCGGTAGCGCAGAGCATATCACGAATGGTCCAGCTGTTTGCCAGTACTCGATAGGCTAGGCGAGATGCCACGCGGTTAACGAACCGCTGTGAGCGGCGGGGTGGCCATGCCCACCACCGCCGGCTGGCGATCACGACCGGGGTGCCCGCGAATCGCGCCCAGGTGGTCCCGAAGATGTTGCTATAGAAGTCATGCGCGTGGAAAATGTCCACGTGCCGCCGCTTCAGGAGGGCGGTCAATCTCAGCCCCTGGCGCACGGCGTTCAGGCCGTAAAGGTGCTTGATAGGAAAGGGTACCACCGGAATCCCGGCAGCCTCGTAGCGCGCCATGAGAGGCCCGGTTTCCTGGAGGCAGATGACGCTAAGGTCAAAGCGCGCGCGATCCAGCCGTTCGGCAGTGCGGACCGCATTTAGCTCTGTTCCCCCGATCTGCATGTTGTCGATGCAGAACATCACCCGCGTTCGTTCGCTCCGGCGACCTGGCGGCGACTGTGCACCCGCTTGGGTCTGCGGAGCGGGCGCCTCGTGAGGGCAAGGTGAGACTCGGAGCGATGGTTGGGGCATCGTTGTGGATCCGCACGGCAACATCGGTGTCTCCTCGGCTGCTACTTGCTCCGCTGTTTCGCAGCCCCGTTCCGCAAGACGTTCGAGGGTCCGCTCGAGGACCCGTTCTGGAAAGCGGACGTGTCGTCCGTGCGGAACGGCACGACAACGTATGGACATCTGCAAGAGGCCCAGTGCACCAATGGGGCCAGCGCGATCGGCCTGATGTAACGTCGCAACCACTTTGGGATCAAGGCGTTAGGAGTGTGGACCGTTTCTGTATTGTCGAAGAGCGTCTGTTACAGTTGAGCAACACCCGAGATACAGGTACCGCGCCTGACCTAACGGTCTGCGCACCCTCCTCAACCAGGAGGGGGAAGTCTGCACACGCGCGCCGGGCCCCAAGGCATGCTCAACACCCTTGCCGACGCTACCGGTTCGCCGGCTGACGGGCGATCAGTCGATCCAGTATCTCGGCAAGACGCCGCGTCTGGGCCCTCCGGTCGTAGGCGTCTATACGTGCAGAGCTCTGGAGCCAAGACAGCCTACCGCTCTGCCACTCTCCACCAATGGCCCGCAGCGCCGACACTAGGCCCGGCTCGTCGTTCGGTGACACAATCCAGTGATGTGCCCCCGCGCCTCGAAGAACGTCGCCCACCGGGCATGACGGCGGCGCGAGCGCTAGGATGGGCCGCCCGATAGCCAGGTACTCGAAAATCTTGCCGCTCATCTGATACTGGGCGTGGGGCCCTGAGAACCCGACGAGCATCAACACCGACGCCCGGGACTGTCGTCTCAACGCCTCGCGGTGGCTCACTTCCGGCTCAGCTGCGACGCACGCATGCAACTGGTAGCGCTGAATGGTCGCCCGCAGGCTCTCCACGTACTCAGACGACCCGCCCACCAGCCGCACCCGCACGGACTCGGTCAGCTCAGGATCGATCCGGCGCCATTCAGTCAATGCCGCCAACAGTGGCTCTATGCGTCGCGGGCCGTAGACATGCCCTGTGTGCAATATCGTCAACGTGCCGTTTCGCTCGGCAGGCGGGCCGATACCGTGGCTCCCAGCCCACAGATCCTCGAAAGCCTCGGGGTCGAATCCGTTCGGAATCGTTACGATGTCCTCAGCGTGCCGTTCAGGATAGCGGTGGAGGAAGTCCTCGCGCATCGTCTCCACCACACACACGATCGCGTCCGCAGCTCTGGCGGTCTCTGCCTCGGCCCTCGCATTCCACGCTCTGAGCCGATCGAACGGGATGTCCCCGAAGGGGTTCGACACCCACGGGTCACGGAAATCGGCGACCCACGGGACTCCGAACGCGCGCGCAAGCCTACGGGCGACCATATGCCCAGTAAACGGTGGAGCCGTCGAGTATACCGCGTCGAACCGACGGCTCCTGAGGATGCGCCACCCGGCCAGCAGCGTGTGCGGATACCACCCGAGGTAGTGATCGGGAACGCGCAAGCGGACGGCGACGTACCGCTTGAGGTACCGCAGACCGGTTAGCGATTCGATGCCGACGCCGGTCGACACTCCCGCGTCCCTCGACTCCGCGCTCGCGCGTTTCCTGAGCCGCTCACGCAATGCCGGCAAGCTAAGGTCGATCGTCCGCACTACCTCCGTCCCCTCAGGAACCTGAGAGAGAAGGCTCCAGTCTCGCTCTGGGTCAACAGGATTTCGGGCGCACACGACGGTGGAGTGCCATCGCTCCCGCGCAAGATATTTCACGAACGCCAGCGTCCGATGAGTTCCGGACACGCTGCACGGCGGGAAAGGGTACGCGAGGACGAGCAGCCTATTCATGGGCCACCCGGGTGCACGCACGTTTCTGCCGCGGCCCACGAGCCCTCGAGGAAGACTCGACACCACAGTTCGAGATTGAGGACAGTCCAAGTCCGCCACATATCCCCTTCGTGTCCTACCAGGGGATCTCTGCGAAATAGGCCCGTACGCTGGAGGCTCCGAGCGCTCAATAGGTCCGTCAACGTTCGATCCGACCTAAGGCGCCGTAGCCATAACATCAGGGGGGTTGGGAATCCCTTCTTGTCATTTCGCTGAGTTATCAGCTCGGGTAGGATCGGTGTCGCCACCTGCCGTAACAGGTGCTTAAACCGGAACGCTGGAAATTTGACGACGCTCGGAACTCTGGCCATAAACTCCACGATCCGGTGATCCAACAGTGGGACTCGCGACTCGAGCGACACCGCCATGCTGGTCCGGTCCTCGACATGAAGCAGGGACGGCAGGTAATGCTTCAGGTCATGGTAAAGAAGACCGCTTAACAGGGATTTCGATTTCTCAGACGTGCGTCCCCCGTCCAGGCCTGATGCAAATGGCGATGACAACATTTCGGCGTCGTCCAGCACAAGCCCCCAACTGGCGGCGCTCCGCTGCAGCAGATGCCTGATCGCCCTAGGCGAGGGGAGCGGCTCCAGCCCGCGGAACAGGAGGCTGAGAACCGATCTCTCTTGGCCGCGCCGAACCACATTGATCAGGGCGTCCCGGACAGCATAACCTGATCCAGCGTTCCCCCAGCCACGGAGCGCAGACAGTACCAGGCCCATACACAGGTCGTCGCGATGACGAGGGTATCCGACAAAGATCTCATCACCGCCCTGACCACCCAGAGCTACTTTGACGTGAGTCCGGGCCGCTCGGCACACCATGAACTGCGGATACAATCCCGGGCCCGCAGTTGGCTCATCCATGTGCCACACCAGATGAGCCATGTGCGGGACGAAGTTCTTTTCGTCCACGAGGACGTCCATCAGCTCTGCGTTGACATGGCGCGCCACTGCTCTCGCGTAGCGACTTTCGTCATAGTCTGGCCCCTCGGCGAAGCGGCCATTGAAGCTGAAGAGCCGGCCTGGATGGTGCCGCATCGCAAGTCCTGTAACCAGCGACGAATCGAGCCCTCCGCTCAGGTGCGTTCCCACCGGGACGTCCGCCTGCAGCTGCCTCCGGACGGCGTCGTCCATGAGCGTCGTTAGCTCTTCGACGATCTCGGGCTCCGGCCGCTTGTCTGACTCATCGAACGCCGCATCCCAGTAGAGCGATCGCGCCGACCCTCGTTCGCAAACCACAAGCATCTCGCCCGGCAGGAGTTTCCGCACGCGCCTGAACAGCGTTCTCTCGCCCCTCACGTACGCGAACGTGAGGTAGTCCAGGAGCGAGCCCACGTCCGGCTCGGCGCTCACAGCGGCGACAGCCAACAACGCCTTTACCTCCGAGGCGAACACGAACTGACGACCGTCGTCGACGTAATAGAACGGCTTGATGCCAATTCGGTCCCGCGCGCAGAACAAAGAACGGCGCTGCGCATCCCAAATCGCGAACGCAAACATCCCGTTGAACTGATGAATGCAGTCGGTCCCGAGGCGCTCGTACGACTGCAGGATGACCTCGGTGTCGCTCTGGGAGCGAAACCGGCAGCCGGACCGTTCGAGCTCAAGTCGGAGCTCGCGGTGGTTGTACAGCTCACCATTGTAGGTAATCCATGTTGTGCCGGCCGCGTTCGGCATTGGTTGGTGTCCCGCGGCGCTCACATCGATGATCGAGAGCCGCCGGTGTCCAAGCCCAATCCCCTCCGCAAGGTAGATACCTTCATCGTCAGGCCCCCGATGTACGAGCACCCTGAGCATCCGCGCCACCTCCGCGTCATCCACTGCCGCGCCGTCTCTACGGAAAATCCCGGCGATACCGCACATTACGCGGTACCTCCTCGCGGCATCACGAAGAGCCCCTGGGACCTGCCGCGTACCAACAGGCGCGCCCCGGCTCGCATTAAGGCGCTTCCCTCGCCGGACGGAGCGATACCCACACAGTCGTCGGCACTACTCCCAACATCTTCAAACCCACAAGAAAGACGATAACGGCAAGTCCTTTAAGCACCACGCGAGACACACTCGGCTCGGCGTCGCCTCCCGCGATCAAGCCGAAACCCAAACACGTCAGAAGCAGCGCCAGCATGCGGCTCAAGAGCGTGCCGTCGTACGGAATCCAGTAGGCCCTCTGCGAGGCGACGAACAAGAATCCGGCTGACGCCGCCCAGCCCGCCGCCGTCGCGTACGCCGCGCCGACCATGCCAAAACGTGGGATCAGCAGGAAATTCAGGGCCAGGTTGATCACGACCGCAGCCGCAAGCGTGATCGATACCTGGCTGGTGCGGTTGGCCAGGTTGACCCCGATGGCAACGAGCGTGTAAGCCCCATATGCCAGAACCGCGAGCGCCAGAGGCGCCACCGCCACAGCAGCGCGGTGATAGCCGGGCGGCGTGAGGACCTGCAAGGCTTCTCTCGCAAACAAGCTCAAGAGCAAGACCGCCAGCCCGCCGGCGGCCATGTAGTACGAGAGCGTCCGGCTGTAGGTGGTGCGAGCATGCCTTTCATCCGAGATCGCGAAGGCAAATGGACCCCACGCCATTTGAAAGGCCCCGACTCCGAAAGCCAGAATGGAAGTCAGGCGGTTCGCAGTGGAATACAGACCGACGTCGGTCAGGGTCGAATAATGGACCAGGAAGAAGCGGTCCATCACACTCAGGCCCCACAAGCACAAGCTCGCCGGTACTAGCGGGATCCCGTAGCGCAACAGGGATACTATCAATCTGCCATCCCACGCCCAACGATAGTGGCGCCGCGTGCACAGTATGCCCGCACCCGCCATGACCGTCCCCGCGATCAGGTTAGCGTAGTACGTTCCCTCGACCCCCCAGCGCAATCGCCACACCAACAGCAGGTTGAGTGAGATCGTCAGCCCCAACCATGCCAACGACAATCCCGCGAATGACCAGGGGCGGAACACTCGCCGCAGCGTGTTGAGGCTGAAATTCACCAGTAAGACGAAGGGGACCGCGAAGAGGGCTACGAACATCGCTCGCCGATATTCGTCGGTGCCGAACACCGTAGCGGCAATCCAACGACTCGCGAAGAGCAGGGGAACGGTGCCTCCAAAATACACCGTCAGGGAGAAGGCGAGAGCGGAGCCCAACACCACGTCCCCGCGACTGCGGTTCTCCGCCCCGTAATAGTGTCGAGTGGTCGCATTGTCCAACCCGAGCACCAGGACCGCCGAAATGAGGAGGGTTACCGTCCCGATGACCTCCATCACCCCGTACTCACGAGGCGTGAAGATCCGAGTGAAGATTGGAAAAAGGATGAGACTTAGACCCTTTCCCACCGCATCCGCGAGCCCGTAGACCGCCGTATCGCCGGCTAGTCGACCAAGCCCCCCTTGGGCCCGACTCATCCCACGATGCTCCGGTAACAATCAAGGAGCTGACTTGCGATCCGACCCGCGTCGTGAATCCGGCTCACGAATGGCCGGCCTGCCCGCGCAAGCCCTGCGCGGACGCGATCATTCGCGACGAGCTCCTCCAGTACCCTCTCGATGCTATCCGGCGTCGCGCTAAGAATCGGGGGCGAAAAACCCGCTCGCCGGGCTAAGTCGTCACGAATGTACGCGACCACCGGCCGGCTGCTCGCCATCGCCTCGATTGCGAAATTCCCATACCAGCCTACGAGGAGTTGGTCAACCACGATGTCTGCCTCTGCAATGGCCTGCCGGACTTCCGAATGCGGTCTTCCACTTACAAGGCGAAAGTCGACTGCGTAGCCGCGACTCCGAAGGTGAGCAATCGCGGTCCGGAGATAACGAGTCCCCTTGATCAAGGGATCGGAGGGTGCGTGGAGGATGACGTACCGGTCCTTCTTGACCGCGGGGGGCGGCAACTCCGGCAACGCACCCAGCTCTATAGCTTGCGTCACCAGGTCGGCCTCTGGCACCCATTCCAATAAGTCCGGGGTCGCGACAAGAGTCCGGTCCGCGAGCCGCCTAGCCAGATCCCGGAGGCTCTCCTTTTCTGGATCCGAGCTACACAAGGCCGGACAATCCTTACACGCACAGGTGGCGCGTCGGGCCAGCTCCAGGCCTCGCATCCGAATGTCGCAGCCGCGGAAATGAAATACGATGCGTTTACCGGCGCGCTTGAGCATTGGCAGATCCCGATGCCTCGCCAACAGCGATTCTCCGTAATAGAAATGGAACAGGTCGTAAGACTTGCGCAAATGGAGAAGCGCGAACGCCTTCCGAACCTGGCGCCAAGGCGTCCAGAGCCGATCGAAATCGAACACGATATCCTGTGAATAGCCGAACGGATGCCGTCGAGTGACCAAAACGTCGCTCACATGACCGAGACGACGTAGGGCACGTGACAGCACATACGGCTGACCGGCGATATTCGTAGGAGCGTGCAGAATGCGCATCGCGCGTCACCGTGGACTTCGGCGAACGGCCAGCACTACGAGATATAACCCGAAGCCCGCTCGCTCCCAGATCGCGCTCCAAAGGGAGCCAAGGCAAAGCGCGTCCGCGAGAGCGCGCAACTTAACTGAGTTGATCAATCGGTACAGGCCATATTCCCGATGTCCCGTGTAGACGGTCGTCGAATAGCGGACGCTAAAGTCGGGCGATAGGAGGTCTGCCCTCCAAGAGACATAAGCGTCAACGACCGCCAGCCGTGCGACCTGGTGATCATTGGGCGGACTCGCATCATGCCGATATCGCCAGTCGTAAAAATCCTTGAGCAGCGCGTCAGACATCCTGTTGATTTCTCGTATCACGCACCGGCATCCTCCAAGATCTGCCGAATGCAGCGGCTTGCGCCGTTCTTGCGCGCGAGTTCCATGGGGGGAAGGAAGCTGGCCGCCTTCGCCATCTGCTTGACCAGCGCGGGCAGTTGCTCAAGACCTCCATTTGCCAGGACCGTCCGACCCCCCTCGAGCGTCTCCACCCACTCGGTCTCCTCGCGGAGGACAATGCAGGGGATGCCGAGTGCATGCGCTTCCCGCTGGAGACCGCCGGAGTCGGTAATCGCTACGAGAGCCGCCTCGGTGAGGCGCAAACTGTCCAGATAGCCTACCGGATCGGTCAACCGCACTGCCGTACTGTGGGCGAGGCCCTCCCAGAGACCTGCTTCCTTCAGAGCCGCGCTCGTCCTCGGGTGGACCGGAAAGACTACGGGCATGCCCAGTTTCGGCAGGGCGCGGGCGAACGTGCTGAGACGGGCGCGGTCATCAGTGTTTTCTGCACGGTGAAGCGTCGCTAGGATGAACTGCCGTTCGCTAACCCCGAATGCCGCGAGGGTTCTGGACTTCGCCCTGGCGAGCGGGAGCGTCTCTCTCAGGACGTCGTAGAGGACGTCTCCGGTCATCCAGACTCCACGGGTGATGCCCTCCTGGGCGAGATTCCGGACGGAGACGTCGGTCGGGCAGAACAACCAGGTCGCAAGTCGGTCCGTGAGAACGCGGTTGATCTCCTCGGGCATGGTACGTCGGTAGCTGCGCAGCCCGGCCTCGACGTGACCCACCCGCAAACCCAGCTTGGCAGCCGCGAGCGCCCCGGCGAGGGTCGAGTTGGTGTCGCCGATGACCAGGACGCAATCCGGCGCTTCTTTGAGGAGCACCTGCTCGATCGATGCCATCATCGAA
>QHTT01000134.1 GCA_003220935.1 Gemmatimonadota bacterium
AACACCACCCTGCTCTCGATGACGAAGGGCGACTCGGAGACTTCGTCGTAGGGGTAGCTGAAGTAGCGGTAGACCGGCCCCGTATCGACGCCTTCATCCACCTGGAGCAGCGTCGCTCCGACCTTCTGAAGGTCGTCGTTCGCGAGCGCCCAGAAGCACCCGTGGGCATTGCGGTACTCCGGGCAGATCCCCGGATGCAGGACGAACGTGCCCCGCGACGGGAGCGCGAAGA
>QHTT01000079.1:0-1770 GCA_003220935.1 Gemmatimonadota bacterium
GGGTCGAAGGGCGCCTGCTCACCAATCGGCTCTCCTTCGAGTTCGACCGCTTCACCGAACGGCGCAGCGGCATTCTGTACTGGCGGAACGCCTCGGTGCCGCAGACGGCCGGTCTGAGCCTGCCGCGCGAGAACATCGGCGTGGTCGCCAACCGGGGCTGGGACGGATCGATCAGCTGGCGCCAGCAGCTGGCGAGCGAGGCGTCGTTCGAAGTGACGTTCAACGGGGGCTATGCCCAGAACAAGATCCTCTTCTGGGACGAAGCCCCCGGAGCGCCCCCGTGGCAGCGCTCGACCGGCTACCGCATGAACACCGGCCTGTACTACAAGGCGATCGGCATCTTCAAGGACCAGGCGGCGGTCGATGCAGCTCCGGTCTACCGCGTCGGGGGCACGCCCCGCCCGGGAGACATCATCTTCGCGGACGTGGACGCCAACGATACCATCGACGCGCGCGATCGCATCCGCGTCAATCAGAACGGCGATCCCACCTTCACCGGCGGCCTCACACTCGCGGCGCAGGTGAAGAGCTTCGACTTCCGGGTGTTCTTCCACGCGGCGTTCGACGCGGTGCAGTACTTCCGCACCGAATCGGGCGACATCGGCAACTTCACCGCGGAGTACGCTGCGAATCGCTGGACCCCGGACAATCCCAACGCCCCGGGCCCGCGCACCTTCAACCGCACCGACGAATACTGGGTCGCGAACGCCAACACCTACTTCCTGCGCGACGCGTCGTTCATCCGGCTCAAGTCGGTGGAGCTCGGATATCACCTGCCTGGTCGCATGGCGGCGCGTATGGGTGTGCACGACGTACGGCTGTACGCCAGCGGATACAACCTCTTCTTGTGGGACAAGTTCAGGATATTGGACCCGGAGACGCGGGACTCGCAGGGCCAGTACTACCCGCAGCAGCGCGTGTTCAATGCCGGCGCGTCCGTCACGTTCTAAGGGAGCTAGCGAGACCATGAGACGCCATATCCACCTCACCATAGCGGCGCTGCTCGTCCTCGGGCTCAGCGGTTGTAACGACGTCCTGGACGTGACGCCCAAGGATCAGTTGTCGGACGCGGCGGTCTTCACCGACCCGAATCTGGCCCAAGCCTTCGTGAACGACATGTATCGGGGCATGGGACACGGTCTGTACGAGATCATGCTCGCCTCCATCAGCGACGAAACGCACTTCATCCACAACTACGCCACGGAACCGATCGTCAAGTCGATCATCACCTCGAGCGACCGGGGCGCCCTCGAGGACGGCCGATTCGGTCACTTCAACTGGGCGAATAACTACTCCCGTATCAGGCAGACGAACATTTTCCTCGGCAAGATCGATGGGACCACGTTCGATCCGGCATTGAAGCAGCGGCTGAAGGGACAAGCGTACTTCCTGCGGGCGTATTTCTACCACAACCTGATGCGGATGTACGGCGGCGTGCCGCTCATCACGAAGGTGTACGGCCTGAACGACGACTACCAGGTCGCGCGAAACAGCTTCAAGGAGACGGTCGACTTCATTGTCGCCAATGCCGACTCGGCGGCCAACCTCCTGCCCCTCTCGTACACGGGAGCCGACGTCGGCCGAGCGACGAAGGGAGCAGCGCTCGCGCTCAAGGCGCGCGTGCTGCTGTACGCAGCGAGCGATCTCTATAACGTGAATCCGAGCGCCAACGCGTTCACCGGCTACACCACCCCTCAGGATCGGACCGCCCTGTGGCGGGCCGCGAAGAACGCGGCCCAGGCGGTGATGGATCTCGGGGCATATAGTCTC
>QHTT01000079.1:1967-103882 GCA_003220935.1 Gemmatimonadota bacterium
TTCTACGGCTCGATCCTGTACGACCGCGCCCCGTGGCGACAGCGTCCCGATGACGTCAAGAAGCTCGACTCGATCGGCGTCATCCAGACGTTTCGTCAGCTCAGAATCATCGACACCACGATGGTAAACGGCCAGCCCAAGGTCGACACCACGATGGTGCCGGGCCTCGACACGCGCGACAGCCCGGTCGAGAACTGGAACGGCGCCTACTCCGGCTACTATGTCCGCAAGTTCATCGATCCCTCCCTCAACGCGCAGTTCATCCGGCAGCAGGTGCCGTGGATCTTCTTCCGGTACGCGGAAATCCTGTTGAACTACGCCGAGGCTTCAATCGAGCTCAACGAGCTGGGGGACGCGGTCAACGTCTTGAACCAGATCCGGCGCCGCGCCGGGATGCCGCTCTTCTCCGCCGGGCTGGACCAGGCCGCCCTGCGAGACGAGTACCGCAACGAGCGACGCATCGAGATGGCGTTTGAAGAGCAGCGCTTCTTCGACGTGCGCCGCTGGATGATCGCGCCCACGGTGTTGAGCAAGCCCGCGGGCGGCATCAACATTTTCCTCGACGGGAAGAGCCGTACCGACCCGAGCACCTGGAAGAACTACCGCTACGTGCGTGACACGATCCAGGCGCGGGCCTGGGACGACAAGATGTACTTCATGCCGATTCGCCTGGATGAGCTGAACCGCAACGGGTTGCTCAAGCAGAACCCGGGATACTAGGGGCCGGGGGCCAGGGGCCAGGGAGGTGCCATGACGATTGCGGGACGTATCGGGCTCGCGCTGCTCGCCGGGTGCGGTCGGGCGGCGTCGTCGCCGCCGCATAACGCCACGCCCGGCACGGGAGCCGTCGCCACCGTCGTCCCCGGCGAAACCGACGCGCGGGTGAGTCGCGTGGAGGAGTTATTGCGCGGGGTGCCGGGGCTCGAGGTGACGGCGCTGTCGAACCCCGGCGATGACGACCCGCTGATCGTGATCGACGGCGTGCCGAGCTCGGCCGGTGCCGCAGCGCTCGCCGACCTCGCGCCCAACGACGTCGCTCGGATCGACGTGTTGAAGGATGCTGGCGCCACGAGCCAGTACGGCTCGCGCGGCGCCAACGGGGTGATCGTCATTACCACGAAACGGGCTCGTTAGGAGGGATCAGCATGCTAGCTCGCGTGATGCGGTTGTTGGCGGGGGCCACGCTCGTCCTCGCGGTTCCGGTGGCGGCCCAGCGGGCCGGCACCATCGAAGTCGGCGGGTTCGCGCGCTACGTCGATTTCGACAATACCTTGCCGATGGGCGACGACATGGGCGTCGGAGGACGCGTGGGCGTGTACCTGGAGCCCGCGCTCGCGCTCGAGCTCGACCTCGCGCGCTCATCCCAGAGCTCGGTCACCTACACCCCGCTGCACTTGCGGGCCGTGTACATCGGGGCCGTGAGCCCGCGCCTCGACGCCCTGGTCGGCGGCGGGTACGTCCGGAACTGGTACGGCGCGCCCTATTCGGCCGCCGACCAGGGCCTCTCGCTGCTGTTGGGGCTCCGCTATCACCTGCGGAGCCAGGTGTGGCTCCGACTCGGCGCCGACCTGGACGTCATGTTCCACACGGCGGACAACACCCTCTTCACGTTCTACAACGGGAACTGGGGCATTCATTTCGGCCCCAGCGTGCGACTCAATCGCTGACCGCTGCGCGGCTGACCCCGGGGCGATGCCCCGGGGCCCGCCGTTCCATGCTCACGCGCTCCGCCAGCTGCGCGCCAGCACGGTCTGCCCGGGCATCGCCACCGGCGCCACGGGCATGGGCCCGAACTTCACGTCCGCCGGCACGAGGTCCTGCTCGGCGTTCAGGAGCTCGTCCCATGTGATCTCCTTCCCGGTGTAGGCGGCCTCTCGTCCCATGATCGCGCTGAGCGTGGTCTCGGCCACCTGCCGGCCCTCGTTGAGTGGCTTGCCCGCGCGGATGCTCGCGATCAGGTCGGCGTGCTCCTGCACGTAGGGGTTGGTCCTGGGGGTCTGCGCATCCCAGCTCCACGGCGCCGCGCCCGTGATGACGGAGTGCGCGTCCGATGTGCCGCGCGTGCCGACCAGACGCTCCGCCACGCGAGACGCCGTGCTGTCGATCTGGCGGCACATGGAGAGCACGTGCACGCCATTCGGGTACTCGAAGTCAATCGCGAAGTGATCGTAGATGTGCCCGTACGCGGGATCAGTGCGCCATTGACGCCCGCCCACGCCGATCGCCTTCACCGGATGCGCGCCGAGCGCCCAGTTCGCCACATCGATGTTGTGGATGTGCTGCTCCACGATGTGGTCGCCTGACAACCACGTGAAGTACAGCCAGTTCCGGATCTGCCACTCGACGTCGGACCAGTCGGGCTGCCGCGGCTTCATCCACAACCCGCCCTGGTTCCAGTAGACCTGGGCCGCGACGATGTCGCCGATGGCGCCGTTGTGGATGCGCTGCATCGCCGCCTGGTAACCGGCGTCGTGGCGGCGCTGCGTTCCGGCCACGATCGCGAGCCCTGTTTGGGCCGCGCGATCGGACGACGCCATTACAGAGCGCACGCCCACCGGGTCCACGGCCACGGGCTTCTCCATGAAGACGTGCTTGCCGGCCTCGATGGCAGCCGCGAGGTGGCGGGGCCGGAACGCCGGCGGCGTCGCGAGCAGCACGACGTCAACTTTGCTCGCGATCACCTTCTGGTAGGCATCAAACCCCGCGAACGCATGGGCGTCGTCCACTCTGATCTTTGCTTTGAGTCCCCCGGTGGTGTCCTCGGTGGCCATGCGGGCCAGATTCGTCCGGCACTCCGTGACGCGGTCCGGGAACAGGTCACCGATGGCCACCAGCTCGACGCGCTCCGAGGATGTAAGACAGTCTTTCGCCGCGCCGGTACCACGCCCGCCGCAGCCGATCAAACCGATCCGCAGCGTGTCGGCGCGCCCGAGCAACGCCGGGGCGCCGGGGAGCGCGAGCGCGGCGCTCGCGACCGCGGTAACGTGGACGAACTCACGGCGGCTCAAGTCTTTCGCAGGTTTGCGGCTCCGACTCATGGCTCGTAGCTCCTCTCGGTTCAGGGTTCGCGGACGATGCGGAAGCCGACGAATGGCGCATCCGCGAGCCACCAGCGGCTCTTGGGAAACTGGGGATCGGTCTCGTTCCAGGCGGGCGTCTGCCGGGCTCGGGCGTTCGGTCCCACGTGCTCCGGCCGGTCGACCCACGAGCCGCCGCGGACGACGCCTCCTCGCCCGCTGTCCATGCCCGTGACCCACTCGGCCACATTGCCCAGCATGTCGTGGAGGCCGAGGGCATCGGCGGCCTTGGCGGCCACGGCGTGGGCCTTGGCGGCCGCGTTGCCGGCGTGCCAGCCGAGTGCGTCGCGACGCTCAGGAGTGAGGGCGGAGTCCCCGCCGAGCCCGAGCAGCACCGCGCGCGTCCACTCGGCGTCGGTTGGCAGGCGATAACGCTTGCCGGTCTTGGTCGAGAGCCACGCGCAGTAAGCTTGCGCGGCGAAGTACGTCATGGCGAGCGCCGGGTAGCCGTGGTGGCCGAAGCCCCGGTCGGGGGCGCCGTAGGGGCGACTGGGTCGGGCCGTCGCGTCGACGCCGGAGCTCCGCTCCTGGGGCGTGAGATCGAGCCGGAACGCCCACACGTCGTACTCGTCCCACGTGACCTCGGTCCGCCCGATCGCGAACGGGCCGACCGCGACGCTACGCGGACCGCGGGACGTCGGCACGGTGACCGGTCCGGCGGGCACGGGGACGGTCTCGAAGCGGACCAGCGTCCCGGGGATCGAGTCACGATTCGGAGGGGGCGGGGGCGCGTTCTGGACGAGCAGCAGCAGCGATATCTTGCCTGCAATGTGCATGCGGACGCGGCTCCTCGTCACAGTCACGGTGCTGGCGGGCTCGACCGGCGACGCGCGCGCTCAGGAAGTACGCCGCGAATTCGCCGAGCTGCACATGGGCGTCGCGGTGCGGATCGAGCTGTATGCCCCGGACGACGCGACGGCGCGTACGGCGGCGCGGGCAGCGTACGCGCGGATCGCCGAGCTCGAGGACATCATGAGCGACTACCGCGCCGAGAGCGAGGTCCGGCGCCTCGCCGAGCGGCCGGACGCCGCCGTGCCCGTGAGCGAGCCCCTGTTCGTCGTGCTGACGCGGGCGCTCGAGCTCGCCCGCCTGTCGGACGGCGCGTTCGATCCCACCGTCGCGCCGTTCGTCGCGCTGTGGCGCCGGGCGCGGCGCACCGGCCGCTTGCCCAGCCGGGCCGAGCTCGACGCCGCCGCCCGGCGCGTGGGGTGGCGCAAAGTCCGTGCCGATTCCGTGACCCGCTCGATCCGGCTCGACACCGCGGGAATGGGGCTCGATCTGGGAGGCATCGCCAAGGGGTACATCCTCGACCAGGCGCTGCTGGTGCTCGGCCGCCACGGCGTGACGCGGGCGCTGATCCAGGCCGGGGGCGACATCGTGGTGGGAGATCCGCCCCCGGGCCGGGCGGGCTGGCGCGTGGCAGTGCCGGGAGGCGGTGAGGCGGTGCGGGGGCGGGCCGGGGCACTGGCACACGCCGCGTTATCTCTCTCCGGGGACACGGAGCAGTACGTGATCGTCGCTGGGGTGCGGTATTCGCACGTTGTCGATCCGCGCACTGGCGTCGGGTTGACGAGCCGGCGCCAGGCGGCGGTCGTGGCCGAGGACGGCCTAACGGCCGACGGTCTCGCGACGGCGCTCACAGTGCTGGACGACGCACGCGGCGCCGAGCTGCTGCACGCGTATCCGGGTGTGGTGGCGGAGGTGCGGCGCGTACCTTAGGGCCGTCGCGGGCGGATCGGACCTGTGACCTCCACCGCCGTCGCGCAGCCCGACCGCGGTGCCCACCACACCCGGCAGCGCCATGAGTGTGTCGGTGTGGGCGGCGAGCACTTCTCGGATCGTCTTGGAGGTCACCGTTATGGCTTGGACACCTTGATCGTCGTGCCGTTGCTGCTGCCGTCCACGTCGTGGTTCAGCGTCCGATCGTAGATCCGGTCCGGCATCGTCACGCTCACGACCGTGAAGTTCACCGAGCTGACGCTCCGCTTGAGCGACGGGAACAGCACGGTGCACGTCCCGTTACCGCCCAGGTCCCCGGTGGTGCAGGTGTTCGAGTTCTGCCCCAGCTGGCTCCAGTGTCCCACCACGGTCGCGCCGTTGAGCGGAGCGTGATTGGCGTCATGCACGGTGATTTCGACGGTCACCGACCAGTTCGACCCGTTGCGTGACGGGTAGCCGTCCAGGTCGCCGATGTGGATCACGCTCGACGCCCCGTTCACGGTCACGGTGGTCGAAGCGTGGCTATTGTCCGCGTTGTCGTCCGTGAGACTGTGGCTCGCGGTGAGCGTGTGATTCCCGATCGTGCTCCCGGTCGTGTTCCAGCTGAACGTAAGCGTCGTGCTCGCTCCCGCCGCGAGGCTCGCCATGGTCTGCGTCCCGATCGCCACGTTGTCGGTCGCGTCTTGCAGGCTCACATCGAAGCTGCTGACCGGCTGAGTGCCCGCGTTCCGGACCGCGACGACCACGTTGACCGTAGCACCCTGGGTGACCGCAGTTGGTGCGCTGACGCTCGTGATCGCGACGTCCGTCACGGGCGTGGGTGGAGGCGAGTTGCCGCCGTCCACGGTCACCCCGAACTGGTTCAGCACCAGGTCGATGCGGTTCGCGATCGTCTGGGTGGAGCTGCCGGCGAACAGCAGGGCGACGGGGTTCTTGTTGCCGTCATCGGTGACGATCAGAGAGCCCGAGTCGCCGCCGCCGGAGAAGGTCCCGGGCTCGATGACGAGCTGATCCACGAACCGGGCTGCCTTGATGCAGAAGCCGAAGAACAGTAGCCTCGTCGTCGAACACGTGATCGCCGTTCGCGTCGCCAAAGATCGTGGCGCTGGGCGCGCCGTACCCGTCGTCCGTGGGCGTTGCGTTGCCGAGGTCGCTCGTGGTGGAGCGGGCGATGGCGGCGTCGATGGTATTGTCGCCGCCCGAGAAGTCGATCGTATTGAATGCGGTCAGCGTCCCGATCTGATCGGCTGGAGCCGTGCCGCCGTCGTACGGCCCCGGCTGCAGTGTGGCGTCCCCGATGCTGGCATCGTTCGAGTTCGCGAGCACGTGGTTATTGCTGAGGACGTAGACGGTGCGCGAGCCGTCCACGACGCGCGCCCCGATCGAGCCGGCTGTGATCGCCGGATGGCCCACCGAGAAGCCCAGCGGCGCCGGACGCTGTCGCTTCGTGGGATCGCTGAACGCCACCAGCATGCCCGTCACCTGCGTGACCACGGGAATGCCCTCGAGCGCGCTCGGCAGCCCGTGCACGTCGGGACTCGCCAGCAGGACCTTGAGGCCCGCCTTGCCGTTCGGCAGCAGGCCCACGGCGGTGCCGACCACGCCGGGCAGGCGCAAGAGGGCCGCGCTGTGCCGCTTGTGCACGGCGAGCACGGCGTGAATCTCCTGCAACTGATCCCCGGCGAAGTGTCGCTGAGCCGATGGCCCGATGAGCGCGTCGGGTGAGCGGTCGGAGCAGCCGGTCCAGAGGCTGGCGCCCAATCCGATGACGGCGAGGATTGCGGCGCGGCGGGAAACGCGGAGGTGCGGCATACGTCGCTCCCTGTGTGAGGGAGAGGGGCGCAACTCTCCGGCGGAGGGCGATTATGGGCCACCGAGGGGGATCCGTCAAGTCCGCCACCACGGTTGCGGCTCCAATGCAGCTTGGGCGCAAAGCTTGTGATCTGCAGCACGGAGGCCACTCCACATACCGTTGCGTGCACTCGACACTTGAAGCAACGTGGCGCAGAGCGTTGCTTCGAGTCGCCATAGCCGAGCGAAACGGTGCGATGTTTGCGACACTGCCCGCGCAGGCTATGAAGCGACTGCGCATTACCTCGGCTTGGGGCCTGCTCGCGGCGATGGCAGGATTCGTAGGGGCCTGCCGCATCGACAAGCTGCTGCACGATCCGGGTGGCGGCCCGGGAACTCCCCTGCGGATGGCGTTCACCCGTCAGCCGGGCGACGCGCCCGCGGGCGAGCCGATCACGCCGGCCGTGCGGGTGACCGTGCAGGATTCGACCGGTCAACCGGCCACGACGTTCAACGGGCCCGTGACTGTGGGCCTCGAGGCGAACCCGAGCGACGCCGCCTTGTTGGGCACGGCGAAGGTGAACGCGGTGAACGGCGTCGCGACGTTCGCCGACTTGAGCGTCGACAAGGCCGGCAGCGGGTACACGCTGCGCGCCACCACCTCGGGCGCGACCGGTGCCACCAGCGATCCGTTCGACATCACCGCCCCACGGCCACCGCCGCCTGCAGCCACGCACCTCGGATTCGCCCAGCAGCCGCAGCCGACGCAAGCCGGCTCGGCCATCACGCCGGCGGTGAAGGTAGCGGCCCTCGACGACGCCGGGAACCTCGTGCCGGCCTTCACGGGGCCTGTTACGATCGCGCTCGACGCCAACCCGGGCGGCGCCGGTCTCGCGGGAAGGAAAATCGTCGACGCCGTGAACGGTGTCGCGACGTTCTCGGACCTGAGCATCGACAAGGCCAGCAACGGCTATACCTTACGCGCCACCACGCCAGGCCTGACCGGCGCCACGAGCGATCCGTTCGACATCACGGCGCCACCCCCTCCGCCGCCGCCCGCCACGCACTTGGGCTTCAGCGTCCAGCCCACAAATGCCGAGGCCGGGGCGACGATCACCCCGGCGGTCGCAGTGAGCGCCCTCGACGCGTCAGGGAACACCGTCACGAGCTTCACCGGCACCATCACGGTGGCGATCGGGGCGAACCAAGCGGGCGGAACGCTCGCCGGCACGCTGAGCGTGCCCGCGGTGAACGGCGTGGCGACGTTCTCGAATCTGAGCATCAACCTGGCCGGGAACGGCTACACCTTGACGGCCAGCGCGGCTGGGCTCGCGGGAGCGACCAGTGCGGCGTTCAACATCACCGCGCCGCCGCCGCCCCAGGCGACCCAGCTCGTGTTCACGGTGCAGCCGAGCAAGACGCCGCCCGGCGCGACGATCACGCCGGCGGTAGAGGTGACGGCGGTAGACGACCTCGGCAACCGCGTCACGAGCTTCACCGGCTACGTGACCATCGCGAAGGGGCACGACGCGAGCCTGCTCGGGAACGCCGTCCTGTCCGGGACCACGATGGTGCGGGCGGTGAACGGCGTCGCGCGGTTCAGCGACTTGAGCATCGACCAGCTCGGGAACGGCTACACGCTGCAGGTTACCGCCTCGGGGCTGAAGAGCGCCGAGAGCGCCGCGTTCAACATCGCGCTGCTGTGATCCGAACGAACCGCCCCGGCTCGGGGGTCGAGCCGGGGCGGGGGGCCGTCGTAACTCAGTTAACCTGACAGCAGCCATTGGTGCATCGTATCCAGCCCGTCTCGTCGTCCACCGTCCAACGCCAACGCACCGTCCCTGGGATCTTGACGCTCGGGTGCGGGCGCTGGGTCACGCAACGGTATGTTGCCTTGTGCGAAAGCCAGAACGGCCAGAGCCAGTAAGGCGACTCGATCTTCGCCCACCACTTGCCGTCCGCTGATGGTGGACAAGTGGGTACCGGGCCCGGCACGTGGCACTCGATCGCCGTGCCATAACAGAGGTAGATCTTGTTGTCGCCATTCCGGAGGTGCAGTTTGCTTGAGTAGGGGCCAGTGACGTTTGCGGTGGCGACGTGCACCCACGGTTTGCTCGAGGTGGGGTGAAAGTCGGTCGCCTGATTGAGCTGGCCCAAGACGGGGTTCGGAATGATGACTCCGTGTACCGCGCCCGGCTGAACACCGCCACCTGCGGCCGGCACCGCGAGTTGTTGTTCGTCGTACCAGCCCTTGATCGCGTACACCTGGTCGGTCCCTGTGGTCGTGGTGAAGCCGGTGATGGGGTCGAACGACGGGCCAGCCGACCGCCTGGGCACGTTGGAGCAGCAGGTCGACTCGGCCATCGACAATGCGCTGGCAGCGCCGCTGCGCCAACAGACGCGCCTCCAGTGGCTCGCGCGAGCAGCTACGCTCGCGTTTCCAGACTACCGATTCAAATCAATTCCCAGGCTCGCCGGAACGGGGGATTACTTGTTGGACGGACAAGCGGCGCCGCCACTGCGACCCATCGCGATAGAAATACAGGCAGTTGAAGTAGGGCTTAATGGCAAGCGGCGCGTACTCGTGGGTGTCGCTGCTGTAGATCTCGGCGGCGGGAAACGCCCGCTTCGTGATCGTGTACTTCAGCGTGTCGAGACTGTCGGCCAGCAAGTCTAACCGGAAACTGGCGAAGATGGCATAGAGAGAGAGGTACCCGTTGTCTTTGATCAGCTCTTGGCAGTCGTGGAACTCTGGCACGTTGCTGATGGGGCCAGCCAGCGGAATCGTCGTGATGGTCCGTGGATGAGTCACAACGCCCCTCAGGGTGCGGACGCTGTCGACCACGCTGATTGCAAACGAGTCGGACGGGCACTCAGGACGCCCGATGGTAGGCGTAGCCGCACCACCTGAGAGTGTGGTCTCGCAGGCGATCGCGCCCGCGACGAGACTCGAAGCCAGCACCAGGGCCTGCACGCTTTGCCGCTTCATGGTCACTTCCTCTTCTCTAGAGGTACAGAGCCCAGCGCGCACGCTCACCCAGCCCGGCGCCGCATGCGGCGGACCAGGGGCTGCAAGAACGGATCAGCATCGGACCAGAAAGCCGCGACAGCCGCCGCCCACCGCGCGGCGACGGCATGGTCCCCCACCCGCTCGGCGAGGTCCGCTCGCAGGGCCATCGCCCGAACCAGGGATCCAGCCCTGGCAGGGTCGGTGAAAACCTCCGGTGGCGTCGACAAGAGGGAGACAAGTGTCGGATCAAGCCATGTGATCGCCGCCTTCTCGTCACCGAGCGCTGCTAGCAGCCACGCTTCCGGATAGAGCGCATCGAGCGTCAACTGTGCCGGTGGGAGATGGCGACGCGCTGTCTCTAGCTCGGCGAATAGTCGCCGGACGGCGGCCGTATCGCCCCGCAGGAACGCCGCTTGTCCGTCCAACAAGTAATCCCCCGTTCCGGCGAGCCTGGGAATTGATTTGAATCGGTAGTCTGGAAACGCGAGCGTAGCTGCTCGCGCGAGCCACTGGAGGCGCGTCTGTTGGCGCAGCGGCGCTGCCAGCGCATTGTCGATGGCCGAGTCGACCTGCTGCTCCAACGTGCCCAGGCGGTCGGCTGGCCCGCCTAGCGAAGCGAGTAGCACGAGAGGCAGGGCGGTCTGGGCCAACGGCGCGGGCACGATCCATTCGGTGGCGGCGGGCGGCTCCCGGCCGTACGCAGCCGCGAGTTCAGCGTGCCCTGTGAGCGCCGCGAGCGTCGCGAGCAAGAGAGGCTCGGGTGCTTTGGGCGGTGGATAGGCCCGCAGCACGGAATCCGCCAATGCCCGCGCGGCGCGCAGCCCCGCCACATCGGCGGGGACGGAAAACTTGACTAGCATCCAAACCTCGCCAACGCCGATGCGAACGCGCTCGCCGGGCGTGGTCGCGAGGGCCGAGGCCCGCCGGAGCGTGTCGAGGGCGGCGGGATTGCCGAGCATCTCCAGAGCGATTGCCAGTGCTTCCAGGGCGTCGGCGCTACGCGGAAAGGCCGTCACCCAAGCCGTGGCGACCTCGAGGAAGAGCTCGCGCTCGTGGCGGGCAGCCACAGTCACGGCCTCGGGCACGACTTCGAGGGCGAGAGACGCTTGGCGGGGGTAAGGGAGGAGCGCCAGCGTGTCCCCTTGCCATATGGGCCGGGCTGCAAAGACGGTGGTGTCGGGTGCGACTGCGCGACCTATTCGCACGTTGTTTCCCCCGGTCATCAGCAATTGCCGCACCGACTCGTATGATTCGCCGCGCAGCGACCTGTGTATGGACGGCAGCAATTGGAACGCGCGCACGTATGCTCTGATCGCCTGCTGGTAGCTGCTACGGAAACGCCACCCCGATGCAGTGGTGGGGTCGTGCTGCACCGCATCGTCACGGCTGAGGCAGTTGCCCAGTCCGTACCACGAGGCAAAGTCGTAAGGATCGACGACCGTCAGCCGGGTCCAGACGCGACAAGCGCGGTCGACTTCTGCTCGCCCGAGGGCGAGCAAGGCATCCGACAGCAGCTGGTCGCGGCTGGAGAGCCGCGCCCGTCCCGCGGCTGCTCGCTCCGCTGCCGACTGCCAGGTGGCCACGGGTGTGTCGCTCCACGCCCGGCCCTGCGCCATCCATGACCGTGTCTGCGCCAACCAGAGAAAAGCCTGAGCGTACTGCGGATCGTAACGGGTCGCAGCTGCGAACGCCGAGTCCGCTGCCGCCAGGTCCCAGCGTTCGATCGCGGCGTGCCCCTGCGCGTACGCCTGGCGAGCTGGAAACGAGTTCGTGCCGGTCTGACTCTCGAGCCGGGCGCCCGGACCAGCACTCCCAAAAAGCAGCTGCTCGCCGAGGTTAGCGAAAGCTGCCTCGGCCTTCGCCAGTTTGCTCCCGAGCTTCATCGTGCCGTCCCGCACGAACGAGCCTCCGCGGGTCACGTCGTACAACGCCGCGTACACCCTGACTGAATCGCCGATGTGCGACACCTCCCCACGCACGTAGCGACCCGCACCCAAATCCAAGGCCACCGCCCGGGCGTCGCTGCCGCTCAGGGTCCGGCCATCGCGCCGCGCCAGCGCGTCCCGCACCTGGAACGGGTCGACCACCGCAATGCCACTCCAGTGCGTCAACGCGTCCTGTAGCAGCTCGCCTTCGTTAAGGGGCGTGACGGCGCCTGCATGCACGAATGGCAAAATCACGTAGCGTGAGGTGTCGGCCGAGCCGGCGGCAGCGGCCCCGTTGCTCCCGGACGGCTGGATGGCAAAGACCCAGTACAGCGCCACAGCCGCCGCCACTGCCGCGAGACCGGCGGCGAGCCAGGGCCGCAGATGCGGGCGAGCCGCCGGCGCCGGGGCCTCGAGCGCATCCGCGAATTGCGTAACGGTGGCGAACCGGTCCGCCGGCACCTTCTCGAGCGCGCGCAAGATCGCCTGCTCGACCGACGCCGGCACACTGCGCCGCACCGTGCGCAGCGGCGGCACGGGATCGCTCAAGTGGCGCGCCAGAATCGCCTGGGGCGTGGATCCCGTGAACGGCGGGCTCCCGGCGAGCATCTCGTACGACACGCAGCCAAGGCTGTAGATGTCGCTGCGGCCGTCGAGCCGGGTCGAGCCACTCGCCTGCTCGGGGCTCATGTAGCCGGGCGTCCCAACCGCCAGCCCCGTCTGCGTCAGCTTGTCTTCGCCCGCGGCGGCAAACGCCCGCGCGATGCCGAAATCGGCGATCATTGCCTGATCGTTGGCCAGCAGGATGTTCGCGGGCTTGATATCGCGGTGCACCACGCCGTAGCGGTGGGCGTAGTCGAGCGCTTCGGCCACCTCGCGTGTGATCCGGAGCGCCTCGTCCAGGCGCAGCTGCTTCTCACGCTCCAACCGCTCTCGCAGCGACTCGCCGGCGACGAACGGCATGACATAATAAAGGAACCCGCTGGCCTGGCCCGAGTCGTACAGCGGCAGGATGTGGGGGTGCTGGAGCTGGGCCGCGAGCCGGATCTCCCGCAAAAACCGCTCGACCCCGATCGCGCTCGACACTTCCGGGTCGACCACCTTGATGGCGGCTGCGCGATCGTGCTTCAGGTCGTGCGCGAGGTACACGGTCGCCATCCCGCCACGGCCGAGCTCGCGCTGGATTATATAGTGGCCGGCGAGGGCAGCCTGCAGGCGCGTCAGAGCGTCGGCCAAGAAGAGGGTCCCGGCGGGGGATGATCTCCATCATAGAGCCCCTCGTGGCGTGGGGTAAGAGGGCGCGCACCTGCGCCCCTACGGGGCGCACATTGGAGCCGAGCGCGGGCTCTCAGCCCGCGTAAAATCAATCGCGCAGTAGCAGCCTTCGGTCCCTAGCTGCCTTCAATCCTTACCTTAGCCGCCTTCAATCCCTAGCAACCTTCAATCCCTACCCTAGCCGCCGTCAATCCTTGAATGAGTCGAGCGGCATCAAACGAGTCGTGGGTCATCGACGTGGGACGACCTTATGAGGGATCTCGTAGCGCCGAGGGACGGGAAGCGCACGGCCGCATCGTTTGGAACGCACCCTGAGAGAGCACGCTCGGCGCGCGCGTGCGCCCCTACGGGGCGCACCTTGGAGCCGAGCGCGGGCTCTTAGCCCGCGAAATCCTGGCCCCGCGAGTGGAGATGGTCTGGCAGGAGCAGCCCGACATCCGCACGCGCACCGTGGAGATGCACGTTAGCGTCTGCGGCAGAAGGTTCTGGACATCACCGTCGGAGGGCACACCGCGGGCTCTCAGCCCGCGGCTGAATCACGCCGCTACGCCGATCTGTCGAAACCCCTGCTGGTGACGGTCGATGCGTCGAACGACCTTCATGGCGAGCACCGCCGCGACCAGTCCGACGGCGTGGACGAACAGCCCCAGGTCGGTCACGTTGGTCTGCTGCTCGAGCGTATAGGCGTCCCGTGCCAGAATGGCCACCACCACCCCCAGTGCTCCCCACGTCAGGGACACCACCCACCACGTCGCGAGCAGCGCGGGGACGGGCAGGCCGTCATACCCGTCGCGGTCGTTCATCGATTCGCTCCGCAGCCACAGATCCCTCATGATCTGGTAGGCCCGCACGAGGTTGACGACGGGAATGAACCAACAGCCGATGGCCCAGCCCCGACTGAAGCGCGATCGCTTCGAGCCGATCAGCGCCAGGTTACCGTACGCTCGATGCAGCCACACCAGCCACGCGATGCCCGTGCATGCGAACGCCGCCAGCTGTAGCATGCCGATAGGCCCATGTCGTGGTGGGCTCGCAGCAGCTTCGCCGGGAAGCAGTTGCGCGCCCGCCATGGCGCGGGCGAGCAACGAGCGTTGCGAGAAGCCGGACACGATCGCAACGGCGTCGAGCGCCAGGCAGGCGAATAGGAGGTACGTAGTCCACCGCGCCCCTGCGTGCTCGGCGCGGCGCACGGTGCTCAGGTCGTCGGGCATAGGCGCGTGATCGAGCCTACACCGCCAGTGCAATCCCTATGCCTTCCAAGGGATGCGGCACCGGCGATCCGGCCCGCTCGTTGCCCCCCTGCTTGATTCCTGCGTAGCTTTCCGCCCGTGCCCGCCTCCGACACCCTGCAAGCGCGCGTCGAGCGCGCCCTCGCCCAGCTCCAGAACCCCCGCCTCGGCAAGGACGTCCTCTCGGCAGGCATGGTGAAGGACGTGGCGGTGGACGGCGCGGGGCAGGTCACGTTCACGTTCACGCTCACGCAAGCCGACCCACCGACCCTCGCGCGCGAGGCTCGCAAGGCGGTACAGGCCGTGGAGGGTGTAACCGCCGTGCGGGTTAACGTCACCGACGCCGGCGCTGCAGCGGCCGGGCCCACCCCACGCGAAACCGCTCGCCGGCCCGGCCCCGGAGCGGTGCCGCCACCGCCCACGCCGGTCGAATTGCCGCACCTCGGCAAAGTGCTCGCGGTCTCGTCCGGCAAGGGTGGGGTGGGGAAGTCCACGGTCTCGGCGAACGTCGCGGTCGCCCTCGCCCAACAGGGGCACCGCGTCGGGCTCATGGATGCGGACATCTACGGGCCCAACGTTCCCCGCATGATGGGCGTGGACCAGAAGCCCGAGGTGCGGGGCGGCAAGATTCAGCCGCTCGAGAGTCACGGCGTAAAGATCATGTCGCTCGGGCTGATCGTGGAGCGCGACGCGCCGGCGATCTGGCGCGGGCCGATCATCATGAAGGTGATCCAGCAGTTCGTGCGGGACGTGGAGTGGGGCCAGCTCGACTACTTCCTGGTCGATCTCCCGCCCGGCACCGGCGACGCCCAGCTGTCCCTCGCCCAGACGCTCCACATCCGCGGCGCCATCATCGTGACCACCCCCCAAGAGGTAGCCGTGGGCGACAGCCTGCGCGGCGCCAAGATGTTCGAGCGCGTCGGCGTTCCGGTGATCGGTGTCGTGGAGAACATGAGCTACTTCGTGTGCCCGCAGTGCGGCGAGCGCACCGAGATCTTCTTGACGGGCGGAGGCAAGCGGCTCGCCGCAGAGCTGGGCGTGCCGCTGCTCGGTGAGGTGCCACTCCAGGCGCACATGGCGGACCTCGCGGACACCGGGCGCCCGATCGTTGCTGCCGAACCGGACTCACCGGCCGCGCAGGCGCTGAGCGACGTCGCCCGCCACGTCGCGGAGCAGCTCGCCGCGCTCGCTCACTGACGTGTCGCTCGTCGTCGCCACGCTGTTGCTGCTGCAGAGCGGCGCCGGTCTTCCCGACCGTGATCGGCCCGAGCTGCGCGCCGGGCTCGACACCCTGTACGCGGGCGGCTTCCCCACGGCCGCCGCGTACTTCGCCACCCTCGCCACGCACGACCCAGCCGCGCGCGGGCGTCCGCGCAGCCCACCGGCCCCACGCGCGAGTTCTGGCTCGCCACCGCGCTCGGCTACCGCGCGCGCCAGCGCGACCTGCAGGGCCACTCGTGGGGCGCCGCGAAAGACGGCAAAGCGATGCGGGACGCCTACCGGCGCGTGCTGCAAGCGGACTCGACCTGCGTCGACTGCTACCTGGGGCTCGGCGTCTACCAATACGGCCTCGCGCGGGCCAGCGCCCTCGCGCGTCTCGTGGCGAAGCTGATCGGCCTCGGGTCGGGGAGCGCCGAGCTCGGCATCAGCTATCTGCGCCGCGTCGCGCGCGACGGTGACCTCGCCCGGGTGGAGGCGAACTGGGTGCTCGCAGCGGCGCTGGTGCGCGAGGCCGCGCGCGACCCCGGCGGCCGCGCCGCGCTCGAGCGTGAAGCCCGCGGCTACGTGCGGCGGCTGGCGGCGCGCTACCCCGGAAATCCGGTGTTCCAGCGGTTCCTTGAGGAGGTCCCCGCCGCGCCGCCATGAGCCTTTCGGGCCGTTGCGGCGGCGCCACTCTGGCATTGCGCCAGGACCATTATAAGGTAGGGGAGCTGGGTCCGGGGGTGACTTCACCTCGACCAGCTGAGTCTTTGCATAAAGTAAGGGCGCGCGCCCCGCCGTCCTGATACATCGGGGACTGGATGATCCAGTCGCGCTTGCTCAGACGTGTGGGGCTATTGCTTGCGCTCGGCGCGGCGTACTTCATCGCCGGCAAGCTCGGGCTGCGGCTTGCCTTCGTGAACGCCAGCGCGACTGCGGTCTGGCCTCCCACCGGCATCGCCCTCGTCGCCTTCGTCCTGCTCGGCTACGACGTCTGGCCCGCGATTCTCGCCAGCGCCTTTCTCGTGAACCTCACAACCACGGGCTCGGTGGCGACCTCCATCGGCATCGCGCTGGGGAACACCCTGGAAGGGGTGGTGGGGGCGTATCTGGTCAACCGCTTCGCCCGCGGTCGCCGTGCTTTCGATCGCCCGCAGGACGTCTTCGTCTTCACGGCGCTCGCCGCCATGGTCAGCACGAGCGTGAGCGCCACTGTGGGGGTGACCACCATCTCGCTGGCGGGATACGCGCGCTGGGCCGAGTACGGGTCGATCTGGTGGACGTGGTGGCTCGGCGACGCCGCGGGCGACCTGGTCGTTGCGCCCGCCCTAATGCTGTGGTTCGTGACGCCGCGCCGCCCGTGGCTACGGGCCAAGCTGATCGAGGCCGCGGCGCTGCTGCTGTGGGTGATCGTCGTGGGCCTCACCGTGTTCGGGGGGCTGTTTCCGTCCCGGGTCAAGAACTATCCGTTGGAGTTCCTGTGCGTCCCGTTGCTCATCTGGGCGGCGTTCCGCTTCGCGCAGCGCGAGGCGGCGAGCGCCGTCGTGGTGTTGTCGGCGATCGCCATCTGGGGCACGCTGCACGGATTCGGGCCCTTCGTGCGGGCGACGCACAACGAGTCGCTTCTGCTGTTGCAGGCGTTCATGGGCGTCACGTCGGTGATGACCCTGGCGCTCGCCGCCCTGGTGGCCGAGCGCAACCAGGTGGAGGACCGCTTGCGCCAGCTCGCGGTGAGCGATCCGCTGACCGGCCTCGCCAACTATCGCCAGCTCACCTACGCGATCGACGCGGAGATCAAGCGGTTCCAGCGAACCGAGCGGTCGTTTGCCGTTGTGCTCCTCGACATGGACGGCCTGAAGAAGATCAACGACAGTTTCGGCCACCTGGTGGGCAGCCTGGCGCTGTGTCGCGTGGCGGAAACGCTGTTCGGGTCGTGCCGCGCGATGGATACCGCCGCCCGATTCGGCGGCGATGAATTCGCCGTGGTGCTGCCCGAGACGGGGGACGCGGCGGCGTGGCACGTCGCCCGGCGCGTCGCCGAGCGGGTGGCGCGGGATGGCGAGAAGCCCCCGCTCTCTGTCAGCGTCGGGGTGGCGGTATACCCGCGGGACGGCGACTCGTTGGAAGCGCTCCTGAGCGCGGCGGACCGCTCACTCTACGACAGCAAGGCGCGGCGACGCTCCAAAGCTCGAGCGCGTTGACCCGTTGAGTGCGCAGCGCCGCATTCCGTTGCTGATGCACTACATAATCGCACCGGTCCGTTTCAAACTGAACGCGCGGCGTCGGCTAAGTGTCGCCGCCGGAGAGTATTGCGTCGCCCAAATCACGAACTCGACAGCACGCGATATGCAGCGTCTCCCGCCCAGTGCGGGTCCCTACCGGTTCCACCTCGTTCCAGGGTGGGTTCATGGCCAGCATCAAGAGTCTGACGCAGCCCCTGTCGAGCGCGTTGTTGCTGCTGAGCGCGGGCTTGCTGGTGTACGCTTGCGAGAAGCAGGCGGCCGCGCCGTTGCAGCCCAGCGCGCCCGTGTCGGTGCAGGTCGTGAGCGGCGATCTCCAGTCCGGTCCGCCCGGCAAGGAGCTCCCGAATCCGCTGGTCGTGAAGGTGGTGGATGCGAACGGGCTGCCGCAGAGCGGGCAGCTCGTGAACTTCCGCGTCACGAGCGGCGGCGGCAGTGTGTTTGCCGGCGCAGCCCTCACGAGTGTGAGCGGGATCGCGCAGGAGCGGTGGACGCTTGGGACCAATCCCGCCGACAGTCAGCGCGTCGAGGCGCGGGCCGTGGACAACGTCACGGGCCAGGCGCTGACGTTCGCGGTGTTCAAAGCCACCGTCACGGCGTCGGTAGCGTCAGTGACCGTGGCGCCGGCGTCGGCGAGCGTAGGCGTGAGTGGCACCGTGCAGCTGGCGGCGACGACGAAGGATGCGGCGGGGAACGTGCTCACGGGGCGCGTGGTAACATGGACCTCGGGCACCCCAACCGTGGCCACCGTGTCGGCCACGGGGCTGGTGACCGGCGTCAGCGCGGGCACGGCGACAGTTACGGCGACCAGCGAGGGCAAGACCGGGTCCGCTGCCATCACCGTGACCGCCCCTGTGGCGTCGGTGACCGTGACGCCGGCGTCGGCGAGCGTGGCCGTCAGTAGCACGGTGCAGCTCGCCGCCACGACGAAGGATGCCGCGGGGAACGTGCTCACGGGGCGCGTGTTGACATGGACCTCTGGCACCCCCACAGTGGCGACGGTGTCGACCACGGGCCTGGTGACCGGCGTGAGTGCCGGCCCGGCGACGGTTACGGCCACCAGCGAAGGCAAGACCGGGTCCGCCGCCATCACCGTGAACGCGGTGGTGGCGTCGGTGACGGTGACGCCCGCGTCGGCGAGCGTGGCCGTGGGGGGGACCGTGCAGCTCGCGGCAACACCGAAAGACGCGAGCGGGAATGCGCTGTCGGGGCGGGTCGTGACGTGGGCCAGCAACGCCGCGGCGGTGGCCAGCGTGAATGGAAGCGGGCTCGTGACGGGGCTCGTGGCCGGGTCAGCGACGATCACCGCGACCTCGGAAGGCAAGAGCGGCAGCTCGGCGATTAGCGTCACTGCTCCGACTGCTATCTCGTGTCTTACGAGTCCCACCATCACGCTGAGCGGGGTGCAGACGTCGGCCTTCGCCAACATAAGTTTGCCGGATAACACTCAGATCGACGCCTCCACGGCTCAGTTCCTGACGTCGGACAATATTTCGATCCGGCTGGGCGGCGGTTCGAATACCTGCTTCTCAGGCGGAGAGAGCATCGGCGACCTGCCGCCTGCGACTTCCTGGAGCAGCGCGCTCGCACACTATTCCGTGGTGCCTGACGGCCCCAACGTGATCGTCGAGAATGTTCGCACGTTCGATCGTGGCGACGGGGTCGCATTCGGCAAGAACGTTCCGAACTGGACGCTGCGACGTGCCTACATCCACTATGCGCGTGACGGCTGCGTCGAGAATCACTTCGTGTTCTCCGGCACGGTCGACGACGCGCTGCTGGACGGCTGCTTCATCGGGTTTGCCTCGCGGCCGTATACGACAGCCCAGGACGGCAGCAATAACGTCATCACGATCAAGAACACGCTGATTCGATTGCAGCCGATGGACGGAGTCTTCACAGGCACCGCTCCCGGCCACGGCGGCTTCTATGAGTGGAGTGCGACATCTCCCAAGCTGTCGCTCCAGAACGACGTCTTCCGCGTCGATCAGAACTCGAACGATCACGACGAGTTCCTGGCGCCGCCGCCCGGTAAGCTGGCGGACTGCTCCAACAACGTGATGATCTGGCTCGGTCCCGGTCCCTTCCCGGAGACCCTGCCGAGCTGCTTCACCGTGATGACGGGGGCCGCCGGTCTCCAGTATTGGAACAATGCGGTGGCGCAGTGGAAGGCGAATCACCCGACCACGTTGCCGGACGTGGGGCCGCCGGTCATCTCCCTGTTCGCGCCGTCCGATGGCGCGACGCTGACGGGGACCGTGAGCCTCACGGCCACGGCCGTGGACGATCGCGCCATGGCCGGGGTCCAGTTCCAGGTGAGCGGGCAGAACATCGGATCGGAAGTGACGACCGACTCGCCGATCACGAAGTTCACGCTGGCGTGGGATTCGCACGGAGTGCCGAACGGGACGTACACGCTCACGGCCATCGCGCGAGACGCCGCCGGCCACACTACCACCTCCGCGGGGATCACGATCACGGTCAGCAACTGATCTCCAGCTGTCGCTCGTTGCCCGCCCGGCCCGCGCTCCGGTAGCTTTCCGAGCGTGACGACCGTCGCCCGCCCGCCGGGCTCGCTCACCGTAGGGCCGCTGCGGCCGGTGATTCTGCGGCTCGCCGCGCCCGCCGTGGCGATGATGGCGTGCCACTTTTCTTTCAACCTCATCGACTCGATCTGGGTGGGCCGGCTCATCGGCGCCGCGGCGCTCGCCGCGGTGTCGACGGCGGGGTTCTACGTGTGGGTGCTCCTGTCCTTGGGCGAGATGGTCGAAGTGGGGCTGATCGCGGTCGCGGCGCGGCGCCACGGCGAGGGGCTGCCGGACGCCGCGGCCCGGGCCGCCGGCGCCGCCGTGCTCTATGCGCTCGCCGCGGGCACGGCCGTGAGCCTGCTCGGCTTCGCCCTCACCGCCGACCTGTTCCGCCTCATGCGCGTGCCACCCGAGGTGGCGCAACTCGGGCACGCGTACCTGGACACCTGGCTGCTCGGCGGGCCGCTGGTGTTCGGCTTCTTCGCCGTCGAGGCGACCTTCCGCGCTTCGGGCGACACGCGCACGCCGTTCCTGATCCTGACGGCGTCGGTGCTCCTGTCGGTCGGGCTCGACCCGCTGCTCATCTCGGGGCTGGGCCCGTTCCCCCGGCTCGGCGTCGAGGGCGCGGCGACGGCATCGGTGATGGTGCGCGGCGGCGGATTCCTCATCGGGGTGGTGATCGCGCTGCGACGCGGCCTCGTCCGGCTCGACGCCCCCGACTGGCGCGCCGTGCCCACGATCTTTCGCGTGGGCGCACCGCTCTCGCTCGCGGGCGTGCTCTTGAGCCTGATCTACATGTGGCTGACGCGGTTCACGTCGCAGTTTGGTACCCCCGCGCTCGCCGCCCTCGGCGTGGGGCACAAGGTCGAGGGGCTCGGCTTCATGGCGATCTCGGGGTTCGCCCTCTCGGCCAGCGCGCTCGTGGGCCAGAACTTGGGCGCCCGCCAGGAGCAGCGCGCCCGCCAGGCGGTGCGGATGACGGTCGCCTACTGCCTCCTCGTGACCACCGCGACCGCGCTCGCGTTTCTCGCCATCCCGCGAACGCTCGTGGCACTGTTCACGACGGACCCGGCGGTGATCGCCGACGGCAGTCTCTACCTGCGGGTGATCGCGTTTGCGCAGATCGGCCAGACGTTCGAGATCATTCTCGAGGGCGCGCTCGCGGGCGCTGGATACACGTTCTGGCCGCAGACCGTGAGCACCGGGCTGACGCTCCTGCGGCTGCCGCTGGCAGCGTGGTGGTCGGCCACGATCGGGTTGCTCGGTATCTGGTTGGCCCTCTCAGTGACCGCGATTGCGCGCGGCGTCGCCATGGCTTTGTTCTGGACCTCGGGCGCCTGGCGGCGGGCCGTTGTATGATGCAGCTGACGGCTCATGGCTGACTGCTGACGGCCGATGCCCCCCATCATCACCCTGCTCTCCGACTTCGGCAGCGCCGACAGCTATGTCGGCGAGGTGAAGGGCGTGCTGCTGTCGCACGTGCACGGCGCGGCGTTGTTGGACATCACCCACCAGGTGCCGCCCGGCGATCTGCGGGCGGCCCAGTACATCTTGGGGCGCGTGTGGCACCGGTTTCCCCAGGGTACGGTGCACCTCGCCGTGGTCGATCCCGGCGTAGGGACGACGCGGCGCGCCCTCGCCGCCGGCGCCGCAGGGCACTTCTTCGTCGCGCCCGACAATGGTCTCCTGTCGTGCCTCCCCGGCGATGCCCACTACGTGTCGCTGCCGATTCCGCCCGGCGCCGCGCCCACGTTTCACGCCCGTGATGTGTTCGCCCGCGCGGCGGCCCAGCTCGCCATCGGCGCCTCCCTCACGCACCTGGGTCACGCGATCACCGATCCGTACCGCTCTCCCCTCCCTGTGGCCCGCCACGACGGCGCGGCGGTCGTCGGCGAGGTGCTTTATGTCGATCGGTTCGGGACGCTGGTTTCCAACATTCCCGGCGATCAGGTGGAGCCTGGCGTGCGCATCAAAGTGGCTGGAACGGCCGTCGGTACGCTGGTGCGCACGTTCGGCGACGTGGCGCGCGGGCAGCTCGTCGCGCTGGTGGGGAGCGGGGGCACGGTGGAGATCGCGGTGCGGGACGGCAGCGCGGCGCGGATGCTGGGGGTCGGGGTGGGAGCGGAGGTGCGTGCGTGAGGGCGGTGGGAGACGGTCCAGGACGGTCGAAGACGGTCGGGGGGTCTTACCTCGACCGTCTTGGACCGTCCTCTACCGTCTTCGGGATCTGCACTTTCGCCATCACCCGCTCGACGAAGCCGAACTCGGGCGCGAAGCGGGGCAGTTGCGCCAGCGCGCGGAACAGCTTCCGCTCGCGGTCGCCCACGCCGCGGCACTCCGCGCACTGCGCGAGGTGCAGCTCCCGCGCGGCGGGAAGCAGCCCCTGAGCCCATAGCTCGGTCTCATCGGCGGTGAGGTGTTGCAACAAGAGGTCGGTCATTGTGCCGTCCTACGGAGCGCCCGCAGCCGCGGTTTCACTCCCGCCGTGAGGTAACCGCGCAATTCATTGCGGGCCCGGTGGATATAGGTCTTGACCGGACTTCAGAACGCCACCTCCACACCAACCCGCACCGTACGGGCCGGCCCGTGGAAGCGCCAGGGGCCGAAGAACGCGTTGTAGTAAGTGTCCAATGCCCGGGTTTGCTCGGCGGGCGTGTACAGCAGGTCGCCGTTGCCGAACCGGGCCTCGACCCGCCGCAGCGCCACGCAGTCCCATGGAATTCCCCACGCGTTGCAATTGCCGCTCAGGTCGATCGAGCCGTCGGGCCGGAGGGCGCCTGACTGGCTCGCCTCGCTCTGCAGGAACTGGAGCTCAGGACTCAGCAGCTTGTCCTTGTGTAGCGCATTTACGAAATCACCGGTCTCGGCGTACAGCGCGACGACGTTCGTGAAGTTCAGGAGGTTGCGGAAGTCGGCGTACGCCCGCAGAGCGCGGCCACCTGCCTGGAAGGTCTTGGTGAGTCGCAGGTCGAGCGTCTTCGTGGTCGGGAGGTGAGACGCGTTGATCTGCTCGGCGGCTCGGCCTCCGAGTCCTGGCCCGATTTGCGGCGCGATCGCGCCGTCACCGTTGTTGACGAGTCGAGTGTACGCAAGTCCAGTTGCCAGTCGGAACGTGAGAACCGCGCCGAGCCGTCGCGCGAGGGTGCCCACAGTCGTGCCCGCGCTCCAGTCACCCGGCACCGACAGATTTGCCACGGCGTATAGGGCGTTGGTGTTGACGGCCGGCTGACAGCCCACACAGGACCCGAAGAACGTGCCGATATTGGAACCCACATTGGCATGCAGGAACGAGTATGAGACTGATCCGCTCACCGCATCCGACGCTTGCCAGTCGAGCCGCGCATCCACGCCCGTGCCGTGCCCGCCATCCACCTTCGTCAGCACATTGGTGAAGAGTGTATCCGACGCCTGCCGCGGACTCGCGAATGGCAGGATCCGGAACGCGTACGGCACGAGGTTGTTCTTCCGATAGACTGAAAGGTCGAAGTCGAGATGGGGCCCAAAGGCGTGCTGCGCGCCAAGCTCCATCAGCTCCGACTTCGCATAATCCACGTCCCGCCCGAATACATCGGTGGTGTTCGTAAAGGACAGGTCGCTATTGGTGTTCGCGAACAGATCGATGAGCGCGGGGAGCTCGACCTGTTGCCCATAGGCGGCCCGGACGCTGGTGCTCGGCGCAACGGCGTACGCCGCCCGAACGCGCGGCGACGTTGCGGCGGCGGGACTCCAGTTCGGGTCGCTGCCAATAAACCCGGGAGTCTTCGGGAAGTCGCCTCCTGGCGTGAAGTGATCGTAGCGCGCCCCGAGGTCGAGCACCACCGCGCCGAGGGAGAGGCGATCGCTCGCGAACAGGCCGAAGCGCGAGGGCTTCGCGCGAAAGGCATCAAAGCCGATCAAACTGATCAAGTCGGATCCGTATAGCGACACGTCGCCGCGCTCGGCGTCGCCGCCGAGCGTGACGTGATGGCGCGTGCCCGGCTGCCACTCGAGATGGGCCCGGCCGTCGAGCCTGTGCTCCCACGCCCGGATCAGCGCGCTACGCAGGCCGCTCGTGGGCCACCCGCGCTGCAATCCATAAGGATTCAGGCGACCAACCTGTGTGAGATTCAAGTCCGTGCGGTTCGGAAACGGCACCGGCAACCCACCCGTGCGGACGCTCCGGATGACCGCATCGCTGACCGGGAACGCTACGCTATCCGCGCCGGTGAACTCGAGCGTCTGCCACTCGACGCCGAGCCCGGGGTCGCGGGTCGCGAGCTCCGACGCCGGGGTGAGCGGGCCGTCGATCAGCTGATCGCTCGCCAGCGAGAGGTTCGCGCTGACGCTTAGCGGCCCGCCCCGGAAGGTCCCGAGGGGGTGGCTCCAGTTCAGCACGCCGAGCCGGGACGTCCCGCTGGCTCCGCGGTCCAGCGCCGGGTCGGCGATGTTCCTGCCGGGGAAGACCCGTTGGTGCACATCCAGCACGAGGGCAGTGAACGAGAGGCTCGCCCCGGACCCGTAGCCGTAAGAGAGCTTCGCCTGGCCGCGGCGGACCGTGGACCAGTCCATCGGCCGCCGCAACCCCTGGCAGTCGAACCCGTTGTTGTCTACTGCACTGCACGACCCGCTCCACTGGACGAACCGCGGCAGCGGTACGGTCACTGTCGAGCCGCTCGCATCCGTCGACTGCACGAGCGTGTCGAGCCCGCCGAGGACGTACGCTGGCTGGTCCGCCGCCCCACGGCCGTAGTACTGTGAGCGCTGGCCGTACAGCGTGCCGGACGCCGCCCAGGAGAGCCGCGCCACGCCCGGCACGGGGCCGCCCACCCATCCTTCGAACCGATTGTAGCCGACGGTGCTTCCGTCGCCGAACGGCTCGTCCGTCTCGGTGCGCCAGATTCCCGTGAGCCTCTGGCCGCCCGCGGCCGTGACGTAGCTGATCACGCCCCCGCCCGCGTCCAGGACCGAGGCCGCCGGCACGCCGGTCGTGACCGAGATCCGATCGATGCCGAGCGTGCCGGGCGCCATCGCTTGCGTGCCAAACGCCTGGAACCGCACCGGCGCGCCGTCCACGTACACGGCAGCCGCGCCGAGTCGCGACCCGCGGATCGCAATGACGGGCGCGACGCCGATCCCGATATCGCCCCCGCGCAGCACCACCGCCGGGGCGAGGATCAGGGCCTGGCGCGAATCGTCGACCGGCAGCGCCCGCAGGAAATCTCCTCTGATGACGGTCTCGGACGTGAGCGGGGCGACGCCGGCGGTGTCGCGCGGCGGGGCGCCCGAGGTGTCACGCGCTGCTTGCGAGCTCAGACATCCCGGAATCACGACGGCCAGCAATGTCGCGGCGCTCGAACGACACAGGCTCATGACGGTGGCTCGGGCTTCACGCTCGGCGGTCCTCGAGATAGCTCCGCAATTCGTTGCGGGCCCGGTGGATATAGGTCTTCACGGTGCCCAGCGGCAGGTCCAGGGTCGCGGCGATCTCTTCGTAGCTGAACCCTTCCACGTGCCGCAGTAGGATGCATGCTCGGTACTCGGGGCGGAGCCGCGCGATCGCCTGCTCGATCGCGCCCCCCAACTCGCGCGCCTCGAGCTCCGCCAGCGGTGATTCGCCGCGGTCCCCCAGCTGCAACGCAGTGGCGTGCATCTGCTCCGGGGTCGTGGCGTGGGGCGAGCCGTCGAGGGACAAGGTATCGAGGTCGCGCTTGCGCAGGTGATCGATCGCCGCGTTGTTCGCGATCTTGAAGATCCACGACGAGAACTTGAACTGCGGATTGTACGAGCCAATCCCGTTCAGGACCTTGATGAAGGTTTCCTGAGCCAGGTCTTCGGCGAGCGCCCGGTCGTGTACCATGCGGTAGAGCAGCGAGAACAGCGGCCGCTCGTAGCGGCGCACCAGTTCGCGGAACGCCGCCTCGTGACCCTGCTTCGCCCACGCCACGACCTGCTGGTCGCTGGCGCCCGTCAGGTTGCCCGGCCTATCTTTCGCGCCTATGACGTCCCCCCCCGCCCCCCCGTCTCCCGCGCGCGAGGTGGCTGTGAGTGCGGGCGGTGACGCGAAGCGGTCCTATGTGCGTCGTATGTTCGCCGCTATCGCGCCGCGCTACGATTTTCTCAATCATCTCCTCAGCCTCAACCTGGACCGCCGCTGGCGCCGGACCGCGGTGCGGCGGCTCGGCTGGGAGCGACGACCGGACGGTGTCTATCTCGATCTCTGCGCGGGCACCTTGGACCTCGCGGCGACGCTGGCGCATGAGCCGCGCTTCACGGGCAGCGTGATCGGCGCGGACTTCGTGGTGCCGATGCTCGAGCGGGGGAAGGGCAAGGCGCCGCGCACCCGTCCCGTTGCCGCCGACGCGCTCGTGCTGCCCTTCGTCGATCGCCGCTTCGACGGCGCGATGGTCGCGTTCGGGGTGCGGAACCTCGCGGACCTGGACGCGGGGCTCGGCGAGGCGCACCGGGTGCTCCGCCCCGGCGCCCGCTTCGTGGTGCTCGAGTTCACGACGCCGCGCTTCGCGCCGCTGCGCGCTGCGTACCTCTGGTATTTCCGACGGGTGCTCCCTGCCATCGGTCGCGCGGTGTCGAAACATAGAGACGCCTATACCTACCTGCCAGAGTCGGTGCGCGAATTCCCCGACCCGGACACCTTCGCGCGGCGGCTCGAGGACGCTGGGTTCTCCGATGTCCGTTACGAGCTGCTGAGCGGCGGCATCTGCGCTGTCCATTATGGCACTCGATAACCTGCGCGCGTTCGTCGGCGCGATCGAGCGGACCGGAGAGCTCGCCCGCGTGGAGCGGCCGGTCTCCGTGGACAAGGAAATGACCGAGATCGCGGACCGCTGCATGAAGTCGCCCGGCGGTGGGCCAGCGCTCGTGTTCCAGCACCCGACGCTGTTGCAGGGCGGTCCCTCGCGCTATCCCGTCGCCGTGAACCTGTTCGGGTCGGAACGACGCATGGCGCTGGCGCTCGGAGTGGAATGTCTCGATGAGATCGGCGAGCGGATCGCGACGCTCTTGAACCTGAAGATTCCGGACAGCCTGTTCGGGAAGCTCGCGATGCTGCCGCAGCTTGCCGAAGTGGCGAAGTTTCCGCCCAAGACGGCCGGCGGCAGGCCGCCCTGTCAGGAGGTCGTACTGCGGGACCAGGACGTCGACCTGTCGCGCTTCCCGATCCCGGTGTGCTGGCCCGAGGACGGCGGGCCGTACATCACGCTGCCGGGGGTCATCACCCGGGATCCGGGGTCCGGGGTCCGGAACGTGGGGATGTACAGAGTCCAGGTGCTCGGCCGTAACGAGCTGGCGATGCACTGGCAGCGTCACAAAGTCGGGGCCGCGCACTGGCGTGAGATGGCGGCGCGCGGCGAGAAGATGTCGGTCGCGATCGCCCTGGGGGGGGACCCCGCGTCGATCTACGCTGCGTCGGCGCCGCTCCCGCCCAGCATCGACGAGTTCCTGTTCGCCGGCTTCCTGCGCAAAGAGCCGGTGCGCCTCGCCAAGGCGGTGACCTCCGACCTGGAGGTGCCCGCCGAGGCCGAGGTCGTCGTGGAGGGCTACATCGATCCGGGTGAGGAGCTGGTGCTCGAAGGGCCGTTCGGGGACCACACCGGGTTCTACTCGCTCGCCGACTACTACCCCAAGGTGCACGTCACGGCGGTGACGATGCGCAGCGAGCCGATCTGGCCCCACACGATCGTCGGCCGGCCGCCGATGGAGGATTACTGGCTCGGGCACGCGACCGAGCGCATTTTCCTGCCGCTCCTGAAGCTCACGATCCCCGAGATCGTGGACATCCACATGCCGGCGGCGGGGATCTTTCACAACCTCGTCTTCGTGAGCATCGACAAGCAGTATCCCGGCCAGGCGTACAAAGTCATGAGCGGTCTCTGGGGGCAGGGGCTGATGTCGCTCGCCAAGGTGATCGTCGTGTTCGACAAGGACGTGAACGTTCAGGATCCGCGGGAGGCGTGGTGGGTGGCGCTCAACCACATTGATCCCGAGCGGGATGTGCGGTTCACCATGGGGCCGATCGACGTGCTCGACCACTCGAGCCGCGCCTTCACCTTCGGCTCGAAGATGGGCATCGATGCGACCCGCAAATGGAAGGAAGAGGGGTTCACGCGCGAGTGGCCGAACCGGATCGTGATGGATCCGGAGACGAAGCACAAGGTGGACGCGATGTGGAGGGAGCTTGGCATCGAGCTCTGAGCTGCGGCGCGAGGGCCAGACTTTCACCGGGGAGAGCCTCCTCGTCCGCTACGTCAACTTCGTAAAGTTTCCTCACACCCTGTTCGCGCTGCCGTTCGCGCTGCTCGGCTTGCTCGTGGCGTCCCGGCAGCAGCCGGTCACGTGGCGAGTACTCGCGCTCGTCGTACTCGCGTTCACTTGCGCGCGTTTCGTAGCGCTCGGTTTCAACCGGATCGCGGATCGGGACCTGGACGCGAAGAACCCGCGCACCCGGGCCCGGGAGCTCCCGTCGGGGCGGCTCACGCTGGCGCAGGCGTGGGCCGCGGTACTCGTCGCGGCCGGTTTGTTTCTCGCAACGGCGTGGGCGCTGAACCCGCTCTGTCTCGCGCTCGCGCCCGTCGCGTTGGTGTTTATCTCGGCGTACAGCTACGCCAAGCGGTTCACCCGCTGGTCGCACCTGTGGCTTGGCCTGGCGGACGGGATTGCCACGCCGGCGGGCTATCTGGCCGTCACGGGACGGTGGAGCGAGCCGTGGTGGTTGCTCTTCGCCGGCGCGCTAGCCGTGACATTCTGGGTGGGCGGGTTCGACGTGTTCTACGCGCTCGAGGACGAAGCCTTCGACCGCGCAGAGCGGCTCGAGTCGCTGGTCGTGCGCCTCGGGCAACGGCAGGCGATCCTCGCCGCAAAGCTGCTGCATGGGCTCGCGCTGGTCGCGCTCGTGCTCTTCGGGATCGGCGCGGGGCTCGGCGGCGCCTACTACGTGGGGGTGGCGATCGGGGCCGTGCTCATCGCCTGGGAGCACCAGCTCGTGAAGCCGGGAGATCTCTCGCGCCTCAACGCCGCTTTCTTCGGTGCCAACGGCGTGGTCAGTGTTGTGGTGTTCCTCGGCGCCCTCGTGGATCGGATCACGTCATGAAACCAGGTTCATCTTCCTCAAGAGCGCCGTGAACCTGGGGTGCGAGCGAAGCGGGGTGAACAGGAAGGAGCCCTTGATTCCGTAGACCCCGCCGGCCCGCTCTTCGTAGGCCTGCTCCAGCGCGTCCATCGCCCGGTCCGATTCGCCGAGGCCGGTGTGGACGTAGGCCATGTGGTAGGGTGAGACGTATCGCCGTCGCGACAGCTCCTGCAGTCGCCCCAACACGTCGCGGGCCTGCTCCACTTTTCCCACCAGCGCGTAGGCCTGTGCGAGCTGAGCCACGAACAGCGTGTTACCGGGGGCCAGAGAGATCGCCCGCTCCAGCTCGCCCAGCCCCTTCGCGTACCTGCCCTTCTTCAGGTGGGCCCACCCCAGGGTGGCGTGCCCCATCGAGTAGTGCGGGTCGAGCTGTTGGGCACGAGTCAGAGCGTCGATCGCTTCGTCGTAGCGTTCGAGCGCCGCGAGCATGAGCCCATAGAGGTCATAAGTGTCCGCGCTGCCGGGGCTCAGCTCGAATGCCCGCTTGAACTCCAGTTCGGCGCCGCTCCAATCGAAGTCGCACACGAACTTGAGGAAGGCCAGCATACCGTGCGCTTCCCCCAACCCGGCGTCGAGCTCGAGCGCCTTCGCGACGGCCTTGCGGGCCTGCTGATACGCCGCCCGCGGCTTCAACGCTCCCGCCCCGTGGCCGAGCCCGAGCTCCGCGTACACCAGAGCGAGGCCGACGTAGGCGAGGGCGTAGCCCGGGTCTTTCACGATCGCTTGCTGGAAGTACTCGATCCCTTTGCGGATCCCCTCCTGGGTATAGCGAAAGGAGCACTGGCGCGCCTGGAGATAGAGTTGGTAGGCCTGCAGGTCCCGGGTGGGCTCTCTCCGCAGCCGGGTTCGCTCATCCGGCGAAAGCTCCGTCTTGAGCGCCGCGGCGATCTGCAACGCCACGTCCGTTTGGATCACGAAGATGTCGGTCAGCTGCCGGTCGTAGGTCTCTGCCCAGAGGTGATGGACGGTCTCAGCGTCGATGAGCTGGGCGACGATGCGCACCCGATCCCCGTCGCGCCGGACGCTCCCCTCGAGCACCGCCGCGACCTCCAAGCGGGCTCCAATCTCGCGCAGGCTCTGCTCCCGCTTCTTGAGGGGCATCACCGACGTGCTGGAGATCACCTTGAGGGCGCGGATTTTCGACAGCTGGGCGATGACGTCCTCGGTGATCCCGTCGGCGAAGTACTCGTTCTCAGCGTCCGGGCTCAGGTTCGTGAACGGCAGCACGGCGATGGACCTGGGCGTGGGACGGACCGCTCGAGGCTGGGTGAGCGCCTCCGCGAACGCGGCCGCGGAAACGAACCGGTCGGCTGGGACCGTCGCGAGCGCTTTGAGGAGCGCTTGCTCGACGCCCCCTGGGACCGTGGCCCGGAGTCGCCGCACCCCGGGCGCCGGACCGGCGAGGCGCTTGGCGATCACCGCCTGCGCGGTGGGTCCCGTGTACGGCGGCTCCCCGGCCAGCAGCTCATACAGGACGCACCCCAGGCTATACACGTCGCTGCGGGCGTCCAGCGACTGTTCACCCAGGGCTTGCTCCGGGCTCATGTACTCGGGTGTCCCCACCCACACCCCCCGCTCTGTCAGCCGCTGCCCCCCCTGCCCCTGCCCCCCCTCAGACGCGCCGCTCAGCGCCAGGGCGATCCCGAAGTCCGCGACCATCGCCTCGCCTTCGTAAAGCAGGATGTTCTCCGGCTTGACGTCCCGATGGATCACCCCTTGAGCGTGGGCGTGGTCGAGGGCCAGGGCGGCGTCGCGCGTGACGGCGATGGCCTCCTCGATCGGAAGGGGCTTCTCGCGGTGGAGCCTGTGGCGGAGGGATTGGCCCTTCACGTACGGCATGACGTAGAAGAGGAACTCGTCAGCCCGGCCGGAGTCGTACAGCGCCAGGATGTGGGGGTGGTTCAGCTTGGCGGCGATCTCGATTTCTCGCAAGAACCGGTCCGGCCCGATGGCGGCCGCCAGCTCGGGTCGGAGCACCTTGACGGCCACCTGCCGGCGGTGCTTGAGATCGTCGGCGAGGTAGACCGTGGCCATCCCCCCGCTGCCGAGCTCCCGCTCGACGGCGTAGCGCCCGGCGAGGGCGGCGTTGAGGCGCTCCAGCTGATTGGTTTGCATGGGAGGCTCCAGACTCCCAAGGTAGCTCCGCAGCTCCGCGTTGCTACCCCCGCTCACTTGCCTCTACCTTTCACGCGGCCTCATTGATCGGATCCTATGAAACGCGGAACGCGGAAGTCGGAACGCGGAACAGATGGGCGAGCTCCGCGCACCCCTGTTCCGCGTTCCGCGTTCCGCGTTCCGCGTTCCCCACCGCCGCCGCGCCCGCCAGCGCACCCCAAGCGTAGTCCGACGCCGAACCGGAGGGGGCGCTGAACCGGCTGCGCGTGGCGCTCACCGCCGCAACGCTGCTGACCGCGGGCCGTGTTCCCGCGCTGGCGCAGGCGGGCGAGTCGGTGCCGCCCGAGCGGCTCGCCGCGCGCCGCTGGTTCGCCGACGCGAAGTTCGGGCTGTTCATCCACTGGGGCGTGTACAGCCAGCTCGGCGCGGGCGAGTGGGTGATGCACAACCGCAAGATCGCCGTCGCGGATTACGAGTCGCTCGCCGTGACGTTCAACCCGACCAAGTTCGACGCCGCAGCGTGGGTCGCGCTCGCCAAGCGAGCCGGCGTCCGCTACATCACGATCACCTCGCGCCACCACGACGGCTTCTCGATGTTCAAGACGACGCAGACGCCCTACAACATCGTGGACTGGACGCCGTTCCGGCGCGATCCGCTGCAGGAGCTCGCGGACGCCTGCCATGCGGCCGGCGTCAAGCTCTTCTTCTATTACTCCCAGCTCGACTGGCATCACCCGGATTACTGGCCGCGCGGCCGGACGGCGTGGGACAACGGCCGCCCCGACCACGGCGACTGGAGCCGCTACCTCACGTTCATGAACGCACAGCTCGCCGAGCTGCTGACGCGGTACGGCGAGGTCGGCGGGATCTGGTTCGACGGCATGTGGGACAAGCCGGACGCCCCCTGGCAACTCGACTCGACCTACACGTTGATCCATCGGCTCCAGCCCGCGGCGCTGGTCATCCCCAACCACCACCAGCCACCGCGCTCGGGTGAAGACGCGCAGACGTTCGAGCAGGACCTGCCCGGCGCCAACACGGCGGGGTTCAACACGAACTACGTGAGCGCGGACGTGCCGCTCGAAACGTCGCTCACCATGAACGACTCCTGGGGCTTCAACATCACGGACAAGGACTTCAAGTCGGTGCGCACGCTGGTGGGCTACCTGGTCCGCGCCGCCGGCAACGGCGCCAACCTGCTGCTCAACGTAGGTCCGCGGCCCGACGGCACGATCGGCGCCGAGTTCACCTCACGGCTCGATTCCCTGGGCGAGTGGCTGCGCGTGTATGGGACGGCGATCTATGGCACGCGCGCCGGGCCGGTGCCGCCCCGCAGCTGGGGCGCGACGACGCGCCGCGGCGACACGGTGTTCGTCCACGTGCTCGACTGGCCCGACCCGTTGCTGGCGCTGCCGCCGCTCGGCGCTCGAGCACGCGCAGCCTACCTGCTGCGCGGCAGGGCCGCGGTGCCGGTTGCGGAGACGGCGGCGGGAGTGACGCTCGCGTTGGGGCCTACCGCGGGCGAGTTGGACCGCGTCATCGTCGTGGTGACAGGGGGGCGGGGGGGCGGGAGGGCCGGCCCCAGTGACACCCCTGATCGCCGGAGGCCCCAGTGAGCAAGCTCCCCGTCATCCTTGCGATTACCGGGGCCTCGGGCGCGCCGTACGGCGTCCGCCTGCTCGAGCTGCTCGCGATGCATCACGTCCCCACCTGGCTCATGATCTCGAGCCACGGGTGGCGGCTGCTCACCGAGGAGTGCGGCATCAAGGATGACCGTGAACTGCGCCAGGCCACGGGGGGCGAGTGGGTAAGCGTGCGGGTGTTCGACGACGACGATCGCGGCGCGGAGCCGGCATCGGGCTCGGCCAAGACCGCCGGGATGGCGATCTGCCCCTGCTCGATGGGCACCGTCGCAGCCATCGCGCACGGCACGAGCCGCTCGCTCGTCGAGCGCGCGGCGGACGTGACTCTCAAGGAGCGCCGCCAGCTGATTCTCGTGCCGCGCGAGACGCCGCTGTCGCTGGTGCACCTGCGGAACCTCACACTCGCGACCGAAGCGGGGGCGATCGTGCTCCCGGCGGCGCCCGGCTTCTACCACAAGCCGCAGAAGGTGTCAGACTTGGTCGACTTCGTCGTGCAGCGCGTGCTCGACCACCTCGGGCTCGAGATCAATCTGGTCAAGCGCTGGGACGGGAAGTGAGGCTGGGCGTCATCTCGGACACGCATGGCTTGCTCCGACCCGAGGTGTTCGACGTATTCCGCGAAGTCGACCACATCCTCCACGGCGGGGACGTGGGCAAGCGGGAGATCCTGATCGACCTGGAAGCGATCGCGCCCGTGACGGCGGTATTCGGGAACGCGGATCCTCCCGAGCTCCGCTCGCGCCTGCCTCAGGCACGAGGCGTTCCCACGAGCCGAGATCATTGTATACGGACACACCCACAAGCCGTTGCTCGAACTCGTGGACAAGACGGTGACCGTGATGAATCCAGGTGGGGCGGGGCGTCCCCGCTTCGACCTCAAGCCGTCGGTGGGGATCATGGAACTCGAGCCGGGGATCCCGCCCAGGGCGCGGCTGGTGCCGCTATGACGCGTCTCGTCGCCGGGCTCGCGATGCTCACGCTGGTCGCGACGCCCGTCGCGAGCACGCAACGCCGTCCGTCGCGCGCCGAGGCGCCGAAGCAGTGGGAGGTGTTTGTGCGCGCGTTCGACGGCTACGCGACCGAGGACAGCGTCGTCGGCGCGAGCGTGCTTCTGATGCGGCAAGGGGGAGTGCTGGCGCACCACGAGTACGGCTTCGCCGATCGCGCGCTGGGGCAGCGCGTGGACGAGCGAACCATCTTCCACTGGGGTTCGATCACCAAAACGCTCACCGCGGTCGCGGTGATGCAGCTGCGCGACCGCAAGCGGCTCTCGCTCGACGACCGCGTCACCCGCTACCTCCCCGAGCTGCGCCAGGTGCACGACCCGTTCGGCTCCATGGACGACGTCACGATCCGGATGCTGCTGTCGCACTCCGCCGGGTTTCAAAATCGCACGTGGCCGTACAGGACGGGGAAGCCCTGGGAGCCGTTCGAGCCGACGCGGTGGGAACAGCTGGTGGCGATGATGCCGTACCAGGAGGTGGCCTTTGCGCCGGGGTCCCGCTACAGCTATTCGAACCCCGGGTTCATCTATCTGGCGCGTATCATCGAGCAGCTCACTGGCGACCCCTATCAGAGCTACATCTACAAGAACCTCTGGACGCCGCTCGGGATCACGCACAGCTACTTCGGTGCCACGCCGTATCACCTCGCGGATCAGCGATCCAACAACTACGACGTGGTGCGGGACAGCGCCGGCCGCGAATCGGTCGTGGCGAACGGGCGCGACTTCGATCCCGGCATCACGATTCCGAATGGCGGCTGGAACGCGCCGCTCAGTGACGTGGCGCGCTGGGTCGCGTTCCTGACAGGTGCGACGGCGAGCGACACCGTGCTGGCGCGCGCGACGCTGGACGAGATGTGGCGCCCGCTGTTCGCGGCCGACAGCGAGGCGCCGGGCGACTCCGTAGGACTGTCGTTCTTCGTGCTGTGGCGCGGCGGGGTGCGGTTCATCGGGCACACGGGGCACCAGGCGGGCTTCCGGTCGTTCTTTTATGTCGAGCCGAAGGCCAAAGCGGCGCTGATCGCCGCGTTCAACACAACCAATGACGCGCGCGAAGCGGAGTCGGGACAGGGGTTCAAGCGCATCATCGACGCCGCGTTGGCGATGGTGGCCGCCCAGCGCTAGCGCGGGCACTGGGGGGTGCTGTCGCGCGTTCGCAACACGAGCGATGGGAGCGAGGACATTTATTGACTGGTCTGTTTGTTGCGTCTCCGCTCTAGTCGGTTCCCCCTCGAGGCTCGATATGCCCGCCGTCCTCCGAGAGCACGTCCCGAGCATGCTCGGAGTGGGTCTGCTCCTCGCTGCTTGCGGTCACGACCTCACGCCTGCGCAGCCTCGCGCGGCGAAGCTCGCCTTCCTAGTGGAGCCTACTCGCACAGAGGGGACGGTACCCATCAAGCCGGGCCCACAGGTCATAATCCTCGATCAATTCGGCGACACCGTACCAGACGCGACGAATACGGTCACCGTCGCGCTGGGCGCGAACCCATCGGGGGCAACACTCACCGGCACGACGACCGTGACAGCTGCGGCGGGCGTGGCCAGCTTCAGCGACTTGCACATCGACCGCCCGGGGAGCGGGTACACGCTCCTTGCCACGGCACCGGGGCTCGCGGGCGCGATGAGCGTCGCGTTTCGAATCGGCCTAACCATCGCAGCGCTGAGCGCGGGCGACCACACCTGCGCGGTGACGACAGTCGGAGCATCTTACTGCTGGGGATTCAATAGCGCTGGCCAACTCGGCGACGGTACGACCGACCGCAAGTCGACGCCGGTGCTAGTGATCATGCCTGCGGGCGTGCGCTTCGCGGCCGTGAGCGCGGGCGGTGACCACACCTGCGGAGTGACGCCTAGCGGAACAGCCTACTGCTGGGGGTGGAACCAGGACGGTCAGCTCGGCGATGGAACGAGAGTGGACAGGCGGACACCGGTGCCGGTTGCAGCGCCGGCCGGCGTAGGCTTTGCGGCGGTGAGCCTGGGCGGTTGGCACACCTGCGGTGTGACGCTGGGGGGGACTGCTTATTGCTGGGGACATAATGCCTATGGGCAACTCGGCGACGGGACGGACACCAGCCGCACCATTCCGGTGGCGGTGTCGGTACCCGCCGGGTTGAGCTTCGCGGCGGTGAGCGCGGGCTTTTACCACACGTGCGGCCTAGCGACGACACGCGCGGCGTATTGCTGGGCCGTTGCGACGGCCGACTCCGCTGCGCGAGCCCCCACACCCGTGGCCACGCCCGAGGGTGTGAGCTTCGTGGCGGTGAGCACCGGGGGGGTTCACGCTTGCGGCCTGACAGCAGCAGGTTCCGCCTACTGCTGGGGAGACAATAACTACGGGAAGCTCGGCGACGGAACCACGACCTCTAGCGCGACCCCGGTGCTTGTGGCGGCGCCTGTGGGCGTGACCTTCGCACAACTGAGCGCGGGGGGTGAACACACCTGCGGCCGCACGGATGCTGGAGCTGTCTATTGCTGGGGGCAGAACGGTTCAGGCCAGCTCGGCGACGGGACCATCCCTTTCAACAGGACGACTCCGACAGCTGTGGCTGCGCCTCAGGGAGTGGTGTTCGCGCACGTGAGCGCCGGTTGGAACCATACGTGCGCGATGACGGCCGCGGGGGCGGGCTACTGCTGGGGTAGCAACGTTGGAGGCGAGCTCGGCGACGGGACGTTCGTCACCAGCCCGGTGCCCGTGCAGATCGTGCAGTAGCCTCGGACCTGCGGTTCGAATCTCAAGCCGTCGGTGGGCATCATGGAACCTGCGCCCGGGATCCCGCCGCGGGGGGCTCGTACCGCTGGCGCAACGCCGTGGCGATCATGCCGCTGGGCGCGCTGAACTGGTCGCGCGCTAACGCTTGATCGAATCCACAGACAGAGCCGTCACCGGCCCGTACTCGGACAGGGACTTGTCGAACGCCGACGGTTTGCCCACCACGACCGTCACCAGCCGCTCGGGGTGCAGGTATCGCTGCGCCACGTCCGTTACCTGCTCCGGCGTCACCCTCTGTATCCCCTGCAGGTAGACCTCGAACCAGTTCGGGGGGAGGCCGTTCACGGCGTAGCTGAGCTGCTGCGATACGATCTGACCCGCATTCTCGAACTGGAAGACGAAAGAGTTGACCCTGTTGTCCTGTGCCAGCTTTACGTCCTTGGCGGTGACGGGCTCCGTCGCCATCGAGCCGACGATCTGCCGCATCAGCTTGAGCGCCGCCACGGTCTTCTCGGCGCGCACTTGCGCCCCCGCTGCGAACTGACCCTCGCGCTTTGGCGTCGCTTCCCAGAAGCTGAACACGCTGTAGGCAAAGCCCGAGTCGCTGCGCACACGCTGCAGCAGCCTGGAGCTGAACCCGCCTCCGCCACCGAGCAGGAACTCGGCGACGGCCGATGCGAAGTAGTCGGGCGTGTTGGCCACTTTGAGGCCGCCGGCATGGCCCATCCGGATGCTCGTCTGATTGAAGTCTTTCTCAACCAGCACGACGGGCGGGCCCTGTGCGAAGTGCAGCGGTGGCAGCTCGCGTAGCCCCGCCTTGCAGCGCTCCCACCCGCGAAACAGGCTCTCGAGCTTGGCGATGAGCGGGCGCTCGTCGAAGTCCCCCGTGACGCCGATCAGCAGGTTCTCGGGACAGAAGATGCGCTCCTCGACCCAGCGGAACCGCTGTGGTGTGAAGCCGGCGATCTCTGCGGGCGTGGCGAGCGTGCGGCCCAGGGGGTGGTCGCCCAACATCACCTGGTTCCAGGCGCGAGCGATCACGGAGAACGGCTGGTCATTGCGGCGGCGCCAGTTCTCCTCTTGCTGGGCGGCGAGGATGCGGATCCGGGAGGTGTCGTTGCGGGGGTTGCGGAGCAGGTCGAAGGTCAGCTCCAGCATCTCGTCGCGGTAGCGTGACAGCCCGGAGACGAATGCCCGGCTCTGCTCGTTCTCCGTATTGAGCTGGAACTGGATTGCGTAGAAGTCGAGCAGCTTGTCCACCGAATCGGGCGAGAGCCGTGTGGTTCCGCCGCTGCGGATGATTTCGTCCGCGTGCCAGCCGACGCCCCACAGCGAATCGGGGACGTGCGCCACCCCCGCTTTGGAGACCACGAAGAGCTGAAGGATCGGCAGGGTCTTGTCCGGTAACAGGTACACGGGCACACCGTTGGAGAGTTTCACCCGCTTCGGCATCGGCGGGCTGAACCGGAGCGGCGGAAACTGCAGGCTCTCGATCGCCCGTCGGCTGTCGGTGGGCTGCTGCGCGGCGGCGCGGGCGGGCGTGGAAGCGGGAACGGTGGCAAGCCAGCCGAGCAGTGCGAGGTGCGCGCGCATCACTCGTTCCCTCCCTTCTGATCCGCTGCGGCGGCCGGACGCACCAGGGTCGCCACCGTACGGTTGGTGCGCTCGAAGTACGTCTTCGCCACACGTTGCACGTCGGCCGCGGTCACCCGCGCCTGCGTCCCCTGATCGTGGAACGTCCGCCGCCAGTCGGACCACAGCGCCTCGCTGCTCGACAGCTGGAAGGCGAGGCCGAGGTTCGACTGCAACCGCTGGTAGGACGACGCGTCGATCTGATTGCGGACCCGCTGCAGCTCGAAGGGCGAGGGCGGCTCGCGCTGGATGCGCTCGAGCTCGTCGTACACCGCCTGTTCGATTTCCCGGGTCGTGTGGGGCGCGATGGGCACCCCCTGGAACGCGAATTCGCGCGGGTACAGCTGGCCCGGTGCCATGAACGAGCCGATGGCCGTCGCCACGCGGTCACGGATCACGAGGCGCTGGTACAGTCGCGACGTGCGGCCTCCCGTGAGGATCTGCGACAGGACCGCGAGCGCCGGCGCGTCAGCGTGCTGTGCGCTCGGCACGTGGTAGCCGATCATGACGATGGGGCTGGCATCGAATTGGACCTCGATGCGGCGCTCCCCGCGCTGGGGCGGCTCCTGGGTCACGACGGGGCGATGCGGCTCGCCCGCCGGTATGTCGGCGAAGTACTGGCTCGCCCAGGCCTTCATCGAGTCCACGGCGATGTCGCCGACAATCGCGACGACGGCATTGTTCGGCGCGTAGAATCGGTGGTAGTACTCGAGCGCCGCGTGGCGATTGACCGCCTGAATCTCGCTCGCGACGCCGACCACCGGCCGGCCATACGGATGCGCCTGGAAGGCCGTGGCGACGAATTGCTCGTACAGCATGCCGAACGGCTGCGTCTCGATGCTCAGCCGCCGCTCTTCCATCACGACCTCGCGCTCGGAGTAGAACTCCCGCAGCACGGGGTTGCGGATGCGGTCGCTTTCCAGCACGAACCAGAGCTTGGCACGGTTCGCCGGGAGCGAGAAAAAGTAGTTCGTGAGGTCGTTCCCGGTCGAGGCGTTGAGATTCTGCGCACCGTTTTCGGTGAGGATGCGCCACAACTCGTTGCTCACGGTGTACTGGCGCGCCGAATCCTCGAGCTGCTTCAGCCGGTCGCGCAGCCGCTTGAGCTGAGCGGAATCAGTGAGCGCGCCCTTGCGGAACTCGGCCGTGACGGAGTCCGCTGCCGCGTCGATCCGCGGAAACAGGGCCTGCTCGGCGTCGTAGTTCTTGGTTCCAATCGTGCGCGTCCCCTTGAAGAGCATGTGCTCGAAGAGATGTGCCGTGCCCGAGATCCCGGTCCACTCGTCCACGCCGCCGGCGCGGAAGTGGGTCACGAACGCGACCGTCGGCGCGCCCTCGCGGCGCAGCAACAGGAACGTCATGCCGTTGGGGAGGACGTGCGTCACGACGGGGAGCTTCTCGCCGGGGGATTCCTGGGCGTGGAGGGGGACGGACGTGGCGAGCGGCACCAGTAGCGCTAGCGCGGCCAGCGGCAAGGTACGCATCGACGCTCCTCCGGAGCAGGCCTTAGCCATTAAGAATGGGTCATCTCTGACAATTGGGACAGAACGTCGTCGCCCGCAAGTCGATCGTGTGCGTCGCCACGAGCTTCTTGCCGCACGTGACGCACGGCTCGCCACCGCGGCCGTACACCTTCAGCTCGAACTGGAATCGCCCGGGCTCACCCGTCCCGGTGCGGTAATCGCGCACCGTGGTCCCCGATGAGTTCACGGCGCGCAGGAGCACGTCTGTCACGGCCGCGTGCAGGCGGGCGAACTCGCCCAAGGACAGCTTATCGGTGGGCTTGGACGGATCGATGCCCGCCTCGAACAGCGCCTCGTTCGCGTAGATGTTGCCCACTCCCGCGACACGGCGCTGGTCCATGATGGCCTTCTTGATCGCGGTCCGCGTCCCCTTGAGCCGCTCGGCGAACACGAACGGCGTGAACGTCTCCTCGAGCGGCTCGGGGCCGATACGGCTGGTATAAACGCCCCAGCCCTTCTCGTCGAGCAGCCACACCGTGCCGAGGCGGCGCACGTCGCGGTACACCAGCAACCGGCCGTCGTCGATGGTGCAGGTGAGCACCGCGTACTTCGTTTCGTCGCGGGTGAGGGCGCGGTCGTACACGACGAGCGAGCCCGTCATGCGCGGCTGCACGATCAGCCGGTGGCCGCTCGACAGCCGGAACACGGCGTGCTTCGCCCGGCGAATCACTTCCTCGATGGTATTGCCCCGGAGGGTGCGGAGCAGGCGCGGCTTCGACACGCGGCGCAGCACGTCCGTCTTGGCGAGACGGGCGCGCGCGATCCGGTAGCCCTCGAGCCGCGGGGCGAGCTCTCGGACGATCGTCTCAACTTCTGGCAGCTCTGGCACCCCGCCTCCTGATCTCCCGCCAGCCGATGTCGCGCCGGTAGGTCTTGCCCTGGAACGCGATCAGTTCGCAGGCGGCGGCGCTCCGCTCGGCGGCCTCGGCCACCGTGTCGCCCAGCCCTGTGACGCTGAGCACGCGGCCGCCCTGCACCCGGAGCGTACCGTCGGGGTCGCGGTAGGTGCCGGCGTGAAACACCAGCGTCCCGGGCTCCAAGTCGCGTGGCACGATGATCGCGGCGCCGAGCTCCGGCTTGTCCGGATACCCAGCGGCGGCGAGCACCGTGGAGACCGCCGCACGGGTGACGTTGAGCGTCGTCCGCCCGGGTCGCCAGCTGCCCGCCGCGATCTCCCCGAGGTGCCGCGTCACGCCCGGCAGCAGCGGGAGCACGGCCTGCGCCTCCGGATCGCCAAAGCGGCAGTTGAACTCGAGCACGTGCGGGGTGCCGTCGCCGGCCAGCATCAACCCGGCGTACAGCACGCCCTGGTAACTCGCGCCCTGGGCCGCGAGTTCCCGGATCGTCGGCTCGAGCACCTGCTCGCGTACCCGGTCGAGCAGCGCGTCCGTGGCGATGCCCACTGGGCAGTAGGCGCCCATCCCGCCCGTGTTGGGCCCCGCGTCACCCTCCCCCAGCCGCTTGTGGTCCTGGGCCGCCGGCAGCACCAGGATCCGCTCACCGTCGGTGAGCGCCAGTACCGACAGCTCTTCCCCCTCGAGGAACTGCTCCACCACGATCTCGCGCCCCGCGTCGCCCAACGCCCCGTCGGCGAGCATGGCGCGGGCGGTGCGGGCGGCCGCGTCGCGGGTGGCACAAACCACCGCCCCCTTACCGCCGGCCAGCCCCGACGCCTTGACGACGAGCGGCTCGGCATGGCCACGGATGTAGGCGAGGGCCGGGTCGAGCGTGTCGAACGTCCGGCTCGCAGGCGTCGGGACGCCGGCGCGCTGCATCACGTCTTTGGCGAAGGCTTTCGAGGATTCGATTCGTGCCGCCGCCTGCGTGGGGCCGAAGACCGGGCGGCCCGCCGCGCGCAGACGATCGGCGAGCCCCGCGGCGAGCGGGGCCTCGGGCCCGACGATGGCGAGGTCGATGTGGTGTTCCTGCACCGCCTCCACCACCTTCACAACCTCCACGGCCGCGATTCTCAGATTGGTGCCGAGCTGCGCGGTGCCGGGGTTGCCGGGGGCGGCGAACACCGTCGCCTCGGGGGCGTCGCGCTTCAGCGCCCAGCAGAGCGCGTGCTCGCGGCCGCCCCCGCCGACGACCAGGACTCTCACTTCTTCTTGAGCGCCTCCGCGAACGCCTGGGCGGCCCGCTTGGCGGTGTCCACCACGTCGTTCACGACGGCCTTGGCTTCCTTCATGTAGTGGTCGCGCGCCTCGTCGATGTCCTTGTCGATGGGCCGCTGCTCGGCTTCCGGGCCGCGCCTCGTGTACTCGCCGCCCAGGATGCGCTCGTAGTTGCCCTGCTCGATCCAGCGTTGCAGCTCGGCGGCTCGCACGGTGTTGAAGGGGTGGGAGCGGCCCAGCACCCCCAGGATCTTGAACACCCGGTCGAGCGCGCCGCCCGTCTCCTCGTACTCCTTCGCTTGCGCCAGAAAGGCGTTCAGGTCCATCTGGGACATGTCGCCGCCGCCCGCGAACTTCAGGTTGACGCGCAGCGAGGCGGTCGGGTCTTGGCACGCGAGCAGGCCGGCCCGGTCGGACGATAGCTCGCTCTTGCGGAACCACTCGAGCAGCGCCAGCTGGATCGGCAGGATCGCGATGCCGGCGAGAAACGGCAGCGCCCCGAGGCTCACGTTCAGGATCAGCACGAGGATCGTGTGGTACAGCGCGTGCCCGCTCATGACGTGCCCCAGCTCGTGCCCCAGCACGTTCCTGAGCTCGTCGTCGTCGAGCAGCTTCAACGTGCCCGAATTGATCACGATGAACGGCTTGTCCATGCCGAACGCCCCCGCGTTCGCGAACGGCGTCTGCGACACGAACAGCTCGGGCCGCTCGGGCCAGTCCATCGAAGTGACCACGTCGACGTACAGCTGGTTCAGGCGGGGAAATTGGGTCGGACTGACCCGGACGGCGTCAGCCTGGAACAGCAAGCGGATCCCCCGCTCGCCGAAGAAGCCGTAGATCTTCCGCACGACCTCGTCGAAGCCGGGGACGGAGCGCAGTGTTTGCAGCGCCGCGCGGTCCGCCGGGTGCTCCCACGCGACGGGCGCGATCTGTGTGAGGATCCTGCGAGGGCGCGCGGCGGGGAGCGACGTGGGGTCTGTCATATGATGCTCCTACTCATCGAGTGTAGATCGTCATTACGTCCCGGCACATACGGTGTTTCGCATCGTGTGTTCCCACGCTGAAGCGTGGGCTCGGCGAAGCACGACGCTGAAGCGTAGTGTGCTTGAGCACAGTGCAGTGCCGAGCCCACCCTTGAGGGTGGGGAAAACGGGCAGCGATTTCTGCCCCGGTCACCCCGCCCCCGCCAGCGCCTGCTCCAGGTCCGCGATCAGGTCATCCACGTCCTCGATGCCGACCGAGAGTCGCACCAGGCTGTCGGTGAGGCCCATCGCGCGCCGCATCTCAGGCGGCACGCTCGCGTGCGTCATCGACGCCGGATGGCCGACGAGGCTCTCCACCCCTCCGAGCGACTCGGCGAGCGCGAAGATCTTGGTGCGCTCCACGAAGCGTCGAGCGCGCTCCACCGAGCCTAGCTCGATCGAGATCATGCCGCCGAAGCCCGTCATCTGGCGGCAGGCGAGATCGTGCTGGGGGTGGGAGGGCAGGCCGGGGTAGTAGACCCGCTGCACCTTGGGATGCTTGGTCAGCCACTCGGCGACGCGGCGGCCGTTGACGTCGTGCTGCCGCATGCGAAGAGCGAGGGTCTTGGTGCCGCGCAGCGCGAGCCAGCAGTCGAACGGCCCGGGCACGGCGCCCGACGCGTTCTGGATGAACCCGATCCGCTCGGCGAGGTCGTCGGAGTTGACGACCACCACTCCGCCGACCATGTCGCTGTGGCCGTTCAGGTATTTGGTGGTCGAGTGAAGCACGATGTCGGCACCCAGCTCGAGCGGCCGCTGGAAGCAGGGCGTCGCGAAGGTGTTGTCCACCACGCACCACGCGTGGGCGTCATGCGCGATCTCGCCCACGGCCTGGAGGTCGCACAGCCGCATCATCGGGTTGGTCGGCGTCTCGGCGTAGATCAACCGGGTGCGGGGCGTCACGGCCGCGGCGACGTTGCCGGCGTCTCCAGCATCCACGAAGCTGAATTCCAGCCCGTGCCGGGCCCAGATATGGGTCATCTGCCGGTGCGTGCCGCCGTACACGTTCTCGCCGCTCACGACGTGATCCCCGTGCGACAGCAGCTTGAGCACGGCATCCACTGCGGCCAGCCCCGAGGCGAATGCGAAGCCGTGGCGGCCGCCTTCGAGCGCTGCGATGTTGCGCTCGAGCACCTCGCGGGTGGGGTTGCGAGTGCGCGCGTATTCGTAGCCCTTGTGCTTGCCGAGGCCCTCTTGGACGTAGGTGGAAGTCTGATAGATCGGCGTCATGACGGCGCCCGCTAGCGGATCGGGGACGTGCCCGGCGTGCACCGCGCGCGTCCCGAAACGCGTGGTCAGGTCGTCAGCCGACACCTTGGTCATATAGCGGGAACGTAAGGGCGCCTTCCGCGCCGAGCAAGCGACCTTTACGTTAAGCACGGATGCCGCAGCCGAATGCCGTGAAATGCCTCGTGGTGGACGATGAGCCGCGCCTGCGACGCGTGCTGGTGCGCCTGCTCGAAGGGGAAGGGTTCACCTGTGCGGAGGCGGGCTCCGGCACCGAGGCGCTCGAGAAGATGCACGCGGAGCCCGTGCCGCTCGTCATCTCCGACTTGCGGATGCCGCAGATGGACGGCGTCACGCTGTTGCGCGAGATCCTCGCCCGCTGGCCGGACACCGCCGTCATCGTCGTGACGGCGGTCGCCGAGGTCGAGAGCGCGGTCGCCTGCCTCCAGCTCGGAGCCCTCGACTACGTCGCCAAGCCGTTCCACCTGGACGAGGTGCGAGCGCGCGTGATGCAGGCGCTCGACAAGCGCCGTCTCATTCTCGAGAACCGGATGTACCACCACCAGCTCGAGGAGCGCGTCCAGGAGCAGGCGCACCGCATCGAAGAGCTCTCGCTCGAGCGCCTCCAGGCCCTGGTGCATTTCCTCGAGGAGAAGGATCCCTACACGCGCGGCCATTCGGTGCGCGTGGCCAACTACGCCTTGGGGATCGGCCGGCAGTTGCAGCTCGACCGGGAGGTGATCGATATGATCGCACTCGGCGCCGAGCTGCACGACATCGGCAAGATCGGGGTCAGCGAGGCCGTGCTCCACAAGGCCGGCAGGCTCAGCGACGCCGAGTATCGGCACATCATGGAGCACCCTGTGATCGGGGCCCGCATCCTGGCCCCGCTGTTGCGGGACGTCCCTGCGGCGCTCGCGATCGTCCGGTCGCACCACGAGCGTCTCGACGGGAAGGGGTTACCCGACGGCCTGACGGGCGACGACATCCCCCTCGAGGTGCGGGTCGTCACGGTGGCTGACTCGTTCGACGCGATGACGAGCGTCCGCCCCTACCGTCCCGCCCTCTCGGTCCAGCGGGCGATGCAGGAGCTCGAGGACATGCAGAGCGTGCAGTTCGATCCCCGGGCGGTGGCGGCGTTTCTCGACGCCTTCCCCGACCGCGCCGCGCTCCCCGTCACCGCGCCGGACGTCCGGCCGTTGCGCCTGCCCGCCCGGTCGCTCGAAGCCCCACACCGTTGACGCGCGTCCGATTGACGCGTCGTCCCCGCGTTTCTACGTTGCGCCCATGACCGACACTCTGATGGTGAGTGTATCCGGCGTACGCGGGATCGTCGGCAAGGACCTGACCGACGACGTCGTGGGCCGCTGGGCACAGGCGTTCGGCGCCTGGATCGTCGCTGCAGGGAACGGCGAGCGGCGCGGCAGCGGCGCCACCGTCGTGGTCGGGCGCGATGCGCGCACGTCCGGCCCCGCGTTCGCCCGGGCGGCGATGGCCGGGCTCGCCGCCGCGGGCTGCGACGTGATCGACGTGGGTCTCGTGCCGACGCCCACCGTGCAGCTCGCCGTGGAGCACCACCAGGCGGGCGGCGGGATCGTCATCACGGCGAGCCACAACCCGATCGAGTGGAACGCCCTCAAGTTCATCGGACCGGATGGCATTTTTCTCGACGGACCGGACGGGGCGCGGGTGCAGCAGCTGGCGGTCGAAACGACGGTCACAGGCCGGGAGAGGACGGTCAAAGGCCGGGGAAGGGGGAAGGGGGAAGCGCAAGAAATCCGGTCAGATCCCCGCGCCGTCGAGCGGCACCTCGACGCCGTGCTCGAGCTACCGGCGGTCGACGTCGACCGGATCCGGCGACGGCAGTTTAAGGTCGCGCTCGACGCCGTCCGCGGGGCCGGCGGGCCCGTGATGCGCGTGCTGCTCGAACGGCTCGGCTGCAGCGTGACGGGAATCAACCTGGAAACCGACGGCCAGTTCCCCCGGGCCCCGGAGCCGGTGCCGGAGAACTTGGGCGAGCTGTCCGCGCTGGTGCGGCGCAGTGGAGCCGACCTCGGGATCGCGGTGGACCCGGATGTGGACCGGCTGGCGATGGTGGATGAGACGGGCGCGGCGATCGGCGAGGATTACACGCTGGCGTTCGCCGTGCGAGCGGTCTTGGGGGAAGGGGGAAGGGGGAAGGGGCAAACTGTCGTGTGCAACTTGTCCACGAGTCTGGTGGTGGAGGATGCGGCGCGTGCGCTCGGCGCCGAGATCGTGCGCACGCCCGTCGGCGAGGTCCACGTCGCCCGCGCCATCTTACGCCTTGCGGCTGTGATCGGGGGGGAAGGGAACGGCGGGGTGATGTATCCCGCGCTGCACGCCGGCCGCGACGCGCCCGTAGCCACGGCGCTGGTTTTGGAGCTGCTCGCGCGGACGCAGCAGACCGTGAGCGAGCTGGTGAAGGCGGGGCCGCGCTATACCATTGTGAAGGCGAAAACGCCCCGCGGCCCGGCGCTCGAGCCGGTGTACATGGCGCTGCGGCAGCGGTTCGCCGACGCCCAGGTGGACACTCAGGATGGGCTGCGGCTCGCCTGGCGAGACCGCTGGCTCCATGTGCGGCCGTCCAACACCGAGCCGATCGTCCGGCTGATCGCCGAAGCGCCGACGAGCGTAGCGGCTCGGCAACTGGTCGACGAGGGACGGCGTCTATGTGCGGCATCGTAGGCTACACGGGGCCCCGGCAGGCGGCCGCGCTGCTGCTCGAGGGGCTGAGGCGGCTCGAGTACCGCGGCTACGACTCGGCGGGCCTGGCGCTGGTCGACGACGGGCGCATCGAGGTCCACAAGGCGCCCGGGAAGATCAGCGTGCTCGAGCAGGAGCTCGGCACCACGCTCCCGCCCGGCCACACCGGCATCGCCCACACGCGTTGGGCCACGCACGGCGCGCCCAACGCTGCCAACGCGCACCCGCACACTGATTGCGGCGGAACGCTGGCGTTGATCCACAACGGCATCATCGAGAACGCCCATGTGCTCCGCACCGCGCTCGCGCAGCGCGGCCACGTCTTCCGCTCCGAGACCGACACCGAGGTGCTCGCTCACCTGATCGAGGAGGTGCTGGCAAAGGGGGGCGCATTCGTCGAGGCGGTGGCGGGTGCACTCAACCAAGTCGAGGGCACCTACGGCCTCGCGGTCGTGTCGACCCGCGAGCCCGACACGATCGTCGCGGCGCGCAAGGGCTCGCCGCTGCTCGTCGCCATCGGCGCGGGCGAGAACTTCGTCGCGTCGGACGCCTCCGCCGTGCTGGCCCACACGCGCTCGGTGGTGTACCTCGACGACGGCGAGATTGCCGTGGTGCGGCCGGGCGAGTACCGCATCCTCGATCTCGGCACGGTGGAAAAGGAAAAGGCCGTGACCCGGGTCGACTGGGACCTCGCCACGATCGAGCGCGGCGGTCGCGCGCACTTCATGCTGAAGGAGATCATGGAGCAGCCCGACAGTCTCCGCAACACGCTGCGTGGGCGGCTGCTCGAGGAGGAAGGCACTGCGCGGCTGGGCGGGCTCAACGTCACCGACGAGCAGCTGCTGCAGGTGAACCGCATCGTCTTCACCGCCTGTGGCACGTCGTGGCACGCGGCGCTGATCGGCGAATACATGATGGAGGAGCTCGCCCGCATCCCCTCGGAAGTCGAGTACGCGTCCGAGTTCCGCTACCGCAACCCCATCGTGGACGACCGCACGCTCGTGGTCGGGATCTCCCAGTCGGGCGAGACCGCGGACACGCTGGCGGCGCTGCGCGAAGCCAAGCGGCGCGGCGCGCGCACCCTCGGCCTCGTGAACGTGGTGGGCTCGACGATCGCCCGCGAGGTGGACGGCGGTATCTATCTCCACGCCGGGCCGGAGATCGGGGTCGCGTCGACCAAGGCCTTCACCAGCCAGATCGCCGCGCTCGCGGTGCTCACCCTGAAGATGGGCCGGCTGCGAGCGCTCTCGATCCTGCAGGGACGGGAAGTCGTGCAGGCGCTCGCCAAGCTCCCCGACTTGGTCGAGCGAGTGCTCGCCAAGGCCCCCGAAGTCGAGCGCATCGCCGAGCGGATGATGCGGGCCGGCAACGTGCTCTACCTCGGCCGAGGGTACAACTTCCCCGTGGCCCTCGAGGGCGCGCTCAAGCTCAAGGAGATCTCCTACATCCACGCGGAGGGCTACCCGGCGGCGGAGATGAAGCACGGGCCGATCGCGCTGATCGACGACCTGATGCCGGTCGTGTTCATCGCGCCCAAAGACGCCGTTTACCAGAAGGTCGTGAGCAACATCGAAGAAGTGAAGGCACGCGGCGGCCGCGTGATGGCGGTCGTCACGGAGGGCGACAGCGGCGTCGCCCGGCTCGCCGACCACACGATCGCCGTTCCGGAAACGCTGGATCTGCTGACGCCCGTGCTCACGGTGCTGCCGCTCCAGCTGCTCGCGTACTACATCGCGGTGCGACGGGGGTGCAACGTGGACCAGCCGCGGAACCTGGCGAAAAGCGTGACGGTCGAGTGAGGCGAACGCGGAACGCGGAAGGCGGAACGCGGAACAGCAGTGGGAGGTCCTGCTCCACGAAGGCGCCCCGTCTGTTCCGCGTTCCGCGTTCCCCGTTCCGCGTTTGGGTGGGGGCGGGGCGGTGAGGGTCGTGCTGCAGCGGGTCTCGCGTGCGGAAGTGCGCGTTGACCGGAGCGTAACCGGGAAAATTGGAGCGGGGTTTCTCGTCCTCGCTGGCTTTGCCCCATCCGACACCGAGGACCAGCTCGCCTGGATGGCGGACAAGGTGCTCGGTCTGCGGCTGTTCAGTGACGCCGAGGGGAAGATGAACCTGGCCCTCGCCGACGTAGGCGGGGCGCTGCTCGTGGTGTCGCAGTTCACCCTCTACGGCGACGCGCGCAAGGGGCGGCGGCCCAGCTTCATCGACGCGGCGCCGCCCGAGGTAGCGATTCCCCTGTACGAACGGTTCGTCGCGCTCCTCAGGGAGCGGGGCGCGGGGGCGGGGGCGGGGGGCGGGACCCGCGTGGAAACCGGCGAGTTCGGTGCGATGATGGAGGTGGAGCTGGTGAATGACGGCCCCGTGACCCTCGTCCTCGAGAAGTGAGCCTCGTCCTCGCCAGCGGGTCGCCCCGCCGGCGCCAGCTGCTCGAGATGCTGGGGCTCGAGTTCCGCATCGTCGCTCCGAACGTGGACGAGACGCGGGGGAGCTCGGAGCTGCCCGAGGAGTACGTCACTCGTCTCGCCCGTGAGAAGGCGCGGGTCGTGGCCGGGCGCGAGCGCGGCGCGGTCGTGCTCGCGGCCGACACGACGGTGGTGTTGCGCGGCGCCATCTTCGAGAAGCCGCAGACGCCGGCCCAAGCGGTCGAGATGCTGGCGCAGCTCGCAGGGCGCACCCATCAGGTGATGACGGCGGTCGCGGTCGCACGGGACGGGCGACTCGCGCATGCCGTCGACGTCACCGACGTGACGTTCCGGCCGCTGTCGGGGGATCAGATCGCCGCGTACGTCGCGACGGGGGAGCCGATGGACAAGGCGGGCGCCTACGCGATCCAGGGGAGGGGCGCGGCGCTGGTGGAGGGGATCCGCGGCGACTTCTTCGGCGTCATGGGCCTGCCGCTCCGGCTCGCGCTCGAGCTACTCGAGCGCTTCGGGGTGTCCTACCGCTTCACCCGGTAGACCGGGATCATCTTCGATTTGCCTTTGACGTGGATCGGCTCGAGGGGATCGACCTTCGGGGGTTGCTTCAGCTGCTGGTAGAAGGGCTCCGAGATGATGATCTCGTTGGCCCCGGCGGTGTCGCAGAGGCGCTTGGCGGTATTCACCGCATCGCCGATCACGGTATACTCGAGCCGCCGATCCGAGCCGACGTTGCCCGCGAATACTTCGCCGAAGTTGATGCCGAGCCCGATGCCGAGCTCGGGGCGACCCTGCTCCTTCCACTTCGTGTTGAGCTTCTGGAGCGCTGCCAGCTGATCGAGCGCGCAGCGCATGGCGCGGTCGGCGTCGTCCTCGTGGGCGATGGGCGCGCCCCACAACGCCATGATCGCATCGCCTATGAACTTGTCGAGCGTGCCGCCGTGCTCGAACACGATCTCCACCATCTCCGTCAAGTACGAATTGAGGAGCGTGGCGATGTCGTCCGGGCTCATCGTCTCCGACATGGGGGTGAAGCCGCGGATATCGGAGAAGAAGATGACGACGGGGCGCTTTTGACTCGGGAGCTTACCGGCATCCTGCTGCTGAGCGATGACCGCGGCGATGTTCGGGGAGAAGTAGCGCTGGAAGTTCGACAACACCAGCGCCTCACGTTGCAACCGCTCGGAGCGTCGCGAGTTCTCGATCCCGACCGCCGCGAGCGAGCCGAAGGCGATCAGGAACTCGAGGTCTTCGTCGGCGAAGGAGTGGGTGGCGGTGAGGTTATCGACGTACAGGATCCCGAGCACCTGCTGGTCCGTTCCCATGAGCGGGGTACACATGGCGCTGCGCACGCTCTGGATCAGAATCGACTTGCCCTTAAAGCGCTCGTCGGCGGCGGCGTTGTCGGAGAGGATGGCGACGCGCTCCTCCACGGCCTTGCGGGCGATCGACTGCGGCACGTGCTTCGACGCTGCGGCGGAGCCGGTCTTCCCCTTCGAGACCCGCGGTACCAGTTCCCCGGTCTTGTCCTCAAGCAGCAGGATGGACACGCGGTCCACGTTCATGATCTGGAACGTGAAGTCCACCACTTTGTCGAGCAGGCGGTCGAGCTCCTGCTGCTTGGACAGCTCCTTGGAGATCTCGAGCAGCAGCGAGAGCTTCTTCTCGCGCCGCTCCTCGAGCGTCTGGGCTGCGACCTTGAGGTGCGATGCGCCCGACGCGCGGTCGACGACGATCGCCGGGACGCCGCCCGAGTGCGTCACCGGGAGCTGACGCACGATCGTGCCGGCGCCGGGCTTGCCGCCGAACTCGGCGGGGAGCGACGCCGACACCCGGGGGCGCGGCGCCGGCGCGGTCACGCTCTTCACGCGGAACGCGACGTTCCCGAAGGTGATGACGTCGTTTTCGCCGGCGACGGCTTCGGTGACGCGGGCGCCATTCAGGAAGGTGCCGTTGGAGGAGCCGAGGTCCTTCACCTGCACCCCGCCGTCGGTGAGGCGGAGCTCCGCGTGCCGGCGGGAGATGGTGGGGTCGTAAATCGGGACGTCGCTGGTGACGGCCCGCCCCACGACGACGGTCCGGCCGGGCTGGAGGTCGATCGCCTGATCGCCCGTCGTGCTCAGCAGCTTAAACACAGGCCGGAATATATCGCATTTCGCGTCGCCGGCTTCAGCCGGGGCAGGCCGGCCCCGGCCGGATGACGAGCTCCCGGCTGCGCGCGCCCGCCACCGGTCGCGTCACCGTCACGATCCGATTCCCCGCCGCCCACCACTCCATAGGCCCTCTGTCTCCGGTGCACGCGCCCGCCGGCGCGCCGAATCGGCTCCGCGCCCACGCCGTCACGTCCGCCATGTCCCGGCGGAACGCCACCACGGTGATCGCTGCGAGCCGCCCGTCCCGCGCCGTCACGTTCACGTCGCGGCCGTCCGCGTCGGCCGCGCACATCTGCTCGTGGCCGGCCGGGTCGCCGTGCATCCCGTGCATCATGCCGCTGCAATAGAGCGAGGGCAGCGCGGCGCGCACGGAGTCGAGGGGCGCGCCGAGCGGAACGGCAGCGAGCGCGTCGAGCAAGCGTCGCGAGGCTGCGCGCCGGGCGGCGCGCGGCAGGAGCAAGGCGGCGCTCAACGCGACCACCACGCCGGCGCCCAGGAGCGCCACGCGCCGCCTCATGCCGCGCTCCCCCCCCCGCCTCCGCCCATCGCGCTGCGGGCGAGCGCCAGCGCCTTCAATACCGCCTGCGCCTTTGCTTCCGTCTCGGCGAATTCGCGCGCCGGATCGGAGTCGGCCACGATGCCGGCGCCCGCCTGCACCACGACGCGGTCCTTGAGGACTACGGCCGCACGGATCGCGATGGCAGTGTCCAGGTTGGTCGCGCCCCAGCCGACGTACCCCACCGCGCCCGCGTAGGGGCCGCGGCGCTCGGGCTCGAGCTCGTCGATGATCGCCATCGCGCGCACCTTCGGAGCACCCGTGACCGTACCGGCAGGGAAGCATGCCTTGAACACGTCGAGGGCATCGTAGCCGTCGCGCAGTCGCCCCCGCACCTCGCTCACGATATGCTGCACGTGCGAGTAGCGCTCGAGGGTCAGAAGGTCGGTGACCCGCACCGTAGCGAACTGCGCCACGCGCCCTACGTCGTTGCGTCCCAGGTCGACCAGCATCAGGTGCTCGGCCCGCTCCTTCTCGTCCGCGAGCAACGCGCGGCCCAGCGCCTCGTCCTCCTGCGGCGTCCCGCCCCGCGGCCGCGTGCCGGCGATGGGGCGCACCGTCACCTCGCCGCCCTCCACGCGCACCAGCACCTCGGGGGAGCTCCCGACCAGCGCGAAATCGTCGAGCGCGAGGTAGAAGAGGTACGGGGCCGGGTTCAGCGCCCGCAGGTAACGGTACAGCAGGAAGGGGTCGACGGCGCCCGCCGCGTCCTGGCGGCGCGACAGCACCGTCTGGAAGGTGTCGCCTGCCCGGATGTACTCGAGGATGCGGGAGACGTCGCGCTCGAACGCCGCGCGAGGGTAGCGGGAGGTGGTCGGGACGGCGGGCAACGTGTCGCGCAGCGCCAGCGGCACGAGCTCGTGCCGCCCGCGCAGCCGGACGATGAGCTCGGCGAGGCGCGCCTCCGCGGCGTCGTAGAGCCGCAACCGCTCCGCCGCGGCCGCGCGAGCGGGCACCTCCACGTTGGCCACGACGATGGCGCGGCCGAACAGGTTGTCGACGATCACCAAGGTGTCGGCGATCATCATGATGGCGTCGGGCAGGTCGAGCGTGTCCGCGGGCGGCCGGGGCAGACGCTCGATCGTGCGCACCAGGTCGTACCCGAGGTAGCCGACGGCGCCGCCCGTGAAACGGGGCAGCCCGGGCACCGGGACGGCGGGCAGCGCCCGCATGCGCTGCGCGAGGTGCCCGATCGGGTCGTCGGTCTCGCCGGCGCCGCGCCAGCCGGTCTCCCGCGTCCAGCGCTCGATGGCCCGGCCGCGACAGCGCCAGACCTCGCGCGGCTCGGTGCCCAGGAAGGTGTAGCGGGCCCAGCGCTCGCCTCCCACCAGCGACTCGAGCAGGAACGCGAACGGCGGTCGCGCCACCTTCACGAACGCCGCGAGCGGGGTGTCGGCGTCGAGCACTACTTCGCGCACCAGCGGGACCATCCCGCCGCGCTCGGATCGGGCGAGAAACGCCGACCGGGCGTCGCTCATCTGCAGGGGAATGGGGTAGACGGGGTATGCACCGTTGCTCGGGTCGGCAGCCCGGTGGAGATTCCGCCGCGATGTGCCCACGGGTCCTCCTCCTCGCCGTCCTCCCGACGCTGCCGCTGGCCGTCCCCGCGGCGCAGACCTGGAACTCCCCCGCGGCGGTCGACCTGGCGCAGCGCGCGATCGCACGGCGCACGCGGGCCGCTGCCGACACGACGCTGCGCGACTACAAGGCCCAGGCGCACGGCTTCCTGTTCTTTCTCGGCCAGTTCGGGGAGGGCCTGGCCGATCCCCCGCGCCTGGTCAAGGCCGACCAGCTGGAGCTGGAAGTGTACTGGAAGGCCCCGGCGAGCAGCAAGCAGCGCGTCGTCGGCTGGCGCGACCGCGCCGAGCTCCCCACCGACATCAACTACCACCGCGACCACCTCGGCATCGTCCAGAACAATTTCGGCGCTGCGATCCGCCTCGGGGAGGGGGACGAGGTGCGGGACGTGCCGCACCCGCTCTCGGCCGCGGGTCCCGCCCTGTACGACTACGCGCTGGCCGACAGCACCACGATCACATTCCCCCAGCGCGAGGTGCGCGTCGTCGCGCTGCGCGTGCGGCCCAAGGACTTCGCCGCGCCGCGCATCGTGGGCACGTTGTACGTGGACGCGGCGTCCGCGGATCTGGTGCGTCTCGCGTTCAACTTCACACCGCGCGCCTACCTCGATGCGCAGCTCGAGGACGTGAGCATCGTGCTCGACAACGCGCTGTGGGAGGGCCGGTTCTGGCTGCCCTACCGCCAGGAGCTCGAGATCCGGCGGCGGGCCACCTGGCTGGACGTGCCGGCGCGGGGGATCATTCACGCGCGCTGGGACATCGGGGGGTACGTATTCAACCTGGGGCTGGCCGCGAGCTGGTTTCAGGGGGAGGAGATCACGTTCCTTCCCAAGGCCGAGCGCGACTCGTTCCCGTGGCCGGAGCCGCTGGCCGAGGCGATTCAGACCGTCGCCGAGCCGGTGCGCCAGAGCGACCTCGAGCGGGTGCGCGCCGAGGTGGAGCAGATCGCCGGCCGCCGTGCGCTCACCGGCCTCAAAGCGCGCCGCCTCGGCGTGCGCGGCCTGTCCGACCTGGTCCGCGCGAACCGCGTCGAAGGGCTCACGCTGGGTGCAGGGTTGGTGTGGCGCGGGGGCGGCGAGCGACGCGAGCTGCGCGTCGTCGCGAGCTACGGCTTCTCCGACCGGCGCCCCAAGGGCAGCGTCGCGGCCGTCGACCGCGAGGGCCGGGGCGCGCTCGAAGCGAGCCTGTTTCGCGAAGTCCGGGATGTGGGTGACGAGCGCGTGATCGCGCCCCTGCTCAATTCGTTCGCGTCGCAGGAATTCGGCGTGGACTACGGCGATTACTACCTTGCCGACGGCGCCCGGCTGACCTACCGTCACGGCAGCGGCGTGCGCGGGGAGTGGAGCGCCGCGCTCGGGCGCGAGACGATCCGGTCGCTCGCGGTGACCGCCGAGCCTGCGAACGGCAGCTTTCGCCCTAACCCCGCTTTGGGAGGAGGAGCAAGCGGCGTCGACCTCGCGCAGCTCGCGCTGCGACGCCGCAGCGAGGGCTTCGCAGTGCGCCGTGATTTGCACTACGAGCTCGTCGCGGAAACGGGACGCGCGGACGGCGGGACCACTTACCTGCGCGTCTCCGGCACGGGGCACCTGCTGCTCCCCGCCGGCGCAACGCGGCTGCTCGTCCGCGCCCTGGGCGGCGTGGCAACCCACGAGCTCCCAGCCCACCGCAGCTTCGTGCTCGGCGGCAGGGGGACGCTGCTGGGCGACGACTTCCGGCGCTGGGGCGGCGGCCGAATGGCGCTGGCGCACCTCGAGTGGCGCGTCCCCGTGCCCTTCATCTCCCTGCGGCTCGGCCCCTACACCCGCACACCGCGGCAGCTCACCGTCGCGCCCTACCTGGCTGCGGGATGGGCCGATCGGCCGGTGCCGGGCACGCCGTGGGCGGCGACGCCCGGGACCCGGGTGACGCTCGGCCTTGGGCTCGAGTGGCTCGGTGTGTTCCGGTTCGAGGCCGGGCTGGGGGCGGAAAGCCGGCGTGTCGGCCTCGCGCTCGACGTGACGCGCGATTTCTGGGGCATCCTGTGAGTGAATCGGGCTGGACGGCGCCGCGCCGCGGGCTAGCTTTGACACGTTGACCGATGGCCGAAACTAACTTCCCTGACGAATGGCTGGCGCGCTCCCTTGAGGGGGTGCTGAGCCCCGAGCTCCTCGTGGAGCTCCGGACGAAGGCGCAGCCTGGCCAGACCCTGTGGGAGACGCTCGTCGCCCAGAAGATCGTGAGCGACGACCAGATCCTCACCGCTCTGTCGACGCGCTTTCGCCTGAAGCTGGCTGACGTCAAGGACGTGGACCCCAGTGTCAAGGAGAAGGTCCCGGAGCAGCTGGCCCGTCGCTATCACGTGCTGCCGCTGCGTGTCACCGATTCCTTCTTGGAGGTCGCGACCGCCAACCCGTTCGACCTGGATGCGGAGAAAACCCTGGCGTTCGCCACGGCGCGGGAGATCCGCATGCAGCTGCTGGCGCCGTCGAAAATCAACGAGAAGCTCGACGAGCTGTACCGGCCCGAGAAGGCGCTCGACAAAATGTTCCAGCAGATGGAGGGGTCGCCCGAGATGGTCCAGCTCGTGGAGGCCGGCCCGGAGGAGATCGCCGTCTCCGAGGAGCAGGCGAGCCAGCGCCCGATCGTGCGGCTGGTCGATCTGATCATCTCCGAAGCGATCCTGGCGCGCTCGAGCGACATTCACATCGAGCCCGAGGAGGGCGGCGTGGCGGTGCGGTACCGCATCGACGGCGTGCTGCGCCAGCAGATGAAGATCCCGCGCCAGGCCGGGCTGCCGCTCATCTCGCGCATCAAGATCATGTCCTCGCTCGACATCGCCGACCGGCTGCGCCCCCAGGACGGCCGGGCGCGGGTGGCCGTGAACGGCCAGCCGATCGACCTGCGCGTCTCGACCCTCCCCGCGGCGCTGGGCGAGAAGGTCGTGATCCGGATCCTCGACTCCCGCGCCACCGTCAAGACGCTCGACTCGCTGGGCTTGAGCCCGGACGAGGTCGAGGGCATCGGGCGTCTGCTGGAAAACCACGAGGGAATTCTCCTGGTCACCGGGCCCACGGGGTCGGGGAAGACCACCACGCTCTACTCCTGCATCAACCAGATCAAGAGTGAGGGTGTCAACATCGTGACGGTCGAAGACCCGGTCGAGTACCGGATGCAGGGAATCGTGCAGGTGCAGGTGCAGGAGAAGGCCGGGCTGACGTTCGCGTCGGCGTTGCGCTCGATCTTGCGTCAGGATCCCAACGTCGTGCTGGTGGGCGAGATCCGCGACCGCGAGACGGCGCAGATCGCCGTGCAGGCGTCGCTCACGGGGCACCTCGTGCTCTCCACCCTGCACACCAACGACGCGGCGAACGCCGTGACACGCCTCGTGGACATCGGGGTCGAGGCGTACAAGATCGCGGCGGCGTTGCGCGGCGTGGTGGCGCAGCGGCTGATGCGCAAGCTCTGCCCCACGTGCAAGGAAGTCTGGATGGAAGCGCCGCCCGACCGGCTGAAGCCGTGGATTCCCAAAGGGACGCCGCTGTACCGCGCGGCCGGTTGCCCCGACTGTGCGATGACGGGGTACCGGGGACGGTTTTCGATTATGGAGGTGCTCACGGTCACGCCCGAGGTCGAGAGCCGCATCGCGGCGGGCGAGCCCGCGGAGCGGATCGCGAAGGCGGCACGGCGCGGCGGTATGAAATCGCTGTGGGACTCGGGGCTGGCCCACGTGCTCCGAGGCGAATCCACCGTGGACGAGCTGATGCGCGTGGTCGACGTTCCGCAGGAGGACGTGGCGGAACCCGTTCCGGCCCCCGGCGGCCGGCGCCCCTCCAGCGGCATGCCGGCGTCGCGCGGCACGCCCGCTCCGCCCGCCGGCACGTTCGCCGCGCCACCGGCGACCTCCCCGGTAGAGCCGCTCGCCGCCCATTTCGACTTGCTGGAGGAGCCGCCGAGGCCACGCGTGTCGGGGCCGCACGGTGAGCTTGCAGTAAAGGTGCTGCTGGTGGACGACGAGGACAGCCTGCGGAAGGTGATGCGTGACCTGCTCGAGCGGGACGGCTACAGCGTTTCGGAGGCCCGCGACGGAGTACAGGCGCTCGACCAAATTGACCGCGTAGGGCCGGACATCATCGTGCTCGATCTGAACCTGCCCGGGCTCGACGGCTACGGAGTGCTGTCGCACCTGCGGTCGCGCCCCGCCACCGCCTCCATCCCGGTCATCGTCCTCACCGCTAAAGGGGACGAGGATAATGAGGTGCGGGTGTTCGAGCTCGGCGCCGATGACTTCCTGACGAAGCCGTTCCGCGCCCGCGCGCTCTCGGCCCGGCTCGAAGCCGTCCTTGGGCGCCGCCGGTAGTCGCCGCCCGGCGACGACGCGCTTTCCCCTCCCCGCTGCCATGAAGCCCACCGCCGCGCCAGCGGCCGACGCCGCCCTCGCGTTGATCAAGCCGGAGGTTCGCGCCCTGACGGCCTACACTCTCGAGGCGCCCCCCGCGCCCCGGAAGCTCAACCAAAACGAGAGCCCCTTCGACGCCCCCGAGCCGGTGAGGGAGGCCGTGATCCGCGCGATGCGAGGCGAGCCGTGGAACCGCTACCCGCCGTTCAACCCCGGGGAGCTGGTCGAGCGGCTCGCCGCCCGCCACTGCTGGCTCGCCAGCGGCGTGCTGGTCGGCAATGGCTCGAACGAGCTGATTCAGGCGACGCTCGCCGTGACGGTGGGGACGGGGACCGCGGTGGTCACGCCCGCCCCCACGTTCAGCCTGTACCGCCTGCTCGTCGCGGTGTACGGCGGCCGCCACGTGCCCGTGTCGCTCACCGCGGATTTCCAGTTCGACGTGGACGCGCTGGTGCGGACGGCCCGCGACACGCGGGCGTCGCTCGTCGTCGTCAACTCGCCGAATAATCCGACCGGGACGCCGGTCCCCGACGGCGCGGTGGCGCGGCTGCTCGCCGAGACCAACGCGCTGATCGTGATGGACGAAGCGTACCAGGACTTCGGCGGGCCTACGGCCGTGCCGCTCCTCAAAGACCACCCGCGCCTGGTGGTGCTGCGCACGTTCAGCAAGGCGATGTCCCTCGCGGGGCTGCGGTTCGGGTACGCGCTGGCGCACCCGGCGGTGGCGGCGGAGATCATCAAGGCCCGGCTGCCCTACAACGTGAATCGGGTGACGCTCGCCGCCGCTCACGCGGCGCTCGACGCCGCCGACCTCCTGGCCGAGCGCACGCGCGCGGTGCGGCGCAGTCGGGAGCTGCTGGAGCGCCGGCTCGCGGGCGTCCCGGGTCTCCGCGCCTTTCCCTCGGCCGCCAACTTCGTGCTCATCCGATGCGAGGCGCGGCCCGCGGCGGAGGTGTTCCGCCGGCTGGTCGAGGAGTACGGGATTCTCGTGCGCGATGTGTCGGCGGGCCCCGGCCTGGACGGCTGCCTGCGAATCACCGCCGGTACCGACGAGGACGTCGAGGCGGTGGCTGCGGCGTTGAGCGCGATCCTCGCATGAGCCGCAGCGCGGACGTGAACCGCAAGACGAAGGAGACCGAGGTTCGCGTGCGTCTCACACTCGACGGCTCGGGCCGGGCCGACCTCGCGACCGGGATCGGCTTCTTCGATCACATGCTGGAGGCATTGGCCCGGCACGCGCTATACGATCTCGAGGTCCGCGCTAGCGGCGATCTGCACGTCGACCAGCATCACACGGTGGAGGACGTGGGCATCGTGCTCGGTCAGGCGCTGTCGCAGGCGCTGGGCGAGCGGCGTGGCATCCGGCGCTACGGGGACGCCACGGTTCCGCTCGACGACGCGCTGGCCCGGGTGGTCGTTGACGTGAGCGGGCGGCCGTACCTCGCCTACCACGCCGAACCTCCGACATGGCAGAAGCTCGGGGACTACGACGTCGCCCTCACGCCCGAGTTCTTCCGCGCGCTCGCGACCCACGGCGGGCTCACCCTGCACGTCGATCTGCTGCGGGGCCAGAACGCGCATCATGTCGTGGAGGCCGTCTTCAAGGCTGCGGCGCGGGCGCTCGGTGACGCGACGAGCCTCGACCCCCGCGTGCAGGACGTGCCGTCCACGAAGGGAGCGCTGTAGGTGATCGCCGTAGCCGACTACGGGGCGTCGAACACCCAGAGCGTGCTGCGGGCGCTGCGCGCCGTGGGCGGCGAGGCGCCCCTCCTCACCACGGACGCAGATACAGTGCGCCACGCCGAGCGCGTGGTCCTGCCGGGCGTCGGCAACTTCGCAGCTGCGAGACGGCGCCTCGACGAGACCGGGCTGGGCGAGGCGATCACGGAGGTGGCGCGCGCCGGCCGCCCCGTGCTTGGCATCTGCCTCGGGTTGCAGCTCTTCCTCGCCGAGAGTGAGGAGGCGCCCGGCGTCGCGGGACTGGGGTTGCTCCCGGGGCGCGTGGCGCGGTTCCAGACCCAGCTGCCGGTGCCGCACGTGGGCTGGGCACGCGTGCGGCTCACGGCGGGCGGCAAGGCCCACGCGGCGCTGGCGCCGGCATTCGGAAGCGGTGGCGACGAAGCGTTTTTCTACCACGTCCACAGCTACCATCCCGCCGATGTGGACGCGGCGCGCGCTCTCGCCGAGGCCGAGTATGGCTCGGCGTTTCCCACGATTGTCGGAGCGGAGAACGTGCTGGGCGTGCAATTTCATCCCGAAAAGTCGCAGGCGGCGGGGCTGGCGTTGCTGCGCGGCTTCGCGTGCTGGACCCCATGACCGAGGCGCGCGTTGCGTTCGTCGACGTCTACGTGCTGCGACAGGCCCCTCGCCCCGCCCCCCCCGCCCAACCAGGCGTCGAGGTCCTGGTGCTGCGCCGCGGCCCCGCCGGCCGCTCTCCCGGCTCGTGGGAGACAGTGCACGGCACCGTCGAGCCCGGCGAGACGCCGGTCGCGGCGGCGCTGCGCGAGCTGCGGGAGGAGACCGGTTACGAGCCAGTGCGGCTGTACAACGCCAGCCGGGTGGAAGCGTTCTACCGTCACCGCGTCGACCAAGTGGCGCTCGGTCCCGTCTTCGCGGCGTTCGTGGATCCCGGGGCCGCCCCACGGGTGTCGGCAGAACACGACCGGGCCGAGTGGCTCGCGCCGTCCGCGGCCGCCGCGCGGCTCGCCTGGCCCCGGGAGCGCAGAGCACTGGATGACATTTTGTCAATCCTGGGGGGCGGGGACGGGGGCTTGCTGGATGACGTGCTGCGCGTATGCTAGCGCGGCGGCTCATCCCCTGTCTGGACGTGGCCGGGGGGCGGGTCGTGAAGGGGGTGCACTTCCGGGAGCTGCGGGACGCGGGCGACCCGGCGGAGCAGGCCGCGCGCTACGACGCCGAGGGGGCGGATGAGATCGTCTTCCTCGATATCGCGGCGAGCCACGAGGAGCGCGGGACCCTCATCGATTTGGTGAGCCGCGTCGCTGACAGGCTGTTCGTTCCGTTTACTGTTGGAGGCGGGATCCGCAGCGTGGCGGACGCGCGGCAGGTGCTCCGCTCGGGGGCGGACAAGGTGGCCGTCAACACCGCCGCGGTGCGCGATCCCGCGCTCGTGACCCGCCTGGCCGACGAGTTCGGGCGCCAGTGCGTGATCGCCGCGGTCGACGCGAAGCGCGGGGGAGGGGCGAGGGGGAAGCGGGATGGGTGGGAAGTCATGGTTCGGGGGGGACGCGAGCCCACCGGACTCGAAGCCGTGGAGTGGGTGGTGCGACTGCAAGACCTCGGAGCGGGGGAGATCCTGCTGACCTCGATGGATACCGACGGCACCCAGCACGGCTACGACCTTCCTCTCACCCGGGCCGTCGCGCAAGCGGTGCGGATTCCCGTGATCGCCTCCGGCGGGGCGGGGAAGCTCGAGCATCTCGCCGCGGCGCTCGACGCCGGCGCACACGGCGTACTCGCGGCGACGCTGTTCCACTATCGCGGCACCACGGTCCCCGAAGCCCGCGCCTATCTGGCGAGTCGCGGCTACCCTGTGCGGCCGTGAACCCCTTCTATCACCGCATCTACCGGGTCGTGCGGCACATCCCCAAGGGCCGTGTGGCGACCTACGGCGTGGTGGCGCGCCTCGCCGGGCGCCCGGGCGCGGCGCGCACCGTCGGGTGGGCGCTCTCCGCGCTCCCCGAGGAGAGCGACGTGCCGTGGTGGCGGGTGCTCAACGCGGCGGGTCGCATCTCGCTCTCGGGCGCGGATCACGGCTCGGTGGTGCAGCGCGCGCTGCTGCTGCGGGAAGGGGTGAAGTTCGCGGCCGGTGGCGCGGTGAACCTGGCCGTGTTCGGTTGGCCCGCCGAGGCCTACGATAGCGTGGCGGCTGCCAATCCGCGCGCCGCCGCGTCACGTCATGCGCGGAGATCCAGGGGCTTGCGGACGTAGCGCAGGTCCACAGGTCAGGTCGTGAACAGCACGCCGAACGCGCCGCCGCTCCAGAGCTCCCGCAGCTCCCAGGACGAAGTCTACGCCGCGTGGCTTAAGGAGCCGGAGCGGTTTTGGGCGGAAGCCGCCGACGCGGTTCAATGGTACCAGAGATGGGAGCGCGTGCTCGATGCGTCGCGGCCCCCCTTCTACCGTTGGTTCCCGGGGGGCGTGGTCAACACCTGTTACAACGCCCTCGATTGGCACGTCGCGCACGGCAGGGCCGACCAGCCGGCGCTCATCTACGACAGCCCGGTCACGGGATCCATCCGGACGTTCACGTATCGCGAACTCCTGACTGAGGTGGCTCGCTTCGCTGGGGTACTGATCGGACAGGGCGTCGGCCGGGGCGACCGGGTCATCATCTACATGCCCATGGTCCCGGAGGCGGCGATCGCGATGCTCGCGTGCGCGCGGATCGGGGCGATCCATTCGGTTGTGTTTGGGGGCTTCGCTTCGCACGAGCTGGCAGCTCGCATCAGTCACGCCGAGCCGAAGCTGATCGTTTCTGCGTCGTGCGGCATCGAGGTGAATCGCGTCGTTCCCTACAAGCCGCTGCTCGACAAGGCGATTGAGCTCGCCTCGGTGCAGCCGCGCCACTGCATCATCCTGCAACGGCCTCAAGCCGCTGCCCCGATGGTCTCCGGGCGTGACCTCGACTGGTCGGAGCTCATGGCGAGCGCGCAGCCGGCGGAGTGCGTTCCGGTCGCCGCGACCGATCCGCTCTACATCCTCTACACGTCGGGCACGACGGGGATGCCGAAGGGCGTCGTTCGCGACAACGGCGGCCACCTCGTGGCGCTCAAGTGGAGCATGACGCACATCTACGGTGTGGCGCCCGGCGAGGTCTACTGGGCCGCCTCCGACCTCGGCTGGACTGTGGGCCACTCCTACATCGTCTACGGTCCGCTGTTCAATGGGAACACCACGGTCCTGTACGAGGGGAAGCCCGTCGGCACGCCCGATCCTGGCGCCTTCTGGCGCGTGATCTCGCAGCACCGGGTGCGCGTGTTCTTCACCGCTCCGACAGCGGTCCGCGCCATCAAGCGCGACGATCCGAACGGAGCCCACGTCCGGCGCTACGATCTGAGCGGGTTCCGGACGTTCTTCCTCGCGGGCGAGCGGTGCGATCCGGACACGCTCCACTGGGCGGAGCGCCAGCTGGGCGTCCCGGTCATCGATCACTGGTGGCAAACGGAGACCGGCTGGCCCATCGGGGCGAACTGCGTGGGACTGGGCATGCTCCCCGTGAAGCCGGGCTCGTGCACCAAGGCGGTCGCGGGCTACGATGTGCGCATCCTCGGGGAGGACGGGCATGAGCTGCCCGCCGCTCAGACCGGGAACATTGCGATCCGGCTGCCGTTGCCCCCCGGCTGCCTGCCGACCCTCTGGAACAACGACGAGGGCTACGTGCGGTCGTATTTGAGTCGCTACCCCGGCTACTACCTCACCGCCGACGCGGGCTATAAGGACGAAGACGGCTATCTCTGGGTGATGGGCCGCACGGACGACATCATCAACGTGGCGGGCCACCGGCTGTCCACCGGCGCTATGGAGGAAGTGCTCGCCTCCCATCCCGACGTCGCTGAGTGCGCGGTGATGGGCGTGGCCGACGACATCAAAGGAGAGATTCCGCTGGGGCTCATCGTCCTCAAAGCCGGCGTCGGACGTCCCCCCGACGCCATCGCCCAAGAGCTCGCGCGCATGGTGCGCGAGCAGATCGGCCCGGTTGCCGCCTTCCGGACGGCTCTCGTCGTGCAGCGGTTACCCAAGACACGGTCCGGCAAGATTCTGCGCGGCACGATCAAGAAGATCGCCGACGGGATGGAGTACCGGGTTCCACCGACCATCGACGATCCGACGATTCTCGACGAGATCACCGCGGCTCTGGCGGCGATCGGTTATCCACGGCGGTAGGCTCCGAGGCCTACGACAGCGTCGCCGCCCAGACCTGCGCGGCTTCATCCCTCAGATCGCGCAGGTTGAAGGGCTTGCGGACGTAGCGCAAGCCGAGGTGCGCCAGCGCCTCGTCGGTCGACGCCCGCACGTCCCCGGTCGCCACCAGGATCCGCTCTTTCAGGCCGGGGTGCGCGGCGACGAGCTGCTCCACGAACAGGTGGTCCCGCGCCGTCGCCCGGGCGTCGGCGAGGATGAGATCGTAGCTGCGCGTCCGCACTAGGTCGAGTGCGTGCTGGGGAGTGCGCGCCACCTCCACCGTGTGTCCCTCCCGTCCGAACAATGCCTTCACCATCCGCCGGACCGCTGGATCGTCGTCCACGAGGAGAATCGTGCGCTTCACCGCGGGGGCGGCGGGCTCGAGCGCCTTGCGGCCGGTGGCGTCCTCCGCGGTGGCCGAGGGAGCCGGCAGGACGGCTGGCGGGGCGGGAGGGAGGTCCACAAGGAATGCGGCGCCGCCGTCCGGCGGCCGCTCCACGCTGATACGCCCGCCGTGCGCCTCCACGATCGAATACGTGATCGACAGGCCGAGGCCCGTGCCCTGCCCGGGTTCCTTGGTTGTAAAGAAGGGCGTGAACAGTTGCGGCATGACCTCGTCCGGGATGCCCGGCCCCGAGTCGGAGACCCGCATCCGCACGCGGTGGTCGAACGACGTGTTGATACAGATGAGGCGCCGCTGCCCCGGTTTGTTGTCCGCCACCGCCTGCGCCGCGTTGTTGAGGAGGTTGAGCACCATCTGCTGCAGCGCGTGACGGTCGCCCACGACCTCGGGAATAGTGGCGGGCAGCACCTTCTCCACCGTGATGTCCTTGAGCTTGAGATCATGCGCCATCAGCATCAGGGTGCGCTGGATCACGTCGTTCAAGTCCACGCGCGCCTGCTCGGCGGGGCCCTTGCGCGCAAATGTCAGGAGGTTGCGCACGATCCGCCCCGCCCGCTCCGCCTGCTCGTGGATCACGCGGAGGTGGCCGCGGTCCTTGCTGGCCAGCTCCTTCTGCTCGAGCAGAAACTCCGACAGCCCGGCGATCGAGGTCAGCGGGTTGTTGAGCTCGTGTGCGACGCCCGACACGAGCTGCCCGACGGCGGCGAGCTTCTCGCTCTGGATAAGCTGGGCCTCCATCTGCTGCTGGTCAGTGACGTCCTCGACCAGGACCACGACGCTGGCATCCTGCTCCGGGCTCGGGATGCGCGCCGCGTTCACGCGCAGCGTCCGGCCCAGCGGCGCGGAGCGGAGCACGAGCGGCTGTGCCCGCTCGCCGCGCCGCGCCGCGGCGAGCAGGTCGACGAGTGCCGGCGACTGCCCCAGCAGTGCCGTCCCGAGGTCGAGACCGATGACCGACGGAATCGGACTATCGAGCATCGCGGCGAGCGAGCGGTTGGCCCGGCGGATCGAGCCCTGCGTGTCCACGACCGCCATCCCTTCGCTCAAGGCGTCGAACGCCGTCTCCCACTGCTCCTTCGCGTGGTGGACCATCTCGAAGAAGCGGGCGTTCGCGATCACGATGGCGGCATGTGTGGCGACCGTGGACAGCAGCCGGACGTCCTCCGGAGTGAACACGGCGTCGCGCGGGTCGGCGATCACGAGCGTGCCGACCAGTACGCCGTGGGCCCGCAGCGGCACGGCGGCTGCCGCGGCGACCGGGATTCCGGCCATGAGCGGCGTGGGCTCGCCGTCCGTGCTGTGCACCAGCTCGACGCGCTCGCCCGTGACAGAGCGCGCGATCAGCCCCGGGTCATCGGGCCCGATCGACCCACCCCGCAACGGGCCGAGCGTCCCCTCGGCGGCAGTCACTCTGAGCCGGCGCCGGTCGGCGTCCTCCCCACCTTCCGCCTCGCCGTCTGCGGCGAGCGCCACCAGGGCCCCCTTCGCCTCGAGGAACCGCATGGCGTAGCCGACCACCTGCTCCACGATGCGGTCGAGCTGGAGCGACCCGGAGAGGATGTAGGAGAGCTCCTGGAGGGAAAACAGCTCCGAGAGACGGCGGTTGAGCTCGTCCGCCGCCCGCCGGCGGTCCCGCTCGCTGCGCTGCAGCCGTCGCTGCAGGCGGACCGCCCGCCAGCCGAGGGCGGCGGCGGCCAGCAACAGCGCGGTCAGAGCGAGGTAGAGCGTCGCTCCCTCCTATGGCTTCGGCTGGAGGCTCGCCCGGGCCATCACTCGCGCGCGCTCGCGGTCGAGCGTGGGCAGCACGCCGGTCCACGAGTCGTTCGCGAGCCCCTGATAGCTGACCGTCATCCCCTCACGGAAGCTGATGCCGTCCTCGAACAGGTAGATGGCGACTGCTTGCTCGTGCGCCTCGAGCTGGTACGAGCTCCACCGCGGCGACAGCGGCACGAATCCCACCGGGCGGAACAGCCGCCCGCGGCTCGTCACGTTCACGTCCTCCGGGCTGAAGCGCGCTTGGGGCAGCAAGCCGAAGAACGTCACCATCACCAGGGTCGGGCGCTCCACGCCCGCGCGCTGAGCCGCGCCCGAGAGCTCGCGCCCCTTGGTCTTGAGGAGCTGCTCGAGCGACCGGTAGGTATCCGGGGCGAGCAGGCGGATCACGTATTCGGCGAGTGGCAGGATCTGAATCTCGAGCTGGTCCGTCGCGAACCGCACGACGATGTCGTCGCGCTTGAGCGTGCCATAGCCGATGGGGAGGGTGTCCTGAGCGTGGGACGGTCGGACGGTCGGACCGACGGACAGTACGGCGAGGGCCGCCAGCAAGCACGCTGCCGTCGCCTTTCCGTCCGACGGTCCGACCGTCCGGCTGTCCGTCATGCGTCCCTCACCAGCGCCGCGATCGTCTCCCGCAAGTCCGCAATCCCCTCGCGCGACCGCGCGCTCGTCATGATCAGCTGCTCCGCGTCGAGCTCCAGCGTCTCGCGCAGGTCCCGCTCACGTCCGGCGCGCCTCCCTAGGGGAAGCTTGTCGCCTTTTGTGACTGCGGCAAGGACGCGGGTCCCCTTCGCGGCGAACACGGCCTGGATGGCGCGGTCCTCGGGGCTCGGGTCGCGCCGGACGTCGAGCAGCCACAGCACCCCGGCGAGGCGGGGGCGGTCGAGGACACGCCGCACCAACCCCTGGAATGCCGCACGCTCGCCGTGCGAGGCTCGGGCGTAGCCGTAGCCGGGGAGATCGATGAGGTAGAAGCCCCGGGGCGTCGCCCCGGGGTCAGCCGCTCGTTCGGGCTCGGCTGCCCCCGGGCCGGTGGCCCGGGGTAGTGCGGGCACCAGATACACATTCATCCCCCGCGTCTTTCCCGGCGTGCCGGACACCTTCGCGATTCGTCGACCCGCCAGGGCGTTCAAGAGGCTGGATTTGCCGACGTTAGAGCGGCCGAGCAGGGCGATTTCGGGGAGCGGGGGGTGGAGCGGGACGTCGGCCGAGGGAAACGAGCCGACGAAGGAGGGGCGCAGCATGCTGCGCCCCTGGTCAGGCCTCTTTCTTCTGACGGACGCGCTCGGTCACGAGCAGCGGGGGCCGGCCTTCGCTCACGCATTCGGCGGTAATGGCGACCTCACGGACGTCGTCCCGGCTCGGCAGGTCGAACATGATGTCGGTCATCATCTCCTCGAGGATGGCGCGCAGGCCGCGGGCGCCTGTGCCCCGCTTGATCGCCTTCTGCGCGATCGCCTTGAGGGCGTCTTTCTCGATCGTGAGCCGCACGTCCTCGAGCTCGAACAGCTTCTGGTACTGTTTGGAGAGCGCGTTCTTGGGCTCGATCAGGATGCCCACCAGCTCGGGAATGAGCCCGTAGCGCAGCAGGTCGTCGGGCTCGACGTCGATGAAGGGGTTCTTCTTGATCTTCTCCGGCGCCCCCTTCGCGACCTCCTCCTTGCTGAACCCGATCTGCCGCCGGCCGGTGCGCGACTCGATGATCTTCTCCAAGCCGTCGAACGCTCCCCCGCACACGAACAGGATGTCCTTCGTGTTGACCTGGATGTACTCCTGCTGCGGGTGCTTGCGGCCGCCCTGCGGTGGGACGCTTGCGACCGTGCCTTCGAGAATCTTCAGGAGCGCCTGCTGCACGCCCTCGCCGGAGACGTCGCGGGTGATGCTGGGGTTCTCGGACTTGCGGGCGATCTTGTCGATCTCGTCGATGTAGACGATGCCGCGCTCCGCTTCCGACACGTTGAAGTCGGCCGCCTGGAGCAGCCGGACGAGAATATTCTCCACGTCCTCGCCGACGTAGCCCGCCTCGGTGAGGGTGGTGGCGTCGGCGATCGTAAAGGGCACGTCCAGGATGCGCGCCAGCGTCTGCGCCAGCAGCGTCTTGCCCACGCCGGTCGGGCCGATCAACAGGATGTTGCTCTTGTCGAGCTCCACCTCGTTGTCCCGGCCGGAATGCGAGTTGATCCGCTTGTAGTGGGAGACCTCGCGCTCTTCATCCTCCGCCAGGATCTCGTTGCAGAGGGCGATGCACTCGTTGCAAATGTACACCGACGGCCCGGAGATGAACTTCCGGACCGAGTCCTTGGACTTCCCGCAGAACGAGCAGCGGAGGTGCTTGTCGTGGGACATGGTTCCCTAGTATGGGAAAGGGGGACCGCCGGCGCAAGCCGTCACTTCTTTTTCCCGCCGTCCATGTCCTGCAAGTTGGCGATGACATGGTCGATTAGCCCGTATTCCTTGGCTTCGTCCGCCGACATGAAGCGGTCCCGATCCATGTCCTTTTCGATCTGGTCGGCCGTCTTCCCGGTGTGCTTGGCGTACAGCTCGTTGAGCTTGCCCCGGAGATAGAGGATCTCGCGGGCCTGGATCTCGATGTCCGCCGCCGTGCCCTGCGTGCCACCGGACGGTTGGTGCATCATGATGCGGGCGTGGGGCAGCGCCTGGCGCTTGCCTTTGCGGCCGGCCGCGAGCAGGAACGAGCCCATCGAGGCCGCCATCCCCATGCAGATGGTGTTCACGGGGGCGCGCAGGAACTGCATCGTGTCGTAGATCGCCATGCCGCTCGACACCAGCCCGCCCGGCGAGTTGATGTAGAGGTAGATGTCGCGCTCCGGATTGTCCGCGTCCAGGAACAGCAGCTGGGCGATGATGATGTTGGAGACTTCGTCGTTGATCTGAGTGCCCAGGAACACGATGCGGTCCAGCAGCAGGCGGCTGAAGATGTCGTAGGTGCGCTCGCCGCGGCTCGACCGCTCGATGATGTAGGGCGGGTAGATCTGGCTCTTCGTCTTCACGCTTGCTCCACGGTGGATTGCGACAGCAGAAACGCGAACACCTTCTCCTCGGTGAGGCTCCGCTCGACGTCGCGGAGCCGCTTCGCCTTCTCGAGGGACGCGTACAACTGCCCGGGCGGTATCCCGCGACGCTCGGCCAGCTGCCGAATCCGCTGGTCGAGCTCCGCCTCGGTGGCCTGCAGCTTCTGGTGCTCCACAACGTAATCCAGCACCAGGTCGCGCCGCACCTGGGCCTCGGCGACGGACCGGAACTCCGCCGCGAACTGACTCTTGCGGTCCTCCGGGATCCCGTACGCCTGGGCGAACACCCACAGGGCGCGCTCCACCAGGGGCTGGGGCGCGACCACACGGTTCGCCGCCACGATCTGCTCGATCAGCTCCGCCCGTACCTTGGCATCCGCCTCGCGCTCGGCGTCTTGCGCGAGGTCTTCGCGGATCCCCCGCTTCAGCGCGTCGAGTGAATCGAAGTCCCCGACCTCACGGGCAAAGGCGTCGTCCAGCTCGGGGAGCTGCTGCCGTTTCACCTCGTGCAGCGTGAGCCGGATGTCGCGGGTCTGGCCGCGCTTCGCTTCGTCGGGGAAGTCATCCGGGAAGCGCACGATCGCGTCGATCGTCTCCCCCGGACGCATGCCGTAGATCTGCTGCTCGACTTCGGGGATCGCGCGGCCCTCGCCCAGTACCAGCTGGTAGGGCTGCGGGTCCTTCAGCTGGGCGCCCTCACGCGCCGCGATGGTCACATGCACGAGCTCCCCGGATTTCGGGTGCTCGCCCGCCACGGGCGTCCACGGTGCCTTTTGCGCCCGTACCTCGTTCAGCTGAGCGGCTACTTGCTCGTCGGTCACGGGGCGCACGGTGCGCTTCAACTGAAAGCTGCCGAGCCGGCCGAGCTTGATGTCGGGCTTTACCTCGACGTGGAACTCGAAGGTGACCGGCGCGCCTATATCCCATCTCAGGTTGTGGATGTGCGGGTCGGCGACCGGCTTCAACGACTCCTGCTCGACGGCGACTTTCCAGCTCGCGCGGATCAGCTCCTGCAGCGCTTCCTGCCGGATATCATCGGCGAAGTGCTTCTTCACGATCGCTGCCGGTGCCTTCCCCTTCCGGAAGCCCGGCAGCCGCGCGCGGCGCTGGTAGGCACTCGTGGCGCGGTCCTCGGCCTCGCGCACCTGCTCCACGGGCACCGTCACTGCCAGTGAGGCGGCCCCCGGCTCTTCGGCGGTCTTCTTGATCAGGATGGCGGGCATGTCACACTAAATCTAATAGGGGGGAGGGGGAGGGGCCGCGGGGCAGGAAATGCAGCTACTGGCTTCTGCGCACCGCTTTGATGCGGTGGTGTGGTCGCGCGCCGGGCGTGATTTCGTCGTTGCGGATCACGCTGATCGCGCCGTCAGGCTCGAGCACGGCGAGCATCACGTCCGCCAGGTCGGCCACGCCGTGCTCGCGTAGCGCCTGCAGCAGCTCGTCGCGGGTGACGCCGGCGCGGCGGCAGTGCGACTCGAGCAGCTTGCCGTCGTGGATCAGCATGATGCCCTCGCCGGCGATCAGCCGCGCGAGCCGGCGGCTGCGGAGCCGCCACCAGTCGATCACCCGGTGCCAGCCGATCAGCACCCCGGCCGCCACGAGGCCGCCCGCGAGGCTCGTGTCCGGTCCCACCATCGCGTTCTGGACCGCGTTGGCGATGATGAGCAGCAGCACGAGGTCGAACGTGGACATCTGGCCGAGCTGGCGCGTGCCGGTGAGGCGCAGGCCGACCAGCAGCGCGAGGTAGACGACTGACGTCCGCAGCGCGACGTCGAGCAGCGTCTGCCACGACGCGGTCATTCAGTTCCCGGTGGGGTCCGATACTTTGGGAAGGGGGTAGGCTTCACGCAGGGCGGCGAGGTAGTCGGCGTAGAGCCCCTGCAGTCCCGCGAATTCGCGCCGCACCGCGGCGCGGTACGGGGCGTCCGTCGCGAAGTGGTAGAGCAGCGCCGCCATCGCCTGGGCGTCGAGCAGAAAGCCGTGATGCCCGACGGCGCCGAGCGCATCCGCCTCCATCTCGAACGTGTGGTAGCCGCCGTTCGACGAATGCACGGTGACGCCGACCCCGGGAATCTGGGTCGCCACCGTGCCCGTCTCCTCGTAGGGTACAGGGCGCCCGGGCTCGGCCTCGACCTTCGTGGCGCCGAGCTGCTTCAAGTAGGTGAACGCCACCTCGTTGAGCGCCGCGACCGAGATGCCGTTGCGGGACGACGAGTCCACGTCGATGCGCACCTTGGTCCCGGTGGCGGCAGCCGCAGCGCGGGCGGCGTCGCTCACCCGGTCGAAGACCTGCGCGAGGTAGACCGGGTCGGGATAGCGGAGCCAGAACTCGGCGGCGGCGCGATCGGGAACGACGTTCGGGGCCTTCCCGCCCTCGGTGATGATGCCCTGGATGCGCGTCTCCGGGCGCAGCGTACGCCGGATCGCGTCGATGTGGTTGAACAACTCGATCACGCCCGTGAGCGCGTCCCGCCCGTCCCACGCCTGGAGCTGGTGCGCCGGCGCGCCCGAGAAGACGAAGCGGACGACGTCGATGTTCATGCAGCAGCTGCCGAATCCGGGCGCGGACGCCTGCGTCGCGGTGGACGAATGCGAGCGCACCAGCACGTCGGCACCCTTGAACACGCCTCCGTTGTACATGACGGTCTTCGACGCCGGCGACGCGATCTCCTCAGCGGGCGTGCCGTATACCGTCACGGTCCCCGGCGTCTTCGAGCTCGTGAGGAACTCGGCCATTGCCACCGCGGCGGCGAGGCCGACCGGTCCCTGGGCGCTGTGCTGGTCCCCGTGAAAGTCGCGGCTCGTCCCGCGCAGGGCGTCGTACTCGATGATCACGCCGAGATTCGGACCCGGTGTGCCCTTCTTGTAGCGGGCCACAAAGGCGGTCTTGAGGCCGGCGACACCCGTCTCGACGTCGAAATCGTGCGCCTTCAGGTAGTCAGTGAGGATCTGTACCGAACGCTCTTCCTTGAAGCCGACCTCCGGGTGACGCGTGATGTCGTCGGCCATGGCGAGCAGCTCGCGGTCCATGAGCTCCCTGGCGCGGGCGATCACCGCGTCGCGGCGCGCGTCGCGTGCCGTGAGCCGGGCGACGAGCTGCGGCAGCGCGAGCGAGCGCTCGAGCTCGTTCATGCGGCGGATCACGTCGGCTGCGGCGCTGCGCTCGGTGGGCGTCTCCTGGGCAGCGGTTCGAGTGGCAGCGAGGATGGCAACGGCGGTGATGCGAAGGGCGAGACGCATGGGCCATAAGTTACGGACCTGCGCCGTACGTGCCTAGTGACCAGCGGTTTGGGTCAACACTCGCCCGGTCCCCGGGTGATGCCCCTCACTCCGCTGGGAGCAACCTCGGGCCATAGTGTCCGGGAACCCAAAGGCAGCACTGTTTCAAGCAGCCACGCTGCGCCCGCCGGCTTCTTCAACCTTCACCCGTAGTGCTATCTACCCGAAGGGGGAGTTATGCGCAGCAGATTCTGCTTGGCGGCCGCCGTGGCGGTCGCGACGACTGCGACGGCCGTTGCCGCCGCGCAGCAGGCCACGACGGGCAACGGCGCGCCCAGTGGCTGGCATTACAATCTCAACATCATCGGTGTCCCGAACTACAAGAATCAAAACATGGATGGCAGCGGCAACGTCATCTTCGTCGCTCTTGGGTCGAACAACACCAAGGCGACCACGAAGATTCTGCTCAGCCCCGGCGAGTTCGGGGTCCTTGACAAGAACGGGACTGACGGGACGGCCTCCTTCTCCCTCCCGGCCGGCGGCTACACCGTGTGGGTGCGCCCGCTCGGTAAGCCGTTTGGAAGCTCCAAGACGGCCCTGTGCGGGACGGTCACTATCACCACCATCGATCCAACGACCGGCCTGCCCGTCACCACCACCGACGTGCTGTGCTCGCTCGGCCATGTCGCCACGCGCACGAAGGGGAAGCAGAGCTTCACGAACGTAACCAGCGAGCTCACGACGATCACTCTCACGGTGGACATTACCTGCGGGACGACGGTCATACCGGCGGGGACGTCGGTGAGTCTGTTCGACCCGTGCGTCCAGGATTTCTTTTGGCAGTACGATAACACGGGGCTGAAGCTGTTGCAGGTTCGCTTCTACCCTAGCCCGCTTCGCATATTGGCTCCATGTGGGGCTCCTTTGCGTTCGCGGCGGTGTTTTACGGCGCCGCCGAGTACGAGCATATGACCGGCTGGAAGTGGGCCATCGCCAGCTTGGGCGTCTCGTTCGTCACGGGGTTGTTGTTTTCAGGCTTCATACCGTTCCTGCTTGGACAGGCCGGCCTGTTCGGCGTGCTGTGGTGGCAAAACTCGAAGCGACTGGATGCGCTTCATGAAGATCGGGCCGCCAGCCTGGAGCAGGACCGCCGCGTCCGGCAACAGCGCGTGAGAGAGGCGCAAGCGCAGGCGGATCGCGATCGAGACAAGCGATAGACACCGGTAGGCGGCTACCGCCTGAGTTGACGGGCAGCGGGCCACTCGAGGGTGAGTGGCCCGTTGCGTTGGTGGCCCATCGCGATGCGACCGGAGGGACTCGAACCCCCACGGGTTGCCCCACAGGATCCTAAGTCCTGCGCGTCTACCAGTTCCGCCACGGTCGCGTCGTTGCTGCGACTCAAGTTACGTGGTCTGGCTCTTTCTCGGGAGTCTCGGACTTGCCGCTACTTTGCCGTTGAAACGGCGAGAGCGACGACGAGGTCAAGGCTTCATGCTGAGGGCGTCGCACCGGCGACGCGGACGTTGCGCCGAGCAGCCGCCGCACGCAGCTTCGGCGACAGGGGGCTTTTTACAGTAACGGCATTGGCCCTATACGGAGGGCGGCGATGAAGCACGTTTGCTCGCTCCTCGGCATCGTCGTGATCGCGGCGTGCTCGCAGCACAATGTGACGACGAACACGGCCAAGGCTGGGCCGACTCAGGTCTTTCTCATCGACGACCCGTTCCCTTACGACCAAGTGGCCCGAGTCGACGTCTACATCGTGCGCGTCGCCGCCTCGACCAAACCCGACACCGCGGGAAATGCCAGCGATTCGCTCCAGACCGGTCTGCGTACCATCACGGCTCCGCACCGGGCCTACAACGTGCTCGAGCTCGGAAACGGGGCGGCCGCAAAGTTAGGTGAGGGCATCGTGCTCCCGGGCCAATACGTGCAGTTTCTCATCACGATGGACGCCGACTCGTCGAGCATCACGCTGAAGGATGGCACTGTCCTCACCAACAGGACCTCGCCGGGCATCGACTGGGGTGGATACCCAAGCCGATTCAGTTTCGGCCTTTTTACCGATCCTCCAATCCAGATCGCCGACTCAGGTGCCGTGGTCATTATCGACTTCGACCTCGGCCGCAGCTTCTATGCGCGTGACCCCGCCAACGCGGCGGCGGGCTTCAACTACGTGGGCTACATGCAGGTCCGCAACAGTGCGCTAACGGGGTCTGTGAGCGGCACCGTGATGGGGCAGAACGATGGTGCGATCGCGGACGCCTCGATCGCACTTCTCGTCGTCAATCCCAACTACCCGACCGATGAAGCGACTTGGGGTGTGCTGGGTACGGCTCGATCTGATGCGACAGGCCGATTCCGTCTGCCCTATGCTAGCCCCGGCAGCTATGTGCTTGCCGTGGATGCACCGGCAACCTCGGTCTACGGGGGCTTGCGTCTCCCCAACGTGTCAGTCTCTACCGGCGCAGAGACGCAGACCGGGACTTTGATCGTTCCGCACAAGTGAGGGGGCGACGTTCGAACAGGTCGCGCTAGCGCGGCTCTCGGGTTGTGTCGCGGGAGTCTCGGGCTTTTCTTCACACCAGCAACGGATTTCAGCGAGGCCCACGCTTGCTCCCAGGAAACGAGGCTTGCTAGGAGCGCGCGCCGTGCTGGCGTCGTTCGTCGCGGCCGTCGCCTGCCATTCAGGGGCTATCGCCGCTCCGGCGGAAGTGTGTCCCGTCACTAGCGGCGCCCCGGCACCGGCCGCGGCGCCGGCCCACGCCGCGTTTCGCATCCTGGTATTCTCTCGCACGACCGGCTTCCGCCACGCCTCGATCCCCGCCGCGATCACCGCCGTCGAGGTATTGGGCTCCCTCAACAACTTCGCGGTCGATGCCACTGAGGACCCCACTGTTTTCACCGACGCCGACCTCGCCCGCTTCGCCGCGGTGGTCTTTCTCAACACGACCGGGGATGTGCTGGACAGCACGCAACAAGCCGCGTTCGAGCGCTACGTCCGGGCCGGGCACGGATTCGTCGGGGTGCACTCGGCGTCCGATACCGAGTACGACTGGGCGTGGTATCACGCCCTGCTCGGCGCCACGTTCGATTCCCACCCGGCGATCCAGCAGGCGAGCGTCATCGTGGTAGACACGGGACAACAGTCTACGCGCGCGCTCCCCAACCCTTGGGTGCGCACGGACGAGTGGTACAACTTCAGGGCGCTGCCGACGGGGGTGTCGGTGCTGGCCAGAGTCGACGAAGCGACGTACGCCGGAGGGAAGATGGGAGTCGAGCACCCCGTCAGCTGGCAGCATGCGTATGACGGCGGTCGGGCGTGGTATACCGCGATGGGTCACACGGCGTGCAGCTACAGCGAGCGGCCGTTCCTCGATCACCTGCTCGGCGGGATCATGTGGGCGGCGGGGATTCCCTGAGCTGAAGGCTCCCTCGGCTACGGTTGGGGAGTCGCCGTGGTGAAGCTCCATTGCGGACCGGCTATGGGGGGAATGGCGGCCTCGGTGCGCATCCTGGTACGCCGCTTGCAGGCAGTACATGCGGCAGAATGGGGTGGTGTGCACCGCCGCCTCCACGCGGCGCGGAGGGCTGGTCGTTATGAAAGGCTACGGTTTCACTCTCATCGAGCTGCTCATCGTGATGGCGCTCATCGGCCTGCTCGCGACCATCGCGATACCCAGGCTCGCCAACACGAAAGAACGGGCCCAAGTCGCCGCGCTCAAGTCCGACCTGCGCAACTTGGTGACGGTCCAAGAGAATTATCTCGCCGAAAACGCGAAGTACGCGACGGATCCGGGGCCCGCCTATCACGTCTCGCCCGGCAATCGCATGCCGACGATCACGCTGACCCGCGACGGGTGGACCGCATCGATCACGAGCCCCAACACGACGCAGCAATGCGCTGTCTTCGTCGGCTCGACCCCGCTCGCGCCGGCCACGCGGGAAGGTGCGCCGGCGTGCGAGAAGCCCTCCTCCAGCGCGACTCCACTGCCTTAGGGATGCTCTGCATAGGTGACGCGAAGTCGGGGGTGGGGCTAGCACGCTGACACGCGAGGGCGCACGGCAGGCACAGAAGCTCCAGTATCGCCCATCTTTCGACGCAGATGTGCCGCCCGAGCGCCCTCGCGTGTGACGCGTGCGACGCCCCACCCCCGACTTCGCGTGACTCGTGCAGAGCTTCCCTAGCGGGCAGGTCGCGACGGCCGCATCCGGTGCGCTTTCCCCCGATAGGTGCTGCGGTGACCCCGGCGATCTTCCCGACGGAACCGGCGGGCTTTCCCGGCTGACCCGAAAACCTGCGTCCAGCGCCCGTTCTTGAAGACGCTCATGTAGCCCCCCGGCAGGATCTGGAACGGCCGCTTCACCCGCTTCGCGTAATCGAACTGCGCCGAGTTGGCTTTGCGAAATCCCTCGAACCAGGCGGGGTAGACGAAATCGCTCATCGCTATGCCGCGGATCGTGAACTCCACTTCCTCGACGGCGTCGGCGGTCTCGTACGCGTAAAACACGGTGTTGGGGCCCGTAGCGCACAGATTGATGGCGGGATCGACCAACATCTCGGCCAGCTCGTGACAGGCGGTGACGCTCACCTTCTGGCCGACGGTGAGCGTGGTCTTCACGAACACCTTCGAGAGCGGCAGGCCGTCGGGCGTGAGATCGTGGTAACCGAGCGCGTGCGCGACATCGGCGTCGTCGAGGAACGCCATCGCCCACGCCCCTTTGCGGAACGTCGTCGTCTTCAGGAGCTTGGCGGGGGTGCCCCAGACGGGCACGAAGTAGTCATCGACGAACGTCTGGAGGGCGGCGATCAGACGGTCGAAACTCACGCCCAGGCTCGCCGTCGCCTTGTTGAAGCAGGCGATCGTGGGTACCTGGTCGTGATCGAATGCAGCGGCGATGAAGCGGGATCGCGCGGCTCTCATCGTGGCTCCTCCTGAGTGCAAACATTGTGTGGTACCGGTGTATTACTTGGCTCACTTCCCCGGGAACCCGCCCATGCCAACTCTGTACCGCGCGCTCGGCGCCGCCACCCTGCTCGCGTCTCTCGTCGCTCCCCTCGCCGCCCAGGACCCGGCCGAGCTTTGCAAATCCATCGGCCGGGTGACCGTCGGCCAATGGTCGTCTTACACTATGACCGGCGGCAAGGCCGACGGAGCGAAGTTGCGCCTCGCCATTGTCGGCCAGGAGCGGCGCGGCGACTCGACGCTCTACTGGCTCGAGATCAGCGGCAACAGCGGGCCCAGCGGCAAGGGCGGCATCCTCCAGCTCCTCGTCCCCGGGTTCGGAGTCGATGCCACGGCGATCCGCGGCATGATTGTCAAGACCGCAGGCCAGCCGGCGATGAAGATGCCCGACCAGATGGTGAGCATGATGGGCCAGAACATGGGGCAGAACAACGAAGCGGTGGACGTGGCGCGCCGCTGTGCCAGCGCCCAAGTCGTGGGCTGGGAGAGCGTGAGCGTGCCGGCCGGCTCGGTACGCGCGCTGCACCTCAAGAACGTGGACGGCGGCGAGGCCTGGGTGGCGCGCGACGTCCCCTTCGGGATCGTCAAGGCGCGCCCCAAGGACGGCGGCGAGATGGTGCTCACCGGCCACGGGATGGACGCCAAGTCCTCCATCACTGAGAAGCCACAGGAAATGCCGGGGATGATGCTGCCGAAGCCGTAGGCCCCCTTGCGGGGTGCGCGGTTCGCGTGCTACGTGGGTGCCTTCGTCGCCCGACCTCGGAGGCTTGCCGTGCTCGCTCGCATCGCCGCGCTCGTTGCCCTCGGTTCCGTCCTGTCCCCAGCCCGCCCCGGGCGGGCTCAGGTCGCGCCGTACGACTCGACGGTCTTCGCCGCCCTCAAATGGCGCGAGATCGGGATCTTCCGTGGCGGGCGCAGCGTGGCCGTCGCTGGCTCGGCGGCCCGCCCCAACGAGTACTGGATGGGGACGACGGGCGGCGGCGTCTTCAAGACGACGGACGGCGGCGCCACCTGGCTACCGGTGACGGACAAGTACTTCGGCGGAACGATCGGGGCGATCGGCGTGAGCGAGTCGAATCCCGACGTCGTCTACGTCGGCACCGGGGAGTACCCGATCCGCGGCAACGTCTCCCACGGCGACGGCGTGTGGAAGACCACGGATGGCGGGAAGACGTGGACGCATGTCGGGCTGGAGGACACCCACCAGATCTCCCGGGTCCGTGTGCACCCCACGAATCCGGACACCGTCTGGGTCGGCGCCCAGGGCCACGCCTTCGGCCCCAACGCGGACCGCGGCGTTTACAAGACGACCGACGGCGGCAAGACGTGGCGCAAGGTGCTGTTCCGCAACGACTCGACGGGAATCTCGGATCTCGTGCTCGACCCGTCGAACTCCGCCGTGCTGTACGCCGCGTTCTGGCAGGCGCACCGCAAACCGTGGCAGCTGGTCTCGGGCGGGGCGGGGGGTGGCGTCTTCAAGTCCTCGGACGGCGGCGAACACTGGACCGAGCTCACGCATAACACCGGTCTACCGGCGGGGCTGCTCGGCAACATCGGGCTCGCCGTCTCGCCCGCGAAGCCGGCGCGCATTTGGGCGCTGATCGAGGCTGACTCCGGCGGCGTATACCGCTCGGAGGACGGCGGCGCCACGTGGCGCTACATCAACGGCGAGCGCAAGCTGCGGCAGCGGCCGTGGTACTACTCGCGCATCTTCGCGGATCCCAAGGACACGAATACGGTGTACGCACTCAACGTCCTCGCTTACAAGTCGACCGACGGCGGGGCGACGTTCCGGCACCTGTCGGATCCGCACGGTGACAACCACGACATGTGGATCGCGGCGAACGATCCGCAGCGCATGATCGAGGGGAACGACGGCGGCGCGAACGTGTCGTTCAACGGGGGCAAGACCTGGTCCGACCAGGACTACGCCACCGCGCAGTTCTACCACGTCACGACGACCAATCACTTCCCCTACCGCGTGTGCGGCGCCCAGCAGGACAACTCCGGCGTGTGCGGGCCGAGCCGCTGGCCCGGCGGGATCGACCGCAACCAATGGTACGACGTCGCGGGCGAGTCGGGCCATATCCAGGCCCGCCCCGACGAGCCCGACATCACCTATGGCGGCGACAACTCGGGCTTCCTGGCGCGGGTGGACCATAAGACCGGCTTCTGGCGTCTCATCGATCCTTGGCCTGACAGTCCTGACGGCCACCCGGCCGGGGAAGGGAAGTACCGCTTCCAATGGACCGCCCCGCTGCTCATCTCGCCGCACGACCCGCGGGTGCTCTACATCGGCGGCAACGTGCTGTTCAAGTCGGTGAACGAAGGGCAGAGCTGGACGCCCGTCTCGCCCGATCTCACGCGGCACGATCCCGCGACGCTCGGCGTCTCGGGCGGGCCGATCACCAGCGACCAGACGACGGCCGAGTACTACGCCACGATCTTCGCGCTCGCCGAGTCGCCGCTCGTGAAAGGGCTGATCTGGACGGGGTCGGACGACGGGCTGGTCCATCTCACGCGCGACGCAGGAAAGACGTGGGCGGACGTCACGCCGCGCGATGTCGCTCCGTTCACGCGCGTGTCCAGCGTGGAGGCGTCGCATTTCGCGCCCGGGACGGCGTACCTCGCAATGAACCGCTACCAGCTCGACGATCTGGCGCCCTTCATCTACCGGACGACCGACTACGGGCGCACCTGGGCCAGGATCGTGAAGGGCATCCCCGCGACCGAGTTCGTGCGTGTGGTGCGCGAAGACCCGACACGCCGCGGCCTGCTGTTCGCGGGCAGCGAGCGGGGCGTGTGGGTGTCGTTCGATGACGGGGCGAACTGGCAGTCGCTCCGACTCAACCTCCCGATCGTGCCGGTGCACGATCTCGCGGTCAAGGAGGGCGACCTCGTCGCGGCGACGCACGGACGCTCGTTCTGGATTCTGGACGATATCGCGCCGCTGCGCCAGCTGGGGCGCGTGGTCCCTCGCGAGAGCGTGCACCTGTTCAAGCCGCGTGACGCCTATCGCGTGGACTGGGGCGGTGGCTCTTTCGGCGGCGGCACGGACGTACACCCCGTCGGGAAGAACCCACCGAGCGGCGCGATGATCTACTACTGGCTCAAGAGCAAGAACCAGGACGTGCGGCTCGACATCCTCGACGCGGCGGGCCGGCTGATCCGCAGCTTCACGAGCCGGCAGGACTCGCTCACCACCGTCGACAGTGTGCGTGCGGATAGCGCGCGGCGGCTCCGGACCGACAGCCTCAAGCAGGCCGGGATCACCGACAGCGTGAAGATCGACAGTATCCTCGCCGCGGACACGCTGAAGGACGAGGATAAGCCCTGGCCGCGGCGTCCCCCGGCAGCGCCGCGCGTGGGAAACAAGGCGGGCCTGAATATGTTCGCCTGGAACGCACGCTATCCCGACGCCGCGGCATTCTGGGGCATGGTGGGGGTCGGCACCGACGGCCCGATGGCGCTGCCGGGCGTGTATCAGGTGCGCCTGCGCGCCGGCGGCAGGACGTCGGTCGAGCGGTTCACGCTCAAGGTCGATCCCCGCTCCAAGGTGACGCCGGCCGATTTGCGGGCGCAGTTCGCGTTCCTGCAGCGGCTGCGCGACACCGTCAACGCGGTCACCACTGCGGTCATGACGATTCGGAACGTGCGTGTGCAGCTCGAGGACCGGTTGAACGCCGCGCCCGCGTCCGATTCGGCGCGGTTGGGCGCGCTGGCACGGACGCTGACCGACCGGCTGGGCGCGATCGAAGGCGAGCTGTACCAGGTCCGCAACCGGTCGTTCCAGGACCCGCTCAACTTCCCCCCCAAGCTCGTCGAGCGAATCAGCGCGCTGAGCTCCGTCGTGGGGGGGATCGACGCGCCCCCGACCGCGCAGTCGCGCGACGTGTTCCAGATGTTCGCGCCCGAGATCCAGAAGCAGCTGGTCGCGCTTCGTGCCGAAGGCTGCCGAGCTGCGGCGGCCCGCGCCGCGGGAAGTGTCGGCCCGCTAGGACCGAGGACTCTCGACGCCGTGCCGCGACACAGACTCTGCCTGCTCGCCGTCGCGCTGGCTGTTTCGGGCTGCGGCGGCCCATTTCCCCAAAGCACGCTCGAGCCTCGGTCCGATTTCGGCTGGGCGGTCGACCACCTCTTCACCGACATCTTTTGGTGGGCAGCCGGCGTTTTTCTTGTCGTTGAGGCCCTCCTGGTCATCACCCTGATCCGCTTCCGCCATCGCGAGGGGCGGCCGGCGCCCAGGCCCACCCACGGCCATACGGTCATGGAGATCGCCTGGACGCTGGCGCCGGCGGTCATCCTCGTGTTCGTCGCGGTTCCCACCGTCCGTGTCATCTTCGCCACCTCTGGCGAGGCTCCGGCCGATGCCCTGAAGGTGGACGTGATCGGCCACCAGTGGTGGTGGGAATTCCGGTACCCGGAGCTCGCGCTCGTCACCGCGAACGAGCTGCACCTCCCCCGCGGCCGGCCCGTGCAGCTGTCCATCACCTCCGCCGACGTCATCCACTCGTTCTGGGCGCCGGCGCTGGGCGGCAAGCGGGACGCCATTCCCGGCCGCATCAACCGGATCGCCTTCCGTGCGGACTCTCTGGGCGACTACGCTGGGCAGTGCGCCGAATTCTGTGGCGAGTCTCACGCCAACATGCGCCTCCGCGTCATCGTCGACTCGGATTCCGGGTTCGGGCGCTGGGCGACGGTGCAGCTGGCGGGGCCGGCCGCGCCGGCTCCGGGGACGCTCGCTGAGCGCGGCAAGTCGGTGTACGCGCGCAGCGCCTGCCTCGGCTGCCATACGATCCAGGGTGTCTCGCCGGGAATCATCGGGCCGAACCTCACGCACGTCGGCAGCCGGACGACGATCGCCTCAGGGCTGTTTCCCAACGACTCGGCGCATCTCGCCAGCTGGATCGCGGATGCACCAGCGCTCAAGCCGGGCTCGGTCATGACGCGGATGCAGCCGCCGTTGACGGATGCCGACATCGCGGCGCTGGTCGCCTACCTCGAGGGCCTGCGATGAAGCGCTGGATCACGACCACCGATCACAAGCGGATCGGCCTCCTCTATTTTTGGACGGCGTTCTGCTTCTTCCTGGTCGGCGGGCTCGAGGCGCTGCTGATCCGGCTCCAACTGGCCCAGCCGAACGGCCACCTGGTAAGCGCCGAAACGTACAACCAGCTGTTCACGATGCACGGCACCACGATGGTCTTCCTCGCGCTGATGCCGCTCTCCGCGAGCTTCTTCAATTACATCGTGCCGCTGCAGATCGGCGCGCGCGACGTCGCCTTCCCGCGGCTCAACGCCTTCAGCTACTGGGTCTTCCTGCTCGGCGGGCTGCTCCTGAATGCGAGCTGGCTGGTGGGACCCCTGTTTCACGCGCCCCACTGGAACGTCGCGCCGAACGGCGGCTGGTTCGGGTACGCCAATCTCACCGAGCGCCAATTCTCGCCCGGGCCCAACATCGACTTCTGGCTGCTCGGCCTGCAGATCCTCGGGATCTCGTCGCTGGCGGCCGGGTTCAACTTCATCGTCACCATCCTGAACATGCGAGCGCCCGGCATGAAGATGCTGCGCGTCCCGGCGTTCAGCTGGATGACGCTGGTCACGCAGTTCCTCGTGATCACGGCGTTCCCCGTGATCACCGTCGGGCTCGTGTTCCTGATGTTCGACCGGTTCTTCGGGACGCACTTCTACGTCGCCACGGCGGGCGCCACGCCGCTCCTGTGGCAACATCTGTTCTGGTTGTTCGGCCATCCCGAGGTCTACATCCTCATCCTGCCCGCGATGGGGATCGTGTCGGAGGTGCTGCCGACCTTCGCCCGCAAGCCGTTGTTCGGCTACACGGTGGTGGTGTTCTCCGGCGTGCTCATCGGGTTCATGGGGTGGGGCGTATGGAGCCACCACATGTTTGCCGTCGGCCTCGGGCCCATCGCCGATTCCGTGTTCGCGGGCACGACCATGTTGATCGCGGTGCCCACGGGCGTGAAGATCTTTAACTGGATCGCGACGCTGTGGGGGGGCGATATCCGCGGCAGCACCGCGCTGCACTTCGCCGTCGGCTTCATCGCCATGTTCATCATCGGCGGGCTATCGGGCGTCACGCACGCCTCGCCCCCCGCCGACCTGCAGCAGACCGACACGTACTACGTCGTAGCGCACATTCACTACGTGCTGTTCGGCGGCACCGTCCTCGGGCTGTTCGCCGGCATCTACTACTGGTGGCCCAAGATGACGGGCCGGCTGCTGAGCGAGCCGCTCGGCAAATGGCACTTCTGGCTGACGTTCGTCGGGATGAACCTGGCGTTCTTCCCGATGCACTTGATCGGCCTGCTCGGGATGCCGCGTCGCATCTACACCTACACGCCGGAGCTGGGCGTCAGCGCCTTGAACCTGGTCTCGACGGTCGGCGCGTTTCTGATCGCGGTCGCGATCCTCGTCTTCCTCGTGAACGTACTGCGCACCCGGACGCACGGGCGGCCCGCCCCGAACGATCCGTGGGGCGGCGCCACGCTGGAGTGGAGCATCCCGTCGCCCCCGCCGGTCTACAACTTCTCCGTCATCCCGACGGTCGCGAGCCGGCTGCCGCGCTGGAAAACGGAGCGCCACGAGCCGATGCGCGACCCGCCAGCCGTTCCGCCGGCCCCGATCCACGTCCCGCCCGGTTCGTGGTGGCCGCTGATCGCGGCGCTGGGACTGCCGGTCCTCGCACTCGCGCCGCTCACCCACACGCTGTGGCTCGCGTTCCTCGGGGCAGCGATCCTCCTGGTCGGCATTTACCGCTGGGCCTTCGAGCCCTTCGAGGTCTGAGCGATGACGCACGCCGCGGCCACCCATCACACTAGTATGGGGCTCGACAGCCGGAAGATGGCGTTCTGGGCGTTCATCGGCTCGGAGTGCCTGCTGTTCAGCTCACTCATCTCGACCTACCTCGTGTACAAGGGCAGGAGCGTCGTGGGCCCTTCGCCGCACGAGATCCTGAACATTCCCTTTACGTCGGTCAGCACCTTCGATCTGCTGATGTCGAGCCTCATGATGGTGCTGGCGCTGGCCGCCGTGCAGCGGGGCGATATGAAGTGGGGGAAGATCTGGCTGTTCGCGACGGCGCTGCTCGGGCTCGTGTTCCTCGGGGGACAGGTGATCGAGTTCACCGAGTTCGTGCACAAGGGGCTCACGCTCCAGACCAATCTGTTCGGCTGCACGTTCTTCGTGCTGACCGGAACACACGGCGCGCACGTGACGGTGGGCGTGCTGTGGCTGCTCACGCTCTGGGTGCGGGCGCTGCAGGGGAAGCTCGGACCAGGTCAAGCCCTCACCGTCGAGATCACCGGACTGTACTGGCACTTCGTGGACGTGGTCTGGATCGTCATCTTCACCGTGGTTTATCTGATACAATAGACGCACAGGCGCACCGACGCACAGGCGCACCGACGCACAGGCGCACAGGGGAGAACAGACGCACAGATGAGCGAACAGAGCGGAGAGCCGCCGCGAGGCGCTGGGCCGCACGAGCACGCGCACCCCGATGCCGAGACGTACTTGCGGGTCGCGGCCGCGCTGGTGGTGCTCACGGTATTGGAGGTCGGGGTCTTCTATGTGCCGGCGTTCCGTCCGGTGCTCGTGCCGACGCTGCTCGTCTTGTCGGCGCTCAAGTTCTCACTCGTGGTGCTGTTCTATATGCACCTCAAGATGGACAGCCCGTTCTTCTCGTTCCTGTTCGGCGCCCCGCTGCTCCTGGCGACCGGCGTGCTGGTGGCGCTGCTGTTCTTGTTCTTCGGAACCCTGACGCTGCGGGGAGCCGCGGGCGCGGGGTGATCGTGGCGCCGTGGCAGCGCTGGGATCTGCACCCGAGCGTCGTGATCGGGCTCGTCCTCCTGGGCGGGCTCTATGTGTATCTGGGCGGCGTGGCGGCACCGCGGCGGCAGGTCGCGTCGTTCGTCGGGGCGCTCGGCGTGGCGTTCCTCGCGCTCGATGGCCCGCTGCATAACCTCTCGGACAACTACCTTTTCAGCGCTCACATGGCGCAGCACCTCGTGCTGACATTGCTGTTCCCACCGCTGCTGCTCTACGGCACGCCGGCGTGGGTTGTGCGCCCCCTCATCCGGCCGCGCCGGCTGTTCCGGGTCGCGGCCGTGCTCACCCGCCCCCTCCCGGCCGCCGTGATCTTCTCGACGCCGATCACCCTGTGGCACTTCCCAGGGTTCTACGAGGCTGCGCTCCGCCACCACCCGCTGCACATCGTGCAGCACCTCGTGTTCATCGCCACCGCGGTGCTCATGTGGTGGCCGGTGCTGTCACCCGTCCCCGAGCTGCCGCGCGCGAGCTACCTCACGCAGCTCCTCTATCTCTTCCTGCTCGGCCTGCCCATGTCGCTCGTCGGGGCGCTCATCACGCTCTCGGAAGAGGTGCTGTACCCGTTCTACACGCGCGCCCCGCGCGTCTGGGAGCTGACTCCCCTCGCCGACCAGCAGCTGGGCGGGCTGCTCATGTGGGTGGTGGGGACGCTGGTGCTGTGGGCGGCGGCGACGGTGGTGTGGTTCCGGTGGGCCGCGCGGGAGGAATCCGGTGATGTAGAGCGGGCGGTGCCGCTGGAAGCCTATGGGAACGCGGAAGGGCGAACGCGGAACGCGGAACACACGGGCCGACCGTCGTACTGATGTTCCGCGTTCCGCGTTCCGACTTCCGCGTTCTTATTCGCCTTCTTCGGTCTCCCCTAGGGGATGCACCCTGAGCGCTTCCGCGATCTTGGGGTGCTGGCGCCACAGGTAGTAGCCCATGCCGGAGGCCGCGATGGCGTTGCCGATCGCGACGTTCCACCACGCGAGCGAGCCGAGCAGCGGCTGGGCGAGGATCGCGACAGTCACGTAGAACCCGAATTCGAAGATCGCGAAGAAGACGACCACGAGGTACAAGGTGGGCGGCGCGACCTCCACCTCGGCGGCGAGCACGGCAGCGATCGTGCCGACGATGAGGAACGCGCTCACGTGGATCATGGTGTAGCCGATGATGCGGGAGTACTCGACGACGACCAGGCCGGGGTCGTGCACTCCCCAGAAGACGGCCGAGCCGAGCATCGCGGGAGTGAAGAAGGGCCGCCCCGCGATCGTGTCGACGACAAGGAACCAGAGCGCCACCGCCCCGGCGCCGATGAGCCCCGCGATGAACCCCTCACGCAGGATCCGCGTCAACTGCATACTCGCTCCCGGGATCGGCCTCGGGTTCCAATATAGCGCGACCGATAGTGTCGGCTAGATTGGGGCGACCCCGACCTCACGAGATGCTCATGCTGCGGCTCCCCAGTCCCGTGATCTACGCGTTAGCGCTGCTCATCGGCTCCTTGCTCGTGGTCGCCGCCGCGGTGGCGCATCCGGACCTCCGGGGCGACGGCGCGGCGCAGCTCACGCTGATCGCCCAGTGCGCGGCGTGGCGGGCGATCCACTGGGCGCTGCTGTTCGGTTTCGCGCTCGCGCTCACAGGGCTCGTCGGTCTGGTCGGGATGCATGTCGGCACGCCGGGGGAGAGCGCAGCGCGAGCGGGTGTGCTCGTGGGGATCTTCGCTTACGCCGTGTGGGCGGTGCTGGTCGCGTTCATGGTGGGGGCGGGGGGGACGCTGGCGCTGAGCTACGTCGCAGCCGAGCCCGGCCTCGCCGCGACACACGCGGTGTTCCTGTACGACATGCTGCACCCCTTCGCGCTCGCGGCCCAGCGGACCGCGGCGTTCGCGCTCGGCATCTCGACGTTTCTGTTCGGCTGGGCGGTGATCAACGGAAAGGTCTTGCCGCGCCGGCTCGGAGCCGCGGCAGTGGCCAGCGGCCTCGTCGCGATCGGGTTGGCACTCGCGTTTCCGGAGAGTGCCAAGGCCGACGAGGCCGCCTTCGTGCTTCCCGTGCTGTGGCAAGTGGTGACGGGCGCGGTACTGCTCCGAGGTCAGCCAGCCGCTCCGCGCGTGTAGCGACGACGCAACAACACGCCACGTTTGCCATTGCGCCGACCAGCGTCGGCCGGCAGCTTCAGTGCAGCGACGCGCTCGCCGGAAGGATGATGACGAAAAGGTGATGACGAAGACGAAGGAGACCTGTTACTTCGCCACCGTGGCCGTTGGATTCGCCGCATTCTTGGCCCTCCAGCAGAACGGTCAAGCGGTCCGCATCGGCGCCGACGCCATCGGGGGTGTAGTCTCCGGTCCGAATGGGCCGGAAGCGGGCGTCTGGGTAATCGCGGAAACGACTGACCTGCCCACCAAGTTCGTCAGAATCGTCGTCACCGATGATCAGGGGCGCTACGTCATCCCCGACCTCCCCAAGGCGAGCTACCGCGTGTGGGCGCGCGGCTACGGACTGGTGGATTCCCCGCAGGCACAAGCTGTCCCGGGCGCGATGCTCAACCTCAGCGCGGTGGTGGCGCCCAATCCGCGGGCGGCGGCGGAATACTACCCGGCCGGCTACTGGTTTTCCCTGATGCGCGTGCCGGCGAAGGGTGAGTTCGCTTCGACCGGTGCCGACGGGAACGGCATGGCGCCCAACGTGAAGAGCCAGGCCGAGTGGATCAGGATCCTCAAGTCGGGCGGCTGCTGGGCGTGTCATCAGCTCGGCAGCAAGGGAACGCGGGAGATACCCAAGGCTCTGGGTACGTTCGAATCTTCGACGGCTGCGTGGCTGCGGCGGCTGCAGTCGGGCCAGGCCGGGAGCCAGATGATCGGCACCTTGAGCCAGCTCGGGGCCAAGCGCGCGCTGGCGATGTTCGCCGACTGGACCGATCGCATCGCCGCCGGCGCCGTGCCGCCGACACCTCCCCGGCCGCAAGGTGTCGAGCGCAACGTGGTCATCACCGAATGGGACTGGGCGGATCCGAAGGCATACCTGCACGACGAGGTCTCGACCGACCGCCGGAACCCCACGATCAACGCCAACGGCTCGATTTACGGATCGCTGGAGTTGAGCGCCGATTACCTGCCCGTGCTGGATCCGGTGCATAACACTACGAGCCGGGTCCCGCTGACGGTGCGAGATCCCAATACCCAGCCGGCCGCGGGGCCGCCGACGCAGCCGTCACCCTACTGGGGCAGTGAGGTCCTCTGGACCAGTAAGAACAACGTCCACAATCCCATGTTCGACGAGCGCGGCCGGGTCTGGCTCACCTCCACGGTGCGCCCGCCGGACAACCCTCCCTTCTGCCAAGCGGGCTCGAGCCACCCGTCGGCGAAGCTGTTCCCGCTTGCCAGGGCCGGCCGCCACCTCGCGGTCTACGACCCCAAGACGCAAAAGCTCACGCCCATCAGCACCTGCTTCAGCACACACCACCTGATGTTCGCCGCCGACGCCGACCGCACGCTCTGGACCTCGGGGGGCGGTCCGGTCGTGGGCTGGTTGAACACGCGGATGTTCGACGAGACCGGCGATGAGGAGAAATCGCAGGGTTGGACCGCGCTTATTCTCGACACGAACGGCAACGGGAAGCGGGATGCGTACGTGGAGCCCGACCAGCCGGTCGATCCCAGCAAGGACAAGCGCATCTCGGCCGGCTTCTACGCCGTGGCGCCGGCCCCGGACGGCTCGATCTGGGGGACATCATTGGGCTTCCCGGGCGCCATCGTGCGGCTGAATCCGGGCTCCCACCCGCCGGAAACGGCGCTCGTGGAACTGTACGAGCTCCCGCTCGATCGGTCAGGCGCACCCGTGGAAGGGTTCTCACCGCGCGGCGGAGACGTGGACCGGAACGGCGTCTACTGGACGGCGCTCGCGAGCGGACACCTCGCGAGCTTCGATCGGCGCAAATGTCGGGGACCGCTGAACGGACCGACGGCGACGGGGCAGCACTGCCCCGAGGGCTGGACGTTTTATCCGGAGCCGTTACCGCAGCTTACTGGAGTGACGGACCCGGGCAGCGCCGAGGCCAGCTACTACACCTGGGTCGATCAATTGGGCGTGCTCGGCTTGGGCAGCAACGTGCCGATCAACACCGGTAACGGGTCGGAAGGGCTGCTGGTTTTCAAGGACGGGAAATGGGTCGTGCTCCGGGTCCCCTATCCGCTGGGGTTCTACACCAAGTGGCTGGACGGCCGGATCGACGATCCGACCGCGGGCTGGAAGGGGAGGGGCCTGTGGGCCACCGTGAGCACGCGGGCGCCCTTTCACATGGAAGGCGGCAAGGGCACCACCAGCAAGGTGCTCAAGTTCCAGCTGCGCCCCGACCCGCTCGCTCAGTAACCTCGATTCGACTTGCTTAGCGCGCCCGCAGCCGCACGATGCGGCTGCTCCAGCCGTTGGACGACGGGTCGCCCGTACGGGACATCACCTGCAGCGTGACGATCTCGCCGGACTTCACTTTCCGGAGCGCTTCCCGCAGCGCAGCCCGTGTCCGGGTCGGTGTGCCGTTCACGGAGATGATAATGTCGGGTCCGCCGTCATCCGCACTGAACAGCCGCCCGTACGCCGGTCCGTCGGGCGCTACGCCGGTGATCACGAGCCCGCCGCCCGCTTGCGCGAACACCGCGCTGAGCCGCGTATCCTGACGATCGTCCTGTGAGAGCGGCTCCACCGAGATGCCCAGCGTCTCCTCTTTCGCGGAGGCGTCGCCTTTCGGCCTCCCACCGTTCGTCGAGGCGACCTCGGTGTCCGAGTCGCTCGGGGCGCGCGCCAGGCGCACCGTGAACGTCTTCTTCTCGCCACCCTGCCGCAGCACCATCACGTCGACGGTCTCGCCGGGCTTCTTGAAGCCCACCTTCTGCTGCAATTGGGGCGTGTTGTCGATCGGCTGCCCGTCGAGCGCGACGATCACGTCGCCCGGCTGCAGGCCCGCCTCTTTCGCGGGCGATGCGCCCGGGCTGAAGCTCTCCACCAGCACGCCGCGGATCTGCTTCAGGCCGACGGCCTCGGCGTCCTCCTGGCGCGCGTCGTCGATCCGGATCCCCATGACGGCGCGCTCGACGTGCCCCGTCTTCACGAGCTGGTCCATCACGGTGCGGGCGAGGTTGATCGGGATCGCGAAGCCGTAGCCGTCGTAGTACCCGGTCCCGCTCGCAATGGCCGAGTTGATGCCGATCACCTGGCCCTGGATATTGACCAGCGGGCCGCCCGAGTTGCCCGGGTTGATCGCCGCGTCGGTCTGAATGAAGTCCTGGATGCCGTAACTGGTGCGCAGGCCGTCGAGCAGCCGCCCCTTCGCGCTGATGATACCGGCGGTCACCGTGAAGGTGAACTTCTCGCCGAGCGGGTTCCCGACCGCGAGCGCCCACTCGCCTACCCGGGTCGAGTCGGAGTTGCCGAAGCCGACCGTCGGCAGGTTACGGGCGTCGATTCGGATCACCGCGACGTCGGTGTTGGGGTCGGTGCCCACGACCTTGGCTGCGAACTCGCGCTTGTCGTACAGCTTCACGGTCACCCGATCCGCGCCGGCGACCACGTGGTTATTGGTGAGGATGTAGCCGTCGGGCGAGACGATGAATCCCGAGCCCGAGCCCTGCTCCACCTGTGGGCGGCGCCGCTGCGGGAAGAAGTCCTCGAACCCGGGCGGCAGCCGCTGGCTCTGGCTGCGTTCGACGTGCTGCGACTTGACGAACACGACCGCGGGCTTGACATGCTCCGCCACGGCGACGAACGCGTTGCCGATATCGGCGGCGGGCTTGGCGGCGGGGATCTGGAACTGCGTTCCCGCCGCCTGGGCCGCGGGCACGAATTCCGGCGCGCCGCCCTTCTTCGGCACACCGAGCGTGGACGCAAACGCCAGCCCGAACACGAATGCAAGGGCCACCAGGGCCCCGAACTTGAGCCAGTCCCGCGTACGTACCGCCATCGTCAATCTCGTTTCTGTAAGAGGGTGTACCGTCGTTTATTTCTTCTTGTCGTCATCCACGATCTCGTAGTCGGCGTCGACGACGTTGTCCTTCTTCTCGGCCGCGGGCTCCGCCGCACCAGGTCCGGGCGGCGGCTCCGCGCCGGGGCCGCCGGGGCCGCCGGCGCCGCGTTGCGCGGCATAGAGCGACGCGCCGGCAGCGGAGTACGCCTGCTGCAGCTCATCCAATGCCCGGGAGATCTCGTCCGCGTTCCCCGAGCGGAGGGCCTGCTTCGCCCCCTCGACCGCCTTGTCGAGCCGGGACTTGAGCGAGGCGTCGAGCTTCTCGACCCATTCCTTCGAGTTCTTCTCTACCTCGTACACCATCGTGTCGAGGCGGTTACGCCGCTCGATCTCCTCGCGCCGCCGCTTGTCCTCGGCGGCGTGCGCCTCTGCATCCTTGACCATCTTATCGATGTCTTTGTCACCGAGCCCGGAGGAGGCCTCAATCCGGATCTTCTGCTCCTTGCCCGTCGCCTTGTCTTTGGCGGAGACGTGCAAGATCCCGTTTGCATCGATGTCGAACGTCACCTCGATCTGCGGCACGCCCCGCGGGGCAGGCGGAATCCCGGTCAGCTGGAACTTGCCGATCGTGCGGTTGTCGAGCGCCATCTGGCGCTCGCCCTGCAGCACATGGATCTCGACCGTCGTCTGGTTGTCTTCCGCGGTCGAGAAGATCTCCGACTTCTTGGTCGGGATCGTCGTGTTCCGTTGAATGAGAACGGTCGTGACCCCCCCCAGGGTTTCAATACCCAGGGACAGCGGCGTCACGTCGAGCAGGAGGACGTCCTTCACTTCGCCCGCGAGCACGCCGCCCTGGATCGCCGCCCCGATCGCCACCACCTCGTCGGGGTTCACGCCCTTGTGCGGCTCCTTGCCGAAGAAGCCCTTTACGACCTCCTGCACCTTCGGCATCCGGGTCTGGCCGCCGACCAGAATGACCTCGTCGATGTTCGATGGCTTGAGCCCGGCGTCTTTAAGCGCCTGCTCCATCGGCGGAATGGTCCGCTTCACGAGGTCGTCGACGAGCTGCTCGAGCTTCGCCCGCGTCAGCGTGATGTTCAAGTGCTTGGGCCCCGACTGGTCCGCCGTGATGAAGGGGAGGTTGATTTCCGTCTGCATCACGGTGGACAGCTCCATCTTGGCCTTCTCGGCGGCTTCCTTGAGCCGCTGCAACGCCATCGGGTCCTTGGACAGGTCGATCCCCTGGTCGCGCTTGAACTCGGCCACCAGCCACTCGATGATGCGCGCGTCAAAATCGTCGCCGCCCAGGTGCGTGTCGCCGTTGGTCGACTTCACCTCGAACACGCCCTCGGCGAGCTCGAGGACCGAGATGTCGTACGTGCCGCCGCCCAGGTCGTAGACCGCGACCTTCTCTTCCTTCTTCTTATCAAGGCCGTACGCCAGCGCCGAGGCCGTCGGCTCGTTGATGATGCGCACGACGTCGAGCCCAGCGATCTTGCCGGCATCCTTGGTGGCTTGGCGCTGCGAGTCGTTGAAATAGGCGGGGACGGTAATCACCGCCTTCTCGACCTTGTGCCCGAGGTAGTCCTCCGCCGTCTGCTTCATCTTCTGGAGGATCATCGCCGAGATCTCGGGGGGCGTGTAGCGCTTGCCCTGAATCTCGACCGAGGCGAGACCGTTCGACCCCTCCGCGACCTTGTAGGGGACGCGCTTCGTCTCCTCCACCACTTCGCTCATCCGTCGCCCCATGAAGCGCTTAATCGAGAACACGGTATTCTGCGGGTTGGTCACGGCCTGGCGCTTCGCTACCTGGCCGACGAGTCGCTCGCCATCCTTCGTGAACCCGACCACGGACGGCGTGAGGCGCCCACCTTCGGCGTTGGGGATGACGACGGGATCGCCCCCCTCCATAACCGCCACCACCGAGTTGGTGGTCCCGAGGTCGATCCCGATGATTTTCTCAGCCATGACCAGCGCTCCTTAGCATGAGGGTGATGCCTACACACAGCCGCTCGTCGCACAGGCAAACTGCGTGCCTTCGAAAGATGCCAAAAAGGCAGGCGAAAGGCTATCTTTACGCCCGTGTTTCCCTACAAAGACGAGAACCCCGCCGAGCTTACGCCGGTCGTTACACTCGGCATCATCGCTCTCAACGTGGTGGCCTGGCTGTTCGTCCAGGGGGCTGGCAGCGATGAGGCCCTGGCGCGCTCCGTTTGCCAGCTTGGCCTCATCCCTGCGGAGGTGCTGCGGTCCGCGCCGGCCGGCACGTCCGTTTCTGCACGGCGGCTGGATGCACGTGCTCGGCAACATGTGGTTCCTCTGGGTGTTCGGGAACAACATCGAGGATTCGATGGGGCATGCCCGATTCGTCGTGTTCTACCTGCTGTGTGGCGTGGCGGCCGCGGCGGCGCAGGTGCTGGCCGGCCCGAACTCGGTGGTGCCGATGGTGGGCGCCTCGGGCGCAATCAGCGGCGTGATGGGCGCCTACATCCTGCTGTACCCGCGCGTACGCGTGCACACGCTCGTGACCCTGGGGTTCTTCGTCACGACCGTGGCGCTGCCGGCGTACGTCATGCTGGGCTATTGGTTTCTGCTCCAGCTCCTGATGGGCGCCGTGGGCTCGGTGTCGCGCGTCGAGGGAGGCGTGGCCGTCTGGGCTCACGTGGGCGGGTTCGTCGTCGGGATGCTGGCGATTCACCTGTTCGCGAACCGGGAGTACCTCGACCGCCGGCGGGGGGCTGGAGGCGGGGGCCGGGACTGGGGCGGCTATCCCTCCGCGTGATGCTTGATGGTCTTTCCCTCCACCACGAACACCACGTCTCCGCGCCGTTGAGCTTCACCTGAGCGGTCGCGGGAGCTGCGGCCAGCGCCACGGCGCTGAGGGCGAGAAATCGAGACTTCAGCATGTCGGTGCCCTCGTGAGATCGGAGTTAGAACGAGAACTGAGTTTGGAACAAGGCTTGGGATCGGGTCGCCTCTTGCGCGGCGGTCGGCGTGCCTTGGTAGTCCACGTAGTCCCAGTCCGCGAGGAGGCGCAGGTTCGGGCTGAGCTGATACGAGACGCCCCCGATGACGCGCGTCTGCCGGTCGTCGGCGACGTTGGTGTTGGGATCCACCACGTCCACCCGTGCGAGGACGGCGACTCTTGACCGCGGGACGTGGTAGACCCCGAAGCCGCTGATCACGCGCCCGTTGGTTTCCGCGAGCGGGGTGGCGGTGACGGTGTCCTTAGTGGACGCGTATTCGCCTGCAAGCGTGACTTGCTTTGAGCGGTACGACACCATGCCGACCCAGCGATAGCGCTTGCCGCCACTCGTCGGCTTGCCGTACTGACCGTACGCGGTCAAGCGGAGGCCGCCGACCCGGCTCGAGTCGTCCGTGTCGAGCACCCGGACGGAGACGCGGCCCATCACGTCCTTGCGCTGGTCGCCGGCGCTCGATTTGAAGTCCTCCCCGTTCACCGCAGTGACCTGGAGGTTCACCTTGTCCGGGCCCCATTTCCCGTCCACGCCCGCGCCGAGGTCGGACGCGCTCAGGTAGCCATTGCGGTCAAGCGCCATGGAGCCCTGCATCCGGTAATCCCAGACCGCCTCTTCCCAGTCGAGCCAAGGGGTGTGCATCTGGCCCAACTTGAAGGTCAGCGGGCTGGCGGTCGGCGTGTACGTCACGAAGGCGTACTTGAGGCGGAAGCTCAACCCGGTCAACGTGCGAAAGACGTCCGGCGTGATCCGAGCGGTCACCCCGTTGCTGAGCCGCGCATTCACGTTGATGTAGGCGCGCGTGACCTCGAAGTTGTTGAGGTGGTTTGCGGTGTCCTTGAGCTGATAGACGTATTGGAGGTAAGTCAGCGCGCCTACCGAAACCTGCGGGGGGGATGGAGCTTGGGCGGCAGCTCCGCCCGCGGCCAGCGCGCACATGACGGCGGCGGCCGAGAGCGTTTGAGGCAGTCTTGCGTGCACGGAGGATCTCCTCAAGACGAGGTGGAGTGAGCGGCTTCTGTTGCCGCGGGAAACGTGCTGAAGCGCAATCACCATATGACGTCGCGTGTGTCACAGGACTGTAACGCAAGGAGGCGAGAGCAGGTAGCGGAGCCGTGCGGGCCTCCGCTACCTGGCACCCGGACGGCAGCCGTGCAGGTCGCCTACCTCGGCCTGTGGCCCTGCGGCTCCACCCGCCGGAAGCGATACCCCAAGCCTCGGACGGTCTCGATGCAGCGGGCGAGCGCGCCCAGCGTACAGCGCAGGCGCTGCAGATGCATGTCGACGGTGCGCGTCCGGATGTCCGGCTGCGCTCGCCACACCGTCTCCTCGTACGTCTGGAGGATGGAGACTACGACCACCGCAACGGCGCCGGCTCGGGCGTCACAAGATCACGTCTCCGCCGGGGTCCCGGCGCTTAAGGTGGTCCACGGCTTGCCGCGCGGCGGCGCGGGCGCGCTCCGTCGCGGCGACATCGCGCACGATGGTCACCACGGTGCGATCAGTCCCCTGCTCGACGCTCACGAGCAGCACGTCGTCCGGCCGGGCTGCGTGCGGCAGCAGCCAGCGGGGGACATCGAGCGTCGAGCCGCCGTCGACTTCCACGACAGCGAGGTCGCCTTCGTGACGATCGACGATGAAGCGGTGCGATTCAGGCATCGACGGTACCTCCGTTGATTAATCCCAGGCTGAAGCCTGGGCTCGGCGCAGCACTGTCCTAAAGGACGTGCATCAATTCCGCACCACCCGGGCGTGACACTTCCCCTCGCGTTCCGTCGTGATCGTCCAGGCGCCATTGCGCGGCACCCGCACCGTCACGGTACCGTTGTCCGCGGTGCAATAGGTCGGGATGCCGCGCGCCGCCAAGAGGGCGAGCACCGAGGCGAAGGGATGCTGCCGGCCGTTCGCACTGATGATCACGGCGCGCGGTTGCACCGCGTCGAGCAGCTCGGCGCTGGTTGCGTTACTCGACCCGTGGTGGCCGCCCTTGAGCACGTCCGCCCGGAGCAGGGACGGCTCCGTCAGCATCCACCAGCCCAGCTCTGCCTGCTCGGCGTCGCCGGGGAAGAGCATCACGAAGCCGCCGCGTGTGAGTCGCACGCCGACCGAGCAGTTGTTCACCGCGTCGCCGCCCGCGTCGCCCGGCAGCGCGCCGCATGTGGGCGGAGGCGCCAGCAGGCGCAATTCGACCGAGTCGTCGCCCGTGACGAGCGTGACCCGCCGGACGCCCGTGTCGGCCGTGACCACAGGGATGCGGAGGCTGTCGATGGCGCGCAGCAAGGCACGGTACGTGACGGCGGTGCGCGGCGTGCCGCCGTACACGAACGCGCGCACGGGAAAGCGAGTCACCACCGCGCCGAGCCCACCGTAATGGTCCGCGTGGGGATGGGAGAGGATCACCGCGGCGAGCGTGTCCACGTTGAGGCGCGTGAGGCCCGCCACGATCGTCGCACCGTGCTCGCCGCCGTCGATCAACACGTGACGGGCGCGACCGGCGCCCGCGTCAGTGATGAGAATGGCATCGCCGCCGACCCGCGCGTCGCTCACGTCCAGCACCCGGATGAGCAGGACGGTCGAGTCGAGCGGCACCGTGAGCCGCGCAGCGAGCAGCAGAGCGGCGAGCATCGCGTGGCAGAAGGTAGCGTATTCGGTCTGGCCTCCGCAATTTACAGCGCACTATGCGCGTGCTCCTCGCGCTGCTCATCGCGGCGCAGCATCCGGTTGTCCCCGCCCCATCCCCCGCTTCCGATACCGCCCACGACGTCGTCGTCGCGCCGGCGCCGCCGCCGGTGAGCGAGCCAGATAGCACCGTGCTGCGGGTGCTGGCCATCAACGACTTCCACGGCGCCCTCGAAGCGCGCGCGTGGCCGTGGTCCAATGGCAAGCTGGTCGGCGGCGCCGCGGCGCTGAAGCCGTGGCTGGACTCGCTCGCGCGGGCGTGCGGCTGCACCACCGTCCGCTTGGACGGCGGCGACGAAATGCAGGGGACGCTCCTCTCGAACTTCAGCTTCGGCCTCCCGGCCATCGCAGCGATGAATGCGTTCGGCATCGACGGGGCCGCAATCGGCAACCACGAGTTCGACTGGTCGGTCGACACGCTGCGGGCCCGGATGGCGGGGGCGAAGTACCGCTTTCTCGCCGCCAACATCACCGATTCGAGCAGCGCAGCGCGGCCCGAGTGGGCCGAGCCATGGACCCTGATCCAGCGCGGCAGACTGAAAGTCGCCGTGATCGGACTCGCGCTGCGGGCCACGCCGACGAACACGGCCTCGTGGAACGTGCGGGGGCTCGTGTTCGGCGAGGGCGCGGCGGCGGTGCGCCGCGTGCTGCCGCGGGCCCGGGCGGCCGCCGACTTCGTGATCGTCCTGGCGCACGAGGGGGCGTTCTGCGACGTCGTCACCGGCCAGGACCCCGTGCCGGCACCCGCCTGTCACGGCGAGATCGTGGACATCGCGCGCGGGCTCGACTCGGGGTCCGTGGACCTCATCGTGAGCGGGCACACGCACTCGCTCGTGAACACGGTGGTGAACGGCATCCCGATCGTTCAGGCGCGCTCGAGCGGCGCGGGCATCGCGGTGGTGGATTTCGTGCGCGTGCGCGGGACGGGGGGCGAAGTCCGCGCGCACATCGAAACCCCCTACGCCGACCAGGTTCAGCCCGATGCCGCGCTCGCCGACACGCTGCGCCCTTACCAGCGGGCTATCGAGGCCGTCACCAGTCGCTCCGTGGCCCACAGCAAGATCGAGCTGCGCCGGGTCGGCGAGGAATACGGGCTCGGCCGACTGATCGCCGATGCGCAGCGCAACGTCGCGAAAGCCGACGTGGCGATCGTGAACAACGGCGGCATTCGCGCCGATCTGCCGGCGGGCACCGTGACGTACGGCGATCTGTATGCGGTGCAGCCGTTTCAGAACCGGCTGGTGCGGCTGTTCGCCCGGGGCGAGGTGTTGCAGCAAGCGCTGGAGCACGCGGTGGCGGGCGACCGCGCGGACGCGCACGTCTCGGGGCTCGAGGTCTGGTACGATCCGCGCGAGCGCGTCGGGCATCGGGTCACCAAGGTCAGGCTGACGAACGGACAGGGGCTCGACAACGGTCGCACCTACACCGTGGCGGTGAGCGACTTCCTCGCGGCGGGCGGGAGCGGCTACACGATGCTCCGGGGGCTGCCGGCCGCGGACGTGGGGTTGGTCGATCTGGACGCGCTGATTCAGTACCTCGCGGTGCTGCGGCCGCCGGTCGAAGCCCCGGGCGACGAGCGCGTGCACCGTGCCGGAGCCGGCCGGTGACGCTGCGCGTGTTCGTGAACGAGCGGCCGGTGACGGTGGCCCGGGGGGCCACGGTGCGCGACGCGGTGGCGGCGCTCGACGGCGAGCTCGCGGGGCTGCTCGCGAGTGGGGCGGCGTACGCGACCGACGGCGTGGGGCGCCCGGTCGACGCCGCGGACCCGATCGGCGAAGGCGGCGCGATCCTCCGGGTGATCGTGACGGCGCGGCAGGGACCGCCCCGCCTCTCCAAGGAGCTGCTGCGGCGCTGGCCCAAGGCCGAGCTGCACGTGCACCTGGACGGATCGTTGCGTCCCCAGACGATGCTCGAGCTGGCGCGGGCCCAGGGCGTCCGGCTGCCGGCAGACACGCCCGAGGGGCTCGCCGAGGCACTCCACGTGAAGCACGCCAAGAGCCTCGAGGAGTATCTCACCAAGTACGAGATCACCCTGTCCGTCATGCAGACCGCGGCGGCGCTCGAGCGCGTCGCCTATGAGTTCGTGATCGACGCCGCGGCGGACGGCGTGCGCTATGTGGAGGTGCGCTACTCGCCGCTGTTGCACCGTCCGGCGCTCACCCTGACCCAGGCGATCGAAGCGCCGCTCGCCGGGATCCGGCGCGCGGAGGCCGAGACCGGCACGAAGGTGGGTGTGATTGTGTGCGCGATCCGCACGCGGCCGCCGGCGGAGTCACTCGAGCTGGCGCGCGCGGCGGCGCAGTACCGGAGCGCGGGCGTCGTGGCGTTCGATCTCGCGGGCCCCGAGCGGGGGCATCCCGCGCGGGAGCACGCGCCGGCGTTCGAGTACGCGGCGGCCCACGGGATGGCCTGCACCTGCCATGCCGGGGAAGGGGACGGGCCGCATTCGATTCACGAGGCGCTGCATCAGTGCGGCGCGCAGCGTATCGGCCACGGCACCCGGCTGGGTGAGGATCCCACCCTGCTCGATTATGTCGTGGAGCGCGGCATCCCGCTCGAGATGTGTCTCACCAGCAACCTGCACACGCACACGGTAACCACGATCGCAGAGCATCCGTTCAAGCGGTACCTCGACCGGGGGGTGGTCGTCACGCTCAACACCGACGGGCGGCTGGTCGACGGCATCTCGCTGACCAACGAGTATTTCCTCGCCCAGAGCGTGTTGGGGCTCGGTCGACAGGAGCTCGCGCGCGTGACGCTGAATGCGTGCGACAGCGCGTTTCTTCCGGAATACGAGAAGGTCGCGTTGGTGTCGCGGATCCAGAGCGAACTGGAGGCTCTCTAATGTCCCTCCACCGTACGGTGCTCGCCTGCGGCGTCACCTTCGTGTGCGCCCTGCTCGTATTCACGCTGCCGCGCTTCGCGTGGAATAGCATCGAGGCGGCGGGGCGTCAGCAGGTCACCCGGCCGGACACGACCGCGCAAGCCATGCCGCCCGTCGCAGCGGCTGTCCCCCAAGAACCGCGCGGCCTGGGCGAGCGGCTCACAGGCCTCTTGGGGATCGCCTTCATCCTGGGACTGGGGGTGGCCTTGTCGCGCAACCGCGGGGCGATCAGCGGGCGGGTGGTGGCGTGGGGCGTCGGGCTTCAGCTCGCGTTCGCCATCTTCGTGCTGCGGGTGCCATTCGGACAGCAGCTGTTCAGCGCGCTGGGTGACGCAGTGAAGGCGATTTTGAGCTTCTCGTACGTCGGGTCCGAGTTCGTCTTCGGCGAGATCGGCAAGCAGCACTCGAGTCTGGGCATCATCTTCGCGTTCCAGGTGCTACCCGCCATCATTTTCGTGTCTGCACTGTTCGCGATCCTCTATTATCTCGGCGTGATGCAGCTCGTGGTGAAGGCGTTTGCGATCGTGATGAATAAGGTGATGGGGGCGAGCGGGGCAGAGAGCCTGAACGTGGCCGCCTCGATCTTCATGGGCCAGACGGAGGCTCCCCTCACGATCCGGCCGTTCCTCCCGGGGATGACGCAATCGGAGCTCATGACGGTGATGACGGCCGGCATGGCGCACGTGTCCGGCTCCATCATGGCCGCCTACATCGCGTTCGGCATCGAGGCGCGCCATCTGCTCACCGCCGTGATCATGACCGCCCCGGGCACCATCATGATGGCCAAAATCCTCGAGCCCGAGACCGGCACGCCGCAGACGCTGGGCGGCATCAAGGTGGACATTCCGCGCACCGACGTGAACGTGGTCGACGCCGCCGCGCGCGGCACCACCGACGGGCTGTACCTGATGCTGAACGTGATCGCCATGCTGGTGTCGTTCATCGCGCTCGTCGCCCTGGCAAATGGCGCGGTGATGGGGGTGCCGTGGCACGACAGCGGCACCATCGGGAGCCTGCTGGGCACGCGCATGGTCCTGAACGAGTTCATTGCCTACGCCCAGCTCGGCCCCATGAAGGCGGCGCTCGACCCCGTCTCGTTCACGATCGCGACGTTCGCCCTGTGCGGCTTCGCCAACATCAGCTCGGTGGGGATTCAGATCGGGGGCATCGGCGCTCTGGTCCCCGACCGCAAGCACGATCTCGCCCGGCTCGGCTTCCGCGCCATGATCGCGGGGACGCTCGCCAACTTCCTGTCGGCGACGCTGGCGGGAATCCTGCTATGAGCGGGGAGAAGGGAGAAGGGAGAAGTACTCTCCGCGCAGCGACCGAGACCGTCTCCCGCACGCTGGGGCCCCTTGCGCCCCGCGTCGCGATCGTGCTTGGCTCGGGGTTGGGGGACGTGGCGGAAGGGGTTCGCAGCGCCACGCACATCCCCTACGCGGACATCCCCGGTTTTCAGAAGCCCGGCGCGCCGGGCCACAAGGGGGAGCTCGTTGCCGGGACGCTCGAGGGTGTGGAGGTGCTCGTTCAGAGTGGCCGCTTTCATCTCTATGAAGGCCATGCGCCGCAGCTGGCGGTGTTGCCGGTGCGGGTGTTCGCCCGGCTCGGCATTCGCACCCTCGTCGTCACCAACGCCGCCGGCGGGATCCGCCTCACGTTCCGCCCGCCCACGCTCATGCTCATCGCAGACCACATCAACCTGATGTTCCGGAACCCGTTGGAGGGCGCGGTGGAGGAGGGGGAGCAGCGCTTTCCCGATATGAGCGATCCGTATGACCGCGAGCTGCGCGGGATCGCCCGGGAGGTAGCGCTGCAGCAGAAGATCGGGCTCGATGAGGGGGTGTACGCCGCGCTACTGGGCCCCTCCTACGAGACGCCTGCCGAGATCCGCATGCTCGAGCGTCTGGGCGCGAACGCCGTGGGGATGTCCACGGTGCCCGAGGTGATCGTGGCGCGGGCACGAGGGATGCGCTGTCTGGGCTTCTCGAGCATCACGAACGCAGCGGCCGGACTTTCCGCCGCCCCGCTGTCACACGAGGAGGTGTTGGCAGCGGGGGCGCGGGTCGCCGGCCAGCTTGCCACCCTGATAAGAGGCGTGCTCGTGAAGCTTTAGCCCTTCCCCCGTCCCCCTTTGCCGGCCGTTGACCGTCTTCTGACAAGTTCGTTGCAACCCTTTCGGACCGAGCGCTGTCATACTTGGCGCTATCAGCCTGCCTCGGACGCCGTCGCCGGGGATGTCGCACCGACCTCCGTCTCGAGGTGCCCATGTCTCTGGCTGCCCTTTGGCTGGCCGGCTCCGCCGCGGCTTACGTGCCGACGCTTGCAGCTCCGCCCGCTCGGCCACCGGTTCTGACCCACGCC
>QHTT01000135.1 GCA_003220935.1 Gemmatimonadota bacterium
AGGAGTGCTCCGTTGGGGACGAGCTACTTCTTGGGGCTCGCACCCTCAGTACTCTCCCTACTCCCCGCCTTTTCTGCGCCTACTGCTTGGCGATTTGTCCCCTGATCTCGCCGCCCCCGTTCGCTTTGGTGTGCACGTTCACGTACGCCTTGCCTGCCCGCAGCAGCACCAGCACCGAATCGAACGTGATCCGGCTGGGAGTCGGCAGCATGCCTTCTGCGAGGGTTCCGTTGATAGCGGGGCCTGCGTTCGGGCCCAAGAAGAGATTGACAATGACCGCGGCGTTCACGGTCGGATCCGCGGGACCGTGAATGTGAGCTAGAATCACGCTGTCCGCGAATGGTCCCTTCACGTCCAGCTTGAAGAAGATTCCGGGTAACTCGTCGAAGACGGTGAACTCCGCCGTTCCGGTAGCCGTCGTCGTCACGGCCGGCGATTCGTTCGCGCCGGAGAGGGTTGCTACAAACCGCTCGTTGGTGGTCGGACCGACGTCGTCGCTGCAGCTGCCGACCGCCACCAGTGCGGCGACCGTGAGTCCACCAAACATGACGTGTCTGCGCATGAGCGCCTCCCTACCCCTAGAGGTGAAAGAAGGACTGCACCAGCGTCGCTCTTACGCATACCCGCCGGGCGATACTTGTCAAGCCGTCATTAGCAATAGAAATCATGAGCAGCGTCACCTCTTGATCCCCTCTCCGTGTGGGTCCTCACCCCCTGTCCCCCTCTCCCTACGGGAGAGGGGGAACGAAGGTCGGGTTGAGAGGAGATGAAAGGGGTGAGGACCGGAAGAGAGGTCAGGAAGCGGAGCTACTAACGCCGCACGAGCTGCTTGGCCCGCGCCTTGAGCGCTGCGTCAATGTCTCCGAGCGACACGGGCGCGGGGACCGTCCACTGGCCGCGCAGCGTCGTAGGCACCCGGACCGAGGCCACCTCGCCCTCCGGCCCGAGCTCGACCACTGCCGTGGCCGCGTCGTCCGGCCCCTGATTCGCCTTGATCACGAGCGTCCACACCCCGTCGGTGGGCCACATCCGCTTGAGCGCGTACACCCCGTCGCGCGACGTCTCGCTGAACGCGAGCTTGATCGAGCGACGCTCGCCGTTCACGATCCCCTCGGCCGTCCCGGTGACGATGTACCCGGTTGGCGTGCCGTGGTGGAACGAGTGCACCAACAGGAATGCGCCGCGCATCGACTGGTCGTACGGATTCACCGGCAACTCGATCGAGATCCAGGGCGGGCCCGCGAGAGCGGGGGCAGCGAGTAGCGTGACGAGCGCGGCCGCGAGGCCAAGGGAGCGAGTGCGGCGCAACATGGGAAGGCTCCTGAGAAGTGGTTACTGGTCGGATGCCGGTGAGCCTCCAAGGGTTTGGTAAGGGTGGGGGCGCAGCATGCTGCGCCCCTACTCGCGCATCAGGCAGCAGCGCTACTGCTCACTAATCCGATACACGTTTCCATTATCGGACAGCACGTAAATCTCCCCCGCGGCATCCTCCCCGAACGACAGCACCTGGCCGAGTCGGGGGACGTTCCACACGGTACGGGAGGTGATGCGGCCGTTCTGGTAGGTGATGCTGCGCAGCCAGCCCTGACAGTAATCAGAGAAGAAGTACTGCCCGTCGAGCGACGGAGACGCACGGCCGCGCGACACGAATCCCCCGATAATCGAGCAGCCGTACGAATGGTCGTACTCGAGCGCAGGCGGCACCAACCCGGTCGTGTCGCAACTCCCTGCCCCGTAGCAGTGCGCCCCCTCCATTACGTTCCAACCGTAGTTCACCCCGCCCCGACTCGCCGGGCCGATGTCCAGCTCTTCCCACAGGTTCTGCCCGACGTCCGCGATAAAGAGGAGTCCCGTCGCGCGGTCGAACGCGAAGCGCCACGGGTTGCGCAGCCCCGTGGCCCAGATCTCGGGCCGCGCGTCCGCTGCGCCGACGAAGGGGTTGTCGGGAGGAATGGCGTACGGGTCGCCGCGGTCGACATCGATGCGCAGCAGCTTGCCGAGCAAGGTGCGCCTGTTCTGACCGTTGCCGTGCGGGTCCCCGCCCGAGCCGCCGTCGCCCATCCCGACGTACAGCATGCCGTCCGGGCCGAACATGACCAGCCCGCCGTTGTGGTTCGCGTAAGGCTGCGCGATGAACAGGATCTGCTTGCCCGAGGCGGGATCGGCGCGATCGGGAGCGGCGCTGACCGTGAAGCGCTTCACGCGCGTGTCGCCGTGCTTGTCGGTGTAGTTGACGTAGAGCCAGCCGTTTCGGGCGAACTGCGGGTGGAACGCCATGCTGAGCAGCCCGCGCTCCCCGCCCGCGCCAACCGAATCTCTCAAATCCAGGAACGGCGTCGCCAGCAGCTGGCCGTCCTTGATGATCCGGATGCGTCCCGCCTGCTCCACGACGAAGCGCCGGGCGTCCCCGGGGGGAGCGGTGAGATACAACGGATCGTCCAGACCCCGGGCCACGACCTCGACGCGGAGATCGGCGGTGCGCTCGGGCAGCTCCTGCGCCAGCGCCGGGCCGCTCCGGAGCGCGACAGCGAGCGCGACAGCGACGCGGGTCACCGGGCCATGCCGGTCCGGGGATCGATGTCGCGAATGCCCTTCAGGATGGTCCTACGCCACGCGATCCGGCGAATGGTGTTCCAGTAGGTCTCGAGCGGCGCCCGGTCGAGCTGCAACGCGCCCTGGCGCGTGACGCCCGCGGGCGGGGGCACGAGCGAGGCGAGCCGGTCGTAGACTTCCCCCCGTAGCACCCGATCCACCCGTCCCAGCAGGTGCCACAGCGAGACTGCGTCCTCCGGCCGCGCGGCGGCGAGCGCCTGGCGGACCGCCTCCGCTCCCCCCCCGCCGTGCGCAAAGTCGAACGTCGCCAGTGCGTGCCGCAGCGCCTGGGACGCGTCTTCCGCGTACGGCGTCCCGGGGCCGAAGCCGCGACGCGTCTCCGCCCGGAACCCGAGCGGCACGATGGAGCGGCGGCCGCTCCAGTCGAACTCCACGTATCCAGCCGACACGTGGATCGTGCCGTCGCCACTCGAGTCCACGGCGAGCGTATACGCGCACCCCAGATCCACGACGGTGCCGGCGGGAGTGTCGACGAAGAACAGTCGGGGCGGCGCGTCCACAGTGGCGTAGATCTCGCCGCGCTCGAGCGCCAGGCGATGGTCGGTGCGCTGCGCCCGGACCAGCCGGATGCGAGTGTCGGGCTTCACGTCGACATGGCCGATGTCGCCCACCAAAATCACGGCGCGCGACGAATCGTCCGTCTGGAGCCAGTCCCCGACCTTGAGCGCACCCGTCGCGCCCAGTGGCGTGGTGCCGACGAGCGGCAGACCAGCCACTCGCGTGACCTCCCATGCCTCGCCTGGGCGCGGTGGGCCGCGCCGACCCAACAGCAGCACCGCAAGCGCCGCCGCTGCCGCCAGCGGGATGAGCAGCCATGCGCGGAAGCGAACGCGCGCCTTCCCCGCGATTCTAGCCTCGATCTCCGGCCAGAGATCGCGCGGGGGCTCGATGCTCTTGGGCAGCTGCGCGGCCCGCTCGAGCAGCTCGCGGAATTCGGCGTCTTGGTCGCGTTCCGTCATGACTCCAACATCCCTCGCAACAGCCTGCGCGCCCGGAACAGCTGGGCCTTCGAGGTCCCGACCGCGATGCCCGTCAGCTCGGCGATTTCCTCGTGCCGGTATCCCTCGACGTCGTGCAGCACGAAGACCTCCCGGGCTCCGGGCGGCAACGCAGCCACCGCCCGCTCGAGATCCACGCCGAGCCCTGGATTCGCGTCACGACCCGGCCGCTCCAGCGTCCCCGGGTCGTCGGTCGCGAACACCCGCTGCAGCCGGCGTCGCGCCGCCCGGCGGCTCAGGAAGACGACGTTCACCGTCAGACGGTACAACCAGGAAGAGAACGCGCTCTCGCCGCGAAACGTCGCCAACCGCTCCCACGCGCGCACGAACGCATCTTGCGTGAACTCCTCGGCCTCGCCGGCGTCCGCCGTGAGCCGCAGGCACAGCGCGTACACCCGCCCCACGTGCTCGCGGTAGAGCGACTGGAACGCAGCCTGGTCGCCCTGCTGCGCCTGCCGGACAAGGTCGGTCACTCGGGGTAGCTGCGGAGTGCGAACCAGCGTTCTTTGATACGAGTCACGGATACGGATCCCGTCGATTCGAGTCGCCAGCGCCGGCACAACTATAGGATACCGGCCGGGCCGGGGTGGTTGACGTCCGGCGAAGTCCTCACCCCCTGTCCCCTTCTCAATAGGTCCTCATCCCCTGACCCCCTCTCCCTTCGGGAGAGGGGGAACTCACGCCGTCCCCCCTCTCCGGAACGGAGAGGGGGACAGGGGGTGAGGCGTCCACGGGAGGGGGTCCGGCGGTGAGGACATTACGGCAGTCGCACACCGGGAATCGTTGTCAGCTCCCGCAGCCGCTGCTCGAGCGCTCGCTGCGCTTGATCCAGCAGGGCCTGCTGACCGCTGAGGCGTTGGGTCACGTCCGTCGTCAGCGTAGCGACCTGGGCGCGCACCGGCGCCGCCTGCCGCTCGGCGAGGCTGTCCACCCGGGCGCGTAACTGCCGCTCGGCCCCGGCGCTCGCTTCGCCCGCGAGCGCGCGGATCCGCTGGGCGAGCACCCCGTCGAGATTCGACCCCACCGCGAGCCGCGGTCGCGCGAGCGTGCCACCCAGGCTGGCCGAGACGTCGACGGTCGACACGCCGGAGACGACGCGCCACACGATATCGCCGAGCTGCGATCGTGCGGTCGCCGAGTCGCGCACCCAATGGACACGCTCGGACCGCATGCCCCAGCGCGCCTGCACGCTGTCACCCACCAGCGCCAAGCTGAGCGAGACCGTCCCCTGCCCCGGCTCGAGCCGGATGGGAAGCGAGGGCAGCGCGAAGCCTGAAAGAGTGACGCCGCTGACGCTGGCGGCCGCGGTGTCGCGCGGCGTGGGGCGCACATGGTCGACGAGCGCCGCCGCCCGCACGCCGGGGGCCGACGCCTCGAGGGTCGTGGCTCGCCCGTACAGCGTCGGATCGCTCGTGAGTCCCGCCAAATGGGCCGCGTACGTGCGGGGCGCGCCGCCGCCGCCGCCCAGCTCGAAGCTCAGCTCCGCTGCCCGGAGCAGAAACGCCGGATACGCCCGCTCCCGCGGAAACCGCGCCGTCACCCCCGCACGGCGCGTGCGCTGCGGTCCTGGCGTCGCGCTTGGCCTTAGCCCGGGAGGCATGTAGCGACGGCCCAGCTCGGCCCAGTAGAGCGCGCGCCGAAACCGCTCGGTCGCCTCTGACCCGAACAGCGCGGCGCCGATCTGCGGCGCATCGAGTGTCGGCAGCCGGAGCAGCGCACGCGCGGTCGCATAGTCGCGTTGCCGCGCAGCGGCGAGCCCCGCCACGCCCGCCTGCAGCAGCTCGGTGCCGGCGTGCACGCCCCGTTCGAGGCCGGCCAGCCCAGCGCGCGTCCGCTTCACCTGGTCGAGCGTGCGCCGGGCGTCCCCGAGCAACCCGAGGTCGGTCGGCTTCGCGCCGCGGAGGCGATCCGTCATCTGCTTGGCGGAGTCGACGGTGGCGGCGACGCCGAGCCCTTGGAGCCCACCGTTCCAGGCCGTGCGGACCGAGTCGACCTGCGCAGCGAGCGACTGCGCGGCAGCGGGCGTGCTGAGCGTGCTCAGGTCGAGCTGGCTCACGTCGATCTTCCCAGTCGCGAACTGTAGGACCGGCACATGCAGCTGGGCGGTCCACCGCTCCACCTGCCCCCTCACTCCGTCCGACTGTCCGACAGTCCGTCCGTCCGTCTGTCTCGGCGTCCCGAACCGCAACCCTTTCGCTGCGAGGCGGTCGATCACGACCTTCTTTTCGAGCAGGGGCAGCGGGTCGACGTCCGCGACGAGCTCGTCGGCTTCGAGCAGGTTCTGAAGGGCCGCGAACGGGCTCGCCACGGTGAGCCCGCGCACTTCCACTCGTCCGTGCGGCAGGTCGAGGTGCAGACGGCGGATCTCGACCGAGGCACCGATCAGGGTCGTCCCTACCGACTCCACGGCGTGCTTCGCGACACGGTCGGCCAACAGGATCCACGCGCCGAGCCCAAGCGCACCGCAGATCGCGAGCGGCCTGACGGCCCTCCACCGGACCGTGCCGACGCTCATCTCAGGGCCCCGGCCGGAACAGGCGGTAGATGTCGTACAGCTTCGACGCGCTGATCAGCTTGTACAGCTTCGAGTGCCGCACCCGCTCGCCGACCGTCGCGCGGTAGCGCGTCACCGCCCATTGACTCAGGAAAAACAGCGGCGACGAGAACGCGACCGCGAAGACGAAGCTGCCGAGTACGACAGTGTTGTTGAAGTTGGTGAGCGGTACCACCGGGACGTTGTAGAGCCTGGTCCAGAGCGGTGTGAGCGCCGGCGTCTCGAGCAGCAGGGTGTACCCAATCCGGTCGAACACGGGATCGAGCAGGAACCCCACCGGGATGAACAGCGCGAAGCCGAGCATGGCGCCGGGGAGGGACACGTTCAGCAGCACGATCAGCCCAAACACGATGACGTTGTGGAGGTTGACGAGCGGCGTGAGGCCGAGGATAGAGCCGAGCGCGATCCCGGCTGCGATCTGGCCGGGCGTGCCCTCGGAGTGGAGGGCACTGAAGAGCGATTGGAGCAGCTTCAGGATGAGCGTCACGCGACCTCCGGCCGCCGCGTGTGCCAGTCCGTCCGCCCTTGATACGCCCGCGCGATGCGCACCAGCTTCGCCTCGTCGAATGCCCGCGCCACCAGGCTCAGACCGGTCGGCAGCCCCGCGAGCCCGAAGCCGTTCGGTACCGAGATCGCCGGGACGCCCACCACATTGCTCGAGCCGATCATGGAAACGCCGCCTCGCACGTCGGGGTACGCGTCCCGGAACGCCTTATCGAGCGGGCTCGCGACCGTGGTGCGCGTCGGCGTCGCGATCGCGTCGAACGGCTTGAGCAGTTCGTCATACGCCCGGCCCATGAGACGCCGCACGCGCAGCGCCCGCAGATAGTCTCGCGCCGAGATGGCGAGCGCTCCGTAGCCGCCGGTGCGGTCCTCGGGCGCGGTGAGAGCTTTCAGGCGGTTGCCCTCGAGCAGGTCGTCGAAGGCGCTCATGCCTTCGGCCGCGATGATCGTGCCCCCCACCACGCCGAACGGCAGGTCCGGCAGCTCGACGTCCGGAACGATCTCCGCGATGCCGCGCAACACGTCGAGCGCCGCGGTGAAATTCTCCGCCACTTCCCCTTGCACCGAGTCGATCACGCCCTTCGGCACGCCGATCCGGAACCGGCGGCCGCCTCTGCGGGGCTCGGGCGGTGGCGCGCGGAAGCCCCGCCCGATCGACGAAGAGTCTTGGGGGTCCCTCCCCGCGATCGCGGCGAGCACGAGCGCGCAGTCCTCGGCGCTGCGCGCCATCGGGCCGAGCTTGTCCATCGTCCACGACAGCGCCATCGCGCCGTGACGGCTGACGAGCCCGTACGTCGGGCGCAACCCGGTGACACCGCAGTAGGCTGCGGGCGTGAGGATCGACCCCGACGTCTCCGATCCGATAGCGAATGGCACCAGGCCGGCGGCCACGGCCGCGCCCGGACCCGACGAAGACCCGCCGCTCCAGTAGTCGACATTCCAGGGGGTCTTCCCGGGCCCGGTGAACGAGGCATTGGCCTGGCTGTACCCCATGCCTCCCGCGAGCTCGACCATGGCGAGCTTCGCCACGAGCACGGCGCCTGCGGCCCCGAGGCGCGCGACAACGGTCGCGTCGTCGTCGAGGGTCTGATAGCGGTACGGCTCGGCGCCCCACGTCGTGGGATACCCCTTGGCCGCGAGCAGGTCTTTCACGCCGTACGGAATGCCGTGCAGCGGCCCGCGCATCCGCCCTGCGCGGAGCTCGCGGTCGGCGGTGGCAGCTTCGGCGAGCGCCCGCTCCGGCGTCACCGTCACGACGCAGTTATAACGGGGACCGAACCGCTCCAGGCGCTCGAGCAACAGCTCGGTCAGCGCGGTGGAGGTGACGCGCCGGGCGCGGAGCAGCCGTCCCAGCTCGGGAATCGACGCGTAGGCGAGCTCGTCCGCCATCATTCCCCCCGATACACCGAGAACACGAAGTCGGGCTCGTCGCCGTTGGCGAGGCTCACCCGATACAGCCGCTCCAGACCCTGCAGGCGGTTCTCGATGCTTTGCGTGATCGTCTTGAGGTCATCGGCCGTGAGCCGGTCGCCGTACCGGAGCCGAATCCCCTCGGCCAGGGCCTTGGCGAGGGCCGACGGTTCGGGGTTCGGGGCCTGGGGCTCGGGGCTCGGGAGTGCCATTCCGAGCCCCGCGCCCCAAGTCCCGAGCCCCTCGGTCACAAACGGTGCGGCGGCCACGAGTGCGAGCTGCTCGGCGAACTCGCGACGGGTGAGGGAGTCGGGCATGTACAAGGGCTCCTGGTAAGGAGAAGAAGAGCGTGGCGTCGAGTTTCCCATCCTGAAGGATGGGCTCGGCACAACGCAACGCTGAAGCGTGGTGTGCTTTAGCACAGTGTTGTGCCGAGCACACGCTTCAGCGCGTGGAATCGCGGCTAGTGTATCACCGGCCGCATCAGCAGCCCCGTCGTGGACACGCGCACTTCGTACTCCGCCGGCTTCGTTCCCGCCACGAAGGCGGCCGAGCCGTACTCGGCATCCACCAGGGGGCCCAGCAGCTTGAACCGACGCGCCAGAAAGAACAGATCGACGGGCCTGGTCCTTGCGACCGAGTACACGGTGTGCGGCCTGGTCCGCTCGTCCGTCACCGAGTTGTAGCGGCCGGTCACCCGGTCGAGCTCGTAGGCTGTGTGCAAGCCGACGAAGTTCGCCCAGGGGTGCCATTTCAAGATGTGGGCGTCCACGTAAAAGGCGTCGCCCGCGAGGTCGTACATCGCGAGCCGCTGGTCGGGCAGCACGATCGTGGCCCGGAAACGCTGCACCCCCACCGGTTCGGTTTTTACCGTCGCTGCGACCTCTTCATAGGTGAGCGCCCGGTAGCCCCGGATGCCCACACTGATCGTCCCCGCGAGGGCGGCGAGTGCCAGCAGCAAGAGGCCAACGAGGCCGCGGCCAGCACCGCCCAGCCAGCGCCCGCCGCGGACGGCGGCGGGGACGCCGCGGAACAGCGCCACGCTCACGACGAGCAGGCAGATGCCCACGATGATCAACGTGCTCGGCATGTCGGTCGTGTAAGCTACGAAAGCGAGGAAACGACGGAAGGCCGCAAAGTGCGTGACGAAGATCACCCTTCAGCCCTTGCCAAGCGGTCCCGACTTGGTATCCTGAGAGGGTCTCTCCGCACCGTGGCGCCCGGTCGGAGGAGACGCGGGTCAACGCTTCGTCAGGTTAAGGAGGACCGTGAGGAGGAGGCCTCCCCCGACGGCACCCGCGCCCGTGCCCAATCCAATCCAGATCCTGCTCGCTGACGACCACTGGGTGGTCCGCGCGGGGTTGCGTGCGTTCCTCGACGGCCAATCTAACTTGCGCGTGGTCGGGGAAGCGGCCACCGGGGAGGAGGCGGTCGAGAAGACCCGGTCCCTCAAGCCCGACGTGGTGCTCATGGACCTCGTTATGCCGGGCATCGGAGGGCTTGAGGCTGTGCGTCGCATCGCCGGGCTCAAGCGCGGCACGAAGGTCCTCGTCCTCAGTGCCCACCTGGAGGAAGATGTGCTGCTGCAGGTGCTCGAGGCGGGCGGCAGCGGGTTCGTCACCAAGACGAGCACACACGAGAGTCTCACGCGGGCGATCTCTACCGTGGTGCAGAACGAGATCTTCCTTGATCCGAGCGCCGCCAAGGTGCTCGTCGACCACTACAAGGACGCCCACTCCAAGGAAGGGAAAGGCACGGGGGCGAAAGACACCCTCGGCCGCCTCAGCGCGCGAGAGCGCGAGGTGCTGGCGCTCACCGCCGAGGGGCACAGCTCGACCGAGGTCGCCAAGCTCCTGCGCGTCAGCCCGAAGACGGTGGACACCTACCGCGCCCGCATCATGGGGAAGCTGGGATTGAAGCACCGATCCGAGCTCGTGCGCTTCGCCCTCCGCGCCGGCCTGCTCAAGGTCGAGTAGCCGCACGTCGGAGTTCTTCCCACAACCGCCTGCGGGAAGTCTCCCCACAGTCAGGTGCAGCCTCTCCCGACAGACAACCGTCCGCGCCGCCTCTAGGATGCGGGCACGGCGGCGCGTCTCGAGCCAACGCGCCAGGCACATCGGTCTGTCGGAAGGGAGGAAATAATGAAGCGCACCCTATTCCTGGCGCTCGCAACGGGCCTGCTAATCAGTTGTGAGAGGGCTACGGCGCCGCCCGGTCCGGAGCGGCTCGACCAGACGACTGCTCCGGCGACCACAACCTACAGCGGCCGGGCGACGGTCGTGCGGGCGACGGCGACGCCGCCCTTGGTGCCTCCGGTGGAGGTGGTCCTCGGCGATGCCGGCCCGCTCGGGCCGTCGGGGGGCGAGGAAGAAGCGTCGCTGCTCGATGGGGAGGTGCCTGGCCTGCTGACAGTCCAGGTGCTCCACGCCTCGACGGTCGGCCGCGGCAATCACAGTCGCTCCGAGGCATCGGTGGCTAGTCTGAGCCTGACGGCGGCCGGCAACAGCGTTTCCGCCGGCTTCCTCATGGCCAGAGCCGAGGCACAGTGCACAAGTGCCGGTCCGACGGCGAGCGGCAGCTCGCAGATCGCCGAGCTCGTGATCAACGGCCAGGCGATCGTCGTTTCCGGAGAGCCCAACCAGACGATTACGTTGCCGAACGGCACGGGCCAGGTGGTCATCAACGAGCAAAAGAACCCCGGGCCGGGAGACATCACCGTCAACGCGCTCCACGTGACTCTCACGGGAATCGCGGACGTCATCATCTCGTCGGCGCACGCCGACATCACATGCCCGGGTCCGCCGACCTGTCCCAGTGGGGATTTCGTGACCGGCGGCGGGTGGATCCCGGGCCCATTCGGCGCGAAGGCGAACTTCGCCGTCGCGGGCGGGATGAAGCAGGGCGCGCTCTGGGGCCATCTGACCTACCTCGACCACGGGTCGAACCTGAAGGTCAGGGGAACGGGTGTGACAGCCTACGAGCCGGTCGTGCCGACGGCGACGACGCGTCGCATCGATGGCACAGCTGAGATCAACGGTCAGCCTGGCTCATACACGGTCGTGGACCGGATATACGGCGTCGGGCAAATTGGGCGGCGGGAACATCCAGCTTCACAACCCTTGCCCATGACGTAGCGCGGCCGGGGGTGGTCGCATGACCACCCCCGGTCGGCTCGGTGTGCCGGTCGTCAAAGCGACGGCGTTTGGCTACTCTTAAACATGGCCGCCATCGAGCCCGCCGCCCAGCTTCTCAAGCCGCCCCCATCGGGGTGCGACGGCATCCTGAGCGCGGAGGCAATCGGCTTCGTCACCGCGCTGGCGCGGCGCTTCGAGCCCACGCGCCAAGCGCTGCTGCAGCGACGGCAGCAGCGCCAGCAGGAGATCGACGCGGGCCGCCTCCCGGACTTCCTTCCTACAACGCACGATATCCGCGAGCGCGAATGGACGGTCGCTCCGATCCGCTCCGACCTGCTCGACCGCCGGGTCGAGATCACGGGACCCGTCGACCGGAAGATGATGATCAACGCGTTCAACTCGGGCGCGAACGTCTTCATGGCCGATTTCGAGGACTCGAACGCGCCCACCTGGGAGAACAACGTGCGCGGCCAGCAGAACCTGCGCGATGCGGTGGCCGGAACGATCTCCTACGTGAGCCCGGAAGGAAAACGCTACGCCCTCGAAGCGCGGACCGCGACGCTGATGGTGCGGCCGCGGGGCTGGCACCTGGTCGAGAAGCATCTGCTCGTCGACGGCCGCCCGATTTCGGCTGCGCTGTTCGATTTCGGCCTGGCCTTCTTCCACAACGCGGCGGCGCTGATCGCGAAAGGCTCGGGCCCGTATTTCTACCTACCGAAGCTCGAGAGCCACCTCGAGGCACGCCTCTGGAACGACGTGTTCAACACCGCGCAGGACGCGCTCGGCATCGCCCGCGGTACGATCCGCGCCACCGTTCTGATCGAGACCATCCTCGCCGCGTTCGAAACGGACGAGATCCTGTGGGAGCTGCGCGATCACTCCGCGGGGCTCAACTGCGGGCGCTGGGATTACATCTTCAGCTACATCAAGAAATTCCGGCACCGCCCCGAGTGCGTGCTCCCCGACCGCGGCCTCGTCACGATGGACCGGCCGTTCCTCAAGTCCTACGCCGAGCTCGTGATCCGCACGTGCCACCGGCGCGGCATCCACGCGCTGGGCGGGATGGCGGCCCAGATCCCGATCAAGCGCGACCCGGCGCTCAACGCGCAGGCCATCGAGAAGGTGCGCCAGGACAAGCTGCGCGAGGTCGGGCAAGGGCACGACGGGACGTGGGTCGCCCATCCGGGCCTCGTCCCCGTCGCCCGCGAAGTGTTCGACGCCCACATGCGCGGGCCCCATCAGATCCATTTGAAGCGCGACGACGTGCGGGTGACGGCGCGCGACCTGCTCGCGGCGCCGCCGGGCGCGATCACCGAGGAGGGCCTGCGGAAGAACATCGACGTGGCGCTGCACTATCTCGCCGCCTGGCTCGGCGGCACCGGGTGCGTGCCGATTTACGACCTCATGGAGGACGCCGCCACCGCCGAGATCTCTCGCGCGCAGGTGTGGCAGTGGCTGCGCCACGCTGCACAGATGCAGAGCGGACGACCCGTTTCTGCCACACTCGTGCAACAAACCCTGTCCGAATTGGTGAAGACCCTACCTGAACGGGTAGGTGCGGACGGCCCTGGCGCGCCGCAGTTTTCGGTCGCAGGGCGGATTTTGTCCGAGCTCGCGACCGGCGCGGAGTTTGCAGAGTTCCTGACCACGCTGGCGTACCAATATCTCGACTGATTTCGCTGCACTCATCACGGACGGGTACCATGGACAAGCAGCAGTTCGTTACCTCCCTCGAGCACGGGTGGAAGACGGGGAAGCGCTGGAGCGGCGTCACCCGCCCGTATACGGCGGGCGACGTGTACCGCCTGCGCGGCTCGATCGACATCGAGTACTCGCTCGGCCGATACGGCGCGGCCCGCCTGTGGCAGCTCTTTCAGGACGAGGATTACATCGCCGTGCTGTCCGCGATCACGGGCAATCAGGCGATCCAGCAAGTCCAGGCGGGGCTGAAGGCGATCTACGTGAGCGGCTGGCAGGTGGCGGCCGACGCGAATAACGCGCTCGAGATGTACCCCGACCAGAGCCTGTATCCCTCCGACTCCGTTCCTGCGCTGCTCCGTCGCCTCAACAACGCCCTGAAGCGCGCCGACGAGATCGCGCACATGAATGGCGACCATGCGACCTACTGGTTCGCCCCGCTCGTGGCCGACGCCGAGGCGGGGTTCGGCGGGCCGCTGCACGCGTTCGAGATCATGAAGAACATGATCGACGCCGGGGCCGCCGGGGTGCACTTCGAGGACCAGCTCGCGTCGGTGAAGAAGTGCGGCCATCTGGGCGGCAAGGTGCTCGTGCCGACGAGCGAGTTCATCACGAAGCTGGTCGCGGCGCGGCTCGCGGCGGACGTGTGCGGTGTGGACACGATCCTGATCGCGCGCACCGACGCGAACAGCGCCACGCTGCTCACGAGCGATTGCGACGAGTACGACCGGCGCTTCGTGACCGGCGAGCGGACGGCCGAGGGGTTCTTCCGGGTGCGGGACGGCGTCGACGCGGCCATCGCGCGGGCGCTCGCCTATGCCCCCTACGCCGATCTGCTCTGGTTCGAGACGTCGAAGCCGGATCTCGCGGAAGCGACGAAGTTCGCCGCAGCGATCCACGCGAAATATCCGGGCAAGATGCTGGCGTACAACTGCTCGCCCGTTCCATGTCCTGAACCACAGCATGTTCCAGTTGGCGAAGGATTACAAAGAGAAGGGGATGGCCGCGTACGCGGAGCTACAAAATCGCGAGTTCGCGTCGGAGCAAGAGGGCTACGCAGCAGTGCGGCACCAGGAGTTCGTGGGGGTGGGCTACTTCGACGAGATCACCCAGATCGCGACCGGAGGGCAATCGTCGGTGACGGCCATGGAGGGCTCGACGGAGCAGGAGCAGTTCGACGGGTCATCGCGCAAGGCAGCGGCCGCGGGACGATAAGCTTGGGGCCGGTGCAAGACACGTCGCCTCGTTGACAGTGTCGTCGCGACGCCTACCTTAGCAGGCGTCTCGACCCGGCCGCCATGAAGCGCTCCACGCTCTACACGCTCGCCGCCGTGTTCGCCGTGGCGGCGCTCTTTTTTTTCATGACCACCGCGCGGGCCAAGGTCCAGTGCCGCGTTTGCATGGAATTCCACGGCCGCACCAACTGTGCGACGGCCGTCGGCCAGACCGAACAGGCTGCGCGTGAGGGCGCGCAAACCACCGCCTGCGGCCCCATCGCGAGCGGCATGGACGAGCAGATTGGGTGTGGGCGCACGCCCCCTGCCTCAGTCCAGTGTCAGTCTCACTGAACCCATCGTCGAGCTAGAAAACGTCGCGCAGAGACGTCCAGCAATGGCGTCACACGGAACCGTTTACGCCGTAGCGCGACGCCGTCGCGTGACGTCTTCGCTAGACGTCGTTGCGCGACGTCTTTAGCTTTGTTCCGTGTCCGACTTCTCCCTGCCTCGCACGCCTGTGCCGGCGCAGCTGTTACTAACCCAAGGTGTGTCGCGACCGGGGGTCGTGTACGTCATGGAGCGCGTGGCGCACCACGACGGCCCGGAGACGGTGCTCGAGATGCTCAACCGGCCCGAAGGGTTCTTCGCGTTCCGGCCGACCGACGAGGGCGACGTACTGCTCGTGTCCAAAGCCCACACGATTTCGCTGTCGCTGGACCGCCAGGCCCCGATCACGGATCCCACGCGGTTGTCCGTCGCCCGGATGCTCGGCACCGAGCTGGTGCTGGCGGGGGGCGCGACCCTGGGTGGGTGGGCCAGCGTCGAGCTCCCCACGCATCACGCGCGGCTGCTCGATTACCTTAACGCGTCAGCCGAGCTGTTCTTCGCCGTGTGGACGCACGCGGCCACGCACTACGTCAACCGCGCCCATGTGCTGTACGCGCGGCCCCTGGACTGAGGGGATGCCCGCGAAGCTCGATCCCTTCGTCGACGTCCTGCTGCGTGAGCGCGGCGACCAGCTCTACCTGCTGCCGGACGAGCCGGTGACCCTGGTAAAGGATGGCAAGCCACGCAAAGTCTCGAAGCAGCCGCTCACCGACCAGCACATCTACGCCCTGCTCGTCGAGGTGGCGCCGTCCGAGTCCGCGGATCATATCGACCAGGGTGCCGAGACCGAGTTCGATTACGTGGCGGACCGGGGCATGGTGCGCGTGCGGATCGTGCCGGAGATGGGGCGGCTCACGGCGGTGGTGGCGCCGATGGATCGGGCGGTGGCGGGGGCCGCCGCAGCTGCAGCCCCGCGGGCGTCTGGGGGTGCTGAAGCGCCCGCCGCCTCAGTCGCTGCGCCACCGAAGCGGCCACGCTCGTCTGCGATCGCCGCCGCGCCGCTGGTCGAAGCGCCGGCCCCCCCCGTCCCCGCCCCCCGACCCGGTGCCCCTCCTGTTGGGCTGCCAGCTGACTTCGCCGCCCCGCAGTATCAGGCGGCCGAGCGGGCCTTGGGCGACCTGTTGCGGGCCTTGGTGCAGTCCAAGTCGTCCGATCTCCACCTGCGGGTCGGCGAGCCGCCCCTGTTCCGCACGCACGGCGAGATGACGCGCCAGACCGCGGCGCCGCTCACGATCGAGCAGGTCGAGCTCATGCTGCTCGCGATCATGCCGGACCGCAACCGGGCGGAATGGAAGGAAACGGGCGACTCGGACTTCGCCTACGAGATCGCGGGGCTCGCCCGCTTCCGCGTGAACGCGGCCCGCGACCGCAAGGGGCCGATGGCGGTCTTCCGGGTCATTCCGGCGCAGGTCGTCACGGTGGACCAGCTCAACATCACGAAGGAAGTGCAGCAGCTGTGCTTCCTGACGAAGGGCCTCGTGCTCGTCACGGGCCCCACCGGCTCCGGGAAATCCACGACGCTGTGCGCGCTGGTCGACCTCGTCAACCGGATGCGCACCGATCACCTCATCACCATCGAGGACCCGATCGAGTTCGTCCACCAGAACAAGAAGTGTCTCATCACCCAGCGCCAGGTGGGGGTCCACACCGAGAGCTTCAAGTCGGCGCTACGCGCGGCGCTACGCGAGGATCCCGACATCGTGCTGGTGGGCGAGATGCGCGATCTCGAGACCATCGCGATCGCGATCGAGACCGCCGAGACGGGGCACCTGGTGTTCGGCACCCTGCACACCACGACGGCCTCCTCCACCGTCGACCGCATCATCGACCAGTTTCCCGCCGACCGGCAGTCGCAGATCCGCGTGATGCTCTCCGAATCGCTCAAAGGCGTGATCTCGCAGACGCTGTGCAAGCGGCTCAACGGGGGTCGGGTCGCAGCGCGGGAGATCCTCCTCACCACACCCGCGGTCTCCAACCTGATCCGCGAAGGCAAGACGTTCCAGATCCCTTCCATCATGCAGACCTCGAAGCAGCTGGGCATGGTCACTCTGAACGACGCGCTGCTCGACCTGGTCGAGAAGAAGGAGATCAGCCCGGACGAGGCCTACATGAAGTCCGCGGAGAAGGCGGGGCTCGCGGCGTCGCTCAAGGCGAAGGGGCACAAGCTGACCATCACGGCGTAGCGAGCCTTACCGACCGGCCGCCCACGGGATAGAATGGGCCTGACTGGATCCCACAGGAGGAAGGTCCCATGTCTTGCAACCCCGCGCTCTGTAGCGCCCTGTTCGGCGCGCTGCTGCCCTCGCTCGGGTGCGCCCAGGGCGGCACGAGCAACGCGCAATTCATCAAGCTGGCCGAGAGCGGCGCCCCGCCCGCCATTTCGGCGAAGGCGGCGATCGCCCGGATCGATCCTCAAAAAAAGACCGTCACCGAGCTCCGCGCCGGGTCGAACGGCTTCACGTGCAGCGTGCTCCCCGACGGCACCGACGCGCCGTACTGCGGCGACAAGCACGCCTGGGCCTGGTTCGCCGCGGCGTTCACCGGCCAGCCGAAGCCCCCCAACACCGAGCCCGGCGTCTCCTACATGATGCAGGGCGGCGTGCACTATGAAACGGCGAACGGTGACATCGTGATGGAGAAGGCG
>QHTT01000080.1 GCA_003220935.1 Gemmatimonadota bacterium
ACCGTCGCGACCACGTAGTCGCCCGGCATCAGCTCCGTCACCCGCGCGCCGACCTCCTCGACGACGCCAAAGCTCTCGTGGCCGAGCACGAGAAACAGGCTCCCCTCGGGGGCCTCACCGTACTCGGCGGCGTTGATTTCCTTGTCGGTGCCGTCCACGCCGACCCGGAGGATGCGAACGAGGACGCCCCGGCCGCCCGCGATGTCAGTCACGGCGGGCTTGGGGAGCTCCGCAAGGTGGACCGAGCCGGGCCGGCCGGGGAATACGGCGATCGCCTTCATCATCTGAGGGCGACCTTGCGCGGCGTCCATCTGGCTGGACTGCGTCGAGGTGAGGGTACTGGGCATGACGACGTCTCCGCGAGAGAGTGAATGGCGTCAGTTGGCGGCGACGACCTGCACGGCGTGGCCGTCGGGGTCGCGCACGAGGAAGCCGCGGACGAAGCCGAGGGCGCGATCGTCGACTTCTACGACGCCGGGCGAGACGAATCGCACGCTCGCCGCCGTGAGCCGGGAGGCCAGGAGATCGAGGTTCGCGCTCGCAGTCATGGTCTGCCAATGGACGAGGTCATTGGCGCGCTCGTCGGGCAGGGCGGGCCGGCCGTCGCGCGGGCTCAAGTACTCCAGGAACTCAATCCCGGGGCCCGCGGCGGCGCGCAAACTGGTGATGCGCAGGCGCGCGCCGGGGACGTTGTTGAGCCGCTCCTGCTCAGGCCCATAGTTGAGGCTCTTCCCGGCGATCTTGAGCCCCAGCAGGTCGCGGTAGAAGCGCAAGCTCGTGTCCGTGTCCCGCACCACGATTGCTGTGTGGTCGATCCCGAGGAACAGCCGCCCGTTGGTGCGCTGCCACCTCGGATCACCTTTGCCCGCCGGGAACTGGAGGATCTCGAGGGGATGCCCATCGGGATCGTGGAAGTAGAAGGCGCGGATGCCGCCCGCGTTGGGGTTCCAATCGGGGAGCCGCTGCGGCGCCGGCGACACGCGCTCCACGCCATGCGCCTCGAGCACCGCGTAGGCCCTCGCCATGTCGCTCACGATGATGGCAACGTGCTGGAACCAGCGGTCGTTGCTGTGTGCGCCCGTGGGAGCCGGGCGCCCCGTCGGGTGGAGCCAGGCCATGAGCTGGAGCGTCTCGTCGCCGAGTTGCAGCCGTACCACGCGCACGCGCGAGCCGGGCACGCCCTCGAGCCGGCCGTAGCCGTCCCCGGTCACGACGGTGTCCGCCACCTGGCGGAACTCGAGCACCGACGTGTAGAACGCGACCGAGCGATCCATGTCGGACACCGTCAGCGCGATCGCGCCTACGGCGGCGACGGCCGCACCGCGCGCGGCGTGAGCGACGGCCGGTGCGCTCCGCAGCTGCTGCGCCGGGAGCGCGGGAACGGTGAGCGCCAGCGTCAGGACCGCCAGGTTGGCGAGCTTCACCGCAAGCGCTCCAGGATGTGGTCGCCCACGCGCAGCGCATTGGCCATGATCGTCAGCGCCGGGTTCACGGCGCCGCTCGACGGAAAGAAGCTCCCGTCCACGACGTAAAGGTTGTCGAGCTCGTGCGCCTTGCAGCTGCGATCGAGCGCCGACGTCTTCGGGTCCGTGCCGAACCGGACGGTGCCGTTTTGGTGCGCCACGCCGGCGAGCGGAATCTGCTGGCCGAGCAGGATCGAGCGTGAGAAGAAGGGCACGAGATGCTTCTCGCAGCCGATGGGATCGAGCAGCTCCTTGAGCTTCGCGATGAGGCGCTTGTGGCCCTCGAGGTTATTGGGCGTATACGACAGCTGAATCGTGCCGTCCGAGTCCAGCGTCACGCGATTGTCCGGGTGCGGCAGATCCTCCGAGGTCATCCAAAAGTCGAGCGAATGCCGGGCCATCAGCTCGAGCGTCATCCCCGGCACGATGCGCGGCGCGCCCGCGGCGAGCACGTTCCCGTCGGTCTTCCCCACGAACGAGATGTGCCCCATCGGGTAGTCCCACTCCTTCGACCCGAAGTAGAAATCGTTCACAGCCAGCGTCTTCTGGAACCGGGTCGGGTTCGCGCACTTGGAGATCGCGAGATAGATGGAGTTGATGTGCGACATATAGTGCCGGCCGACGACGCCCGAGCCGTTGGCGAGGCCGTTCGGATGCCGCTCGTTCGCCGAGCGCAGCAGCAGCGCGGCGGAGTTGATGGCGCCACACGAGACCACGACGATGTCCCCCGTGTACGTCTCGGGTGCGCCGTTGCGCTGGACGTGCACCTTGGCGACCGCGCGGCCGGACGGCGCGGTCTCGAGCCGCGCGACGTAGGCGTTCGTGAGCAATGTGACGTTAGGGTGCTCGAGCGCCGGATCGACGCAGCACACCTGCGCGTCCGACTTTGCGAGGATCAAGCAGGGGTGGCCGTCGCACGTGTCGCAGCGGATGCAGGCGCTCTGTCGCGGGTGTTGCTCGTCGAGCATGATCCCCAGCGGCACATGGAACGGCCTGAGCCCGATGCGGCTCAGATCGTCACTGAGCTGTTGGATGCGCGGCTCGTGGCTCACGCGCGGGAAGGGGTACGGCGCCCGCGCCAGCGGCTCGGTGGGATCGATGCCCCGTTCGCCGTGCACGCGATACAGCCGCTCCGCCTCGGTGTAATAGGGCTCGAGCTCGTCGTAGGAAATCGGCCAGGCGGGCGAGATGCCGCCGTGGTGGCGCAGCTCGCCGAAGTCCCGCTGCCGCAGCCGAAACAGCGCCGCACCGTAAAACTTGGTGTTACCGCCGACGTAGTAGTTGGTGTGGGGGTGCAGATCGTTCCCGGCCGCGTCGCGCCACACTTCCTTGGTGCCGTACCGGCCTTCGAGGACCACGGCGCGCGTGTCCCAGTTCTCCTTCTCGCGCGGCACGTAGTCGCCGCGCTCGACGAGCAGGATGCGCTTCCCGGAGGGCGCGAGCCGGTGGGCGAGCGTGCCGCCGCCGGCGCCCGTGCCGATGACGATGACGTCGTAGTGGCTGTTCATGCGCGGTGGCGATAATGCGTGGCGCCGGGGAATGGTTCCAGGCGTCCCCGCCCGAGTCCTCACACCCTGTCCCCCTCTCCACGATGCGGAGAGGGGGAACGGAGTGTGAGGCGATGCTCGCAGAAGATGCAGCGCACGTCGGCGGGGTGGTATAGCTTGGCGCAGAACACGCCGCGCACGCCCCGCCAGCGGCGATACAGCTCCGCGGCGGCGAGCATGCCCAGGGGCGGAGCGGTGAAGTAGAGCCACCAGCCGGTCCAGGTTCCGCCCACGAAGGCAGATGCGAAGGTTCGAGCCGGGTTCATGCTCATCCCCGAAATCGGGCTTTCTACGGTGATATAGATGGCCACGAGCAGTCCCGCGCATCCGCCGGTCCAGTGCGCGATGCTCATCCGGTTGGACACGATCAGGACGGCGAGCATGAGGACGAACGAAATGGCGGCTTCGGCGACGAACGCCGGGCCCGTACCAGCCGGCCCGGGCTGAGTGGCCACGTAATTTACGGCCGGATGCGCGAGCGGCATGCGAACGAGCGCGAGCGCCACGATCATGCCCGCCACGCCGCCCGCAAACTGCGCGATCCCGTACCAGAGGGCGTCCGCGCGCGCGATCCTGCCGAGGCGATAGAACGCGAGCGTCAGCGCCGGGTTGAAGTGCCCGCCCGAGCGGCTCCCCCAGGGCGAGTAGACGAGCGCCACCGCGGTGAGTCCCATTGCCAATCCCATGAGGGCGCGCCGCACCGCGGCGTTGGGGATCGTCCCATACGCCGGTGAGCCGGGGAAGAAGAGCAGTGACGCGAACAGTGACGCGGAGATCATGAAGCCGCCGAGCAGCGCGGCTTCCATGAGATACTCCGGCCAGTGGCGTCGTAGCGCGTCGGCCATGGCGGTCACGAGGCGAGCGCGCCGCGCGCGGCGTGCGCCGGGCGCCGCGCAACGGTCGCCAGAACGACCTGGTCGAGCCGCAGCGCCTCGCCCACCGACCACGCTTGGAACGGGCAGCCCCGCGGCTGGTGCGGCGGCTCGGCATCGGCGATCTCGGAGATGTGCCCGAGACCCGCTTCGCTCAGACGCGCGAGCAGCGGGGCGAGGAATCGGTCACGCGCTTGGCGCTTGGCGGCGGCGCTGCCGCCGCGCACCCGTACCCACGCTTCCACGAAGGGGCCGAGCAGCCACGGCCAGACAGTCCCCTGATGGTATGCGCCGTCCCGGGCCGCAACGCCGCCTTCATAGCGGGCGGTGTAGCCTCGCTCGCCCGGGGCGAGCGAGCGCAACCCGAGCGGCGTGAGCAGTCGCTGCGCGACCGCGTCCACGACCTGGCGCGCCTGCGGCCCGTTCAGCACCGGGAACGGTAGTCCACCGACCGCGAAGATCTGATTGGGTCGGAACGCGGCGTCGACGGTGCCCGCCTGGTGATCTACGTCGACCACATCGTAGAGATACCCACCCTCCGCGTTCCAGAAGCGGGCGCCGAACGCCGCCGTCCCGCGCTCGAGCAAGGCGCCCCAGCGCGCCGAGGCTGCCGCCCCGATGCGCAGCGCATTGAGCCACAGCGCCTGCACCTCGACCGGCTTCCCGATGCGCGGGGTCACGACCCAGTCGCCGACCTTTGCATCCATCCACGTGAGCTGCACGCCGGGCTGGCCCGCGGCGAGCAGGCCGTCGCGGTCTGTGTGAATGCCGTAGCGAGTCCCGTCGGCGTAGCCGGTGAGGATCCGCTGCACGGCGTTGTCCAGCGTGCGGCGCTCCGACTCCGCCACCTGTCCGTGCGCCGCGTCCGCGGCGGCGAGGTACTCGTAGGCCGCGACGATGTACCACAGCGACGCGTCCACGGCGTTGAACTCCGGCTCGGCGCCCGAGTCGGGGAAGCGGTTCGGGAGCATGCCTTGCGAAACGGCGTCGGCCCATTGGAGTAGGATGCCGCGCGCGTCGTCCCAGCGGCCGCCGGCGAGGCAGAGCCCCCGCAGCGCGATGAAGGTGTCGCGTCCCCAGTCGGTGAACCACGGATAGCCCGCGACGATCGTCCTGCCCGCCCCCCGGCGGACCAGATAGGCGTCGGCCGCGCGGTGCAGGGAAGTGGGGAACGCGTCCCGACGCGCGCGCTCCGCCGCCCGAAGCCGCGCGATTTCGGTGGAGAGCTCCGGGCGCCCGTCGGCGGCGACGCCCGACGCGGCTTCGAGGCTCCACAGCGCTTCGCCCGCCGACAGGTTCCACGTGAAGCTGCCGGGCGAGGCCAAGTCTTCGACGCAGTCCAGCCCGCGGTCGCGCTCTTCGGCGTACAGGAATCCGCGGTACCACAGCGGCTCGCGGGTGTAGGCGCCGTTGCTCCGCACCATGACCTCCGGGACGCCATCGTAGGGGTGCCACCGCACCGAGTCGCCCTCCTGCCGAGCGTCGAACCGGAAGGCCGGATTCTCGTGATGCAGCGCGTGATAGTCGCGGCCCGAGAGGAAGGGGCGCACGACGAGCCGCACGCCCGGTGCCGGTCTCGTGAGCTTCCACGACAAGACCACCCGCGGCGAGCCGTGAACGGCGAACAGCTGCTGCTCGACTTCGGCTCCGTCCTCGAGGCGGTACCGCCAGCTCGGCCAGGGAAGCAAGGAGAACGTCTCGAGCCGGCGCTCGCCGTCCGGGGATGTGACGCCGGGCGTGTAGCACTGCGTGCTCAAGGGGAAGCGCTGGCCGTCACGCTCGATCCACGCGTCGCAGCCGCTCACCAGGACATAGCGCCCGGTGGGCGGCGTCGTAGCGGCGAGCAGCAGTGCGTGATAGCGCCGCGTCCGCACCCCTCCCACGGTGCCCGAGGCGAAGCCCCCGAGCCCGTCAGCTTCGAGCCACTCGGCGGCGTGATCCACGGGACGCTCCTCGGGTCGTTTTGGGAGAGGGTGCTGCAGGCGCTGCGGCTGCGCGCGCGTGCGCGAGATCCTCGATGCTCCGGGTCACGAGCGCCGTCCATCCGGTCTGGTGGCTCGCGCCCACACCGCGCCCCGAGTCGCCGTGGAAGTACTCGTTGAAGAGCACGAGGTCACGCCAATGGGGGTCCGTCGCGTACCGCGGGTCGTCGCCGTGACACGGGCGTCGCCCGTTCGCGTCCGGGAGGAAGATGCGCGCGAGACGGCCCTGCAGCTCGCGAGCCACCTCGGACAGGTTCAGCATCCTCCCTGAGCCGACGGGACACTCCACGCGGAGGCTGTCGCCGTAGAAGTGGTGGTAGCGCTCCAGGGCTTCGATGAGCAAGTAATTGAGCGGGAACCAGATCGGTCCGCGCCAGTTTGAGTTCCCGCCGAACAGCCCGGTGTTCGACTCCCCGGGCACGTAGTCCACGCGGTATTCCTGGCCGCCAGCCTGAAGCACGTAGGGCCGGTCCTGGTGCACCTTCGAGACGGACCGGATCCCGTAGGCAGACAAGAACTCGCTCTCGTCGAGGACGTAGCGGAGCACGCGCTCCAACCGCTCGCGCCGCGGCAACGCCAGCAGCCGGTGGCGGTGCGCGTCGTCGGGCGACACCTCACACATCGAGATGTGACGGACGAGATCGCTGCGGTTTTGGATGAACCACTCCATCCGCTGCGCAAAATCGGGAAGACGCTTCAAGGTCTCCGTCTCGACGATCTCGCAGGCGATCAGGGGCACGAGACCCACCATCGAGCGCACTCGGAGAGCGGTCTTCGTCCCGTCCATCGCCAGCTGGTCGTAGTAGAACCCGTCGACCTCATCCCACAGGCCCGTGCCGCCTAGGGTGTTGATCGCATCCGTGATCGCGACGAAGTGCTCGAAGAACTTCGTCGCGATGTCTTCGTAGGCGGGGTCTTCGCTCGCGAGCTCGAGCGAGATGGACAACATCGTGGCGCAGTAAAACGCCATCCACGCGGTGCCGTCCGCCTGCTCGAGGTGCCCTCCCGTAGGCAGGGGGCGCGAACGGTCGAACACGCCGATGTTGTCGAGGCCGAGGAAGCCGCCCGCGAAGAGGTGCTTCCCCTCGGGGTCCTTGCGGTTCACCCACCACGTGAAGTTGAGCAGCAGCTTCTGGAACGCCCGCTCGAGAAACAGGCGGTCGCGGTGCCCGCGGGGGCCGGTCATCTTGTACACGCGCCAGCATGCCCACGCATGCACCGGCGGATTCACGTCGCCGAACGCGAACTCGTACGCCGGAATCTGGCCGTTGGGGTGCATGTACCACTCCCGCAGCAGCAGCACGAGCTGATGCTTGGCGAACTCGGGATCGAGCCGCGCGAACGGAATCATGTGAAATGCCAGGTCCCAGGCGGCGTACCACGGGTACTCCCACTTGTCCGGCATCGAGATGACGTCGAGGTTGTTGAGGTGCGTCCAGTCGGCGTTCCGCCCCGAGCGCCGCGCCGCCGGAGGCGGGGGCTGGGCAGGATCCCCGGCGAGCCACTCGGGGATGTCGTAGTAGTAGAGCTGCTTCGACCAGAGCAGACCGGCCCGCGCTTGCCGCAGCAGCGTACGCTCTTCGGGGGTCGCTGCCGGAGGAGTGATCGCCGTGTGGAACCGGTCCGCCTCGCGGATGCGCTCGTCGAACGTCCGGTCGAATCCCGCGTCGAACGGCGCGGTCGCGTCCTCGCGGTCCGCACGCAACCGGAGCCGCAACACAGCGTCCGCCCCCCCGGCCAGCTCGACCCGGTACCAGGCGGCCGCCTTCGTGCCGCGCTCGTCCGGGTTCACGGCGGCCTCGTCACCCTGAATCACGCGCGTGTGGAAGGCATCCTTCACGTACGGCGTGGGATTCGCGCCCCCGAAGAGTCGCTCGAGGTTGGTCGTGTTCTCCGTGAACAGCAGCCGCGGCGCAGTGTCGTCCGGGCCCCGGTCCGCGGCGAGATGGTAGGTGCCGAGCGTCGCGTGCTCGGCCGCCATCTCGGCGGGGCCGGCGCGCCGCAGCACCGGCTTGGGGGCGAAGTTCTCGCCCGTCCGTCCCCAGTCCCAGGTGTTGCGGAACCACAGGGACGGCAGCACGTGCAGCGTCGCTCGGTCGGGACCGCGATTCGCGACCGTGATACGGATCAAGATGTCCTGCGGAGCCGCTTTCGCGTACTCGACCAGCACGTCGAAGTAGCGATCGGCCTCGAACACGCCGGTGTCGACCAGCTCGAACTCAGCCACGTTCTTACCCCGCCTGCGGTTTTCCTGGATCAACCGCTGATACGGGTAGGCTGCCTGCGGGTACTTGTAGAGCGCCTTCAGGTACGAATGGGTCGGCGTCGAGTCGAGGTAGTAGTACAGCTCCTTCACGTCCTCGCCGTGATTGCCCTCGGGCCCCGTCAACCCGAACAACCGCTCCTTGAGGATCGGGTCGTGTTCGTTCCACAGCGCGAGCGCGAAGGCTAGGCGACACTGGTCGTCGCAGATGCCGAGCAGGCCATCCTCGCCCCAGCGGTAGGCTCGGCTGCGGGCCTGGTCGTGGGTGAAGTAGTCCCAGCAATTGCCGTCCGCTGAGTAATCCTCGCGCACGGTCCCCCATTGGCGCTCCGACAGATAGGGGCCCCAGCGCTTCCAGGGCTGCTGCGCGGCTTCCTGCAGGCGAACCAGCTCTTCTACGGGCATGCGCGTGGATCTCCTGGGCGTGAGAATCTCCTGAGCGTGCTGGCGCGTGGCTCCGGGGGCTGGAAATGCAACCGGCCGCCGATAGGTTCCCGGGCGAACCAACGTACTCGGAGTTGATGCCCAGGGTCTGCGTGTTCTATGAGGGACTGAAGTCCCCGCTCGGCGGCGGCGCGTCCTGAAGGACGCATTTCACAGGACGGGGGGGAGCCAGCGTCCTTCAGGACGCCTGCAGGCCGAGGTGGGACTTCAGTCCCTCATGTGGGACTTCAGTCCCTCATAACAAACGACGGTAACGCCCGCGTGTCCAGTGGACTGAGCCATTCTGAGCACCCTGTAAGGGAGCGTTGAGCCGTGCAGATACGCCACAAGGAAACCGGAGAGTTCATTTTGGAGGTGTCAGGTCCGTCGCTGGCGGGCCGGCGGGTCCGGGGCGCCCGGCTGCATCACGCAGCGCTGCGGGGCGAAGACATGACCGGGGCTGACCTGCGGGGTGCGGACCTCTGCATCGCCGACCTTTCCGGCGCGACTCTCTGCGGCGCGAACCTGACGGGCGCTGACCTGAGCGGCGCGACGCTGACCGGCGCCAAGCTCGACGGCGCGGTGCTGCTCGACGCCAAACTGTTGGGCGTGAACCTCGCGAACGCGACCCTGCGACGGGCCGACCTCACGCGCGCTACACTGCGGTTTGCGGAGGCATCCGGTGCGGACTTCAGCGACGCGGTCATGCCGCGGGCCGACCTGAGCTATGGGGTGTTTCGTGGTGCAAACTTCACCGGCGCCCAGCTCGACGAGGCCAGCCTGAACTTCGCCAACCTGGCCGGAGCGAAACTCCGTTATGCGAGCCTCGTTTGCGCCGTGCTGATCCAGGCGGACCTATCGGACGCCGATCTCGACCAAGCCGACTTCATGCACGCAGCGCTGAATGGGACGGACCTGCGGGGCGCAAATCTCGGGGGCGCGCTGTTTCGGCACGCCGTGCTCGGTGGATGCTGGAATCTCGATCGTGCTCGTGGCGTCGCGGAAGCGCGGTACCTGGAGCTCGGCTCGCTCGATGTGCGGACGCTCCGGGCCAGTCTCGGCTCGCTGTCCGACGAATCGCTCGTCGCACTCGGGATCGTGAAGGAAACGATCGCGTCGCTGCGGAGCGCAGTTGGGCTCGGGGGGCCTGACCCTCGCTCGGCGGCGTAGAAACATCCCCGCCGGCACGGATTTGATTGCGACGGTGCGCCGAGCGTAGGTTACAGTACCGCCGGGATTGACCTGGAGACCCTCCATGCCCCTCACGGCGAAGCTGTCAAGAGAGTTCTACGATAAGTTCGGAAACGCGGTGGTTGACGAGCTCGTGAACTGGTTCAACCAAGTGGACGCCACGTACAAGCTGGAACTCCGGGATCTCAACGAGCTCAACTTCGCCCGTTTCGACGCGAAGCTGGAGCAGCGGATCGCCGAGCTGCGCGCGGAGCTGCGCACCGGACTCGCCTCGCTCGAAGCGCGTTTCGAGGCAAAGCTGGAGCAGCGGATCGCGGAGCTGCGCGGTGAGATCGCCACGCTCGAAGGCCGCCTCCTGGCGCGGCTGGGCGTCGTCGAAGGCCGGTTCGGCACGCTCGAGGGTCGGCTCGTCCGGTGGATGTTTCTGTTCTGGGTCGCGAGTCTGGGCACGTCCATCGCGCTCATCGAGCTCGGCCGCTAGGGCGTGGTAGGCGCCCACTTCCTGCTTCTGCCGGCGCTGCTGGCCGCCCCTCAACTCTCGAGTCGTCCGGCCGTCCAGGCGCCTGACTCCACGCTCCGCACCCGCGTGGCGGCGTGGCGCGCCGGACGCGAGGCGGCCATCGTCCGGGAATTCGCGGACCTTCTCGGAATCCCCAATGTCGCGGCCGACTCGGTCAACATCCGCCGCAATGCGGACGCGATCGTGCGCATGCTTGAACGGCGCGGGGTGCAGGGCCGCCTCCTGGAGGCGCCAGGCTCACCGCCCGCCGTTTACGGCGAGTTGGTCTCGCCGGGCGCCACGCGCACCGTCATCCTCTACGCACACTACGACGGCCAGCCCGTGGACACCGCCCGCTGGGCGACGCCCCCCTGGCGGCCGGTCCTGCGCGACAAGTCCCTCCCCGAGGGTGGCCGGGAGATCCCCTTCCCAACGGAAGGGGGAGGAGCGCGGTCGGATCCAGAGTGGCGGATCTACGCCCGCTCCGCCGGCGACGACAAGGCCTCGATAATCGCGATCCTCGCGGCGCTCGATGCCCTGCGCGCCCTCGGCGTCCGTCCCTCGGTGAATCTCAAGTTCTTCTTCGAGGGGGAGGAGGAGGCGGGCTCCGAGCATCTCCGGGACATGCTCACCCGGCATACCGCCCTGCTTGCGGCCGACCTCTTCCTCGTCGGCGACGGACCGGTGCACCAGACCCGACGTCCGCAGATCACCTTCGGGGTGCGCGGGGTGATGGGCCTCCAGCTCACTGTGTACGGCGCGATCCGGCCGCTCCACAGCGGCCACTACGGGAACTGGGCCCCGAATCCGAACGTCATGCTGGTGCGCCTCCTCGGGAGCATGCGGGACGACGAGGGGAAGATCCTGATCGACCACTTTTACGACGACGTCCGACCGCTCACGGCCGCGGATCGAGCCGCGCTCGCCACCCTGCCGCCCGTCGAGGACCAGCTCCTCGGCGAACTCCGTCTCGGCCGGAGCGAAGGGGCCCCCGCACTCCTGGCCGAACAACTGCTCAAGCCCGCTGTTAACTTCAGCGGCATCTCGGGAGGGCGAACCGGCTCCGCGGCCTCAAATGTGATCGTCCCTGAGGCGACCGCCTACCTCGACTTGCGGCTGGTGCTGGATCAGCGGCCCGAGCGGGTCCGCGAGCTGATAGAGAATCACATCCGGCGACAGGGGTTCTTCATCGTCCGGGCCGATCCCGATTCGACTACCCGGAGGTCCCATCCGCGGATTCTGAAGCTGCTCTGGGGCGAGGGGTACCCCGCCTCACGAACCCCGCTCGACCTGCCGGTGTCCCGCGCCATGGTGGCCGCGGCGCGTGCCGCGCTCGACCAGCCGATCATCACGGTGCCGGCCATCGGCGGCAGCTTCGGGCAGTACGTCTTCCAGGAAGTGCTCCACGTGCCGATCGTCGGAACGCCTATCGCCAACCACGACGACAACCAGCACGCCGAGAACGAGAACCTGCGGATCCGGAACCTCTGGGACGGGATCGAGCTCTACGCGGGGCTCCTGGCGCTGCTCGGCCCCGAGTGGCGGGCGGCGGAGAAGCCAACGCCATAGGGGGCGGTGAACGGTGAACGGTGCGCGCGAAGCGCGCGGTCAGGCGCCGCCTATTGTTCTTCTGGGAGCCTGGCCTCGGCGAGGATCGCTCCGACCTTGTCCAACAGCGATTGCGGCAGGTCGATGCGCCGCAGCTTACTCTTCAGCTCCTGCAGGACGCTCGCCTCGAAGGCGTGCTCGCTAGCGCACTGGCCGCAGGTATCAAGATGCTCCTTCACCATCGCCATCTCGGCCGGCGACAGCTCCCGGTCGAGGTAGTCGTTGAGCCGCCGGAACACCTCTTCGCAAGTGTAGCGATCCAGCGCGGTCATGCGCGCTCCTTGACCGCTTCGGGCACGAGGCCGCGTTCGACGGCCACTCGCCACAGCAGCTTCTGGAGGATCTTGCGAGCGCGGTGGAGACGCGATCGCACCGTGCCGACGGGGATGCCGAGGATGCCCGCGGTCTGCTCGTACGAAAAGTCCTCGATGAAGTAGAGTGTCGAGACGACCCGGTACTCCTCCGGCAGGCCCAGCAGTGCTGCCGCGATCTGCTCGCTGTCGAGCCGATTCAGCAAGGCTTGCGCCGGGTCGCCCGGGGGCTGATGCAGGCCGAGGGCCGCTGTCTGGCTATACAGATACAGCTCCGGCGTTTCGTCGAACTCCACCGGCGGCCCTTCGTGCCGCTGGCGGCGGTGACGGGCATAGTAACAATTGGTCAGGATGCGGAAGAACCAGGCCTTGAAGTTCGTGCCCGGCTGAAACGTCGCGTACCCGCGGCACGCGCCCAGGGCTGCTTCCTGCACGAGGTCCTCGGCGTCCGCCCGGTTGCGCAGCAGCCGCAGCGCGAGCCCGTACGCTCGCCCGAGCAACGGCTTGAGCAGGTCGTCGAGTCCCTGGCGCGCGGGGACGGCGGGCTGCGTGCGCGAGTGGTCCATCAGCGCTAGCGCCATGAAGGGCGCGATGATCCCTAACGACCCCGCGTAGTGGGGAACCACGAGCATTGCCTATTGTGCACCTCGCTTCCCTCGTCCGCAACCGAGCTGCGGCGCGCCGCGCCCGGCGCTCGCGGCTAGAATGCGTGGGCGGGGGGAACGGTTCCAAGCGCGCGCGGTCGACACGGAACCTTTTGGCGGGTCCGCGCATTGCTGCGTGACGTCATGGACTCTGTGACCCACTACGACGCCATCATCCTCGGAGCCGGCCAGGCCGGGGGCCCGCTGGCGGGCGCACTCGCCCGGGCAGGCCGGCGGACGGCGCTGATCGAGCGGCTCCACGTCGGCGGCACCTGCATCAACGAGGGTTGCACCCCGACCAAGACCATGGTCGCCAGTGCCCGTGTGGCCTACCTTGCCCGCCGCGCCGCCGACTACGGCGTGCGCGCCGGCGCAGTGACGGTCGACATGGCGGCTGTGCGCCAGCGGAAGCGGAACATCGTCGACAGCTTCCGCTCAGGGAGCGAACGCCGCATCACGGCCACCACCGGGTTGGACCTGGTGGTAGGCGAAGCATGCTTCATCGGTCCGAACGCGGTGGAGGTACGCGGCACGGCCGGGACCCGGGGCCTGACCGCGCCCCTGATCTTCATCAACACGGGCGGTCGGCCCACCCGCCCGGCGCTGACGGGGCTCGTCAGCATCCCGACGCTCGATTCGACGTCCGTCATGGAGCTCGCCGAGTTGCCCGAACACCTCCTGGTCCTGGGCGGGGGCTACATCGGGCTCGAGTTCGGGCAGATGTTCCGCCGCTTCGGCAGCCGCGTGACGATCGTTCAGCGCACCTCGCAGCTCGCGCCGCGGGAGGACGCGGACGTCGCCGAGGAGATTCGCAAGATCCTGTGCGAAGATGGCGTCGAGGTGCTGCTCGACACGAAAGCGGCGTCGGTGGAACGTGTGGACGACGGCCCCATCCGGCTGACCGTGCAGGACGGCCGCGGGGAGCGCGCGCTCCTAGGCTCGCATCTCCTCCTCGCGACCGGCCGGTCGCCCAATACGGCGGCCCTCAACCTGCGTGCCGCGGGCGTCGAGACCGACAAGGCCGGCTTCATCAAAGTGAATGAGCGTCTGGAAACCAACGTCGCCGGCATCTACGCCCTGGGCGACGTGAAGGGTGGGCCGGCGTTCACGCACATCTCCTACGACGACTACCGGATCATCCGCACCAACCAGCTCGAGGGCGGCGACGCCTCAACCCGCGACCGCCTGGTGCCCAACACCGTATTCATCGATCCCCAGCTCGGTCGCATCGGTTTGAGCGAGACGGAAGCCCGCGCAGAAGGGCGCAGCATCCGAGTGGCCAAGATGCCGATGAGCTACGTGGCCCGGGCGTTGGAAATGGACGAGCCGCGAGGCTTCCTGAAGGCCGTGGTGGACGCGGACACAGGCTTGATCCTAGGCGCGGCGGTGCTCGGCATCGAAGGCGGGGAGGTGATGGCGGCGCTCCAGCTCGCGATGATGGGGCGGCTGCCGTACACGGTGCTGCGGGATGCCGTGTTCGCGCATCCGACGCTTGCAGAAGCCTTCAACAACCTGTTCACGACGTCGGAGGGGTGGGAGCGCGGGAACCCGCGGACGTGAAGCCGCATTATAGCTGGTCCACGACCCCGGTGCCCCGGGGTGTATCCCACTTTCAGAGAGCGTCCGAACCTACTCTCGGGAGGAACCATGCAGATCATCGAAACTCAGGAGCTCGTCCCCAGCTGTCATCGTCCCGAGCTCGTCGAGACGAGCGAGCTTCAGCCGACCTGCCACTCCTGAGAGAGCGGCACGAGACGGGTGAGGGCCCGGAGCGACTCCGGGCCCTTTGCCTTTCGGGGAACCATCCGGTGGACGGCCGCATTATAGCCCCGCGCCAACACACACCCGCAAGGAGATCGCATGGTTTCGCGCAGGAGGATCATCACGATTTCGACCGCCGTCGTCGCTGTGGGCGCGTGGTACGCGTTCCGGCCCGAGCGGCTGTTCGTCAACAAGACCGTCAACGAGACGTTTCCCGCGGGCTCGCAAGCCCAGGCGGCCGTGCCCGCGGCTCCGACCACCCTAGCGACCGGCCGGTTCCACACCAACGCGCACGAGACCAAGGGCACCGCGACGGTGTACCGGATCGCGGACGGCAGGCGGATCCTTCGCCTCGAGCAGTTCGAGACTTCGAATGGCCCGGACGTCCACGTGTACCTCGTCGCCGCGGCGGACGTGCAGCAAGACGCGACCGTGAAGACGGCGGGCTTCGTCGATCTCGGTTCGATCAAGGGGAACCGCGGCGATCAGAACTACGACGTCCCGGCGGATGTCGACCTCGCGAAGTACCGGGCGGCCACCATCTGGTGCCGCCGGTTCAGCGTCAACTTCGGCACGGCGCCGCTCGCGGCCGCCCGATAGTCCGCGGGATCCTCCTGTTCGACTCGAAGGGGGACGTGATGAGCGGGGACATCACCTCGCTGATCTATTTGTGGGACGCTGGGACCGAAGTGAACCAGGAGCCGGGTCTCGGTCCGGACCAGGCGCCCCGGCAGAAGGCTCCCAACACCGGTGCTGCGGAGCGCAAGCCGGTTCAGCTCGTCAAAGATGTAAGGGACGGGTTCACGTATCCGAAGGTATCCGAGATCCTGCGCGTCACGGTGACCCCTGCCGCCGCGACGGCGATGGATTAGGCAGGCCCCGGCAGCCGCGCTTCCCACTCCTCCAGCGACCGCGGCCAGTCTTCCTGCAGCAGCCGCGACAGCGCCCGATCGGCGAGCACCCGCCCGCCGGTCTGGCACGTCGCGCAGTAGTTCACCTCGTTTGCGGCGTAGCGGATCCGCTGCACCGGCGAGCCGCAGACCGGACACGGTTTGCGATAGCGGCCGTGCACCGCCATGCCTTCTCGGAACGCGGTGACTCCTTCCGGGAACCCGTCGCCCGCCTCGACCCGCAGGCGCTCAATCCACGCGCTCAACGTATCGCGGGTGGCGCGATGCAGTCGGTCGACCTCCTCCACCGTGAGCTGCGTGGTGAGCTTGAGCGGCGACAACCGCGCGGCGTGCAGAATCTCGTCCGAGTAGGCGTTCCCTACCCCCGAGAACAGCGTGGGATCGGTGAGCGCCCGCTTGAGCGTGTGCGACTCGCGCGTGAGCGCCGTCCGGAACGCGGCGGGATCGGCCGCGAGCACGTCGATCCCGCCGGGGTCGTGTGCAGCGAGGGCCCCCGCGCCCCGCGCGAGATAGAGGGAGGCGCGGTGCTTGGTGCCTGCTTCCGTGAGGAGGAGCGTGCCGGCGGGAAAATCGAACGCCGCGAGCCCGAGCCGCCCGGGGATCGGGGCGCCGGGCCGTTTCCACCGCAGCCGGCCGGCGATCATGAGATGCAGGATGACGAAGTAGTCGTCGTCGAGACAGAAGACAATGCGCTTCCCGAGCCGCTCGAGCCGCCGCAGGACGCGGCCCGCGAGCTGCTCGAGAGGTGGGTCGACCGACCGGAGCAGGAACGGACTCGCGATGCGCACCCGCTCGAGCCGCTCCCCGACGACGCGCGATTGCAGCGCTTCGAGGTACACTACGATGTCGGGGAGCTCGGGCATGGCTGAACCGGTCCAGAACGGAGCATAGGATCGCCACGAGCGCACCGCGCCACCAGGCCCTGCCTCCCTCGCCGCCGCGCCCCTTCCTCGCTTAACTTGCAGGCGCGATGAGCCAACCCGAAACGCGCCGCCCACTCCTTCCCGAACGCATTAGCGGACTCGCCGCCGTCGCGACCAACCTCTCGTGGAGCTGGAGTCGCGATGCCCGAGCGCTGTTCCGGATGCTCGACGGAGCGCTTTGGCACCTCACGCGCCACAACCCGATCGAGCTGCTGCGCCGGGTGGATCCGGCGCGGCTGGCGGCTTGTGCGCAGGACCCCGCCTTCCTGGAGCGCTACGACGCGCTCATCGCGTGGAACGGATGGGTCGCCGACACGCACGATACCTGGTTCGAGACGACCTATCCGGACCTCGCGCAGCGGACAATCGCTTACTTCTGTGCCGAGTTCGGGCTGCACGCCTCGGTGCCGATCTACTCGGGGGGCCTCGGCGTTCTCGCGGGAGACCATTGTAAGACGGCGTCCGACCTGGGCGTGCCGCTCCTCGGCGTGGGGTTGTTCTATATCAAAGGTTACTCCGATCAGCGGCTCAGGCTCGACGGGTGGCAGGAGGACGCGGAGGAGCGGTTCGACCTGGCCGCAACGCCGCTCGAGCCGGTGCGCGGGCCGCACGGCGATCCCTGCCTCGCCACAGTGCGTATGTCCGGGCGTGCGGTGAGCATCGGGGCGTGGCGAGTCATGGTGGGCCGGGTGCCGATTTTTCTGTTGGACACCGACCACGAGCAGAACGACCCCGCCGATCGCCAACTGTGCCACCGGCTTTACGCCGGTGGGCCCGACCTGCGACTCCGCCAGGAATGGATCTTGGGAGTCGGGGGCGTGCGGGTGTTGCGTACCTTAGGATACGACCCCGCCGTGTGGCACGCGAACGAAGGACACGCCGCCTTTATGCTGGTCGAGCGGGTGCGTGAGCTCGTGGCGAGTGGGGTTTCGTTTGCGGACGCGGTTCGTCGGGTGCGCGCGGCCAGCGTATTCACGACCCATACGCCCGTGCCGGCGGGGCACGACACCTTCTCCCCCGAGCAGGTGGAGCAGTGCACGGGTCCCGTGTGGCAGGAGATGGGGGTGAGACGGGAAGACGTGTTCCGCCTCGGCCATCACCCGGCGCTCGACCACGACCGCTTTCACATGTCGGTCGCCGCGATCCGCCTCTCGGCGCGGGTGAAGGCGGTATCGCGGCGTCACGGCGAGGAGTCCCGCCGCATCTGGGCCCCGCTTTGGCCGGACCGCGAGGCCGCGCGGGTGCCGATCACGGACATCACCAACGGCGTCCATGTCGCGACGTGGATGGCGAACCGGGTGGTGGCCCTGCTCGAGTCCCATCTCGGTGCCGACTGGTGGCAGCACGTGGACGACCCGGCCGTGTGGGCCAGGATGCTCAAGCTGGATGACTTCGCGCTCTGGGCGGTGCACAACGAGCTCAAGTCCCATCTGATGCGGAGCATCCGGGAACAGGCGCGGCGGCGTTGGGCGGACCAGTGGAAAGAGGCCTTGCACCTCGTAGGCGCGGGGACGCTGCTCGATCATCACGCCCTGACCATCGGCTTCGGCCGCCGGTTTGCGACCTACAAGCGGGCCGACCTGATCTTCCGCGATCCTCACCGGCTGCAGCGCTTGCTCGTCAACCCCTGGCGCCCGGTGCAGATCGTGTTCGCCGGCAAAGCGCATCCGGGCGACGAGCCCGGGAAGCAGGTGCTCCAGCGCGTCTATGCGCACACCCGGGAAGCGCGGTTCGAGGGGCGAATCGCCTTCATCGAGGACTACGACATGCACCTCGGCCACAATCTGGTGCAGGGCGTCGACCTCTGGCTCAACCTGCCGCGGCCGCCCCTCGAGGCGTGCGGCACCAGTGGCATGAAGGCGGCTTTGAACGGCGTGCCGCAGCTCAGCACGCTGGACGGGTGGTGGGCCGAGGGTTACGATGGGTCGAACGGCTGGGCGATCCCGGGCGTGCCGGAGGGAGCGGACGCCGACGCGGCCGACGCTGAGCAGTTGTATCGCCTGCTGGAGGACGAGGTGGTCCCGCTGTTCTACACCCGGGATGCACGCGACGTCCCGCTCGGCTGGATGGAAAAAATGAAGCACGCGCTGTGCGTCGCGGGCCAGCGTTTCAGTGCCAGGCGCATGTTGCGGCAGTACGTGACGGAACATTACGTGCCGGCGATCAGGGGTCAGCTGCCGGGCGACGATCCTCCGACCGCCTGAACGGGGCCCGTCAAACTCGAAGGGAGCAGCTCACGAGCATCCGAGCGCCGAAGCCTGTCCGCGCGAGAGCGAGGGCCCGCCCCAAGGTCGGCCCCGTCGCCGCGCCGCGTCCGCCCGCACCGGCGGCGGAGCGCATCGGCGTGGTCCACCTGACGGCGGAGTACTGGCCGTTCGCGCGCACCGGCGGGTTGGGAGAGGCGGTGAGCGGCTTGGCGAGTTTCCAGGCCGCCGCCGGCATGCCCACGACGGTGGTGCTGCCGCTGTACCGCCAGGTGCGGGAGACCGCGCCGACGCTGGAACGAGCGGGGCCGCCGTTCACCGTCGCGCTCGGCGGGCGGACGGAGACTGCATGGCTGTACCGCGTGCAGGACGGCGGCGGGGGCGGGCCCCAGGTCTTCTTCATCGAGCACCCCGACTTCTTCGATCGGGCGGGGATCTACGGCGACGACGCCGGGGACTATCCGGACAACGCGTTGCGGTTCGCCTTCTTTTGCGCGGCGGCGCTGACCGTATTGCCCCAGATCGCGCCGGAGGCGCAGGTGCTGCACGCGCACGACTGGCACACCGGTCTGGCGCCGGTGTACCTGCGCACCGTGTTCGCCGGCGAGCCGCTGCACCGCCGGTTGGGCACGGTGCTGTCGGTGCACAACGCCGGATTCCAAGGGCATTTTCCTCCCGAGACGATGGCCGCGCTCGGCCTACCCGGTGAGCTGTACAACCCGCAGGTGTTCGAGTGGTACGGCCGGATGAACATTCTCAAGGGTGGCCTGACGTTCTCAGACCTGGCCGTCACCGTCAGTCCGACCCATGCGCGAGAGCTGCTGACGCCGGAAGGGGGGTTCGGCCTGCAGGAGAAGTTCACCGAGCTGGGAGACCGCGTGGTGGGGATCCTCAATGGGATCGATCCGCGACTGTGGAATCCCGCAACGGACCCCCACATCACGGCGACTTACTCGATCGATGAGCTCGCGGGCAAGCGGCGCTGCAAGGCGGCGCTGCAGCGGGCCTACGGTTTGCCGCAGCGCGCTCACACTCCGCTCTTTGGCATGAGCGCGCGCCTCGTATCGCAGAAGGGGCTCGACCTCGTGCTGGGAGCGGATCTGCTGGGGAAAACGGACGCGCAGTTCATCTTCCTCGGCGCGGGAGAGCACCGCTACCACGCGGCGCTGACCGAGCTCGCCGCCGCGGCCCCCGATCGGGTGGCGGTCGAGTTCGCCTTCACGGATCACCTCGAGCACGGGCTGCTCGCGGGGGCGGATCTGCTGCTGATGCCGTCCCTGTACGAGCCGTGCGGGCTCACGCAGATGCGGGCGCAGCGCTACGGCACGATCCCCGTCGCTCGCCGGGTGGGCGGCCTGCTCGACAGCATCGTCGACGGGGAGACGGGAGTGCTGTTCGCCGAGTACACCTCCGCGGCGCTCGAGCAGGCGGTGACGCGGGCGCTGGACTGCTATCGGGACCGGACCGCGTGGCGCAAGATCATGCACCAGGTGATGGCGCTCGCGTTCGGCTGGGAGGGCTCGGGCTCCCGCTACCTGGACGTTTATCGGCGCGCGCTGGCCACGCGCTCGACCGCCGGCTGACCGTCGGGAGATGGATTTCGTTCTCGCGCTGCACAGCCATTTGCCGTATGTGCTGAATCACGGGCGGTGGCCGCACGGCAGTGACTGGCTGTGCGAAGCCGCGCTCGACAGCTACCTCCCCCTGCTCGAGCAGCTGCAGGAACTCGCGGCTCCCCCCCATGGCACCCGCGCGCCGGTGACGATCGGCTTTACGCCGGTGCTCGCGAACCAGCTCGCGAGCCCGGCGTTCGCGCAGGAGCTCGAAGCGTTCTTCGACCAACGCGAGGCCGTTTGCCGGGAAGCCCCTGCGGCGCTAGCCGCGACCGGCGATGGGGCGCTTCTGCCCCTCGTCGACTACTGGAAGGCGCGGCTGAGCCGCCTGCGGAAGCTATTTCAGGCGGTGGACCGCGACATCGTGGCCGCGTTCCGCCGGCTGCAGGACGATGGGCATCTGGAGATCATCGGCTCGGCGGCGACGCACGGCTATCTCCCGCTGCTCGCCCGCGACGAGAGCGTGCAGCTGCAGCTCACCGTAGGGCGGCGCGAACACCGGCGGCTGTTCGGCCGGGATCCGGTGGGCTGCTGGCTGCCGGAGTGCGCCTATCGGCCGCGGGCCGGCAAACGGCGCGCCATCGAGGACCATCTGGCGGCTGCCGGTTTCCGATATTTCTTCACCGACGCGCATCTCGCCCGGGCCGGCACACCGCTCGGGATGTACTCCGAGATCCCGTTGGGCGCGGAGCGGTTCGACGCGGAGCGGCACGAGGCCGCGTCGAAACCCGCAGCCGCGGCGGTTCGGTCGCCCTACCAGGCCTATCGGGTGACGCCGCCTCGGGCGAAGCGCAGCGTGGCCACCTTGGTGCGGGATCCCCGCTCCTCGATGCAAGTCTGGAGCCGCCACCAGGGCTACCCCGGCGACGAGTGGTACCTCGAGTTCCACAAGATACGCTGGCCCGGCGGTCTCAAGCTGTGGCGGGTGACGGGACCCGACGTCGATCTGGGCGCGAAGCGCGCGTACGATCCAGCGGCCGCGCGCGGCCGGGCGGGAGACCATGCGCGCCACTTCGCGCACCTGCTCGGCGAAATCGCGGCGGAGCCCGCAGCGGGAGGGGCGAAGGACGGAGGCGTCGTCGTCGCACCGTTCGACACGGAGCTGTTCGGTCACTGGTGGTTCGAGGGCGTGGATTTCCTGGCTGCAGTGTACCGCGAGCTGCGCTACCATCCCCGCATCCGCGCGGCGACGGGCTCGCAGCACCTGGCGGATCATCCACCGCGCGCGGCGCTGCGTCTCGCGGAAGGCTCGTGGGGCGTGAACGGCGATCACACGATGTGGCTCAATGACCGCACGGCGTGGACATGGCCGCGCCTCCGCGCGCTGGAGGGCGCCTTCTGGAAGGCGGCCCCAGCGGCGCTCGCGTCCCGCGACGCCCGTCCGGTGCTGGCGCAGGCGGCGCGCGAACTGCTCCTCGCCCAGGCCTCCGACTGGCAGTTCATGATCTCCACCGGCGCAGTGCCGGACTATGCGGAGCGCCGCTTCAAGCTGCACTGTGACGACGCCGAGCGGCTGATCGCCGCCCTGACGTCCGGCTCGTCGGGCGACACGGGGACGCGGGGCGTCGCACTGGCGGTGGAGCTGGAGCGCCGCGACGGGCTGTTCCCGAATGTCCTAGACGCCGTTGCTGAGGTGCTGGGCGATTGAGCGTGCGGTCGGTCGTCATCCACGGGCACTTCTACCAGCCGCCGCGCGAGGACCCCTGGCTCAACGAGGTCGCCGCCGAGCCGCCCGCGGCGCCGTACCACGACTGGAACCAGCGTATCGAGCAGGAGTGCTACCGCGCGGTCGTCGCGGCGCGGCTGTATGCCCCCGACGGCAGGATCACGCAGATCGTCAATACCTTGGCCTCCATCAGCTTCAACTTCGGCCCGACGCTGCTCGAGTGGCTGGAGCGGCAGACGCCGTCGACTTATGCCGCCGTGCTCGACGCCGACCGGCAGAGCCGCGAGCGGCATGGCGGGCACGGCAACGCGATCGCCATGCCTTACCACCACGCGATCCTGCCGCTCTCGTCCCGCCGCGACAAAGTCACCGAAGTGCGCTGGGGGATCGCGGATTTTCGGCGCCGCTTCGGACGCGACCCCGAGGGCATGTGGCTTCCCGAGACGGCAGTCGATGCCGAGACCCTGGATGTCCTCGCGGCCGAGGGGATCCGCTTCACCATCCTCGCCCCGCATCAGGTGGAGCACGCCCCGCCGGGCGGGCTCCCCGGGTGCTACCGCACGCCGGGCGGCCGGTCGATCGCGCTGTTCGTGTACGACGGCCCCATCTCTCACGACGTTGCGTTCGGACCGCTGCTCAAGGACGCCGCAGCGTGGGCGGAGCGGCTGCTCGCGCAGGCGAAAGGCAAGAGCGAGCCCCGGCTCGTAGCGGTGGCGACCGACGGCGAGACGTACGGCCACCACCACCGCTTCGGTGAGGTGGCGCTCGCCTGGCTGCTGCGGGAGTTCGAGCGGCGCAGCGGCGTGCGGGTCGAGAACTTCGCCGCCTTTCTGGCGCGCCACCCGCCGCGCCACGACGTGGCGCTCGTGGCGCCCACCTCGTGGAGCTGCGCGCACGGGGTGGAGCGCTGGCGTGCGGACTGCGGCTGCCGCATGGCGCCGGAGCGGCCGACGCAGCAACGCTGGCGGGCGCCGCTGCGCGCGGCGCTCGACTGGCTCGCCGGGGAGCTGCACCCGCGCTTCGAGCGTGAGGGCACCGAGCTGTTCACCGATCCGTGGGCCGCCCGTGACGCCTATGGCGCCGTCGTCAGCTCGGACGAGGCGGCCATCGCGCGATTTGTGGCGGCGCAGATGCGCCGACCTGACGACGCGGCGCGCCGGGCCCGGGCTCGGGAGCTGCTCGACCTCGAGCGCAACGCCCTCCGGATGTTCACGTCCTGCGGCTGGTTTTTCGACGACATCGCCGGGCTCGAATCGGTGCAGATCCTCCGGTACGCGGCGCGCGCGATCGAGCTGGCCGGCGCGGACGCGCCGCGGCTCGAAGCGGGAGTGCTCGGCCGGCTCGCGCGCGCGGAGGCGAACGAGCCCGGAGCGGGGACCGGGCGCGACGTCTATTTGAGCCGGGTCAAGCGGCGGGTGCCGGCGGAGGCAGCGTCACGCCCGGACTCCGGGGGACCGGGCGGGGACGCGGCCCGAGAGCTGCTCCGAGCAGTGACGCTGCTCGAGCACGATCGCTCGCCTCGAGCGATCGCCGTCGTCGCAGAACTGGCCGAACGCGTGCAGCGCGACGGCAGTCCGGTTCCATTCGATGCGCAGACGGCCTTCTACCGGATCCGCGCCGCGTCTCCGCCCGACTGGGCGGCGCAGCTCGCGCCTGTGGCCTGGCGGCTGGGCTTCGCACACGGGGATGGCGCAGCGAAGGGGGAGGGGGAGGACGGGGAGGGGGGGGACCACTAGCTGGGTTCGCTACGCTTCGCCTTCGGCGTCCATTTCCACCAACCGGTGGGCAACTTCGACCACGTGTTCGAGCAGCACGTGCGCGACGTGTACCGCCCGTTCCTGGAGCGGCTCGCGGAGCGGGAATTCTTCCCCATCGCCATCCACATGTCGGGTCCGCTGCTCGAGTGGCTCGAAGGCCACGAATCCGCGTTGCTCGACCGGATCGCGCGGCTCGCCGTGGACGGGCGCTTGGAGCTGTTGCTCTCGGGGTTCTACGAGCCCGTGCTGGCGGCGCTGCCCCGGCTCGACCGGATCGAGCAGATCGACTGGATGCGCCAGGCGATCAAACGGCGCTTCGGAGTGGAAGCGAGCGGGCTCTGGTTGACGGAGCGCGTGTGGGAGCCGGAGCTGGCCGCGGATCTGGCGCAGGCGGGGGTGCGGTACGCGCTGGTGGACGATCGTCATTTCCTGGTCTCGGGATTCTCCGGCGATCGGCTGCACGCCCCGTTCTGGACCGAGAGCGACGGCAAGCGCGTCGCGCTGTTCCCGATCGACGAGCGGCTGCGTTACCTGATTCCCTTCAAGCCGCCCGCGGACATCGTGGCGTACCTGCGGTCGCTGCGGGAGGGCGGGGCGCCCCTGGCCGTGTTCGTGGACGACGGCGAGAAGTTCGGCGGCTGGCCGGGCACCAAGGAGTGGGTATACGATCGCGGCTGGCTCGCGCAGTTCCTCGAGGCGATGGACACGCTGGTCGCGGGTGGCGAGATCCGCCTGACCACGCTCGCCGCGGCGCTCGCCGAGGTACCGAGCGGCGGGCTCGCGTATCTGCCGACGGCTTCATACCGCGAGATGGAGGGCTGGGCGCTTCCGCCGGAGGCCGCCACCCGGCTCGCGCGGCTCGAGCGCGATCTCGGGCCCGAACGGCTCGCCGGCCCCGACGCGGCGCTGGTCCGGGGGGCGCACTGGCGCAATTTCTTCGTGCGCTATCCCGAGTCGAACCGGATGCACAAGAAGATGCAGGCCGTGTCCGCCCTGTGCCGACGCTGCGGCGACCCGGCGACAGCGCGCCAGGCGATCGGCCGCGCGCAATGCAACGACGCGTACTGGCACGGCGTGTTCGGAGGGCTGTACCTCCCGCACCTGCGCGAGGCCATCTGGCGCAACCTCGCGCTGGCCGAGGGCGAGCTGCGGCGCAGCGCCCCCCTCGAGGTCGAGCAGCTCGATCTCGACGGTGACGGGTTCGAGGAGATCTGGATCCATGCGGCGGCATTCTCCGCTCTCGTCAGCCCGCACCGTGGCGGCGCGATCGAGGAGTACACCCTGTTCGGCGCCGGGATCAACTACGCCGATGTGCTGACACGGCGGCGTGAGGCCTATCACGAGCTCGCGCTCGAGGGGGTCGAACAGGCGGACACGGGGCCGGGAGACGGGACGCCGAGCATTCACGACATCGAGAAGCGCGTGCGCCTCGACCAGCTGCCGCCCGTCGATCGCGATGCGCGCGCGCTATTCGTAGAACGCGTCCTCCCCGGAGCATTGACCCTGGACGTCTACGCGGGCGGCGATTACCAGCCGATTGTATCGTGGGCCGGCATCCCCGTTGCGGTCGATGTGCGTACGGTCGGCGCGGCCGTAGAGGTGACGTGCCGGGCGCCCCAGCTCGAGAAGCGAATCCGCTGCGACGCTGGCGGTGGGTTGACCGTCTCCTACCGGTGGGACGAGGCGGCCTTTCCTCAGGATGCGCTGTTCGCGCCGGAGGTCTCGCTCGCCAGGCCGCTCGAGTTGACGTGCGTGCCCACCGCCGACGTGTGGTCGTTTCCCGTCGCCACGGTGTCGAAGTCAGAGCGGGGGCTGGACGAGACGGTGCAGGGCCATTCGCTCACGCCGCGCTGGCCGGTGGGGCTGGCGGAAGCCCGGGTCGAGATCACTTGGAGCCGGTGATCGCGAAGGGCACCTGTTTTCCTCTGTTCGCTTACGACGTTGCGCGAGCGATCGACCTGGACGCGGCCGAGCGCCGCATCCTGGCGGGCGCCGAGCGGCAGACAGTGAAGCAGCGACGCCGGGCGCCCGCGTCCTTCGAGTACCGCCCCGCACCACTGCGCGTGACGCGGCCGGGGGAGGTGCATGTACTGGGCGCCTACCGCACGGCGCCGGCGCTCGAGCTGGTCTTGTACGACTTCGGCGCCATCTCGGTGAGCTACGCCGTGCCCATCGAGGGGCCACTGCTGGGCCTTCCCGCGCTGGCGTACGAGCTGTGGGGAAACGAGCGGCTCGTGGCCGACGCCCGCCGGCACGTGGAGGAGCTGCTGGCGACGCTCGGGGACGCGGCGCTCCGGCCGCGCATCGCGGACTTCGTCGAGGACTACTCCATCTTCCAGATCGAGGCGTTCGCGGCGCCGTGCGCCGCCGCCGCGCTGTGGACCGAGCAAGCGCACACCGTCGCTCAAGTGTTGCGGGCCGAGCCGCACACGCTGTCCCAGGAGGAAGTCGCCGACGCGACGACCTCGCGGCTCTCGTTCGGGCCCGACGACGCGACGTTCATCGACACGGACGCGACGCTCCTGTTCGACCCCGAAGGCGACGACGTGCGCGCGGTCCTCGAGTTTGCCAACATCCAGCTGCTCGAGATGCGGTTTCTCGACCAGCAGCTCGACGACATTCTCGAGCGGGCCTATGAGCTGCTCCAGCCGCGCCCGACGCGGGTCGTCGGCTCGGGGAGCGACGGTCCCGACCTGCGCCGGCTGGCCCGGCTGCAGCTCGACGGCGCGATCCTGTTCGAGCAGGTGACGAATGCGCTCAAGCTGGTGGGAGATCAGTACCTGGCGCGGGTGTACTCGCTCGCGTCCCGGCGCTTTCACCTCGGCGACTGGGACGCGAGCATCACGCGCAAGCTGCAGACCATCGACAGCATCTACGCCAAGATGGCGGACCGGGCCGCGAGCCGGCGGATGGAGATCCTCGAATGGATCATCATCGTGCTGATCGCGGTCTCGATCGCCCTGTCCCTCGTTCCGGTACTGCCGCGGCATTGAGGCGACGTGGGCCCGGAGATCTTTGCGGCGCCGCTTCGCGTCATCTCCTGCGCCGCATCACCTGCCACTGGCCCGTCTGGGCATCCGGGGACCCGCCACCGCGTGTCGTGTAGGTGCCCTCGATCCGGTCGCCGGCGAGCTGACCTTCGAAGGTGGTGGCCAGCGGCGCGCCGCTCTCGGGGTCAGCGTAGGGCGCAAGCCTGCCCGTCACACGGCCGCCCGTAACTCGCACGAAGTTGATCGTCAACACGGCGACGCGCGGTTGCGCCCCGGGGGCACCGGCCGATCCCTGCCCGTTCCACGCCTGGAGCGGACGACCCCAGCCGCGGGGAATCATGACCACATCGCCGAAGGCGCTGTCGCTGCTGGCGGAGAGGGTGAAAGAGATGCTGCCGCTGCGGCCGGTGGCGGCGCTCGAGTACGACCCCTCCCATTGGCCTGCGAGGGCGGCCACGTCGCCGGCGGTCCCCGCCAGGGGCACGCGCGGCTGGTGAGCCGCTGCGCAGGCCGTGACCAGTGCGGCGAGCGCCACGTCTAGGATTCCAGTTCGTGAACTCATCGAGAGCTCCAGTTGTCCGAGTGGTCGACAGGAAGCTACGCGCAGCGGGCCCTGTCTGATGCGTAAGACGTGCGGACGCCCCAGTTGGTTGCACGCAAGCCTCCTTACTGGGAGCTTCACCGCTCGAAGGACAACGAAACCCAATAGCAGGCAGTCAGCAACGGTCGGAACGACCCGGCGGAAGCGAACAGTCGGGATCAAATGTCCTCAGGCCCCCGGGTCGCCACTCTAGATTCGGGGGTCGCGGTCTTCCGTTATCTTACCCGGCAAGGAGGGTCCCATGACCTGCAAGATCGCACTGGTCGCGCTGGCGCTCGCGGCCCCGCTCGCCGCCCAGCAGTCCGACAGCATGCATCATCCCATGATGGGTGCCGGCCACGGGATGACGATGGACGACCCCATGATGGAGCGGATGGGGCCGTCGCTGATGCGAATGATGCTCTACACCCCGCAACACCTGCTCGCTCGCAAGGACGCGCTCGGCCTTACTCCCGATCAAGTCGGCCGCCTCACCGCGTTGCGGGACGGTGCGAAGGCGACGCGCGACGCCGCGATGGCCGAGGCGGAAACGCACCTCAAGGAGCTCGAGCAGGTAGCGAACGCCGCGAAGGCCGACACCGCGGCGCTCAAGACCCACTTTCAAGCGGCGCACACCGCGATGGGCAAGGCGCATTGGACCATGCTAGCATCGTCGGCGCAGGCACGGGCAGTCCTCACCGACGCCCAGCGCGCCAAGGTGCAGATCTGGGCTGACTCGATGCAGGCGTGGACCGAGCAGCACCGCAGGATGATGAATCCGGGCAAGTCGCCCTGAAGCCAATCCACGTGTTCGGGGCCGGTCCATCGGGGCTCGCCGCCGCTCTAGCGGCAAACCAGGCGGGGCGGCGAGTCATTGTCCACGAGCGGTGCTCGGACGTGGGACACCGCTTCCACGATGACTTCCAGGGACTCGAGAACTGGACCACGGACGGCGACGTAATCGACGAGCTTGCAGGCCTGGGTATCGAGCCGACCTTCGATCATACGCCGATTCGGGAGGCAGTGGTCTTTGATCCCCGTCGCGTACACACGTATCGCTCACCGCGGCCGCTCTTCTATCTCGTGCGCCGCGGCGCGCGGGCGGGCACGCTCGATTTCAGCCTCAAGGCGCAGGTCCTGGCTCGAGGGATCGAGCTCCGCCTCGGGGAGGGGCGGCCTCTCCTGCGGGAGGGCGGCGTGGTCGCGCAGGGGCCGCATGGCTCCGATGCGGTCGCGCTCGGCTACGTCTTTGAGACGAAGGCGGCCGACGGTGCCTTTGCGGCCATGTCCGATCGTCTGGCCCCGAAGGGTTACGCGTATCTGCTGGTGGTCCGGGGCCAAGGAACCGTCGCCTCATGCATGTTCGACGAGTTTCAAAATAAGCAGGTCTACCTCGAGCGCACGGTCGCGTTCTTCCGTGAGCAAGTGGGCTTCGACATGCAGAACGCGCGGCGCTTTGGCGGCGCGGGTGGCTTTGACGTGCCGCCAACGGGCCGGCGCGGCGACCTTCTCTTTGTCGGAGAAGCAGCCGGGTTTCAGGATGCGCTCTGGGGCTTCGGAATGCGCTACGCGATGTTGTCGGGGAGTCTCGCGGCGCGTTCGCTCGTGCGTGGCCGGCTCGACGACTACGATCGCCTCTGGGAGGAGCGCCTTGGCGGGCTGCTCCGCACCGGCATCGTAAACCGCTTCCTATACGGCAGGCTCGGCGCGCGCGGCTACCGGGGGCTCGCGTGGTTACTCGACCGCACCGCGGATCCCAGATCGTTGCTCGGCCGCCTGTACCGGCCGTCGCTGCTGGCCCGGCTGCTCTACCCAATTGCCCGTCAAGCGATTCGGTCGAGCCGTCGTGCGGGCCTGCGGCGACGGCAGCCGATCGGGACGGGGTGAGGCGAAGGTCACCGCTGCCGCGGCTGAAACATCGCCCGTATCACGGCGGTCGCGTCCACGGCGATCAGCAGCCCCTCCAACGGCAGCGACTGCACGCCCACAATGATTCCGGCTGGGGGGTTCCGAGCGGGCAGGAACCCTGCTCCGGCTTCCCGGATGGCCTCGAAGTCGCGCGGGGAATAGTTCACCACGTAGATCGTCAGCTTCGCGACGTCGGCGGGCGTCGCTCCTCCGATCTTGAGGACGAACGCGAGGTTGGCGAACGCTTGCCTGGCTTGGGCGCCCAGATCGCCGGGGCCGACGAGTTTCCCTGTCGAGTCGAGCGCGACCTCGCCCGAGATGTACAGGATCGAGCCTGCACGCACCGCGTGCGTGAAGCCTGGCAGCGCGGCGAGCGTGCCGGGGTTGATGTAACGCGGCTGCGTCGGCTCCAGGCCGCCCAGGCCCCCCGGCCCCTCCGGCCCGAACCTGCCCCCGCCGCCCCGTCCGCCCCCGGGAGGCCCCATGCACGCGCCCAGGACGATGACCGCCGCCGCGATCGTAACGGTGCCGCGCATGGCGTGCTCGCTCCCTTCGCTCAGTTCGGAATGCAACGGACAGGTGGCAATCTACGTGGAGACTACGGCGACCGGGTGCGCGCCGCTGAATAGCACTCGCTCGGCGCCTCTACGGGCCAGTCAGCAGCGCCGCACGACGCCCCGTATACACCAGCATGAGCGCGCTGCCCGACCGGGACCGATCTGGCCAGGCGAGGCTGGACGAGCCCGCCCTCGTCGCGAGCGCGCTGGCGGGGGATCGTGAGGCGCTGGGGACGCTGGTCGAGTGGTATGCCGGGTCAGTGCGTCGCGTGGCGCGCGCGATCCTCGGGAATGTGGACGACGCCGAGGATGCGGCGCAGGACGGCGTGCTGGCGGCGCTGGTGAAGCTGGACCGGTACGATCCCAGCCGGCCGTTCGGTCCGTGGCTGCTACGGATTGTTGCCAACGCCGCGATCGACCGCCGGCGACGGCGGACGGTGCGGGAAGCCGGCGTCCTGGGGGACGACGTCGCCGCGAAGGGCCCGCTGCCGGACGTTGAGACCGAGCGCCTGGCGCTAGGCGACCGGCTCCGCGCCGCACTGGATGAGCTGCCGGAGCATTACCGGGTGGCGGTCGTGCTGTTCGATGTCGAGGGCTACTCGCACGCGGAGATTGCGGAGATCCTGGGGATGGCCCCGGGGACCGTGCGGTCGGCGGTGTTTCACGCGCGGCGCCGGTTGCGGGCGCTGTTGGACGACTTGAAGGAGGACCGGTGAGACAAGAGCCCATGTGGTCTCCAGACCATCCAGATCCCGCGCTGGGCGCGGCGCTGTGGGCTGCGCTCAGTCCACGCAACGCCACGGAGGCGTTCGTGACTCGCGTGCTCGATCGCGCCGAATCGGCCGGGGTGGGGACGTGGCGCGCGGTGCTGGGACGCTGGAGCCGGGTGGCGATTGCGGCCGCTGCGGTGCTGGCGTTCGTGGGCGGCTATCTCGCTGGCAGAGCGCGAGACGCTGGCACCTCGTTCGACGCCGCGTGGGTGACGTCCGCCACGGGCAGTGAAGCGGCCGTCCAGCTGCTCGCTACGCACCGCGCGCCCGACCCGAGCGCGCTGTTCGCGTCCATGCTCGCGAACTAAGGGGGCGGCATGCTAGAGCAATCTCGTTTCTGGGCGGTCGCAGCTCTGCTCGCGTCGTTCGCGGCTGGCGGGCTGTTCGGGTGGGCGGTCGGGACGCGAGTCCATGGCGGGCCGCGGGGCGGGGCGTTCCGGGGGGGGGCGCCGGGGCCCGACGGGATGATCGGCTTTCTGAGCGAGCGGTTGGACCTGACGGCGACGCAGCGCGACTCGGTGCGGGCGATTCTGGAGCGTCACCGCGCTGACGTGGAGAAGATCTGGCGCGAGGTGCATCCGCGATTCGATGCGGTGCGCTCGGCGATGAGCACGGAGATCAACGCCCAGCTCACCCCGGCTCAGCGGACGCGCTACGCAGAACTGGAGCGCCGGCTCGAACGCCCGCCGCGGTTCGGCGGCGGTCCGCCGTGGGAGGGCGGGCCGAGACCACCACCCCCTTGAGTATGGCCGAGCTCCCTTCTTCGTTTGTTACTCTACCACCACGGGCTCGCGCTCCAGCCGGACGCCGAAGCGCTCATACACGGCGCGCTCGATGGCTTCGGCCAGCGCCAGCAACTCGGCCGTGGTGCCCCCGTGATTCACCAAGGCGAGCGCGTGGCGCGTCGAGATCCCCACCCCACCGCGGCGGTACCCCCTCCCGAAGCCCGCGTGCTCGATCAGCCACGCCGCCGGCACCTTCACCCGTCCGTCGGCGGGGAACGTCGGGATGCCGTCGCCCTCGCCCGCCGCGCCCCACCGGTGCACGAGGCGCTCGAACGCGTCGGCCGAGAGCACGGGATTCATGAAGAAGGAGCCGACCGACCGACCGTTCGGATCGGTGGGGTCGAGCACCATGGATTTGCGGCGTCGCAGCTCGAGAACCGTGTTGCGCACGACGCTCACCGCGTCGGCAGGCGCCAGGCGCTCCAGCTCGCCATGGTGCCGGACCGCCTGCGCGAGCTCGGCGTACCGCAGCTGCGGCAGCCTGTCGCGGTACAGGCGCAACGTGATGTCGAGGACGATGTAGTGATCGTGATCGCGGCTCTTGAAGCGGCTGCTGCGATACGCGAATTCGCACTGGTCGCGCGGGAACACGACCTCTGTGAGGCCGGCGCGCTCGAGACACCGCACCGACACGAGCGTCTCCGCGATTTCCTGCCCGTAGGCGCCGACGTTCTGGATCGGGGTGGCACCCACGGTTCCGGGGATTCCCGACAGGCATTCGATCCCGGTCCATCCCCGCTCGACGACCTGACGCACGAGCGCGTCCCACTCGACGCCGGCTGCCGCGGTCAACTCCACACCTTGGGTCGTCTCCCGCAGGGCGATCCCGCCGATCGCCAGCTTGAGCACGAGGCCCGGAAAGCCCGCGTCCACTACGACCAGGTTGCTGCCGCCGCCCATGATCTGCACGCGCAGCCGTCGCTCGCGCGCCCAGGTGAGCGCCTCGCGCAGCTCGGCTTCGGTCGTGCATTCGTGGAAATAGCGCGCCGGCCCGCCCAACCCGAGGGTGGTGTGCTGTGCGAGGGGCTCCTGTTCGCGCAGGAGGAGAGTCATGGCGTGGAAGGTAGTCGTGCTGCGCCGTTGGCGGTCACGGCGTAGCCCCGCGAGGACCCGCTGTTTCGTTGTCTACATGGGCGGGGCGGCGATGGAGTCGCTCCACCGCAGCAAGGCGCCGAAGTCGTCGAGCTCGGGCGGTGCGAGGTCCGACACCACCCAGCAGGTGTAATCGCTCGTCGTCCAGTGCAGCAGACGATAGCCCTGGTGCGTGACCGCGGCGGGCCCACCCGGGGCCGCGCCCACCGCAGGCCACAGGAACACGTTGATCAGGTGCTGGCGCCGTCCGTAGACCAGCGCCGCGACAGGCCTGCCACCGACGTAATCGAGGCGCCCCCCGATGAGCGGAAAGCCGCGTCCCGAGAAATCGTGCACCGGCGGCGAGAAGTCGAGCTTGCCGTTGAACCAGGGCTTCACCGTGTGCTGATCCGACGAGAGCACGTCGGTGAGGTGGCCGGGCATGAGCGAGCGGACATGACTCGCGAGCACCTCCTGGGCCAGCGTCTCAGCGCCCGCGCGCCGCTGCGCGAGCCGCCAGCTGCCGAGTGCCACGACTGCGAACGAAGCGGCGAGCGCCAGGGAGCGCCATATCGCTGGCCCGACGACGCGGCGGGCGAAGTGCTCCCGGGGCGTCGCCCGTAGCGCCTCCCGCACCCGCTCGCGCAGGGCGTCGGGGGCCGGGAAAACGGGAAGGTGCGCGTGGATCGCCGCGCGCAGCGCTACCCGGCCCTGGTGGAATCGCGCGCAGTCCGGACACTCCGCAAGGTGCGTCTCGAGCTCTCGCACATCGACCGCGGCGAGCTCACCGTCCAAGTAGGCATCGAGCTGCGTTTCAAAGTTCTGGTGGGTCACGTCAAGGCTCCTGCTGTTCGCCACACAGCGCGTCCTGGAGGCGCTTGCGGGCGCGGAACAGCCGCGACATGACGGTGCCAACGGGCACACCCGCCACGTCGCTGATCTCCTTGTACGACAATCCCTCGAGCTCTCGCAGGACGATCACTTCACGAAACTCAGGGGGCAGCCGATCGATCGCGCGATGTAATTCCTCGCGCTCGCTCTGCGACACGACGGCCGCTTCGGGGTGATCGTCCGCCACGGCCTCGCTATGAAGCGCTTCGTCAAACTCCGTGGCACGCTCGTCTGCCCGGCGACTGCGCCGCACCGTGTAGGCCGTATTGCGTACGATCGCGAGCAGCCAGGCGCGGCTGTCGCCAGGCCCCGTTCCGCGGAACCCGTCGAAGTACTTGAGGGCGCGCAGATAAGCGTCCTGAACGACGTCCTCCGCGTCGTGCGCGTCCCGCATCAGGTAGCGCGCCAGTGTGTACGCGGC